>CAVTSI010000016.1:0-84532 GCA_963737435.1 uncultured Acidobacteriaceae bacterium | reverse complement strand
TGACGCGGCCATCCACAATGCCGACCTTGAAGGTGTACTCCGGATTGTCCTTCGCATACTCCTGAGCGCCTTCGCCAGGGCCACGGGATCGCCGCCGGTGTAAGCGATGGAGGTAACTCCCGCGAGGCCTTTCATGGCTTCCTCCACCTTGGTTCCCTGGCGGCGCGTTCCGCCAGCGTGTTTTCACCACGCGATAACGCCCACCCGCGCTGCGGACGGCCTTGAGCAGTTCAAAATCCTTCTGCACGGTCAACTTGCTGAACGTGCCCACCACGGCGTGGCTTGCGCTCTGGAACTCTTCCTCGAGCTGCTCGACCTGCTGGAGATTTTTTTGCTCTTGTGACGGCCATGTTCGAATCCTTTTTCCGGGCGCTCGAAAAGCGCCTCTTTACGCTTTAGCCTAAGCCCGCGCCGCCGCTTCCACGGCCACGGTGTCGATGGCAACGCCGGGCCCATCGTGGAGCTGATATAGCAACCCTTGATGTACTTGCCCTTGGCCGCCGCCGGCTTGGCCTTCATCACGCTGCTGATCACCGTGCGGCGTTGTCCACCAGCTTGTCGGCGGTGAACGAAATCTTGCCCACCGGAACGTGCACCAGGGCGGTCTTGTCGGTGCGGAACTCGACCTTGCCGGCCTTGACTTCCTCCACCGCCTTGGCGACATCGAAGGTCACCGTACCGGTCTTGGGGTTCGGCATCAGGCCGCGCGGGCCCAGCACCTTGCCCAGCCGGCCCACCGACCGCATCATGTCCGGGCGTGGCGATCACGGCGTCGAAATCCGTCCAGTTTTCCTTCTGGATCTTCTCCACCATGTCTTCGCCGCCGACGATATCGGCGCCGGCCGCTTCGGCCTCGCGCACCTTTTCGCCGCTGGCCATCACCAGCACCTTCTTGGTCTTGCCCAGACCGTGCGGCAGAACCACGGTGCCGCGGACCATCTGGTCGGCGTGCTTGGGATCGACGCCCAGGCGCATGGTCAAGTCCACCGTCTCGTCGAACTTGGCGTACTTGACTTTCTGCAACAGGGGCACCGCTTCCTCAAGCGTGTACGGACGCGCTCTCAACGGCGGCGCGCGCCTTCCCGATATTCTTGCCGGATTTCTTGCCATTGCTGCTCCTGTCTCCCACCGCCGCTCCGCTTGCTGCCGCAGGGCCGTGGTATCTTCGACTGCTGGCGGCTGCGCCGCAGGCTCATTGCGCCGGTGTTCCCGGGAACTGCACTGTCCGGGAGCGCCCGCTTCTATCCTCCTGTCGAGACTTCCAAGCCCATCGAGCGCGCCGTGCCCTTCACGCTCTTCACCGCAGCTTCCAGCGAGGCGGCGTTCAGGTCCGGCATCTTCTGCTTGGCGATCTCCAGCACCTGCTTTTCGGTCACCTTGCCCACCTTGTCCTTGTTCGGCGTGCCCGAACCCTTGGCGATGCCCGCGGTCTTCTTCAGCAGCACCGCCACCGGCGGCGTCTTGGTGATGAAGGTGAACGTGCGGTCGCTGTACACGGTGATGACCACCGGAATGATCAGCCCTTCCAGTTCCTTGTTCTGCGTGCGCGCGTTGAACTGCTTGCAGAACTCCATGATGTTGACCTGCGCCTGACCGAGCGCCGGGCCAACCGGGGGAGCCGGCGTCGCCTTGCCCGCTGCAATCTGCAGCTTCACCGATCCTGTAACTTTCTTTGCCATGCTTAACCTTCCTTATGCCTGCGCCGCTCGGGTCTAGGATTTTCGGCCGCAGCGCGTACTCGTCGGCGCACGCTGAGCTGCGACTTCGGTTAGCGTAACAACCTTCTCCACCTGCCCGAACCCCAGCTCCACCGGAGTCGAGCGGCCGAAGATGGTAACCATCACCTTCAGCGTCTCGCGGTCCTCGTTGACCTCGTCCACCACGCCGGTAAAGGTGGCAAACGGGCCTTCGGTGATGCGCACCGTCTCGTTCTTTTCGTACTTGATCTTGAGTTTCGGCTTTTCCTTGCTGTCGGCGACGCGATAGACAATCTGCTTGACTTCCTCGTCGGAGAGCGGCGTGGGCTGCTGGCCGGTGCCCACAAAGCCGGTGACCCGCGGCGTTGACTTCACCATGTGCCAGACTTCGTCGTCCATGTCCATCTCGACCAGAACGTAGCCGGGATAGAACATGCTCTCGCGGGTGTACTTCTTGTTGTTGCGGATCTCGGTGACCGTCTCGGTGGGAATCAGCACCCGGCCAATGCTGTCCTCCAGCCCGAAGGCGCGCATGCGCGACTCCAGCGACTCCCTCACCTTGCGCTCGAATCCCGAGTAGGCGTGGATGATGTACCACTTCATATTCGGATTCTGCGGCGTCTCCGGCTGGCTCCGGCGTGGCGAGCGGCAGGCGCGCCGACTCCGGCGTCTCGTCGGCTCCCTTGCCCTCGTGCTTTACGTTTTCCATTTGATTTCCTTCGTGCCAGCCATGGGTTCGCGCGGTAGCGGCGGGCCCTCGCTAGTGCGTGCTGCAGTACTTAAAATACGATCCAGCGAGGACCGAGCCCAAGATCTTGTCCACCACCCAAAAGTAGAGGCCGAAGATAAAGACGGTGATAATCACCACCGTCGTCGTGCCTTGCACTTCCTTGCGGTTCGGAGTGGTGACCTTGCTCATCTCGGTGCGGACTTCGCTGTAAAAACTCTTGATGCGCTGCGGCCACGCCTTAATCGTGCCGATGAAGCTAGCTGTCGCTCGCCACTTCGCTCGCTGTTGCTGCTTCGCCATCTATCCTCTTCCGGCGCTCGCCGCGCCTTGCTGCCATTCGTCCGCCGGAACTTGGCGCCGCTTCTCTGCGCCATCCATCAATCATGGCAGGGGCGGAGGGATTCGAACCCCCAAATACGGTTTTGGAGACCGCCAGTTTACCGTTGAGCTTACGCCCCTAAAATGCCGCCGGATTCGCTTGTTCGCCACTCGCTGTACGCCGAAAAGCGAGACAGCGAAACAGCCGGCTTTACTTCACTTCCTTATGCGCCGTGTGCTTGCGGCACTTACGGCAAAACTTGCTGAACTCGAGACCGGCTCGTGGTGGTCTTCGGTTCTTGGTCGTCGAGTAATTGCGATCTTTGCACTCTCGTGCACTGTAATGTCAACGATTTCGCGAGGCATTGACCTATTCCTTTTCCGTTTACTTCGCGGCTTAATACCGCGAAGCCTTGTCCGCATCGAAGTGCGGATATCAGCGAGGCGCAGCTAAGCAACCTCGCCGAAGAATTTCTAATTACGCAATAATCTCGGTGATGGTGCCGGCGCCCACGGTGCGGCCGCCTTCGCGAATCGCGAACCGCAAGCCCTTCTCCATCGCCACCGGCGTGATCAGCTCAATCTCCAGGCTCACGTTGTCGCCCGGCATCACCATCTCCGTGCCCTCCGGCAACGTCGCCACTCCCGTCACGTCGGTGGTGCGGAAGTAAAACTGCGGCCGGTAGCCCTTGAAGAACGGCGTGTGCCGCCCGCCTTCTTCCTTCGACAGCACGTAGACCTCGCCCTTGAACTTGGTGTGCGGCGTGATCGAGCCCGGCTTGGCCAGCACCATGCCGCGCTCCACGTCTTCCTTGGGGATGCCGCGCAGCAGCAGGCCGGCATTGTCGCCCGCCAGGCCTTCGTCCAACTGCTTCTTGAACATTTCCACGCCCGTGACCACCGTCTTGCGGGTCTCGCGGAAGCCCACAATTTCCACTTCCTCGCCCACCTTCACCTTGCCGCGCTCGATACGGCCGGTCACCACCGTGCCCCGCCCCTGGATCGAGAAGATGTCTTCGATCGGCATCAGGAACGGCTTGTCGATGTCGCGCGCCGGCAGTGGCACGTTCTTGTCCACCGCCTCCATCAGCTCGTCGATCTTGGCCTCCCACTGCGCCTCGCCGTTCAACGCGCCCAGCGCCGAGCCGCGAACCACCGGCAACTCGTCGCCCGGGAAGTTGTACTTGGTCAGCAGCTCGCGTACTTCCATCTCCACCAGATCGATCAGCTCGGGATCTTCCACCGCATCGCACTTGTTCAGGAACACCACCACGTAGGGCACCCCGACTTGGCGCGCCAGCAGCACGTGCTCCTTGGTCTGCGGCATCGGACCGTCGGTGGCCGCCACCACCAGAATGGCGCCATCCATCTGGGCCGCGCCGGTGATCATGTTCTTGATGTAATCGGCGTGTCCGGGACAATCCACGTGGGCATAGTGCCGGTTGGCGGTCTCGTACTCCACGTGCGCCGTGGCGATGGTGATACCGCGCGCCTTCTCTTCCGGCGCGTTGTCGATCGAGTCGAAGCTGCGGAACACGATCTTGGGATTGTGCTTCTGCAATACCTTGGTGATGGCCGCCGTCAACGTGGTCTTGCCATGATCGATATGTCCAATCGTGCCCACGTTCACGTGCGGCTTGCTGCGATCAAATTTCTCTTTCGCCATAGTTCCTTGCCCTAGTAGTACCGGTAAAGTTTGTTGAACTTCTCGCGCAGAGGCAGGTCCACCGCCTCCAGCGCCGTCAAATAAAATTCCCGCACCTGCGCCTGATCGCTCACCGGCAGCGCGTCATACAACTGCCGCGCCGATTTCGCGTCTTGCGCCAGCTTCCGGTCCGCACGCTCCAGCAACTTCTCGCGCAACACGCGATCGAAATCGCGGATTGGGACTCCCTTGCGCCGCAGCAGCCGGAGAAAATCCTCCACCGTGTCCGCCGCAAAAATCCTCGCCAAGGCGGACCGAAACTGCTCAAATTCATCCAGCTTCTCGATGCGAAGAGCAGCCTGACGAAATGGTATTCGCGGTCCCGACTGTTCCATCGAAGTATTCACTGGACCGGAAATCCATCCTGCCCGCAATCACGGGCCTTGCCTGATTCAAACTCATGGAGCTGATGATCGGGATCGAACCGATGACCTCTCCCTTACCAAGGGAGTGCTCTACCAACTGAGCTACATCAGCCCTGAAAACTCTTTTCACTCTCCATCGCCGGTCATCGAAGATGACGACTTTCTTTGGTCGCGGCAACGCTCGCAAAAACCGCTCGCTGCCGCAACGCTTACCAAGGGAGCGCTCTACCAACTGAGCTACATCAGCCCTGAAAACTCTTTTCACTCTCCATCGCCGGTCATCGAAGATGACGACTTTCTTTGGTCGCGGCAACGCTCGCAAAAACCGCTCGCTGCCGCAACGCTTACCAAGGGAGTGCTCTACCAACTGAGCTACATCAGCTCTTGACTGCACACCATGCAACCAAACTTCTGGAGCGGGAGACGGGAATCGAACCCGCGACCAACAGCTTGGAAGGCTGTGACTCTACCACTGAGTTACTCCCGCGCATTCCAGCCAAAATCTCTGCCGTCCCTACGGGACTCAATTCTGTTTTCCGCTCTTTCCCAGGGCTTACGCCCTGGGCTAATCTTGTTTCGCCCTTCGGGCTGGCGTACTTGGCAGTCACGCATTACCGCATCGCCAGCGGGGCCCGTCAATCAGCGACAAACTTAACGCCCCTGTGGGGCTGATTCTTTGAAGGGGCGCGCCTTCAGGCGCGCCGCATAATCCGTTTAGTTTTTGTCATCCCGAGCCGGCTTCAGCCGGCGAGGGAAGATCTCTCGACAACCACGCTTCAATCCTCGTCGCGGCGGTCACGCTGTTCGCGCTCTTGCTTGCGGCTCCACGTCCAGGTGCGAACGGCAAACATCGCCAGCACTGCCACCGCCGCCAGCTTGAATCTCTGATCGCTGATGGTGGTCCACGCCAGCACCGCCAGCACCGCAAACAAACCCAACGCCGTCCATAACCGCTTCATCTCAACCACCCCAACGCGGGCAACAGCGGCGCGCTGGGGGCCCCGAAAAAACCTGGTGCACAGGGGAGGATTCGAACCTCCGTAGCTCGCAAGGAGCGGCAGATTTACAGTCTGCTGCCATTAACCACTCGGCCACCTGTGCACGTTCGACCGAGCATCCCACTCTCATCGCTTGCCTGAGAGCCCGGCGTCGCCGTTGGCAAGGAATCGCCAGTCTCTGCTGTCAAAGAACACCCCGCGCCAAGCGTCGCTCCGCAATCCCGGCAAAACTCCGCGTCAGCCGCGCGGCCCTACCTCCGCGCGCGTTCTGCGATTTAGGAAGCTGCTGCTGAATCAGTTCTCTGGGAGAGCTGCGCGTCTCGTTTGGCTTGCTCCTGCCACGCCTTGCGGCGCGCTCACGGTTACGATCCTGGAGCTGGCGAAGGGATTTGAACCCCCGACCCTCTGATTACAAATCAGATGCTCTACCAGCTGAGCTACGCCAGCACTGCAGCATGGCTCGACATCCGCCACAGGCGGACGCGAACCAGGCATGATTCTTCCTGCCAGCCGGGACAAACAATAAACTTACCACAACGGCAACTCGCGTGCAAATGGTTTACCCGCTGGAAACCTCGTCGAGTGTGCAAACAACCAGAGACCCACTACTCGCCACTCCCGCGGGCCTCGCGGCTGGGGATTCTGCGGAGCGCGTTGGCATTGCCCAACGCTGAAATGCGGTCAATTCATTGTAACCAATTTCCCCCAGGTTGGCCACCGCCTCGCCTTTTCCCGTATCATGAACTCTCCATCCATGCGAACACGACGAAAGCAGTTGTGGGTTGCCTTAGCGGTCGTGCTGGTCATCGCCGGTGGCATCGTGACCGCCGTTCTGCTGCGAAAGCGCGCCGCCCCAGACGCCGTCCGCTTGCTGCCTGATTCCGACGCGGTCCTCTACGTCAACTTCGAACCCATTCGCCTGTTCACCGATCTCGGCAAGCATCCCGTCAAAGACCGCGATCCGCAATACGAAGACTTCGTTCGCCAGACCGGCTTTGAGTTCGAACGTGATCTGGACAAAGCCGCCTTGGCCATTCACTACGGCACTTCTGTCGGCGGCAAATCGACGGAGACACGCTACAGCGAAATTCTGCAGGGTCGCTTCGACAGCGGACGGGTGGAGGAATACCTGCGCAAGCTGTCAGCCACCGTGGAACATTACGGCAATTTCGAGATCTACATCATCCCGCTGGAAGGCCGGACCGTTCGTGTGGCGCTGCTCGGTGTGGACGTGGCCGCCGCGTCGAATACCGAAGGCCCCGACGCCATCCACGGCATGATCGATCGTTACCGGCAAGCCGCCCTGCCCTTCGGCGGTCCGCCGCTGGTGAGCGAATATTACCGGCTGGTGCCGCTGGGCAGCATTATCTGGACGATAGCCCGCCCGCCGGCCGCCAGTTCCTCGGAAGATCATGCCGAGCTGCTCTTGCCCGGAGGCTGGAGCGGACTGCTGCCGCCGGACAGCACGGTGATTGCGTCGGCGCGGCCGCTCAACGAAGTCCACCTGCGGGCGCAAGTTCTCACCCACAGCGAAGCCCAGGCGCATAGTTTCACCGATCGCGTGAACACCTTCATCGCGCTCTTCAAATCGCTCAATATCTCGATGGACGCAGGAGGTCCCGACCCGGACGTGAAGGCCGCCTTCGACAGCCTGGAAATCCATCAGGACAAAGATCAGGCCGTGCTGACCGCCAAGGTTCCGTATGCTTTCTTCAAGAAGGTACTCAGCGAGCCGCCGGTGGAACTGGGAGCAGAAACACAAAAGCCGCCTGAGCAGAACGCTCCGGCGGCCAAGAAACCTCACAAGTGACCCGGCTAACCGGCGGGAATTCCTCCCGGCCTGATGGTCGTGCTGCGCAGGAATTTGTGGGGATTCACCGGCGTGTCGTGGATGCGCACTTCATAGTGCAAATGGGGACCGGTGCTGCGTCCGCTGAGGCCGACGTAGCCGATGACCTGTCCGCGGCGCACCGTTTGGCCGCCGGCCACCGCGAAGCCTGACAAGTGTCCGTAGCGAGTGGTGATGCCATTGCCGTGGTCCATCTGAATCATGCGGCCATAGCCGTTGTAGGGTCCAGCAAAGGTCACCACGCCATCTGAGGGAGCCAGCACCGGCTGTCCGTAATGGCAGGAAATGTCGATACCCGAGTGGAACGCGCCTTCGCCGTTGAACGGATCAATGCGTACGCCGAAGGCGCCCGTAATCGGGCCCATCACCGGCCACAAAGCGGGCGCAGTGGTCGCCCTGACCCAATCGGTGAGAGAGGCTTCGTGCGTCAGGCCCAACCCCAATCCAGCCGTGGCTGCGCCTGTCAGGGCCGAGTTGCGCAAGGCGTAAAGCTGGTCCAGGGAAGAAGTCACCTGTTCTGGCTTCAACGCCCCGTCATTCTCATTCAACAATTTGGGATTCGGCTTCAGGCCGTAGATCATGGAGACTTCGTTGGCCAGTGTGCCCAGCGAAGCCACCTGAATGTCCTTCTCGTGATTGACCTGTTCCAACTGCTTGTAGCGGGTCTGTAGCGAATTCTTCTCGGAGCGCAACTGGTTGAAGCTGGCCACCTTCCACAACATGCGCGTGTAAGAACCAGCCATGCCCGTGATGCTGAACATGCCGATCAGGGCGCCGGCCATGAAGACGTACAGGTAATGAATGGGGATGGGGATCTTTCGGAGCTGGCCTTCTGCATCGCGAGCCACAAAGAGAATATAAAAGCGTTTTCGCAAAACTATAACCCTCTATCAAGAAATGGTTCCGGAACGCGAAAAACCAAATTATGAAAATCCGGAACTAAGGCCTTTGCCGGGTCCGAACTGTCCACTTGCGGATACCTGGACAACCGTGGGTTAACGGTTCTCCTCCCAACCGTCAGCCGATTGGCTAACGAACTGGGCGCATGGCTGGTGTAATGAATGACACCAAACCGTAACAGAGCGGTCGTAAGCATGTCAATGAATAAGGGACAAGTGGCTGATACTAAAGTAGTAGATGCCAGATAGCCGCATCAGGGCGCCTCGGGTATATTGGGTTGGCTGTCGTACGAAGGAGGGCTGTGCCGTTGAACGAAAAGTTGCTGATCGAACGGATCCGTCGCGCAGCAGCAAAGCGCGGACAACTCGCCGGCTACGGCATCGGCGACGACTGTGCGGTGCTGTCGCTTCCCCGGGGGCACGAAGCGCTGATCACCACCGATTTCAGCCTCGAGGACATGCACTTCCGACGCGAGTGGCATCCGCCCGATTCGGTAGGCCATCGCTGCCTGGCACGCGGGCTTAGCGACATTGCCGCCATGGGAGGGATTCCGCGTGCGGCATTTCTTTCGCTGGCGCTTCCACCGGAGCTGCCGCAGAGTTGGGTGGACAAGTTCATTGCAGGACTATTAAAGCTCGCAGCGCAGTTTTCAGTTCCTCTGGCCGGAGGCGACACGGCGCAGTCGCCCAGCGGCATCTTGGCCGACATCGTGGTGCTGGGCAGCGTTCCGGCGGGACAAGCCGTTTTGCGTTCGGGTGCGCGACCGAGCGATTTTCTATACGTCACTGGCACGCTCGGCTCGGCCGCGGCTGCGTTGAACCAACTTCGCGACGGGAAAAAATTGCGGCCGAGGTCGTACCCGAAGCACTTCTATCCCCAGCCACGCGTTGCGGTCGGCGAGTTCCTGCGCGAGAAGAAGCTGGCCTCCGCCATGATCGACATCAGCGACGGACTCTCCACCGACCTCGGCCACGTCTGCGAAGAGAGTGGTGCCGGCGCAGTCGTTTACGCCGCAGCTCTTCCCGCCGCCAGTGGCAAGGATGGTCTGACGCTGGCGCTGCATGGCGGCGACGAATACGAGTTGCTGTTTACCGCTCGTCCTGAGCGCCGCATTCCCAAGCTGATCGCCGGCGTGCCGGTCACGCGCATTGGCGAGATCCTGAGCGGCAAACAGATGAGACTGGCCACCGCCGATGGCAAAACCCAGCCCCTCCAGCCCGCCGGATGGGAGCACTTCGGATAAAGGACCGAAATCCCGTAGGGACGGCACGCTTTCTGTAAGTTGTGCTATCGCCTGATTGCGACATCTATCTGCGGGCCGCTAACTTCAAATCCCCGGCTTCTCGTATCCCTGTCGCACGTGACAGTTCCTAACCATCTGCAATCGTGGTGAACTGACCGAGGAAGCGTAAGATTGCCTCGCAGGAGCTAACCAGTACTACCTGAAAGAGGAAAGTATGGACTTTGGAGCGGCGTGTCGAAAGCTGGCGCCGATGGCACTCGGATTTCTGGTGGCGGCACCGATCTTTTTTACCGGAATGGCTACAGCCCAAGAGAGCCGCCCCCAGGCAAAGAAACCGAACATTGTGTTCATCCTTACCGACAATCTCGGCTATGGCGAGTTGGGCGTCTACGGTGGCGGCATCCTTCGTGGTGCGCCCACGCCGCGGATCGACAAACTCGCCAGCGAAGGCACCCGGTTGCTCAACTTCAACGTCGAGGCGCAGTGTACACCCTCCCGGTCGGCGCTCATGACGGGTCGCTTTTCCATCCGCTCCGGCACGTACGAAGTCCCAATCGGCGGCGTCGCGGACGGGTTGACTCTGTGGGAAGTCACCATCGCGAAGTTGCTCTCAGGCCAGGGCTATGCCACCGGTATGTGGGGCAAGTGGCATCTTGGCAGCGCCGAAGAACGATTCCCAACGCATCAGGGATTCGATGAATGGTACGGCATCCCTCGCACTTATGACGAAGCGATGTGGCCGTCACTGAACCAGACGACAGGAATGTGGCCGTCAGTAGGCAACAAGCAAGGCTGGAACGCGAGCATCGTCCACCCTGAGCACATCTACGAAGCTCGCAAAGGTGAGAAAGCCCGACAGCTCGCAGTATTGGACTTGGATACTCGCCGAACCATCGAAGCCGAGATCACGAACCGCGCAGTGGAGTTCATAAAGCGCAATGCAGCCGCTGGCAAGCCATTCTATGCCTACGTTTCGTCCTCGATGGTTCACATGCCGACGTTACCAAATCCAGCGTTCGCCGGAAAAACCGGCAATGGCGATTGGGCCGATTGCCTTGCCGAGATGGACTACCGCACCGGCCAAATTCTGGGCGCTATCAAGGAAGCTGGCATCGAAGACAATACCCTGGTCATCTTCACCAGCGATAACGGCCCGGAGGCAACCGACCCCTGGGAGGGAGACAGCGGCCCTTGGAGGGGCACCTATTTCACGGCGATGGAAGCCTCGCTGCGTGCTCCATTCATCATCCGCTGGCCCAATAAAGTGCCAGCAGGTCGCGTCAGCAACGAGATCGTTCACATTGTGGACATGTACCCGACCCTTGCCCGAGTAGGTGGTGCGGAAGTTCCGAAGGACCGACCGATTGACGGTGTGGACCAACTGGATTTCCTCCTTGGCAAACAGGAGAACTCCAACCGCGAAGGGTTCCCAGCCTACGTCGCTGACCGGTTGTCCGCAGTCAAGTGGCGTAATTGGAAGATGCACTTCATCTGGCAAGTAAACATGTACGACCCGCCGTTGATGCTCCCAGTGCCAAAGCTGGTCAATCTTCTCACTGACTTGAAGGAAGAGCGCGATGTGGGCGTCAAGAATACCTGGGTCGCCGAACCGATGATGAAGATCGTTGGTGATTTCCAGGAAAGTTTGAAGAAATATCCACCGATCAAAGTCGGTACGCCCGACCCGTATACGCCGCCAAAGTGAAATCACTACCTCATAACCTAGCCTCAGTCGGGGAGGAATAGATGTCTTCGCAGATCAAATCTGGAATCTTATTACTTGCACTCGCCGTCGTCGGGTTTGCTTCACCTTTGCTCGGACAACAGAAGGGGCAATGGATACCGGGACAGTTTGAGCTCAATGCTGGCGTGATTCCCGATCCGGGTATCACTTATGCTAACCAGGCCTTCAATTACTCAGCTAGTCAGTTGAATGGCCCCAAAGGCAATCCGGTGAAAGGTATTACTGGGACCTACTCGTTCTGGGCCGACGAGAACATTTTCTACTATGTCCCGAATCACAAGTTCCTGGGCGGATACTTCATGCCCTATGTCGCACTGACCGGGGCGAGCGGTGATCTGGTGGCTGACATACCCGTGATACCCGACGCCCACCTCGGCGCTGGTGGATCAGGTTTTGCCGACATGTACGTCCAACCCTTGAACCTGGGTTGGCACTTTGGGAAGCGAGTGGACTTCAATGCCGGATACGCTTTCATGGCTCCTACCGGTCGATTCACTGCGGGAGCAAGCAACAACGTCGGTTCCGGATATTAGGGTAACTTCATAACAAGTGGCACCACGTTCTACATAACCAAGAACCAGGGAACCACCGCAAACCTGACCACCGCTTGGGAGGTCCACGGGCAAAAGGCTGGCACGAACGAGACACCAGGTCAGGCCTTCACTGATGAGTGGGGACTTGGGCAGGTACTTCCCCTGAAAAAAGATCTCAGCCAACTGCTGCAAGTGGGTGTGGTCGGGTACGACCAGTTTCAAGTGACTGCAAATGGCGGCACGGTTTTGATTGGAGGAATTCCGGTGCCGGCGAGACTGATCCCCTTTTACTCGGTCCATGGAGTCGGTGGTCAGATCAACTACATTCTCCCTGCGAAGAATCTGGCGTTCTTTTTTAAGGACATCGATGAGTACCGCGCCCTGGCTCGCGTGCAGGGACGAACGATCGTGTTCGGCGGTTCGTGGACGTGGCGTATCCCTAGGCCCAAGACCCCGAAGCCGTGAGATTAGCTCCACGACGCAGAGAAATGCAGGGTTGAAGGAACAAAATGGATTTTGGGAGCGGCGCGCATTCATCCGTCGGAACCCCCGTCACAATGTTGGCGCAAATCGCTGTACGTCCGAGGATCATTGTGTTTTCTGGCTCCCCTTCACATCGAAGAAGTATTTGGCTTGTCCTGTTGTTGGGTTTTCTACTCGCAACCCCCTGCCGCACGACAGCGGCTGCGGCCCAACCTCAATCCGCAAAAGCCCCAGCCACTTCATCGGACAGAGCCTCGTCCCAGTCGCCCGACGCCGGACTGCCTCTGAACTTCGAACGCCACACCGGCGACTTGGATGCGATGGTGAAGGCTAAGAATATCCGGGCGCTCGTGCTATACAGCCACTCTAGTTTTTTCTACGTAAACGGCAAGCCGGAGGGCATCTATTACGAGGCGCTCCGGGACTTCGAGCAGTTCGTCAATCAGAAGTTGCATACCGGCAGGCAACACGTGCAGGTTACATTTATTCCGGTCCGCCCCGATCAACTTGAACCGTACCTAACCGAGGGAATTGGTGACCTGATCGCATACCCGCTAACCGTGACTCCCGAGCGCGAACAGCGAGTCGCGTTCTCGATCCCCATTGAATCTGGCGTCAAACAGATTCTTGTAACGGGAAAGAATTTCGGTCCAGTTTCCTCCTTGCAGGATCTGGGCGGGAAGAAAGTTTTTGTTAAGCCCCTCGCGACCTACTACGTTAACTTAGAAAAGGTAAACGATTCACTACGCAAGCAAGGCAAACCTGCCATCCTGATTCAGAGTGCCGACAAGAATTTGATGGATGAAGACTTGATGGAAATGGTGAACGCCGGTATACTGCCCGCGACCGTTACGATCACGCAGCGCGCCAAACTCTGGGCCAATGCGTTTCACGACATTATCCCTCAACCGAATATCGTCATCGCCGACGAAGGAAACTTGGCGTGGGCGATGCGCAAGAACAATCCGAAGTTCAAAGAATTGGTGGATGAATTTGTCAAGACCCATGCCGCCGGAACGTCCTTCGGCAATACTGTGATACGGCGGTATATGGAGAGCACCAAATGGATCACGAACCCGACGAACGAAGAAGAAATCAGGAAATTCAAGGAGACCGCGAATTTCTTCAGGACGTACGCATCGCAATATGGCTTCGATTACCTGATGGTCGTGGCCCAGGGATACCAGGAGTCCATGCTCAACCAGGCGGTGAGAAACGGCGGTGCGGTTGGAATCATGCAAGTCAAGCCGTCAACTGCGGCGGCGCCGCCCATAAGCATTCCGGATGTGACGACTGCCGAGAATAATATTCACGCGGGCGTCAAAGTTCTAAGAATGATTGCAGACAAGTATTTCAGCGACCCGAAGATTGATCCCGAGGACCGTCTGCTGTTTACCTTTGCCGCGTACAACGCTGGTCCTAATCGCATCGCGGATCTTCGAAAGAGAACGCTGGCCCAGGGACTAGATCCCAACAAATGGTTCGGAAATGTCGAGCTAGTGGTGTCACAGAACGTGGGGCAAGTGACTGTCCAGTACGTCAGCAATATTTACAAGTACTACGTCGCATACAAGCTCGTGGTTGAGCAAGGGCAATCCCTGCAGTAGTCCGCTGAGATACTCAACCCTTCGAGCCCCTAGGCGATGGCTCCCGTGTGGTCGCCACACGGAAACTGGCCTGTTCCTACTATTCCCCGGATAGGTGTTGTAATATCGCCATATCACAAGTAGCCGTCTCCGGCACGCTGTCTTGTCCCATCTGGAACTCTGGCCCGAGCGGGGCGGCGGCAAGTACATTCGTCACATTGCCGGGTGAGTCTGTAATCGCAAACTCCCGCTGCTCCACCGCCGTTAGCTAGTTATAATCCCTCCCATGAACCTGGAACAGAAATTGACCGAACTGAAGCGCCGTGATTCGCTCGCCGAAGCCGGCGGAGGCGAAGAACGCCGGGCGCGCGAACACAAGCAAGGCAAGATGTCGGCCCGCGAGCGCATTGAGTTTCTGCTCGACGAGGGCACCTTCGAGGAAACCGACAAGCTGGTCACTCACCGCTGCACTGACTTCGGCATGGACGAGCAGAAGTATTTCGGCGACGGCTTTCTCACCGGCTACGGCCGCGTCGAGGGCCGGCTGGTGTTCGTCTTCGCGCAGGATTTCACCGTCTTCGGCGGCTCGCTGTCGGAGACCAACGCCGCCAAGATCGTCAAGATCATGGACATGGCCATGCGGGTGGGCGCGCCGGTCATCGGCCTGAACGATTCCGGGGGCGCGCGCATTCAGGAAGGCGTGATGTCGCTGGCGGGCTACGCCGACATCTTCCTGCGCAACGTGTTGGCTTCCGGTGTGGTGCCGCAGATCTCGGCGATCATGGGCCCGTGCGCCGGCGGCGCCGTCTATTCTCCGGCGATGACCGACTTCATCCTGATGGTGAACAACACCTCGTACATGTTCATCACCGGACCGGATGTCATCCGGGCCGTGACCCACGAAGAGGTCACCAAGGATGAACTCGGCGGCGCGATGACGCACAACGAGAAATCCGGCGTGGCGCATTTCATGGCGCACGACGACGCCGAGTGTCTCAGCATGATTCGCGAGATGCTCAGCTTCATCCCCTCGAACAACCTGGAAGATCCGCCGCGCAAGGCTTGCACCGATCCCATTGATCGTGCCGACGAGCACCTCGACACCATCGTTCCCGCCGAATCGAACCTGCCTTACGACATCAAGGACGTGATCAACGCCGTGGTGGACGACAGCTACTTCTTCGAGGCGCAGGAGCATTACGCCAAGAACATCGTGATCGGCTTTGCCCGGCTGAACGGCAAGCCGGTGGGCATCGTCGCCAACCAGCCCGCATTTCTGGCGGGCGTGCTCGACATCAGCGCCAGCATCAAAGGCGCACGCTTTGTGCGCTTCTGCGACTGCTTCAATATTCCGCTCATCACCTTCGAAGATGTGCCGGGATTTCTGCCCGGCACCCAGCAGGAGTACGGCGGCATCATCACCCACGGCGCCAAGTTGCTGTATGCATTCTCCGAGGCGACGGTGCCCAAGATTACCGTGATCACCCGCAAAGCTTATGGCGGCGCCTATTGCGTCATGGCGTCGAAGCACATCCGCACCGACGTAAACTACGCCTGGCCAACCGCCGAGATCGCGGTGATGGGACCCGAAGGCGCGGTGAACATCGTGTACCGGCGCGAGTTGGAGAAGTCGGAGACTCCCGATGCCGATCGCGCTGCGAAGATCGAGGAGTTCCGCGAGCGTTTCGCGAATCCTTACATAGCCGCCGAGCGTGGATATATTGACGGCGTGATTCGCCCGCGCGACACGCGCCGCAAGCTGATTCAGGCGCTCGACATGCTGGAGAACAAGCGCGCCAAGAACCCGCCCAAGAAGCACGGGAACATACCGCTGTGAGCGGCGACAACTAGCACATCGCTATCGATATTGCTGCGCTTCCAGGCTGAAAATCGCGCTCTTTGGCCACTGCGCGTCGCCGATCGTGATTTTCGTATGCCTCGCATCCGTGATGCCCATCGTCTGCAGCGGCACGCGCACGTCGAGGGAGTGGTCTCCCGCCTGAATCAACGGATCGGGATGTAAGCCCGCCCACGCCTGGAAGATCATCTTGTTGGCGCGCTCGAGCATAAGCCAATACGCCACGTAAGACCGATGACTGTTGGCGCGGCCACTCTTATCGAAGGTCGCCTGGTCTCCGATGTTCGCGTTGGCGTGCAACACGAACTCGCCAACGCCGGAAACGTCGACCTTCATCACCGGCCATCCTATGGGCGGCTTCTCAGCCGGGTTGCCGGGCGCAGGGACCGGCGTCGGCAATTCGATCCGAATGTACAGAAACGACTCATCGTAAGCTGCCCGCACCTGAAAGCCGTGCTTGGCCGCATCCGCCTTATCGAATGCCGGCGCGACGTTCTGCCACGGTGCCCCCGCGCGCTCGAAGGCTCTGGCGGCCGGCGGAATCATGGCATAAACCGATTCCTCGCGGTACGCCTTATCGCTAAAAGCAAAGTCCTTGATCTTCCAGCGCCCGTCTTGCTTGACGAAACGCATGCTCAGGAATCCGTCGTTGCCGTATTGTCCGAGCAACACCGCCTCGTCTCCCTGCACGAAAACCTTGGACGAGGTGTAATGCACATCGGGCTGCGGGTGCAACTGGGACCCCAACTTCTGCGCTTGCGACGCCGATTCGCGGGACCACAACCCGACGAAGGTTTTCGCGTCACCGCTTTGCACCGCCTTCTCCATCTGTTTGTATACGGCGAGGACCTGGTCCTCAGGACGCTGCACCACAGGACGCTGCGCCTGGCACCCGATCATGCAGATCAAGAAACAAACAAGAGTTCGCATCTGCTGGATGTTACCAGAGCTGGCAAACCGCGAAGTGAAGCCCGAAATGGCATTCGCGCAGACAAGCGGACACCTTACGCGGCTGGTTGGTGAGCAGGCGAATGCGCTTGAGGTTCAGGTCCGACAGGATTTGCGCTTCGATGCCGATCTACAGCGGCGGTGCCGGCCCTTGCACTTGGACGCTGCCTTACTCCCCGGCGACGGTCATGCCATCAATTCGAAGCGTGGGGGACGCGATCGAACTGCGGAATTCCAGGTCGTTGCCGATCTCCGCGATGTTGAAGAACATGTCTTTCAGGTTGCCGGCGACGGTGATCTCTTCCACCGGATAGGTGAGTTCGCCGTTCTCGATCCACAGGCCGCTGGCGCCGCGCGAAAAGTCGCCAGTCACCAGGTTCACGCCGAAGCCCAGAAACTCGGTGACGAACAGACCTTCCTTGATGTCGCCGATGATCTCTTGCAGGCTCTTCGCGCCGGGCTGGAGAAAGAAGTTGCCCGGCCCGATGCCCGGCGTTCCCGCCAGCCCGCGCGAGGCGTTGCCGGTGGTCTGCAAGTTCAACTTTTTCGCGGTGTAGGTATTCAGCAGGTACGATTTGAGCACGCCGTTTTCGACCACGATGGTCTTGCGGCTGGGTACGCCTTCCGAATCGAAGGGGCTGGTGCCGAAACCGCCGCGCATGGTGCCGTCGTCCACCACGTTGATGTTGTCGCCCGCGATTTTTTCGTTCAGCTTGCCGGTAAGGAACGACGCGCCGCGATAGATCGAGTCGCCATTGACCGCCTCGAAGATGTGGCCGACGAGAGATCCGGCGATGGTGTACTCGAACACGATGGGAACTTTTGCGGTCTTGATCTTGCGCGCGCCGATGCGTCGCACGGTGCGCTGGGCGGCGATCTTGCCGACTTCTTCCGGCGATTCCAGCTTCTTCAGGGTCATCGCGACCGAATACCAGTAGTCGCGCTGCATCGACGAACCTTCCACCTGCGCGATGGGTACCGCCGAAACCGAGCAATAGGAGCGCTGGTAGTCGCCGACGAATCCGTGCGAATTGGCCAGCACCTTGTAGCCGATGGCGGCGTCGAAGGTGCCGCCTTCGGAGTTGATGATGCGCGGATCGGCGTCGAGTGCCGCTTTCTCGGCGCGGCGGGCGTAGTCGATGCGATCGGCGGTGGATAGGGAATAGACGTCGTCGTAATAAAGGTCGAGGTCGCCTTCAAGTTTACCGAGCTGCGCCGGCTCGGGAATTCCGGCGAAGGGGTCTTCGCTGGTGACCTTCGCCAGCGCCAGCGCCGAGCCCACCAACTGCTTCACCCCTTCCGGCGTCAGGTCGCTGGAGTAGGTGCTGGCGGCGCGCTGTCCGAAAAAGACGCGCACGCCGATGGCCTTGGAGCCGGACTCCTTCAGGGTCTCCACTTCGCCGAGACGCACGACGGTGGAGAATTCGCTGCCATCCATGGCGACAGCTTCGGCGGCGCTAGCTCCGCCCTGCATGGCGCGGCGGACCACATCGGCGGCGACTTCCTTCAGATCGGTGGATGCGGTTGGCGCGGCGCCGGGGCGTTCTTGAGCAGATACGGTCATGTATTAGTCCTACGTTGTCAGAGTGTCACAATGTCGTACAGTCGGCCGCGGGAGGCCATTGAAGACCTAAAAAAGCAGATCCCTCGCGGAAGCCGCTCGTGATGACAAAACAAAGAGCTAATCAACGTAAATGTACCTGCTTGGTATTACCCGCCGGTCCCGCCGACGGTCAGCCGGTCCACCTTCAGCGTTGGAATTCCCACGCCGACGGGCACCGACTGTCCATCCTTGCCGCAGGTGCCAACGCCCTCGTCGAGTTGCAGATCGCTGCCAACCATCGAGACCTTGGTCAGCACATCCGGCCCGTTGCCGATGAGCGTCGCATTCTTCAGCGGCGAAGTTATGATGCCGTTTTCGATCAGGTAAGCCTCCGAGGCGGAGAAGACGAACTTGCCATTGGTGATGTCCACCTGGCCGCCGCCGAAGTTCGCCGCGTACACACCGTACTTCACCGACTTAATGATGTCTTCCGGCGAGTCCTGCCCGGCCAGCATGTAAGTGTTGGTCATGCGCGGCATGGGGATGTGCTGATAGCTCTCGCGACGCCCATTGCCGGTGTTGGGAATGCCCATCAGGCGCGCCGACAACTTGTCGGAGAGATAGCCCTTGAGGATGCCGTTCTCGATGAGGACCGTGTTCTCGGTCGGATTGCCTTCGTCGTCCACGTTGAGCGAGCCGCGGCGGCCGGGCATGGTGCCGTTGTCCACGACGGTGCATTTGTCGCTGGCCACGCGCCGGCCCAGCATCCCCGAGAACGCCGAAGTTTTCTTGCGATTAAAATCGGCTTCGAGGCCATGTCCGATGGCTTCGTGCAACAGGATCCCCGGCCATCCAGGGCCGAGCACCACTTCCATTTCACCGGCCGGCGCTTCGCGAGCATCGAGCTGAATGATGGCCTGCCGCGCCGCTTCCTTGGCGAAATGCTCCGGCGACGCGTCCCCTTGGAAATATTCCAGCGCCACGCGGCCGCCGCCGCCGGCTGTGCCGCGCGCCGTGCCGGCAACCTCGTCCTTGGCGATGCAGAAAACACTCATGCGCGCCATGGGTTGCGCATCTTCGGCGAAACTGCCGTCGGAACCAATCACCAGAATGTGGCGCAGCTCGTCGGCGTAGCTCACGCGTACTTCATGAATGCGCGGATCGTAGGCGCGCGCTGCTTTGTCGGCCCGCTGCACCAGGTCAACCTTGGCCAGCACGTCGGCTTCCACCGAGGGCAAAGGTACGGGATAAAGATTGTGCGCGGGCTTGTTGGTCAGGCCCACCACCGGTTGCTTCGCCGGACCACTGGCAATCAGCGCCGCGGTCCGGGCGGCGTGCAGGAGCCGCTCCGGCGAGAGGTCGTCGGTGTAGGCGTAACCGGTGCGCTCCCCCGACAACACCCGCACCCCGCAGCCCGCCGAGATGCCTTGCGTGGCCGACTTCACCATGCTCTCGTCGAGCGAAACCGAGGTGGAGGTTTGGTACTCAAAATAGAGCTCGGCGAAGTCGCCGCCCGCGGAAAGGGCCGCAGAGAGATAACGTTCGACATCGGCTTGCGCCAGCCCGTAGCGGTCGAAAAAAAACTTCTTGTCCATAGTCACACTCATTGGATGTCCGACTGTCGCGGAAGACGCGGCTGGTGGCCGGGGACCCAATGTTCGATTATCACATAGGGCTGTGCTAAGGGACGGTGCAGACTTCTCAGGGTTGGATTACGCTTTCCGTGAAGAACAAGTCTGGGCAAGGCTTTACGGATTGCTGGGGAGTCGAAAAGAGGATCCCCCGGCAGTCTGAATTTTGCCCAAGTAAGCGCAAAAACGGTGCTTGTTGGGGACCCCGGTCGAGTCCGCCTCGGAAATCGTCTTTCGGCTTTTCGGCCTGGAATTTGCGCGCGCTCGTCGGACTCCGGCTTCAGGGTCGTTCCGCAATGCCGAGACAATCTTCTTCGGCATCGGCGCGGCGGAGTATGTCCTCGATGAAAACAGCGAGGCGCTGTTCCGCGAACTGGTGCAAGGCATTCTGGAGCAGCGCCAACCCGACGGCTCGCCTACCAACCTGTTCTTCCGTCTGGCTCCCGAGCGCTGGCTGGAAACCCTGATCACGCGCGAGGTCCGCATGATCGACGAAAGGCTCGATGGCCGCTTCGTGTACTTGCAAGTACCCGCGTTTGCGGCCTCCGATCGCGCCATGCTTGACGTGCTTACCTGCACGCTCGACGACAGGCTGGCCATCCTGGAGCTAAAGGCCAATGAGGACATCCATCTGCCGTTGCAAGGGCTGGACTACTGGGCGCGGGTACGCTGGCATCAGCAGCACGGCGAGTTCGCACGCAACGGATATTTCGTGGGCCGCGAACTGTCCAGCGCCCCGCCGCTGTTGTTCCTGGTCGCCCCGGCATTGCGGGTGCATCCCGCCAGCGATGTTCTGCTGCGCTACCTCTCGCCGCGTATCGAGTGGACGCTAGTGCAGGTAGCTGAGCGCTGGCGCCATGGTGTGCGAGTGGTGAACAAGAAACACGCCAAGGGAAATCAGTCCACGCGATAACGTGTCAACCATGGAGAATCACCCGCGGGACTTGACCAAGTTGGGCGCCGGCTTCGCGAAAGAGACTACTTGTCGCGACTTGCCGGTTCCGTTTGGCTTGCGCGGGAGTTCGGTGTTCTCGTTGTCAGACGAATACAGAAAATCCTCGATCTCATCGATCCGCTTGTCGGCGTCGCTGTAGCCAATGTCGATGAGTTCCTTGGTGTATTTTGGCGTGAATAGCAGGTAACTCATCAGGTCCGAGCACGACGCGGCATCTCGTCCCAAACCATTTACAAAGTACTGGATCAGATAGGGCATGTCGCGCTGGTGTTGCGCTGCCAGTTCTGACAAATCTACAGACGGGGTGATGAGAAAGGGAAGCAAAGGCCGCATCTTTTCACATCCCTCAAGGCCCGTCTGGCTGATGTGGCCCTCTTTGAGCAGTTGGTTCAAGCGCTTCAGGTGTTCGACATCGGTAGCGAGATGGTCCAGGAACATCACGTTAAAAAGAACTCCCATCACTTGCGCCAGCGAGGGATCTTTTGGATCGGTGGCGTCGGTCTGATGTTCCTTATTCTCACAGCGAACACCGATGGCGAAAATCTTTCTCGCCCCTAGCCGTATGATCGGGCTGAGAGGTTGTTGCAGGCGCAAACATCCATCGCCAAAAAAGGCCGTGCCTTTGGATGTCTTGAGTTTTACCGGCTGAAAGACCAAAGGAATGGCGGCCGACGCGCAAATGTGATCAACGGTGATCTTTGTCGCCAGGGTCACCCGCCGGCTTCGGTTCCACATCGGATGGCCTTTGGCGCCTTGAATGAAGAGGTAACTCTTTCCTGAGTTGTAGTTGGTCGCGGAAATAGCTAAGGCATAAAGATACCCACGCCGGATGTTGTCCTGGATTCGGTCGCAATCGAGGCGGGCACGGAGATAGTGCTGCAAAGGGCTCGCATCCAGGAAGGACCGGGCGTTACCTCCTCCCAGCACTGCCCCAAACGAGAGATCGAATATCCAGGTAATGGAATTGCGGGCCTGTGACAAAACATCACAGCGAAAGACATCGGTAGGTCGAAGGCTGGACCACAGTTGGGCAAGAACTCTGGTGGCCACGGCAAAATCGTCGCTCCCGGCGGCCAGGGCAGAACCATTAATCGCTCCGGCGGAAGAACCTCCTATGATGGGAAAAGGATTGCCGTGGGTTTGGACCCGTTCGATCTCGCCAATGCGCTTCAGAACACCGGCTTGATAAGCTCCGCGAGCGCCGCCTCCTGTCATCGCTAAGCCGAGCGCGTTTTCCATCTTCCTCCTGTGCTCCGCAAAGAACTCTACTGGGGTCGACAGCACTGTCCAAAAACTTGGAGCTGGAGTGTTGCTGGTCTGCCCAGTAGGAGATTAGTACGGGGATAATCGAAGATCAAGTCCTTGAGTGTCGAGCCTGAGCTGGATTATTCATGAGCCACGTAGGTTTTGGGTGTCATCCCGAGCGACGAGGTCGCCGGGCGCCCCGCTCAGGATGACAAACCACGTTCTAAATTATTCTGGGTTTCGCAACACGGTGCACACCGAAGCGCACAGCGCGCCACCGATGTTGAAGGTCGCAGCCACTTTGGGATCTTTTCTTTGAATCTCCTTCGGCGTCTTCCCTTTCAGTTGCCGGAAGCACGAACCCAGCATCGCAACACCAGTCGCTCCCACGGGGTGTCCTTTGGCGATCAAGCCGCCGGACATGTTGATGGCACAGTCTCCATCGACATTGGCCTTGCCTTCCACCCAGTATCTTGCCCCCTTGCCGGGTGACGCCTTCCCCAGGACTTCCGTTCCAATGGCCGCGGCCACGGTGAAACAATCGTGGATCTCCGCCACATTCACGTCGGCGGGCAGAGCACCTGCCATTTCGTATGCCTTGCGCATTGCCCGGTAGGCGCCCGTAGGAACCAGGATATTGCGTCCTTCCTTCTGCAGAGGGTCGGTGGCCTGCGCATAGCCCGCGATCTCGACGCACTCCGACTTCGCTATGCCGAGCTTGCGCAGCCCTTCTTCCGTGGCCAGGATGAGCGCTGCGTAGCCATCGGTAATCTGTGAACAGTCGTAGGTCTTAAGCGGCAGACCATCCACCACGTAACGATTGATGCCCTCGATCTTCATGGCCTGTTCCAGCGTGATCTGGACTTTGTTCATCTGGGCCAGGGGATTGTATTTCGCATTCTGATATTCGTTGACCGCAATCTGCGCCAGGTCGCTTTCGCTGGCGCCATACACCTGCATGTAGCACTGCATGATCTCCGCAAACAGATGCGGGAAGATGAAAACTTTGCCGGGCCGCTCGTCGGGGTGCGAATAGTATCCCAGGACCTCGCCGATGAGCTTGCCGTCCATCTTGCCTTCCGAGTTGCGCATTTTCTCGTAGCCGATCGCAATTCCCACGTCGCCCACGCCGCCCAGCAGTTTGTAAATCACCGACAACACGGCCTGCCCGCCGGACGCACAGGCGTTCTCGACCGACTCGATCGGTTTGCCCTCCAATCCGGGGACCGTGGCCATCAGGCCCGAGAGCAGGCCTTGCTGGTTCAAGGTAAAGTTGCAAGCCGAACCGACCGACCCGGTATCGATGACCGAAGGCTCAACGTTGATCTCCTGACAAACGCTGGTGACCGCATTGGCCAGAATCTGAGGCACGGTCATATCCATGAGCTTGCCAAACTTGGACTGGTTGTAGGCGGCGATATAAATGCGCTGGTTCATGATTTCCTCCTGGCACCGCTCTGCGAAACCCTCTGCGCACCGGCCGCCGTCTCCAGGCGAGCCGACTGTCCCGCGGGTTTCCAGAATTCGCGAGCGTCCATTTCTATCACGGTAGCATTGCAGCCGTATGTGATTCAAATCACGCTTGCATCTCGCGGTGGCCGATTAGCTGTGAACTCCCTGGCGCGTTGGGCAGAGGTCTTTCAGCTGCAAGCTGTCCACACCGCCCGGCAAGCACAAGAAAGCCGGAGCGTTATCGCTCCGGCTGATGGACTCTACCGCTATACCACGGCGGAAGGTAGGACCTAGAGATTCATCTTGCGGCGCATCACGCCAGCCAGCGCCCAGAAGGCCGGAACCGAACAACAGGATCCTGCCGGGTTCAGGAGTGGTGGAACCGCCCGCTCGCAACTGGGCAATAGCGAAATCGTCTCCCGCGAGATCGGTGATTACGACGCTAGTGATATCCGAATCAGAGTGGGCAGCAAACAGCAACGCCCCGGCTGAGCCGTTCGGGAACAAATCAATCGTGCCCAGGAGGGTGCCGCCATTGAAATACTGTGCCGTGACCTCTTCCTGCTGGAACTGGTCCGGCTCAAGCTCGAATCCGACGGTAGTGAAGCTACCAGTGAGCGAAAGAGTTAATGTGCTAAACCCTTCATTCCACAGCACGTTAGGTGTGCTGCTCTCGGTGAACGGAGGGCTACCCCAAGTGGCCCAACTGTTGGGCACATTGTTTTCCGACATGGAATTGCTGAAGTTGAACGGACCCAAGGAGCTGATGAAGCCCCCGGACCCATCGCCGCCGCCGTAATTGGTGGTGCTGGACTCGTAGTTGCCATCGCCTGGCTGCGCGAAGGTGGTAAAGCCTGCGAACGCAGGAAGGCTCAATACCAAGCAGAACACAATCAGCGTCGTGAGTTTAACCAACCGCATGGTTCCCATCCTTTCGAGAAAGCTTTCTGGTTAGTCTTGGAAAACAGAAGTCATCGCCTTCTTGTGCCGCACGCGTGTCAGCACAATTTCCATTTCCAATGGACGATAAACTTCTCAATGTCCATATCGCAATCCAAATACCACGAACTTGCGACGACTCTTCGATCGCTAAGTTATTGATAAAAATGGTAGAGGCGACAAGAAGATGCCATGTACGATGGGTGTGAGAAGAGACTAGTGCGCAGGGGTTTGCAGTTAAGGGTTAAGCAGTTTCTATCAGACGACCACCACTTTAGTAACAGTTACTGCCGTTCCATCGGGCGCCGTTACCTACTCCAAGTCAGTCAGGCAGTTCACCGGGAGAGAGGTTATCGACATAGCACCACATCCAAGCCTCTCCCGGTTCGATGGAGCGTATCAGCGGATGCTGCGTTTTATGGTAGTGCTTCGTGGCATGTTTGTTCTTGGACGAGTCGCAGCAGCCCACATGTCCGCATTCCAGGCACAGCCTCAGATGGACCCAGGTGTCACCAAGTTTGACGCATTCCTCACAAACATGGGTTTTAGTGTGCGTGATCTTGATCTGATCGAGATGAGTGCACGCATTCGCCATCTTGTTCCTCCCGGTCCACCTCAACGCTCTAAGGCTTTACGGTCCCATTTCGCCAGGGTGGCAGCGGCGTCGTAGGTGGTTTGCAAAAAGTCCATCAGGGCAGCCTTGGGCGAGGCAGCCGTGCGCACGTCGTCGTACATCAGCAGGAACTCTTTCATCTGCGGATGGTAGAAAGCCGCTGCTGGCCCCACACGCTGCTCGGCAAAACCGGCCGGCTCAGGCGCGGCGTAGGAATAGAAGGCTGGCCCCTTGATGTCGCCTCCGCCGGGCCAGAACCCGGCACTGCTGACCTCGTGGGAATACGCTTCGCGGGTGATGCGGTCGGCGCCAGGCCGCTCCGGCGCCACTCTTCCCGAGAAGCGCGTTACCGCATGATCGAAGCTTCCCCACCAGAAGTGCACCGGACTGACTTTGCCGATGAAACGCGCTCTGAATTCCTTGAACACCTCGTCCACCCACGCGAGGATGAGCCAAAAGCGATGCACCGCCTCGGCGTCATAGGAGGCGTGCGTGTGGTCTTGCTCAAACGGAATGGGCTCGGGAATTTCGACCGGTGTGGGCCAAATCTTTACATCCAATCCCAGTTCGGCGAGCGCCGCCATGAACCTTCCATAAAACTCGGCGACACTCTCCGGTTTTAAATCCAGGACTCGCGTTCTGCCGTCCGAAGTTTCGAGGATCAGCTTGTGGTCCACGAAGTCAAACCGTATCTCCACCCCTCGGTCTTGATACGGCATCACCAAAGTTGTCATGCCCCGGCCGGTGACATAAAACGTCACATTCCACCAGTGGTTCACCAGGGGGCAGAGTTTCAAGCGGACCTTGCCGACGATCTGCGTCCACATGTGCAGGGTCGCAAGAGTGTCTTTCCAGCTCTCGAAGGGCAACGCGGGAAGAGGGTCGCCATCGTTCGTACTATGCGAGACAAACTCGGGCGCCATACGATATTCCCTTCCTCGCGAACAATGAACGCGCGACTACGAATGCTTCCGGTAGCTGGCCCGTAGCTCAGCGACGATCTCCTGCGCCGCCCGGCGCGCCTCTTCCAGCTTCCCCGGCGGAAACGAGACCGCCCCCACGCGCGCGTGCCCACCCCCGCCGTAGCGCTCGCAGATCTTGGCCAGGTTCTCCATCGGCTCGACCTTCGACCACGGATTCGAACCCACTGACACCTTGGTCCGGAAGCTGCTCTTGCTCAGTCCCACGCTGTAAACACAATTGGGATGCAAATAATAGGGCACGAATTTGCTGTAGCCCTCAAGCTCATGGTCGGTTATGTCGAAAAAAATGGTTCCGTCTTCGCAGTGGGCACGCTCGCGCAAAATGTCGATCGACTGCAGGTGCCGTTCCGTCAGCGCGGGAATGCGCTCGGCGACCCGCGGCTCCGCCACGATTTCCGCCAGGGACTTGTACGCCAGCATCGGGATCAGGGCGGGGATGAACTGCGGGTCCTGGTTCGACTCGATCACCATGGTCAGCTTCATCGCCGGCGCCTTCATCTCGACAGCCGACTGCGGATCGCTGTAGAGCGCTCCATCGATAATGTCGGCCCACTCAATCAACTCCGCCACCGGCGCCGGATCGAAGCCGAAGCGGTTCTCGGTCACGGAAGCGATGAACTTTGTGCAGGAGCGAAAATCGGGATCGTAGAACTTGGTGTTGCTCAGTTCCTGCTCGAAATGGGAGGCATCCTCCGGCGTCAGGAAGGCACTCTGGTGATGGTCGAACCACCAGGTGATACGCGGCGATGATGAGTATTTGAAATCGACAATGGCGTTTTCGTCGCCGGTGAAATCGTCTTCGTTGAACAGCGCGCCCGCGCGATGCACCAGACCCACATATTCGAATTCGGCGTCGCGGATGCGCTCGCGGTAGAAACGCGAAAACAGCGCCGCCGAACATGCGCCGTCGAAACATTTATCGTGATAGAAGACTCGTACCCTCACAAACCCTTTCGCCTATGCGGGATTCCTCGTCCGGAACGAGCCTCACAGAATAGCGCTTCCGCCAAACAAAAAGTAGGTGGAAATGACTTTTTTGGAAAGGGAAGCGAGGGAAGGCAAATACGAAGCCAACGAGTAGGGTGATAAGCGATCGGCGCCGTTGGATCGGACAACTCGGCAAAACGGGCTATTCGATCTGCACCAACGGGCCGGCATCCACCGACGACTGCGGAGTCTGCAGGGTTTGGGGCGCGCGCCAGAAGTCCATGTACGACACCTGATGCACGCAGGAAACGGTGCAGTGTGGGGCGCAACTTTTTTCCGTGAGGAACTCGCGCCGGATATCGGCAACCGAATAGTGCTCCAGCGGGACGGCGGGATAGCCGCGCTGCTGCGAGCAGTAATGCACCAAGCCATCTTCGCAAATGTAGAGATAGCGCGCTCCGGCGCGGCAGCGCCACTGGTTCGGCTTGCCGTTGGCGATGTTGTTCTGGAACCAGTTGAAGCGCGCGTAGTGGTGCTTCTCAAGTGCCTTCATCTTCAGGAACACTTCGCGCTCAACCTCACTGAGCGGCTGCAGCTGGCCGTCGCCATCGTGGATGATGCCGATGGTGGAAGTGAAGCCGAGCTGCACAGCGCGCCTGCCCACGGCCAGCGCATCGTGTGGATTGTGCGTGCCCGCGCCCACCACCGAGTTGATGTTGACGTGAAAGTCGGCATGTTCGGCGAGCAGTTGCAGCTTCTTGTCCAGCACCTTCAGGGACTTTTTGGAGACGTCATCGGGCATCACGTTATCGATGCTGATCTGCAGATGGTCAAGCCCGGCGCGATTCAGGCGCTGAATGCGGTCGGCGGTGAGCAGATAACCGTTGGTGATCAAGCCCGACAGTATGGGATAAGTGCGGATGTGCGCGATGATCTCGTTGAGTTGCGGGTGCAGCAAGGGCTCGCCGCCGCTGAGGGTGACAATGGTGGTTCCCAGCCGCGCCAGTTGATCGACGCGGTGCTTCATGGTGTCCAGAGCGACAGGCTTGGAAAAATCGTCGTACTCGTTGCAATACTCGCAGGCGAGATTGCAGCGGCGAATGGGGATGATATGCGCCAGCACCGGGTGGTCGGTTGAAGCCAGCCCTTTGGCGATCATCTTTAATTCGCGCAGCCGGCGCTTGCAGGCAAGCACGCGCCGTCGTACCCCTGATGACGATTTCGGCATACTAAGCTCTTGCTATTACAACATATTCGATACCGGGCTTGGGAAGCGGTTGCACTTGTTCGGGGAATTTCTGCCAGCGAATGGGGCCAGATGGCATCCAGCCGGTTGCGTTGCTGGTTCATTTCGGCGCTAAGTGGCTGAAGGCCGAAAGCCTGCGCTCACCTGCGTGCTGGTTTATAATCAACAAATTCAGCTAACCTCTCTGGAGTTCCTAAAGCATGATTCGATTTCTGCAAACCCCCGGCCCGATCAAGAAAATTGTGCTGGGCGGAATCCTTCTCGTCATCTGCGTGATGATGGTGATCACCCTGATTCCCGGTGGCGGCTTCCTCAACGACATGTTTGGCGGTAGCGTCACGCAATCAGGGATATTGGCCAAGGTTGGCAATCAGGAGGTCAGCTTGCTGGAAGTATCGGAGCAGGCCCGCCTGATCGGCCGCCAGCAGTTCAAGGGGCAAAGCGTGCCTCCCCAGCTTATGCCCTATCTGATGCAGCGGGCCGCGCAAGGCATAATCACGCAGAAGGCGCTGGTGTATGAAGCCGATCGCATGGGCCTGGGCGTCAGCGATGATGAGCTGCGTGGGTACCTGCACCAGGGGCAAATGGGGCAGATGATATTTCCGGGTGGGACTTTCATCGGCCAGCAGGCCTATCAAGATTTCATTCAGAGCCAGTTCAATATGGGCGTGCAGCAGTTCGAGCAGGAGGTGAAGGCCGAGATTGCACAGCGAAAACTGTTGGCGCTGATAAGCGGCGCCGTCTCGGTCAGCAACAAAGATGTCGCCGAGCAAGTGCAGAAGCAGGGCGTGAAAGTGAAGTTCGACTACGCCGTGCTGACGCTGGACGACATGAAGAAGCAGATCAAGCCGACCGATGCCGAGCTGAAGGCTTTCTACGAGCAGAACAAGCAGCAGTACGCGAATTCCATCCCCGAGAAGCGTAAGGCGCGCTACATCCTGATCGACACCGCCAAGCTGGCGGACAAAGTTTCGGTCAGCCCGGCCCAGTTGCAGCAGTACTACCACCAGCATCAGGATGAATTCCGCATTCCGGAGACAGTGACCGTGCGGCACATCCTGATCAAGACACCAGCGGCGGATGCGAACGGCAAGATGGACCAGAAGGGCGTGGACGCAGCGCGGGCGAAGGCGGACGACATTGAGAAGCAATTGAAGAGCGGCGCCAACTTCGCCGATCTGGCCAAGAAGAACTCCGACGACCCGGGGAGCGCACAGGATGGCGGGTTGCTGCCGCCCCTGACGCGCGGCCGCACGGTCCCGGAGTTCGAGCAGGCCGCCTTCAATACGCCGGTGGGCCAGACCACGGGCGTCATTCGCACCAACTATGGCTTCCATATTATCCATGTCGAGGCTAAACAGCAGGCAAGGTTGAAGCCGCTGGAGGAAGTGAAATCGCAAATTGAGCCGTTGCTGAAGCAGCAGCAGGTCGCCGGCGAAGCGCAAAAACTGGCCGACAGTGTGCAAGCGCTGGCCCGCGCCGTTGGTCTTGACAAGGCTGCCAGCGAAAAGGGACTGCTGATTCTCACGACGGATTTCATTGCGCAAACCGATCCGGTTCCTGGGGTCGGTAACGCGAAGGATTTGGTAAGCGCGTTGTTCGCGGCCAAGAAGAACGACCCTCCGGCTACCGCGCCGACGTTGCAGGGGTACGCAATTTATCAGGTGATCGACATTCAGCCCCCGCAAACGCCTACGTTCGAACAGGTCAAGGCACAGATAGAGCAGCAGTTTAAGCATCAGCGCGCGCAAGCGCTGCTGGCGCAAAAGACGCAGGAGCTTTCCGACCGCGCCCACGCCGATCACGACCTGAAAAAAGTGGCCAAAGAACTGGGCGCCACGGTCAAGACCAGCGATCTGGTCGATAGCAATGCGCAGGTCCCCGAGATCGGTCCCATGAATGGCGCTGCCGCCGTCGCCTTCAGCATGAAGCCGGGCGAGATCAGCGGTCCGCTGCAGGGCGGCCCGAACGGAGTGGTGCTGACCGTACTGGAAGTTCAGAAGCCTTCGCCGGAAGAAGTGAAGCAGAACTGGGACAAGGCGAAGGAGACGTTGCTAGGACAGAAGCGCTCCGATTTTGAAGGGCTCTACGTGCAAGGCCTGCGTGATCGACTGGAGAAGGACGGGAAGATCAAGATCAATAAGGCGGAGATGGAACGCCTGTCCAGCCCTTCCGAAGGGACGTAGCCCAGTCCGGCGGTTTCGAGTCTTTGGCCAGCGGAGAGAGTCTGCTGGCCTACTTTGTTTCTGACCGGCAACCGGGATGAATGCCAGTTGCTGGTGATGAGTGTTTATCTCCGTCCGTCTAACTGTTGCTCATGCTTTCACAACGCTCATCCGGTATTTTGTTGCACCCCACTTCGCTGCCTTCGCGCGATGGTATCGGCGATTTAGGCCCCGCGGCGTACGAGTTTGTTGACTGGCTGGCCGCCGCCAATCAGACCTTGTGGCAAATTCTTCCGCTCGGCCCGGCGGGATACGGCAACTCGCCGTATTCCTGCACTTCTGCATTCGCCGCCAATGTGCTGATGATCAGCCTGGAACGTCTCGCCGATCGCGGCCTGATTGATCGTGAGCGAATCGGGCCCCCGTCCGACCTGGATTCTCCCGTGGATTTTGACCGCGTTCGCCAGCACAAGCTTCCCCTGTTGCGTCAGGCGGCCATGAACTTCATGCGTTCGGCGCCGGGCGCCGCGCGTGAGCGCTACGACCACTTCTGCCGCGACAACCACTGGTGGCTGGAAGATTACGTGCTGTTTAGCAGTCTGCGCGAACGTTACGGCGAGCAGCCCTGGAATAGCTGGCCCGAGGAAATCGTTCGCCGGCGTCCCGATGCCATGGCGAAACTGCACACCGAGTTGCGCGAGCAACTTGACCAGGAACGCTTCCTGCAGTTCGCGTTCTTCGAGCAGTGGGCGGCATTGCGATCCTATTGCCGGGAGCGTGGCATTCGGGTCATCGGCGATGTCGCCATCTTCGTCAGCTACGACTGCGCCGATGTCTGGACTCACCCCGACATTTTTCGCCTGAAGCAGGACCTGTCACCCGAGGTGGTGGCCGGCGTGCCTCCTGATGCCTTCAGCGAAACCGGGCAGCGCTGGGGGAATCCGCTGTACGACTGGGATGCGCTCCGCTCTCGCGGCTACAGTTGGTGGATCAAGCGGATGCGCTGGGCGATTGAGACTTGCGATATCGTGCGCCTCGATCACTTTCGTGGCTTTGAATCGTGCTGGGAAATTCCCGCCGAGGAGCCCACGGCGATCCACGGCCGTTGGGTTGCAGGTCCGAATGCCAGCCTGTTCAAAGCGCTCAAGAGCGCGCTGGGCAAACTGCCCTTCATTGCCGAAGATCTTGGCTACATCACCCGTGAGGTGCACGATCTGCGCAAGAGCCTGGAAATACCGGGGATGAAGGTCCTGCAGTTCGGCTTCGGAAATCGCGGCGCCCACATCTACCTGCCCCATCAGTTCGAGCCCGATGCCGTTGTTTACACCGGCACCCACGACAACGACACCACCGTCGGCTGGTGGAACTCGGGCGCGACCGAAGAGGAGAAGGCCGCGGCGTCCGCTTACCTGGGAATCGGGGAAGATGGAGTGCACTGGGCGTTCATTCGCGCGGCACTGACTTCGGTGGCGAACCTGAGCGTGATTCCGGTTCAAGACGTGCTGGGGCTCGACAGCGAGGCGCGCATGAATGTTCCCAGCCAGACGACCGGCAACTGGTCTTGGCGATTGCAGCGCGGCGCGTTGACCGCGCCGCTGGCAGAAAAGCTGGCCGCCCTGGTCGAAGTCACCGACCGCGACGAATGCGTGAAACAGCCGTCAGCGCACGCTGAAAAGAGCGACGGGAAAGTGAGCGAAGACTTCGCGGCATAGCGGGGCGCGCTCTGCTACGGTGAGTACTTCGCCGGTAAAGATGTTGCGCCATTGAGTGCCCTTCACCTCCGGCGGCAACACCAATTCCGAATCATTCCAGGCCGCAGCCAGCGGGCGGTTCCATCATTTCCCTTCATCAGCGTGTAACTCAGGCGCGGAGCCACCACAATCGCGGCTTCTCCCGGCCGCACCCGCGCGAAGGCGACCACGTGGTCTTCTTTGCCGCGGTTGGCCTGCAGCGGAATATACTTGCCGGTCCGGAAGAGTTCCGGGTGTTCGCGCCGGAAGTTCAAAGTCTGCATGGTGACCCAAAGCTTGATTCGTCCATCGCTGATAGTCACGCACCAGTTGCTGGCAAAGCCCCAGCAAATCGCCCGATTGCGAACCTCCCGGTTAGCTGTTCGAGAGCACGCTCGCGCAAATCGAAATCAACCGGCCGCCGATTGTCGGGATCGACCAGGCTGAAATCCCAAAGTTCCTGACCCTGGTAAATGTCGGGGACGCCGGGAGAGGTCAGCTTCAGCAAAGTCTGGGTCAACGAGTTGATGGCGCCGAAGTACTGCACGGCCGGCAGAAACTTCTGCATCGAATCCCAGAACAAGTTCGTCTTGCCCCGATACGTCGGCGACAGGATGGCCTCGATGAAACTTACTGATTCCCGCGACGTACTCCGGGTTCGGGTTCAGCCAGCTCACGTTGATTTTGGCTTCGTGAACGGCCTTTTCCATGTACTGCTGTATGCGGCCGACGAAGTTGAGCCGCTCCTCCTCGCTGTCCATGCGCAACGGCCACGCGCCCACCAGCGTTTGGTAGAGCAAGTACTCTTCATTGTTGTCGGGCACGCGTGCGCCCGTCGGGCATCTCGACTTTGCGATTGCGGTTGATGCGCCGCCACTTCATCACCTGCGCCGCCCAGTTGCGCGGCATCTCAGAGAGCACATCCAGGCGCGCCCGCACGTCTTCACTGCGCTTGCTATCGTGGGTCGAGGTTGCCAGCATGGAGTTCGGCCAGTACTCGGCCCGCAACTGATTGCCGTGATGGAACTCGGCCACCGGGATTCCGAACTTGCCGGGTGAACCGCCCACCTCATTCACCGAAATGAAGCGGGTGTAAACGTAGCAGGCGGTGTCTTCCAGCCCTTTGGCCATCACCGGCCCGGTGAGCTGCTGGAACTTGAGCGTGAAATACAGTTGCTTGCTGTAGCCGTAGATGGTCGCGCCGCTGTCATTGCCCTTCAGCAGCAAAATGCTCTGCAGAAAGTCGAAGACCGCAGGCGCCATGATCTCGTTGCGCCGTTTGGCGCGAGCGATCGCCTGTTGGATATAGCGGCGGTCACGCTCATTCACGTTTCCGCGCTCGTCGACGTAGGTGCGGTATACCGGAAAGCAGGCGATGGTCTCGCGGATGGCATCGCGCAAGACGCTGTAGGTAAAATCGCGGGCGCGCCGGTCCTGGCCGGAGATCTCGCTGAGCATGTGCGTGAGCACATGAACTTCGCTCGCCAGCGCCCGGTGCATGATGAGCTTCTTGCTTTCATAGATCAGTTGTTCGACGGCAACGCTGCCGCCAAGCACGCGATGGTAGAGAGTGGTGAAGTGGCGCTCGTTGCGCTGGTCAATCAGAACTCCATTCACCAGATTGGCGAAGTCGTAGCCAACCGTGCCATCCACCGGCCAGTTGTCGGGCAAGTGTTCGCCGGGCTCAAGAATCTTCTCGACCAGCACGTACAGAGGGGCATGTTGGTTCATCCAGTCGTGTTGCTGGAAGAGCCGTGTGAATCTCCACCTCGATGCCATCCTCGGCGAGCGGAGATTTGGGATCGGCGCCCACGCACTGGCTGGCGGCATACAGCATCTGCAGCCGAACGAAGTACTGCGAAGGATTCAGCAGGCCGTCGGGATGATCGATGCGCACTCCCGAGATGAGGCCTTCGCCCAGCAGCTTGCGGATGAGCTTGTGGGTCTCGGCGAAGACCCGCGGATTTTCCATGCGCAGGCCGACCAGGTCGTTGATATCGAAGAAGCGGCGATAGTTGATTTCCTCTCCCGACACGCGCCAGAACGCCAGCCGGTACGCCTGCGCCTCCAGCAAGCCATGAAGAGCGTCGAAGCTTTGGCTGTCCCCCGGCGTTCCATTCAGCGCGCGCAGGGCTTCCGCGATGGCATCACGGACCGCGCTGGAATCCTCGGCGAGTTTCTGCAAGCGTTCCAGCAATGGCGGAATCTGGCTTTGGCGGCGGGCGATTCGTTCCGAGTCGGTCACATGGTTTGTGGGAAGTTGCCGCAAGGCTTCGAGGAGGGACGCCAGCTCTGTTGCCACAGCATCCCCGTTGCTGTTGTGCCCGTATCGCTCTTCTCCCGCCTCGAAGATCGCGGGAATGGTCTGCGGATCGACGGGCAGCACCCTGTCGAAGTATTTCACGACGAAGTGGCCGTCTTCGAACGCTACTTGTATGTTGCCCTGCTCGAGATCTTCACCGTACGGGTTCCCCAGGATCGGGGTAAGGACTTTGTTCCGCAGTTCAGGTTTGAGCGGCTCCCAATCAATGTCGAAAAAGTCCGCGTAAGCTGACGTGCGCCCGTTTTGCAGCACGTCCTGCCACCAAGGATTCGCGCCGTGTCCGACACCCATATGATTGGGCACGATATCGAGAATCAGGCCCATGCCGTGGGCCTTCAGCTCGGACACCAGGCTCCGGAACTCCTCGTCGCTGCCGATCTCGGGGTTAAGCTGGTTGTGGTCGACGATGTCGTAGCCGTGTTCACTGCCCGGACGTGCCTTCAGAAGCGGCGAGGCATAACAATGGCTGACGCCGAGTCGCGACAGGTACGGCACCAGCTGGCGCGCGTCCGCGAAGCGCAGGTTCCGGTTGAATTGCAGCCGGTAGGTGGAGAGCGGGCTAGCAGCGCGCTTTTCGGCGGCTAGGCGTTCAAAGCACTCGGAGAGCTCGGATACCGGCTCAATAGGAACTGGCCAAGTTGCACGCATTCAGTCTTGCTCGCGTTGGACACACAACTACTAGGTCGGCGAAAACGCCTCAGCGACCTTAGATGCACAAAGCGGAGAGCTGGGCTGTACCCACAGTCGGCCTCCTTTACTTAATTGCGGGCGGCGGCGAGAATAAGTGTTTGCTCGGTCTTTGCCGTTGAAGGGGCGTACTTTTAGTGACCGTCGCAAATTATCGTGACGCATTACAACAGGGGACCGGCCACGTAGAGTGAATTGTCATTACGGGCGCCAGGGTTTAGGCGCGAGGAATCTGCTTTTCGGTGGACCAACAAAAAGCAGGTCGCTCGCTGCGCTCGTGATGACAAATCTCGAAGGGTTTGGACAGCTGACCGGACCAAAACGCATCATTTCTCTGCATTACTACCGGTTTTGAAAGGATTGGTATGGCTGCCACTGGTGAACTGATTCGCATGATGAACTTCGTGGACGATATTGCAGCGACGCTGCGCCGCATTAACAGCAGCTTTTATCTGCTCAACGGGGAGGAGAAGAAGCGCCTGGCGGAATATATGCGCAATGCCGATCCCAATTTTCTGAACGTCATCGAGATGCTGGAAAAAGGAGATTAGGCTGATGCCGGAGGTCCGCACCATCGCCGTGATCGGCGCCGGCATTATGGGCCGCGGTATCGCTCATGCCGCGGCGCTGGGCGGCTATCGCACCATCCTGGAAGACATTCTCCCTACCGCGCTGCGCAAGGCCGAGACGGAGATTCGCGCCAACCTCGACAAGGCGGTGGAAATCGGGAAGGTCACCAAGGGCGCCGCCGACGAAGCTTTTGGCCGCCTGGAATATGCCTCGTCGGTGGAACAGGCGGCGCGCGAAGCTGATCTGGTGATCGAAGCCGTGCCGGAGGAGATGGAATCGAAGATCGAGATCTTTACCCTGCTCGACAAGGTCAGCCGTCCGGGAACGATTCTGGCCTCCAACACATCTTCGCTCAGCGTCACGGAAATTTCTTCGGTGACCTATCGCGCGCCGAAATGTGTGGGCATGCACTTCTTCAATCCGGTGCACAAGATGAAATTGCTGGAGGTGGTGCGCGCACTGGAAACCGATGACGAAACGCTGGCCGCTGCGGTCGATGTTGGCAAGCGCATGGGCAAAGAGGTTGTGGTCATCAAGGAATCACCGGGCTTCATCACCAGCCGCATCAATGCCATGATCGGCAACGAAGCGTTTTACATGTTGCAGGAAGGCGTTGCTTCCGCACAGGACATCGACAAAGCGCTTAAGCTCGGCTTGAATCATCCTATGGGACCATTTGAAATGGTCGATCTCGTCGGGCTGGACACTCGTCTGCACATTCTCGAATACCTGCATAAAACTCTGGGTGAAAAGTTTCGGCCGGCGCCGCTGCTGGTGCAGTACGTCAAGGCCGGACGCCTGGGCCGCAAAGCTGGGCGCGGGGTGTATGAGTATCCCGAGCAAGAGACAGGGCGCGGCGATTCAGGGAAGCGGACAACTGCAGTTGCTGGCGAAGAGAGAAAGTAGAAGTTGAGTGTGACTATAAGCAGTCCAGAAAAGTGGAAGGACGTCAGGCCACTCCTATTCGCCCCAGCTTTGTTGATTTCAGCCTATCTCTTCTACATGCCCGGTTTTGGTTTTTGGTTCATGGGTGCTAAGAGCCTGAGTGACTTCGCTATAGTTGGCGTGCCCGCGACGGCTTTGCTCCTCGTGATTTTTGCAATTTGGTGGTCCCTAGGACCGGCGTTGTTGCTTGTCGCGGGAACTCTTTTTTCTTTCTATGTCACCATACACAGGCTTGGAAATGCCTACGGAGATCTCCGCAAGATGGGTCTAAATCCTGGGCTCCTGATTGTGTTTACGCTCCTGATGGTCATCATCGCTGCAGGGGATGTTGTTACTGGTCAATGGAAACGCTAATCCACTGGCTAGAGGAGTCTGGAGGAAGCCAAACCCGATCAATCGTCGTTAATGAAAATCATGCGAGCGCACATCCGCGTCGGTAACATCCACGGTCTCGGCTGCGTAGATCTCGCGCATGGGCGCAAGCCGATCGACCTTCACTGAAATCACGCCCTCCTGGTTTTGCAGCACGCCTTCCAGCAGCAGAAACTTTTCCGACTGAATCAAAATGCGGTTCTGCTCCATCACGTCGGGCGAGATGATCGCATTGCTGATTCCGGTTTCATCTTCCAGGCTGAGAAAGACGAAGCCCTTGGCGGTGCCTGGCCTCTGGCGCGCGATCACGCAGCCGGCTGTCCGTACATGACGGCCATGCACAACCTGCGTCAACTCCTTCGCGGAGAGCACTCGCGCCCGGCGCAGCGCGGCCCTGCGGTACGCCATGGGATGAGGGCCGACCGTGAGTCCGGCGCCGCGGAAGTCGGCAACCAGCCGTTCCTCGGGTGTCATGGACGCAAGTGGCGAAGCCGTATCGCTTTCCGGAATTCCTTCTAGTAGCGGCCCGGCAAAACGCACGGCACGCTCCACCTGCCACAGCGCATCGCGGCGATGCAGGCGCTGCCTGGAGCCAGTTTTGCGCGCTGGATCAAGATTTGCGAGCAAGTCTTCTTCTCGAGTGCAGCCAATCGAATTAAGCGCGCCAATCGAAGCCAGCAGCACCAGTTCCTTGCGGCGCAACTCGGGCACGCGATGGGCAAGGTCCACGATGGATGCAAAGGGCCGCTTACCGCGCTCACGCACAATCGCCTGTGCCGCCTCTTCAGGCAATCCTTTGGCATAACGAAATCCCATGCGCAGCGCCAGGCCGTCGCGGGGTTGAAGGGGCGCGCTTTCAGCCGCGCCGCAAGGCCGCTCTTTGCCGAGTGGCTTTAGCCACCGAGGGACTTCGCTGTTCGATGAAATGCGAGTTTCCTCAGCGGCTAAAGCCGCACTTACTGTAAGTTGTGTACGGCGCGGCTGAAGCCGCGCCCCTTCAAACTCCAGTGTGCATCTCCACTCCGACTGCGCAATGTCCACCGGCTTCACTCGCAACCCGTGCCGCTGCGCGTCCTTCACGATGGTTGAAGGGTGATAGAACCCCATGGGCTGATTGTTCAGCAACGCCGCGGTAAAAGCCGCCAGGTAATGGCACTTGAGATAGGCGCTGGCGTAGGCGATCAGCGCAAAGCTGGCGGCGTGCGACTCGGGAAATCCATAGCGCGCGAACGAAGTAATCGAAAGTATGATCTGCTCCTGCGCTTCCGGCGGGATGCCGTTACGTTCCATGCCTGCGCGCAGCTTCACCTCGATATCGCGCATGCGCATCTCGCTGCGCTTGAAGCCGAAGGCGCGCCGCAGTTCTTCGGCTTCGCCGCCGCTGAACCCGGCGGCAATCATCGCCATGCGCAGCAGTTGCTCCTGGAAAAGCGGCACCCCCAACGTGCGTTCCAGTACCGGCTGCAGCGACGGATGCGGATAGACGACAGCCTGCCGTCCCTGCCGGCGTTGCAGAAAAGGGTTAACCATCTGGCCGACGATAGGTCCGGGGCGGATGATGGCGACTTGTACCACAATGTCGTAGAAGCGCGTGGGATGCAGCCGCGGCAAACATGACATTTGCGCGCGGCTCTCGATCTGAAACATGCCTACTGTGTCGGCCTTCTGCAGCGTGTCATACACTGTGGGATCGTCGGGCGGCAACTTTCCCAGATCAACTTCTTCTTCGTAGTGATTGCGGATCAGGTTGAGGGAATCTTCCAGCACGGCCATCATCCCCAGCCCTAGCAGGTCAACTTTGACGATGCCGAGGTCGGCGCAATCTTCCTTGTCCCACTGCACCACGACGCGGCCGGGCATGGTCGCAGGCTCCAGGGGGACCACGCTATCGATCTGCCCCTGGCAAATCACCATGCCGCCGGAATGCTGTCCCAAATGCCGGGGCAGGTCTTGCACCGCAACGCAAAGCTCGAAAAATTTGCGCATGCGCGGATGCCGCAAGTCGAAGCCGGCATCGCGAAATTGCCGTTCCAGCGTATCGTCCGGGTCTTTGTACTCCCAAGAACTCACCAGTCCGGAGAGGCGATCCAGGGATTCGCCATCAAAACCGAGCGCCTTGCCCACTTCGCGCGCCGCCGAACGTCCGCGATAGGTGATGACATTGGCGGTCATGGCAGCGCCGAGTTTGCCGTAGCGCTGATAGACGTACTGTATGGCGCGCTCGCGCTGATCGCCGCTGGGAAGGTCAAGATCGATGTCGGGCCATTCGCCGCGCTCCTCCGACAGAAAGCGCTCGAATAGCAAGTCCATGCCCACCGGATCGACCGCGGTAATGCCGAGGGAATAACAAACTGCGCTGTTGGCCGCCGATCCTCGGCCCTGCACCAGAATGCCCTGCTCGCGGCAGAAGCGCACAATGTCCCAAACAATGAGGAAATATCCCGCCAGATCGAGCTTCTTGATGAGCGCGAGTTCGCGTTCGATTTGGCGTTGCGCGCGCTGCCACAATTCGCTTTGCCCGGGGCGCAGATAGCGGTCGCGAGCGCCTTCCATGGTGCGCGTCCGCAGAAATGAGTCCATGGTTTCGCCTTCGGGCACAGGATAGCGCGGGAACCGATACCCCAAATCGTTCAGCGTGAAGTCAAGACGCGACGACAGCTCCAAGGTGTTCGCAGTGGCTTCGGGAAGATCGGCGAAGAGACGCAGCATCTCCTGCGGCGTCTTGATATAGCGTTCGCTGTTGCGCGCCAGCAGGCGGCCAGCGGTATCCAGCGTGCGATGGTTACGAATGCAGGTGAAAACATCCAGGATCTGGCGCTCTTCCGGCTTGGCATATTGCGCACCTTGCGTGGCCAGCAACGGCAGGCCCAGGCTGCGCGCCAGTTCAATCGCCGCCTGATTGCGGACCTCTTGCGCGCGGTTGTAGTGGCGTTGCAGTTCGACGTAAACATTCTCGCGTCCGTAGATCGCGATCAATTGCTCGAGTGCGCTGCGGCCAGCCTCCAGGCCGCCGGTAGCCAGCGCATGCGCCAGCGGGCCTTCGTCGCCGCCGGTCAGACAAATCAGCCCGGGCGCATATTCCCTGAGGTCTTCGAGGGAAGCGATGGCTTGTGAACCAAGAATGAATTCGTCATCCAAGTCCGCCTTCGCGCGGTGAGGCAGCGCAACCGGATATTTGGGCGCTCGCAACTTCATGCGAGTCACCAGGCGGCAGAGGTTCTGGTAGCCTTCCCGCGAGGCGCACAATAATGGCACGCGTGGAGGCGCAGCTTCGCCGGTCTTAGGGCAGGATGGCAGCAGGGAAGTGATCTCCGCCCCAATGTGCGCTTTGATGTCGAGCTTCTTTGCCGCCAGATGAAAGCGCGGCGCGCCGTAAACTCCATCGCGATCGAGCAATGCCATTGCCGGCATCTGGTGCGCAGCGCACACCTCGGCCAGTTCCTCGGGAACCGAAACTCCTTCGAGAAAGCTGAAGGCCGAGCGAGCGTGGAGTTCAATGTACATCAGTAGCCAGTTGCCAGTAGTCAGTTGCAGTTGCGGCTGAATGCTGAATACTAATTGCTAATTGCTAATTGCTAATTGCTAATTGCTTCCATTCAGTCATAGCTCGCCTCCGCAAACCATTTTCCGCTCGTGAGATCGCGGTAAATACAATAGAGGGCCACACTGCCGCCGTTTCCATTAGCCAGCGCTACATCCCATTCTTCACGGTCCCACGGACATGCCGGGTCTTTGTTTGCGCTTTCCTCTTTCGCGTTCTCTGTCCACCAGTCCCCGGAGGAGCGCCACGGCCCTGCTGACCACAAAACCTTCCCTTGCAGTTCTCCTTGACGGGCGGGTGTCGTCACGGCCGCCAAAGCCACTGGCCGTCCTTCCCCCAGCTTGACCTGTAGCTGCCAAGGCGGGCGAAACACACGCAAAGCTAATCGTGTCTCTTTCGCAAACTCTGACATTGTGGGAGCAGTCCTCTGCTTCGGCGCTTCGTCCGTCACAAAATGATCCATGAGAAAGCCGCCCCGCCGGTGGGTATCCAGCCGACGCGCGATTCCCGCCCGCCGCTCGCCCACAATGCCGCTGATGCGTGCCAGCGTAATCTCCAACTTCTCCGCTTCGGGAGTAACGGGCAGGAAAAGTCCGTGCTGTGCCAAACGGGGAGGCGCCGGCTCGGCTGCAATCCATACTTTTGTGATGGGAGCGCCCGGCGGGTGGGCCGCTAATTCCAACTGCAGCAGCTTGAGAAAAACCTTGGTATCGCGCATGGCCACCGGCAAGCGCAAAATGTGTTTCGCAGTGCTTTCGTCTCCCACATCGTGGGACAAAGCTCCGGATAATTCCTGCGCAGTGATTGTCTCCTCGTCGGCGACTCGCCGTTCCAGACGTAAACGCAAATGCAACTCCTGTGCAGCCAGGGCCCGGGCTTCCAGCCGGGCACATAGTTGTTCCAGCAGCCGGTTCAAGACGAACGACAGCGGCTCCAGCGTTTCGACTGGAGATTCCAACTCCATGGCCTCCTCAAAATGAGTAACTGGCTCGCAGAGTGCCAGCGTGCGCATGCCTGCTCCCTGGGCCAGACGCTGCAAACGCGTTCCCGCTTCGCCCAGCCGTGAAGCCAGCGCATGCTCAGGCAGCAGCGCCAGGGTGCGGAAATCGCGCACGCCCCATCGTTCCAGGGTGTCGAGCATCTGTTCACCCAGCTTCTCGCGTTCGCGTTCGGAAGCCGGGCCGTTGTTCAGCGAGATATCGAAGGCATCCAGCAGCACCTGCAATGGCAGCACTCCCAGGCGATGGGCCTCTTCTCCAGCCGGGAGCACGGTTGTCCCGCTGAATACCCGTGCAGCATGCAACGCCGCTTCAGGATTTGCGGCCAGCGCAATGTTTGCCTCCAGCGCAATCGCGTTTACCCGCGACGCCAGATCGCGCGCCATGGTTGCAGGTGCGCCGTAGAGCCGTTCCAGCTCGGCCAAGTCAAGCAGCAACGTGTCGCTGGCGGTGTCTTCCACGCGTGGTGTAAAAGCATGGGCGACGTCGAGCAGCGCGGCATGGGCCGAGTTCTCCTGCTCGGCTGAGCGCTGACGCAAGATTGCCAGACCAGGCTTTGGGCGGCTTCTCGTGCGCCGGGAAGAAAGCTCGATCTGCGTAGCTTTGGAATTTTTGACCCTGGCTTCGCTGGAATGGGCCACTTCATTTGCAGAAGCTGAGAAAACCGCCGCCTGCAGCTTGGTCATGCCCACTTCCATTCCCAGGCAGCGGGCTTTTTCATTGAGCGCCACCGCGCGCACCACTGGAGGCCTGCCTTCCAGCACAGCCACCGCCTGTTCGCGCAACCAGGGCTCCACGCGAACGATGGCCTCCACAGGAAAATCGGGAACGTAGATACAAGCAAACATCCAAGCCTCGAAGTCGAAAGTTGAAGAATCACCACGCAGCGCGCAATTCAAAGTTGGCGTTGGCGGGCTGCGCTGGTTTGCGGGGTGCGCCGGGACCTACATCGAGCGCCCCGCCGTGGCGGGCTGGTGGATTGGAGCAGCGCACCACTTCGGCCCGCAACTGCATTCCCCGCAATAGCGCGGCATGGCTCACGACATTGTTCTCAGGAATGCCAGAGTTGCTGTGCGACACAATTTGCCAGCCTTCCGGTCCAATGCGCATGGGGGCTGCCACGGCATCATGGGCGCATACCGCTTGGCGCTCCACTCGCACGACCAGGGAAGCGCAGGTCTTGGCGCAAGGCTCCTGTTCGATGAGCAACAGCACGGTCGCCGTAGGTTCCACTGCTCGACGAAAACGAAACCACGAGGTGAGCGGTACCCGCCGCGCACTTTCGGTGGGAATATCGCCAAGATCGAGCACCACCATGCCAAAGCCACCGCCTTGCAGCAGCAGGTCCGTCACCTTCAACACCTGTTCGAGACGGCCAAGCGCAGCCCGCGGCGGATGGTCTTTGTGCGATGGCAAACTCGTGCGCTCACTGCAGCGCACCCACAACAGGCGCTCAAGGTCCACGCCAGCAGCCGCCGCCGAAGCCGGATCGAAGCTGTCGCTGGCGTCCACCAGCGCGCACACTTCCCTCCGGCTGGTGGCTTGTGCCAGCGCCGCCAGCATCACCCCAGTGCGTCCCGAGGAAGCCGGCCCGGCAATTTCGCTGAGCGCTCCTCGCGGCAGACCTCCGATGAGCGCATCGAGCGCCGCCACCCCGGTTGAGACCGTCAGCGGGGCGGCGCGCTGGCGCAGCAACAGCTTGGAGGAGAGGTGCTCGCCCAGCGAAGACTCGATGCGGGCACGAAGCGTGGCAACAGACGGCATAAGGACCTCGGGCGGAGCGAGTATGGGGCAGGAGCTACTTTCGCTTTTTATTCGCCTACAGATGGATTCTGCTACGAGGAACCAAGGTTGTCAACCCCTCTGCGAAAGCCGCTCTAAAAGAAGGGTTTACCACTTGTTTGCGACGAGAAGCTCAGAACTCGGCGGATGGGAGGCGCTACTTGCAAACCCGATGGTAGGCAGGACGATATCCCTTTTGCTGCGCCTCGGTTTGTTTCATGTAGAGGCCAGACTTCGTCGCTCCGTACCAGCGTGTGTTGGGACAGTGATAGACGCCGGAGTTCGTGTTGACCCAGACTTGGACATCGGGATTGCCCTGGGGTCGAGGAGGATTCTTGCGGCGCAGGCGATTTCGCGGGCGACGTTTGCGGGGCCGGCGCCGGGGCCGATGGCGCTTGTTGCGTTCGCATTGTCGCGGGTGCGAACAGCGCGAAACCATAGAACCAGGAGCGCAATCAGCCGCCTCATTCGCGGGCCTCTTTCTCTTTATACAGAGAACATTGGAGCGTCACTGTATTTCTCAATGCCGAACTGCACGGAATCGTGTGTCGGGCGTGGAATACGCGAGGAGCGCGAAACGCTGATAAACGCTGGCGATTTGTTATAATGCAGAAGCCTTTTCGAGGGGCGCTATCGTCTAGGGGTTAGGACGGAAGATTCTCAATCTTCAAACCCGGGTTCGATTCCCGGTAGCGCTACCAATAAATACGCCGCTTTCCTGCAACATCCCCAAAAAGCAAGTGCGTTGTCTCACCGCCATCTCACCAAAATGAAAGAGGCCTCGCTCATGAAAGCGAACCCGTGTCGTGCTGATATTCAGCTACGCGACTTTCTTGACCGCTCCACCTCTCGGGCCACACACGGACGCCGCTCGGAAGCCTCACCAGACCATGTGATCGCTGCCGCCGCAAGCTGGGCGCGATGATCTTCAAGTTGTTCGGCTTTTGAGAAGCAGTTTCGGAGTCCGGGTTCCCAGACTCGCTCATCCCCGACAAACTAGTGTTTGTCCAGCCCGGGGTGCGCATAGTCCTTCGGCAGCACACCCTTGAGCGCGGAATTGTCCCACTCGATTGCTTAGAGCACTTCGGAGGGAAATTAGCTAGAACAATGTCGCAAAGCCCTGCACACCAAGTTCCAAATTGACGGATCTATAAGGCTTTACGATGGCAATAGAATTGCACTCCCACTAGTGAATTCTACCCATAAGGCTATCCAACCGGAGGTTTGATCCGTGAAAATACGAGTGGCTTCGCTGTCACTGCTCACAATTTGCTGCCTAATACTGGCTGTTGCACCGGCTATGGCAGACTCAACACTCTATACCAACGGCCCCACCAATGGGACCCTCAATGGTTACAACACCGGTTACGGTTGGGCGGTCAGCGACTCATTCGTGGTGCCCGCCAACTCAGATATCGAAACTCTTTCAATCGTGTACTGGGATCCGAGTTCCCAGGATGTTCTGACCACCGAAGACATGGCGATCAGTTCAGGACCGCTCCCGACCACCGGCTTTCAGACGATTACCGCCACCAACACCTTCCTGGGTTTCAACGGGTTCGGTTATGCCCTCTTCCGGGCTGACTTTACGTTCAGCAGCATTGCCTGGTCGGGTGCCGGCTGGGTGACTCTCCAAAATGCCTGTACCACCGGCGGCTGCTCCGACGGTGCTGCCGCGGCTTTCTGGGATGAAAATGACGGGCCGTCTTCGGCCTTCCAGAATAACGGCGTCGGAGCGATTGGTTCCGAATCGTTCACGCTGAACGGAACGACCGGCACCACGACTCCTGAGCCCAGCAGTATCTTGCTGTTCGGCTCTGGTATCCTCGGTCTGGCTGGCGTACTGCGCCGCAAGCTGCTCTAACAACATCAATCCTCCTTAATGGGTCGCGGACAAGACCCTCAAGCCGGAGCGCAAGCTCCGGCTTTCTTGTAGTGTGCCGAGCATGTTTGACAGCTTGGAGGTGAAAGTCCTCTTCACATCCTGATGGAGGAGAAGTGATAGCGAAGCGCAAGGGCGACGCTGTGAGGTGTGGTCTGAAAGAAGCGTGGAGCAAAAATGCGAGCCGATGAACAAGAACCAGATACGAGGCATACGGTGCCGGACGAGCGGGCTATTGATCGCGAAGTCCATATCCATCAAAGGCGCTGGTTGTAAATCTGGCGGTTGCGCGTGGAAGGCGGTGGAACTTACCTCGGGAGATCTGCTGCATGTCCCGGAATCGGGACTGAGAGGGGAGCGATCCACTCGGAGCGTGCGGCAGAAGTCAGCAGCGGGCATAGTAGCTGCGCGAGCGGCGAAGGCCCAAACGGAAGGAAGCGGCCAGTAGGCGGCGCAACTCGATGAGCGACAAGCGGCAGAAGAACCAGCTACAGCTAGCGCTGGCCTTCACCGGCGAGGGGAGGAGTGAAGCTCCGATTCGCTCGGACTTCCACGATTGTTCGCTGATACCTAGCTCAATCTACCGAACCGCCGGATGCGGACCCGCATGTCCGGTGGTGTGGCAGGGGCGGACGGGTGACCGTCCCCCCTATGCCGATCGTGCTTGATGTACCCGATTGCTGAATTTTCCGGGAGACTGATTTAGTTTGGCTGGGCTTGCTGATAGTCGAACCGAAGATTCTTCAGTCGGCTGTTCTCACTCCGCACTTATATCTGGTAGGCGGTCATTGCACCTGCCCTGCTGGTTTCTGCGCCCAAGCTGCTTCTCGCTCCCGGTGCGCCACTGTCGTCGAGCAGCATCACGATGGACGATCCTCTTGGCAGCTTTCAGATCATGCTGTAGGACGTCAGGATTGTGCTCTAGGAGTTCTCCTAAGACACGCAAGGCTCGAGGCAGTACTCTGACATAGTCGCCCTCGATCTGAAGCGTTAGGCCGTCAATATGAGCTTACGTTGCACTGCTTTTGATGCACTAACCCTTCTACTCCCTGTGTCGTTTGGTCATCTTCGAGTTGCTGCGTTACTGGATTCAACTTGTGACGGGAATCTCGATTCCACTCTTGGAGAGCTTGTTGCCGATCTTCGTGGCTGTGGACGTGTGGGAAGGACCACTTGGAGCACAGGCAGGCAATCTCGCTTGAGACACTGCTGCAGGGGTACCTCTTCCACCACTCCGGATCATGGTTCGGCTTGGGGGAGAACAGCCTGAGGAGTGCTCGGTAGGTGCTCAAGTACTTAGTTGCATTGAAAAGCGGTCTATGTCATGATGGGGTATGAGCAAATACCCCACCGCCCTCACATTGACGACAGAAGACCGCTCCACGCTGGAGAGCTGGGTTCGCGCCGGTAAGACGGAAAGGCGTCTGGCCGAGCGAGCCCGCATGGTTCTGGCCGCAGCCAACGGTCAAGGCACGATTGCGATCGCCCGTGCGCAGCGCAAACGGCCCGCAACCGTCAGCAAGTGGCGGGTACGTTTTTCCCAAGCTGGTTTGACCGGGCTTCAGGACGCCCCGCGGCCAGGAGTTGCGCCCCGCTACGACGAAAACACCAGGCGCCGCGTTCTGGACCAACTGGACCAGCCGCCGCCAGCCGGCCATGGGAGCTGGACCGGAGCGTTGGTGGCGAAGGCCTTGGGGGATGTATCCAAACATCAAGTCTGGCGCGTGCTGCGCACCCAAGGAATCCATTTACAGCGGCGCCGTAGCTGGTGCATCAGTACCGATCCCCAGTTTGCCGCCAAGGCGGCCGATATCGTTGCCCTGTACCTGGACCCGCCGGAACACGCGGTCATCCTTGCGGTGGATGAAAAGCCGCATATTCAAGCCTTGGAGCGAGCGCAAGGCTATTTAAAACTACCCAACGGCCAAGCGGTGACCGGTTTCAGTCATGAGTACAAACGCCACGGCACCACGACCCTGTTCGCCGCCCTGAATGTGCTCACCGGCCAAGTCCAGGGCGGACACGCTCACCGGCGTCGACGCCGCGATTTTCTTGCCTTCATGAACGCGGTGGTCGCACTCTATCCGGGCCGGGAACTGCACCTGGTGGTGGACAATCTCAATACCCACAAACCGAAGCATGACCGTTGGCTGGCGCAACATCGCACGGTTCATCTACACTTCACGCCTACCCACGCCAGTTGGCTCAATCAGATTGAATGCTGGTTCAGCATCCTGAGTCGTCGCGCTTTGCGAGGGGCAAGTTTCACCTCGCCCCAGCAGGTGCGAGAGGCGATCGACCGATTCATAGCCGCATACAACAAAACCGCCACGCCCTTCGAGTGGACGAAACGTGAGCTCCGCAATGTGCATCCCCATTCATCTTACGCTAATCTACGCAACTAAGTACTAGGCTCCTGCCTAAGGCTCGGAAAGCTCGAGGTAAGACTCTGACACGCTCTCCCTCGATTCGAAGCATTAAGAACAGCAGCTTGCGGTGAATCGGCCAGTGAAAGCCGTCGTCAGCTAGCGGCCTGTCGAGTTCGAGCGCACCCATTTAGGAACTCGGGCTGTCAACGATGTGCAACGTCACTTCTGGCCGAATGAGAGGAGCGCCATCCGTGCCAGTGAATTCGAGTCTGTTGCCGAGTCGCAGAGCGTACTTGCATAAACTGTCGAGCGCTTCTTTCTTGCTGCCGAGTTTGATTCTGACTTTGCGAGACTCGCGCTCATTCGCTTTCCCCTTGTACTCGGTCGTTTCCAGCTGAGTGATCGCCGCAGCTTGTTCACGCGTCACCAGCGAGAGATCGACAATAGCTGTTCCGTCTGTGCTGGGATGCTAGACTTCCTGGCGTGTCACAGCATAGAGAAGCTGGTGATTGACGCAGAAGCCATTGCCTCGGCGCAGCGCCTGGTGCAAGGTATCGAACCGCGCACCGAATCGCTGGCGGTAGCGATGTTTGCGCAAACCGGCTTGCATGGTGATTTCCTGAAGCTGAAAGAAACGCGGGCTCTCTTCCGTGGCGAACAGCACTTTCCATCCGCCGTGATCGATCGCGGCGCTCCCAGTTTGGATCGCTCTGCCCCGGACATCCTTCGCCGTGCGCGGGTCCGGGCGGACGAACTGGTGGCAGCCTATCGCAGACCAGAGCTTCCTCCCGATCGCGAGCAGGCCATGTTAGCGTTTGCGGACGACCAATCGCGCAACGCAGGACTTGAGACATTGCCGGGTATCGACAGGCATCGATCGCAAACAGAATTTCGGTCGACCCTTTTCCGAATGTAGGATGAGTATAGATGGTAAGCGGAACAGATGAGTTCCAGATGCACAGGAGGATAGGGTGATGCAAAGCATAAAAATACAGTTTCGAGTGCTTTTCCAACTTGCAGTCGTCGCGATGTTAGCAATTGGCTCGGCATTCCCTCAGGAAGTCGGACATGCTTTGGGTTCACCAGTTTCTCCAGTGCCCCTACTCGAGCGGAATCATCCGGTGGACTGGTGGTTTGTTTTCAAGTTCAACTCTGCCGCCTTCCCCGGTTGCGTTACGGGTGCAACAAGAAGCTGTCTATTTGGTGGTACTGTGCAACAGTACAAGGCGTTTAGCCAACAGTATGTCTATGCAAGCAGTGAGAGTCGATCGCTCAAGCAAGGAAATGCTTGTGTTGGTGACACGACGACCGATCCGGTAGGTGCAACTTACGATGAAGCCTATAACGGTTCCTTTTACTATGTAGTTTGGAACGACCAGTTTTACAACGACCCGAAGATTCAGGGGTGCGGAAACAGCTGCGGCGCTCCCTGGGGCCATTCGAAAGGTATGCTCGTATGGAATGAGGCGGGCGCCGGGTTCGTATTGCAGGTGACGACGCCGTCTTGGCCAGCTGCAGGCAGCAAGAGCTCTCCACGCACAACGGACGGCAACACCCTAGGGTGCGTGACCGACGACAACGTCGAAGTGAGTCAGCATTTCTTTGCTTTGAAATTAACCAAGGATGATCTCGTCAAGGTCTTGGCCGCGCTTCAGAATGCGAGTGTGGTGACTGATCCCAAGAATCCTCAGCTGGTCAAGAACGGCGGGCCCGGGGACGTTCAACAGCTGGTAAAGAATCTCGGGGTTAAATCTGCAAGCAACACCGTTACACGTGACAATCTTTCAAGTGGAGTAGAACTGATTTCGAAGCCTTCGCACCTAAACGTACCGCCGTGGCAGATGGTCTCGGCTGTTCTCGGCGGGGTTTCTCTGAGGGCCGCTACCTGGTGGGCAAAGCCCCAAATCTATACGACCACAACATCCACGAGCATTACCTGCTGGAACGATTCGCTCAGTAAGCCCGGTCCAGTCGAAATCGCCACTACGGGAAATTGGGGCGGCGGAACCCAATTTGGTCTAATGGGAGGACCCGGCCCCAATTTCAATCATGCGAAAGTTGGAGTGTCAACCTCCGGCGGTAGTCATTTCTCAATTCTTGGCGACATGAACCAGCAAGGCTCAATCTCCTTACCAAAGTGTTCTAGCAGTCAGAATGGGCGTGGGGGCTTATTCTATGTGCTGGACGACCCAGAGCTATTTGATAGCATAAAGGGTCTAATAACTGGCGATACAGCGCCGACCAAAGCCCCACCTCAGTGAGAATCCGGATTTGAAAGATATCGTCTGTTTACGGGGCACCTGCTGCCGACTTAGCAGGAACAAGCGGCTTGACGGGAGATGTTGGGAGCGTCGAAACCCACGTTGGCTGGTCAGGAAGTCGCTTTTGGTAGTCGCTACCTCGCTGAGATGCAGAGTCGTGCACCAGCGAACCGGGTGGAATTGTTCGCCGTCGGTATAGGTTCATGCGGCGTTCTTCCCGTCCCTTTTGCCAGTTGTAATGCTTCTTCCATATGAACTCCGCCACGTTCCAAAAACCTGTCAACGATTCGTGTGGGTCAGCTTGCGGATTCGGGAGCACAAAACCTCTCGTTCCAGAAACGCCCAGGACTTCTTTTTCCTTTTCGTCGGAAACCAGGAGCCCGGCAGCTTTGGCCTCTTGTAACATCCAGTCGAGCGCAATCTTCGAGAGGCCACTCTCTGCTTCGGAGTAACCCCCACCGACATCGCTGTGCACACCTGGGAACCAGACCTGCTTTAGATCCTTCGGACCGTAAGCAGCTGCAGGATTCCCTGGTCGTCTCCAAAGATTGGTGCGGAAAAACGCTCGGCGTTCATCAATTGCGACTGCATGCCGCCCGACTTCGATCTCAGGATTGTTCGCCGAGAAAGGCAACTTGAGCGGATTCTCCAGCCATCCGACCGAGCTCACCGTGTCCCAAACACCTACGAAATGGGGCTTGCACTCGACAGAGCACATGATAGCTTTGAACTCGCCCGCCAAACGAAAATAGGTGTCAATTGCGCCCTTGTCGTTCTGCTTTTCGGCCCGATTTATGCCCATCATCATGCGGATTGCGTACGGCACTAGAGGCTCATTGCCCGAGCGGATCAAGCCGTACATATGTAGCAACGATGCGAGTGCTCTGACCGTGTACGCTCCTCGACTAAAGCCAAACAGAAAAAGCTTATCTCCCGGGCTGTACTCGCGCATGAGAAACACATACGCATCTCGTATATCGTTGGAGAGCCCGTAGCCCACAGCCATTCCCAAAAGTTTCGTCAGTTTTCTTGAAAAGCTGGTTAGTGCGCCAGCGGGCTCCATCGTTCCTATCCCTGGATGGTAATACGAGATCTGCCGCTCGGGATCCTGGTCGAGGACAGAACAGAGCTTGATCACGTTGGTCCTGTCTTCTGCAAACTCATTCGCCGTACCGTCGCAACATACGACTATGTTTCTTCCCGGCATGCAGCCCCCTTTTTGCCTCTGAGGAACTCTTGACTTGAAGTGGCCCGCTTGGCGCATCGTCACCGCGTATCAGGATTTCCATTTTGTCCTACGTGGGCGATTATGTTTCCGTTTCCACTTGGAAAACAATCAATTTCTTCTTGCAAGCGAGGCCCTCGCCTGAATGCCGTCAACGAGGCTGGCTGCCAAGTCGTTGATATTACGGATGTACGATGTTTTGATGAATGACAGGCAACCAAGTTATAGCAGACCGACTTTGCCGACTGCTCTGCGAAGTTGTTGATTTCACAGCTGGACAGGATTGTGACGAGGGACAGTTGGAGCAACGCACGTGTTCGAATTGAGTACGAACAATGTTAGTAGAATTCCCAATTGCGATGCCCAGTCATGGAGCCCAGAGCGGCGCACCTGGGTGACACCTTTGGCAGTTGTTGAGCGGGAAAGCGACCTTTCCATGGCAGGCACCGCAGTATCGGCCTTCGACATTAGAAAACATCGAGAAGCGGATCGTGCCTTTCGGGGCACTGGGGAATATTTCGGGGTGGCAGAGTTCACAGCCGTTCCAAATGGAATGCTTCTTGTGAGAGAAGTCAATGGGGTGAACCCACGAGTAACCCGCTTTGAGCGCAAAATCCTCCCGGCTCTGCATCGGCGCCTTTTTGACGGATAGACCTTCAACAAAATCAACGGGTTTGATGACTCCAGATTTCTCTGCTGCCTCCCAATTCACTCCGTAAGTGCCTTTCGGGAACTTCGCAGTAAACTTCCTGTACTCATATTTTCTTACACTCCGCTTGCCAAGGGAATGGCACCGGTCGCACTGCTTGTCATTCGCGGCATCGGAGCACGCAGCGAAGATCGGTCTTCCCTCGAACAGCTTCTTCCCATCATGGCAGGCGCCGCAATGGAAACCTTCGCGGTTCGTGCTCGCGCTGACGCCGGTGGCCTTCGCCTCCATAGCAAAGCCGATATCTACATGACAGAGCCGGCAGGTGAACTTGGAGCGGTGAAGCCAATGATCAAATACGACGGGACCGGGACCAGCCGTGGAGTGATTGTCAAGAATTACCTTGCCATACTCTGACGGTTCCGGTGGAGGTTCTGGCAAATAGACTTGGGCCGACGCGATATCCCCCAGGAGCAAAACTCCGCAGGCCAGCACGAGCAGGAGAAATCCGCGCTCATTTTTTCTCGTTCCTTTTCGCATCGAGCACATAGGCATAAAGGCCTCGGCACATTCGTAATCGTCCCATGTAGACCTTTTTCCGTGATTCGTCGAGCTTCTCAATCTGCGGCAGCAGAGCGTCGCACCTCCGAATAAGATCGGTAAGTTCTTCCTGCGAGAAGGTCATAGCGTCCTGAGTCTTTGAGCAAACGTCATTGAACTCCGTCCGCCAAGTCTCCTGCGCCGGATTCGCCTGCGCGGCAGACGACTGGGGCCCGCCCATAGCACGCACGCTGCACAGGCCGACGAGCCCCAGGAATAGCACTACCCTGATCATCTTCGCCTTGAACTTTGTCGCGAGGAACATGGACGCCTACGCTCAGGGTTGTACCGGTTTGGAATGGCAGCGCTGGCAATCCGTCAAAGGAAATGCCACCGTGGTATGGCACGCGCCGCAGGACTTTCCTAGGGATATGTCCACCATCGAGTACTTCACGGTGCCCCTTTTCACGCCCATGAATATATCTGGGTGGCACAGCTCGCATCCGTTCCAGACCGTATGTTTCTTATGGGAGAAGATGATGTCAGGCATTCCCTCAACCTTAGGGTCGAGCGCGAAGTCTTTCTGCACGATGAAGGCATTTCCTTTTGAAGTGGAGACGCTCTCGAGAAAACTTGCCGGCTTGATGAGTCCCAATTCCTCCGATTTTTCCCAATCCAGCCCGTTCCCGAAGCGCTCTTTGGGAAGCGGTTCACTGAATTTGAAGAAGTCAAAATCCGAAGCGACCTTCTGTCCGTAGGAATGGCATCGCACGCATCTTTTCTCGTCTTCCAAGTTCACTTTCCCAGAGCAGGCTTGGAAGACCGTTTTTCCGTCAACCACCCTCTTTCCGTTATGACAGGTACCGCAGTAATAGCCTCGCGCGTTGTCCGCCGCTGTGATGCCCGTGGCTCCCGCCTTCATCGCAAAACCGACGTCCACGTGACAGACTCTGCAGGTGAACATGGAACGGTGGATCCAATGCTCGAAGACGACGGGCGCAAGGTTCGCCTTCTCGGAGTAGTTGTCGATGATGACCCGGCCGTACTCGTAGGGAAGTGGTCTTTTCTTCTTGACACCGGTTTGGGATAGGGCTGAACCGCAGAAAACCAGAATTAATGCCAGTGTAATAGATTTCTTATTGTTCATCGAGAACCTCCTCTCGATTGAACTGTGCTTATCGCATTCTGTCCCTGCCGACGCGCTCCACTGCCCCTTCTAGAGTCCGCTGTTGCCAGGGAGGCTGTTGGCGACACGACACTAATCCAGCTTTATTTTCCACTCAATCCTGATGCAGGTCAGTGAGTCTAATCACTGTTCGCCGTGATAGCCGGGCCGAGCCGGGTTGGGAAACAAACGGGTAGCATTATGCGTGTCATTCATCAAAACATCGTACACCCGCAATATCAATGACTTGGCACCAAGCTCGATTGGCAACGTTCCGGTAAGATTCTGGCATGATCATGTGGCTCCGGCACTTCCTCGGCTGGCTTCGCAGTGCCTTTTGTGCCCGCGAGGATCTCATCCTGGAAAACCTCGCCCTGCGTCAGCAACTCCTCGCTCTGCACAGCCAACGACCTCGCCGACGACTCACGGCATGGCACAAGCTGTTCTGGGTCGTGTTGCGAAGTCTTTGGACACGATGGAAAGAACCGCTCATCCTAGTGACACCCTGCTTGATGTTACTGATTCGGAAGTGGTTCAAGCCGGACAGCATTTTGGCGACCGACAGCCCACTACCTCGAGTGACCTCAGCAGTTTGGTATTGGGTGAGAAGTTCCGCTCTCGTGATCGGATCGTCGGGGGCGTAGCCAAGTCCGTTTTCCCTCGCAGTCCTGCATTCTTGACAGAGAATTGTGTATAGAGGCAATCATGCATCGTTGGTCCCAACTATTCATACCGACGCTCCGCGAAGCCCCGGCCGACGCCGAGGTTGCCAGCCACAAGTTCCTCGTCCGCGCTGGGTACATCCGCCAGCTCGCTGCCGGTCTGTATTCTTTTCTCTTCCTAGGCAATCGTTCAATGGTGAAGATCGCGCGGATCGTTCGCGAAGAAATGGACTGCATCGGCCAAGAGTTTCACTTGCCGGCGTTACACCCGCGGGCGCGCCGGGAGCTGCGCAGCTACAAGCAACTGCCTCAAATCTGGTACCAGATCCAGTCGAAGTTCCGCGACGAGCCACGGCCAAAATCGGGCTTACTGCGCCTGCGTGAGTTCATGATGAAGGACTCGTATTCCTTTGACCTGGATGCTACTGGGCTCGACATCAGCTATCAGAAGCATTACGACGCCTACTGCCGCATCTTCGGCCGTTGTGGCCTAACGTACATTATCGTCGAGGCGCACTCGGGCGCTATAGGGCAGCTCGATGTTGCGCTTCTTACGGGTAGAAGCGGCCCAGGCTACCGTGCGCAGTCTTCCAGAATGGCGCCGCCGCTACTTTCACCTGATGATGCGGCGTGGCCGGAAGATCGCCAAGGTCGCCATGGCGCGGCGATTGGCTGTTTGTCTGTACTGGATGCTGCGCCAGGGATGGGATTATCAGCAGTGGATTGCGTTCGGTTCGCACGCGGGGCAGCCCGGAAATCCCCACGGTGTGCAGTAAAACACCGAGCTATTGATTGGGCACCCCGCTCCTCTTCACCGAGGAGTTCGAACAGGTAATCATGATCCACTTGCGACCGAAGAGATGGTTGGGTCGGACCGAGTCCTGACCTGAGAGGATTACAAGGCGAGCCGTGGTTGGTTGGGACAGTTTTTTTTCAATTAGAGCGAAGTGGCGCTTTCTCTAAAGCGGATGCCGAACTATGCTCTTGACAACGCCGACATTGTCAGAGATGGGGATTTGAGAAGCAAGCTGCCAGCCCGGGGCTGGCAGCACCGGGCGAAAGGGTGGCCACCCGCCCACGGAGGACGTTTGTGCTAGCATTTCGTCCAACCAGGGCCCCTATGCCCTTCATTGACACATGAATTGCCGCAGGACAGCGATAGTGAGATGAGAAGTTTCGAGATCATCAAAGCGGTGCGGGACTACGGTCCGCGAGACCGGGTTCAACGCCTTGTTCTTCTCGTCCTTGCCACGTATGTCAACGACGCGGGCTTGTGCTGGCCCAAGGTTAAGACCATCGCAGAGAACTGCTGCCTGTCGAAGCGGGCCACCCTGTATCGTCTCGCGGAACTAGAACGCGATGGACGGATAATTGTCAACCGGAAAGCCGCTGACGATCACAAGGGCAATACCTACCAAATCGTACTCGAAAAACTGGCAACCCTTCGTTCAAAGAAAGAATCTGCCGCAGTGTATGTACTGCCGCGTGCTGGTAAAGAAAAAGCCTATGAGGTGACGCGGGAGCAAATCGATCACTGGGGCGGGCTGTTTCCCGGCGTGGACGTTGAGGCCGAATTGCGCCACATGATTGCGTGGTTGGAGAGCAACCCGAGGCGCCGCAAGGTGAAAGTCGAGCGCTTCATTACCAACTGGCTCGGCAGGGCGCAAGACAAGCGACGGAATGGAACGGGAACTAGCACATCCGTTCCGGTTCTACCGCTCGGCAAGGGCGACGCGCTCCAAAACGTACCAGCCGAGAACCGGCAGTGGCGTGCTGAGCTTGCAGCCGAAAGGGCGGCGAGTGCAACTGAGAAAACCCGCGATACTTGAGCAGCCGGGATGTCTTGGGCTCGGCACTCTTCCCCTTTTCCAAATGTTCCAGGAGAGCGACATCGGTCGGCTTCCGAGCTTGCGCGTCACCGGGATTGGGCAACAAGAAAGCCGGAGCTGGTTGGCTCCGGCTTGGCGAAGTGAACGAGAAAATCTAGCGATTCAACTTGCGACGAATAACGCCGAATGCTCCCACCAATCCGGTGCCGAGCAACAACAGGGAGCTGGGCTCCGGGGTGGTACCGCCACCACTGGTGGCTGCTTCGATCACGACAAAGTACTGATTACCCTCGGTGAGTGAAATTCCCTCTCCGACGGTATTGATCGTAGTTAGCTGGGTAGAGGTGCTTCCAAAGCCGGGCTGGTTTGTGACAACCCAGGAATGCAGTTCAGCTCCGGGTAGATCTCCAACGCTCGTCCACAGACTTACAGTGGCGCTGTTGTCGCCCGTCACCCAGCCTAAGCCGACGTCAATCTGACTCACATTGCCGCTTAACTGGGACGTGAACTGTTCGGCATCGCTGACAAATCCGACTAACGAAGTCGACCCGCCGATGGTCCAGCCGCTGCAGCAGTTGTAGACAGGGGGTACCAAATTGGTGTAAAAGGCGCCGTTAGCGCCCAGCACATCAAACGCACCATCGGGTTGGCCAGGGAAACTATTCCAGCTGCCGGGGGAGTTTGCCTGCAGAAGCAGTCCACTCGCGCCGTTGTTATTCAAATTCCAAGCGTCCCAAGTGTCCAATCCTGCGTGTGCCGGCAACGCGCTGAAGAGGGCAAGGGACAGCAGACAAAACATCCATCCAAATTTCCTGTTCAAGTTTATATCCTCCGCGGTCTAGAGACTTGATTCGCGAGTTGAGACTTTACTCGAACACCTTTGCTTGCAATTATGTCTCCGTCGTAACTCATTGGAAAATATAAAAGCCGAATCTATAGAGGTGCAAGAATTTGCACTTAAGTGCCGGACTACGTGCTCCGTTCCGCGACCGAGCCAACCTCCTCCTGTGGTCAAGAAACTCATCTTCGCTTCCTAGGAAGGGGGGTTTAGCCGCGTTGCTGGCGTAATCAGGCGTAGGTGTTGAAAAACTCCCTTTCAGAGCACGCGTTTGTCCCTGCGATGCGGATTTTTGTTCTCCTCTTTTCTATGGGTCTCGATTCTCAGATCACTTCGGGTGCCGGTTGCGGTGCCAAGCTAAGGAACCGCACCAGTCGTTTGAGGTTCTGAACCGCCGCTGCCAGGTAGAACTGTTCGCTTACGAAGCGCATTCGGCGCAGCCGCAGACGTCGCAGTCCGATCTGGTTCTTCAGTTCTCCGAACAGCGCCTCCACCTTGCGGCGCGCGCGTTGCGCCGGTGCGAACCCCGGAGTTTTCGCCACGGCATACGCTCGCTGCCGTGCCGCTTCACAGGTGTGGATGGCAATGGTGCGGTACTTCCCGCGCGTACACTGGTCCTTCTGCGAGCATCCGCGACAACGCTTCGGCGTCGAGTAGTAAAGGTGGGTGCGGTTCAGCTGGTTGATGCCCACGTACTTCAGTGGCTTGCCTGCGGGACAGACATAGCAGTTCTCTTCGGGCATGTAGGTGAACTTCTCGATCCCGTACAGGTCGCTCTTCGCCAGAGGATTTTCTTTCACCCGGATATAAGGCGTGATACCGCGGTCATCGAGCCATTGCAGCAGTTCCCCGTTGCCATAGGTGTTGTCGGCCGCCAGGCTCTGCGGCAGTCGGCCGTGTCGTTCGCGGTAACGCTCGATCATGTCCCGCGCCGCAGCACTCTCCTGGCTTAATCGCGCGGCGGTCGCCTGCACCCCCACAATCACACAACTGGAGTTGTCGATCAGGTAGTTATCAAAATAGCCCAGCTCCGCAGCTCGGTTGCCCTTGCTCAAGTAGGTGGCATCCGGATCGGTCGTCGATACCTTGTCTTGCTGATGTACCGGTTCGCCATCGCCGTTCTCCTGCTCGATCTCCGTCAGGTACTCACGCACGGTGCGCTTCACCTGCGCCGCTTCTGCCAGCTGCTGGCGCGGGATACGGCTGTGGTTGTTGGCGTTCGCCGGGATGAAGCTGCCGTCGACCGACATGTGTTCACCGTTGACTAAACCCGCGCTGATGCACTGGTCGACGATGCGCTCGAACATCTCCTGAAACAGATTCGACTCCTGAAAGCGGCCATGCCGGTTCTTGGAGAACGTCGAGTGATCAGGAATCTCCTGGTCGAAGCCCAAGCCGGTGAACCAGCGCCACGCCAGATGCATACGCAACTCTTCCACCAACTTCCGCTCGCTGGTGATGCCGTACAGATAGCCCAGCAAAAGAATGCGCAACAGTACTTCCGGATCAATCGACGGCCGACCGGTGTCGCTGTAGGAATCGCGCAGCTGCTCGCGCACAAAAGCAAAACTGATGTGGCGATCGATCAGGCGCAGCAGATGGTTCTCAGGGATGTGATCTTCCAGGCGGAAGTAATAAAACAGAGATTCGGAACGGGAGTGTTGTCCCATCATGACTAGCAAGCCTCCGAGAATGGCGATCCAGCACAGCATCAGGAACTCTCGTCTGCTTATAACGTTCCTGCACCGCGTTCACAAGCACCAACTCAGTGACTTTTTCAACACCCACAGGCGATTACACAAGCAATCCTGACAGCGGGAGCCTGCGGCAAGCAGCGGAGCCGTTTACCACTGAAATCTTCGGCTTGTCAAAACCACGTCTTGCGCCGATACTCGCGGTAAGCATCGCCAAAAGCCGTCGCCGGCACTCGCGCTTCACGACGGGCGCGGATCGCCCAATTGTAAGATCACTCCGAGTAGCCGTCGCGCGTGACATACACTCGCGTCCCAATGCGAGTGACTAGCAGCACTTGCAAGCCTGTTGGTGCCGCCTCAGTGGAAGCTCGCACCTTGCCAAAACTACACTAACGTGGTGGAAAAGATAATTACAATGGTGCCGCCTGTTAGAGCCACGCCGGTGGTCTAGACAGCGCACTTTTCGGTCGGTAGCTTCAGCCTTGGGGCTTGGTGTTTGGTTTCCACAAGGCTTGAACCGCTGTGAGGAAGTGGCATGAAGGATGCACTAAGTCCTAAGTTTGCGATGTTGTCGGCGGGTGCTTTGAGCTCGCTTTGCGGTCCGCGGTCGGAATGAAGAGACTTGCCGCACAAGCGTTTCCGGCCCGGGGGGCGGATTCAAAGACGTGAAAGGGAGGTAAAGACACCATGAGAAAGATCTTGCGAGTTTCGTTGATGCTGGCGACTCTGATGATTGTCGTTTGCGCCTGTTCGGGTGCCGCATTTGCGGACAATATCGCGTATTTCACCCAAACCAATTCCCCGGGCAACTTACCTTGTTCGCCCGCGACCCCCTGTGGGTATATTGATATAGCCTTGGGAACCGGGAGCTTTTCTGGCCAGCTGGTAGTCACGGTTCAACTCTCCGGGCCAGCCCAAAACTTCCAGTTTGACCGAATGGGCTTCGACAGCGACATCATGTCAGGGTTGTTCCTTGACTGCTTTAACTTTGCCTCCACCTGCACATCCGGGGTTGGCAATGCCTCACTGGGCGGATCCAAGCAGGAGGACGGTTTCGGCAGGTTCGATTACACCCTAAACACGGGCCTCAATGGCGGGAGTGGCTGTAATCCGGATGGGATGGGATGTCAGAACCTGTTCACTTTCGTGATTTCCGACACCAACGGTCCTTTGAGCCTTTCCGACTTCGACACTTTCGTCGCGGGTCATGTCGCGAACGGGGCAGGTAGTGGGTTCATTGCTACAGGAGGCTCCCCCGTTCCTGAGCCAACATCATTGCTTCTGTTTGGGAGCGGTTTTCTAAGCATGCTGGGCTACATCCGGCGGCGGATGTAAGCCTGGTTGCGAGATCGCTGAGGATGCATAACTAACTTCGTCACATACCTTTCCTGATTTTCCGCTGCCGATCCTGGACGGCGTGCAATCTTGAATTATCGAGCGTCCGCCGCTTGGAAAGAAAGCGCTGCGATGTTTCACCGGAGACAACAACTGCGGGTCGATTCGCGCCAGCCGGGCCAGCATCCTGGCATCCAGCCGATCGTCCTTCCGCCGGCTCTCTCCGATCAGACGCACGTTGCGAGCGTGCGCCACGATCACTTCATGACCCAACTCGCTTAGCAGTCGGCTCACCCAAGGCGAGTGCATCCCCGTCTCCAGAGCCACCCGGCTGCGCGGCATGGCCGCGAAGACCTCCCTCATCGCCTTCGGAGTCGTGCCCAGCTTCTGCTCTCCCACCACTTCGCCAGCCTCGTCCAGTACGCAGTACCAGCTCGACCGATCTCCCAAATCCAAACCGATAGTGAGCTTCTGCGCGAAATTCTTGTTGCTCGCGGCCATTGCGGTGCTACTCTTTTTCATTGCCGGTCTCCTTTATCTGTTTGCGCTTCGAGCGCGTCGATAACTTGGGAGCGTACAGCATCCCGTCCGGAGACCGGCCTTCTCATCCCATCTGTTATCGACAGTTATCCAGAAGTTTCGTTCGACGCTATACTTTCTCAACGCAGGATTCCAATGACAGTCCCCAGCCAACAGCAAGGCTTGCGCTTAAGTCGATTCCCCCAGTGGTCTGGTTTAACTCCGCCTTTGACGAAAAGAACCGCTGCACCGATTCGGTAGCAGCGGTTGAGAATTAAGTTGCGTTGGGAAAAGCCCTCTACCACGTCAACGCCTGGCTTCATCTGCATCCTCGGCCAGATCGCGCATCAATTCAAAGAACGCGGAAGACTGGCCGATGAAGAGTCCCATGTTGGTGAGAAATGTCAGAGCTCCCATCGCTGCGCCCCTGGTATTCGTCGGTCGTACGATCGAGCACGCCGGAAGGCTTCGGCTCAGGAAGATGGTTGGCTCAGGCATGATCAGGTTCGTCTGGAATTCCTCTCCGCCAAAGGGAGGTGAATTCAGATCAGGGAATACCAGCGTGGGATCTTTCGGGTCGGTCAGCGGAGGCGTGATCCTGCTGCGGCACACTTCCCCGAAGATGGTTTCTGGACCGTGATAGTTAGGAGTCGAACAGGGGGCGGAACCTTGCGCCTCGGACGTTGCCCTCGCCGTCACCTGTTCGGTGGCGACTGCGATTGAGCGACTTCCTAACGTGTTCGAACTGCCCAACCGAGCATCAAGAGACCGCTGGCAGCTATCCAGCTTCCAGCGACGCGAACGGCAATTCGAGCCCAGTGCGCGCGTAGTTGAACTACAAACGCCGCTGCAAGGGCGATCAGGACAAACACGGCAAACCCCAGTCCGAGAAGCGCTACCGCGGCAGTGTCGAATTGGCCCATGCCGGTTCCATTCAAGTACCCGTGATAGACGCCTAGTAGAGCGGCAAGGGCAGTAGTCAAGCGCATGGAGACCTTGGCGTCGGCGGCCAGCAATCCTCCGAGCAAGAGAAACCAAGCCGCCGCGATAAATGGATGTGGTGTCGCGGTCACAGCGCCTAGTCCGGCGAGGCCGCCAAGCAACCAGGCAACAGGAAGAGTAAACAGTGCTCGTCGCCCGTAACTAGCGCCGCGCAGTCCAGCCAGGAGCGCCAGGGCGAGCACCGGAACGATGTCCTCGGGGCTCATCAGGAAGTGCATCAATCCGTCATAGAACGGGCCCATACCGGTGGAGTTGAGGTGGGCCTCGGCGGGGAGCGCGCACATGACAAATATGAATACAACAAAGGCGTAAAAGGGCAGACGAGATTGGGTCTCACCTTTCATGCGACCGCCTTCCACATAAAGAAAGTGCCCCCGACAACGACCAATCCTCCGGCGACCCGCAGCAACTTCTGTCCCCACGCCCATCGATGGACCGTACCGATACCAATCCCCAACGCGTGCAAGCACCCAGTCGCAATGACGAAGCCCATGCTATAAAGCAGCGCGCTTTGGCCAGGCGGCAGTTCGGTTCCGTGCGCATGTCCATGGAATATGGCGAAAAAGCCCACCACTGCCGCGGCAACACCCAGGGGCGGGCGAATTTCAAACATCACGGCAGCACCCAGCAGAATTGCCGAGAGAGCGATTCCATATTCGATTCCCGGCAGCGGCACTCCCATCAGTCCCAGCATTCCGCCGGCGGCCATCACCATGGGAAACGCGACAGGCAGAACCCAAATCGCCGGCGAGCCGAGTTGCGCGCCCCACAGACCGACCGCAACCATCGCCAGGACATGATCGAGTCCCGATATCGGGTGGCGAAAGCCGGTGAGGAATCCAACAGCCTCGCCTTTCTGTGGGTGAGCAAAGGCCATCTGAGCACACAACACAAACACAGCCAGCGCCATTGCTCGGACCAGAGGATTGTGTCGCGGCGTGTTCATCGGGCGCCTCCGAAGAGCAGTGCCAGTCGTTGCACCGTCCAGAACGCGCCAAGGGAGCCAACGGTGTATCCGGGGAGAACCTGCACCCATCGCGGCCAACGTACTTCGAGTATGCGGAACGAGCGCTCTAGACCCAGAATCAACGCGATAAAACCGAGCTGCCCGAGTTCTACGCCGACGTTGAAACTGACAAGCGCCAATGGCAGTTCATGGCGCGGCAGGCCGGCGCTGGTGAGCGCGCTGGCAAAGCCAAAGCCGTGCAGCAGTCCAAACGCAAACGCCACCACCCATGGATGACGAATCGCGAAGCTGGTCTCGCCACGCCATGAGCGCACGATCTCCGGCCCGAGAAACAATATGCTTAACGCAATCGCGGCGTTCAGCGGGAGAACCGGAACCTCGGCGTAGCCCAGGGTCGCAATCGCCAGAGTGATGCTGTGCGCCACAGTGAAGGCGGTCACAGTCTTCAGCAGCATCCATCGGTCTTCGACGATCAGCAGCAGTCCCAGCACGAATAGCATGTGATCGGTGCCGAACAGAATATGCCGGATACCATGCACGATATAGGTGCCGGCTACTCCTATCCACGTTTGCGAGGCAGCAACTCCCACCCAGGGTTGTGATGGATGCACGATGGTCGTCAATTTTCTGCCATCAAGCAACTCAACGCGCACGAGCACGTCGGTGATGGTGAATTGCAACCCAGGAAACTCGATGCGCTTGCCGGCGAGTCCATTGTGACCGGCATGAATCCACCGCCGCTCCACGAAGGAGTCCGCCAGTTCCTGCACGTTGGGCTCCCGCAAATTCTTCACGTCGTCAGGAAGCTTGAGCACGATCGGGAGACGCATTCCTGCGAGCACGGGCGTGCGCCATAGCACGCTGAACTCTCCCGGTGCGGTCTCTTTCACCTCAAGATAGGCAGGACGAGCCTCATGGGCCCGGGCGACAGAACTTGCGAGCAGCAAACAAGCGATAAGCCAAGCAACGTGGGAATACATGTAACTCACAGCGGCCCCTCACCCGAAGGAGCCGGCACCTGCTTCTTCGGCGGAGGCGCTTGTGCCCCTTCATTGTCGGGTGGACTGGGCAGCAGCACAATGTACTTTGCGCGCATCTCGGCATACGCCTTCTTCCATGCCACGGACTTCTGCTCGGCCAGCCAGGCGGTCTTGACGTCCGGCTCCATTTCCTCAAACGCCGGGATGCGGCCGGGAATGACACTATCAACGAACACCAGATGCCATCCGTAGCCGGACTCTACGGGTCCCTGCCACGAACCCGGCTTCAACTTCTCGAGTGCTATCGCGAAGGGCGGCCCGAACTCCTTGGCGATTGCGCTGGGCGCGCGATCACCGTAGTAATCCTGAAACATGAACGAATCGCCGAGTGATGCGGCAAGCTTTGAGTCTTCCGGTTGGCCTGCGATTTTGGCCAGCGCATTGGCGGCATCCTGCTGGGCATTCTTGCCGCGCCTGTCAGGAGAGAAATAACGATGGCGGAAGCTATAGCGGCTGGGCAGGGCAAACTTGTCAGTGTTCTTTTCGAACCAGGCTCTCAGTTCGGCAGTGGAGGGCTCGTGCGCGGCGGCGACGTCCTCAGCGAGGAACTGCATCTTCTGCGCCATGCGGCGCTTCACGATGGTGTCGTCTTTGTCGAGGCCCATAGCCAACGCCTCGCGGTAGAGGACCTCTTCGCGGACTTTGTCTTCCACCATGCCTTGAAACTCAGCAGTACTTGGCTGGCGATGCCATTGCGACTCGAAGTACATGTCCATCTGCGCAAGTTCATCGAGGCTCAGTGTGATCTGCCGCGACGACTCGATTCCAAGGCGCCCTCGATGCGTGTAGGCGTAAACCGCGAACAGGGCGAGACCCAGCAGGACGAAGTGCAGTAGCGGCTCGCGCAGCCAGCGCTTGATTGTGGGGGGAAACCACTGGCGCGACCTCGACTCTTCAGTCGCGGGCTGCGCTTCAGCAACTACGGACACTTCATTCACCAACTGTCTCCAACCAAGAAACGCAAACCATCAGTTCAGGTTCTCATGCCGCCGGAGTCTTTTGATCTTTCAATCGCGCGCCGACGAGAAGAGTAACGAGGATCGCATGAGCCACAACTGCAGGCCACAATAGCACCCCAACCGCTTCTTCACCAACGCCGACGTATATAAGGTACAGCGTGGCGAGCGTGCTGTAGGTCAGCATCCCATAAAACGCCCGCAGCGCATCGTTACCCGGCCAGCAGGAGACACCCAATCCGACCAGAGCGATGCCTGCTAAGCGGCTCATTATGACGCCAGCGCCACCGATTTCTGCGCCAAACAGCAGGCGAACCACCATCGGCGGCCACACGATCAGAAGCAGCCCCGTACCCGCTTCTGCGGCGGCTGCCAATGCAAGGACGAAGGCAGTGCGTTTCATTGCATTCTCCTTGCGTGATTCACGCTCTCAAAATCGTTGGCCACTGCTTGAAGATAATTGCTGGCTGGCCCAGCAATTGTTCTCCTATCAGTCGGACAACCTCTGCCCGATCGAACTCTCCGCCTTCTGTATCACCTGTTCTGCCATCTTCTCGATCAGCTCGCGGCGGTGCTCTTCGCGAATCTGCTGGAACTTCTGCTGTTGCTGCTGATCGAGCACAGGTGTGACCTTGGAATCGATCTCATCGCTGATCTGCTTTAACTGCTCCAGCTTGTCGATGGGTTTGAGAGACGTGTTCTTTTTCAGCGCCTGCAGTTTCGGAACCTCAGCCTTGATGATCGGAAAAATCTGCTGCCTTTGCGGTTCGGTGAGACCCAGCTCGATCGAGAACTGGTTGAGCGCGGCGGTCAGTGGATTCTGTGCAAACTGCGGGTAGGGAACGATCTCGTAATTGGCGAAGCCGAACTCGTTGCTTCGCGCACCATAGTACGTGTCACCCAGCTTGTAAATAGTGACAGAGTACGGATCCTGTGCCACCTTGGTCACCACCTTGCCTCCCTCGATCTTGTAGGGAGTAGTGGCGCCTTCATAGCCGTTGCGAACCGGAGTGCCGACGTAGCTCGGAAGTGTCGAACTGGTGCCGATGTGCCATGCGTTGGTGTCGCCGTCGGGTGTGTAGCTGACGCTAAAGCTCTCCCCCGTCACGTTGTTGCGCACCCAGAAAGCCTTGCCAACGAGTAGCGCCTTCAGTTGGGCATCACCCAATGACGCCGCCCCCTTGGCCTTGAGGTCCGTCACCTTCATTCCGGCTGGAGCATTCTTGCGGGCCTCAGCGCTGGGCGTGTACCAGATCGGGGAACTCCAGGCGCGTTCCTGTCCGGTGAGGGGAACCACATCGGGTGGTGGGACCCCGGCTTTGACCGCCTGGATGAGCGTCCACCGCGGTGTCGGTATTTCCAGCACGCGCGCGTAGTAGAAGGCATGCAGGCTGGGATCAAATTCTGGATCGGTCCAGACCGTCTTGAGTTCGGTGGAACCGACATCGTTCGTGTAGGTAGCTTTCTCGAGGTCCACGGTGCTCTTGATGGCCGGAACACGGCCCGACCACTTGTCCGGCTTGCGATCGCCAGCCCAGGCCACGTCAAAGATCCTCTCGAAGCTCTGTCCGTTCTTCGTCCAGCCCTTGATGACCTGAATGCGATCAAGGTTAGCGGAGGAGGGATCCTTCACCGCCCAAACTACAAACGTCGGGGAGGTTCCGCTACCCGTGCTCTTCATCGGAGGCAGATCGGCGCCCATGGGGACGCCGTTGGCGTAAGACTGATGCACCCAGTCTTGGGCATCGAAAATGTTCTTGCTGAATTCCCAGCCACCGAAGAAGCGGACCTTGATGTGCGGGCCGCTGACGCCAAAGGTTTCCTTGCGGTACATGGCATCAAAAATCGACGCTCGTGTGTTCTCCTCAGCCCATACCCCGGTTAGACCACCGGGATTCTCATAGCGCACGTCCAGGGTGCCAAAGGCCAGGACTCCGGCCATGCGCCGGTCAACCGTTCCGTCAATCTGCCCGTGACCGCCGTAGAAGTTCTCCTGGCGATAAGGGCTGCCGGTATTGTGCGAGTCAGATCCGCCGGCCATGCCGAACTTATATGGGTTGTAGCCACGGACGTCCTGCATGGTGATGCCGTCTTTGTAGGCCTGCCGGGCGAAGCTGCCCTGAATATGGTCGATACGGCCGCCGTCCGGCTTCTGACCGAGCAGACCACCTTGGGACAATTCGTAACTGGCAGACTCGTCGTTTGGAGAAAGCAAGGGGTGAGTTTCCGACTGTCCTTTGATTTGCTTGATCTCAACCAGACGCTCATTGCGGTCGCGTGAAGCCGCCCAGGCGGCGTCGATAGGCCGTCCGAAGCTATCGAGGTCGATGGGGTACATCCAGCCGTCGCTCAGGTTGGCGTTGTGCGAAATAGCAAGCAATTCGTTGCCCGCTTTACGCTGGCTGTCCATCCAATTCCACAGATCTTCCGGATGGGTGGAGTCCAGTGAGCTGTAGGGCATCGGCGGCACCTTGGCACAATCCTTGAAGAAGATGTTGCGGTGGAGGTTGCGATAGTTCGGCATGGAAGTCCACTCGTAGGAACAAAACGCAGTGAACTTGCCGGGATGATTGTTCGCATCGGCGATGTTTACGTTTTTCGTCCAAATAGAACCCGCCACCTCGGGACTCATGAACGCTTTCACAGGAGGGCCACTGTTTAGGTTCACGAGATAGGTGAAGGCCCTCTGAATCTCCGCCTGGTCATTGGGGTCCTTGAGTATGAGGGGCTGTGCCTGCGGCATCTTGCTGACGGCCGATCCCGGCGTGTTCGCTTCTTTCGTCAGGCCCACATATTCGGAGTGGTCGGTCACACCCATAAAGTCCATGGGCGTTTCGATCTTAATGTCGTAGCCCATAGGGTGCTTAATGGTCTGTCCCTGCGCGTATTTGTACGCCTCGTCCGGGCCGGTGAGGCGGTTGCCCATGAGCCAAGCATCCATCGACCAACTGGTATGGATGTGTTCCTCACCGAAGTAGGCGTTACGATCTGGGTTGCGCTCGACCCGCTGCTCTGCCGGGGCGCCTCCGCCGGCTTGCTGCGCCTGTTGCGGCGCCTCGGACTTCTTGCACGAAACCAGCGCGCCGATGCTGAGAAGGACCAACGCCAAACCCGCGGTTGCCGCAACTCTCGTCTTCATAAAAGCCTCCATCTTGCCGAATGTCATGATCACGATCCCGCGCAGGTGAAGCGCACGCGGGCGTTGTACCCAATAAACTCAGAGATTTGGGAACTTGTACGCATCGTCCGGCCCTGGGATGCAGTTGCCGAAGATCCGGGCATCCACCGACCATCTGGTATGAAGCTGGGTGATTTCCCCGAAATAGGCATTTGCGCTCCGGGTTCTTCTCCCGCGCCACGCCAGGAACAATACTTAGGCTCGCGCCCAGCGCGAACATCAGACCGCCGATCCAATCGTTCTGAATTTCATGGCGGACTCCACTCTGCTCCCTCGCAGGACAAACGCCGGGAAGACAAATCTTCTCAGCCACATGACCGGACTGAGGCCGCAGTATTTCTTGGACAGGAAATTCTAGGCGAGCGAGGAGGCTTGTGCAACAACGGAAACTGGAATCCGCTGGCGGATTGTGGCTGGTGAGACCCTGAGTTCCCCACAAGTCCTGTTGTGGGAAGTTTCACCAGATTGGTAACGACAAACGCGCAAGTGTTCACAAAAGAGGATGAATCCCAAGTCGTCGGCAACTCTGAAGCCACAACAACCCCATCTCGATTCGAAATCGAGACGCCTCCAACTCCGCGCGAATCCACTTGGGCGCGGATCGTATACCATGCCGCCATTTTGGGGGTGCCATACAAGACCTGAGCCCCCGAAAGTCCGAGAAGGATGCCCCGTGTCGTGCTCGTCAGCCAGACGCCGTAATAAGAGCCGTTCTGTTCATTTAAGTTGCCGGCCACCCTCAAATATTGACTTAGATCGGCGGTCACCAGATACAGCTCAAAACAGTTTCCATTTGCCTTCGTTCCGTTTACAGCGATTTCGAGTCCGAGTGGTGTGCTAAAACTTACCTTCGACTGAAGTCCCGTGAACTCATAACTGCCCCTGACTCCCGAAAGAGCGACACCGGAAGCCGTGTGGACAATCTGCGGCGCAACGAGCTTAGAGTCGGCATGTTTTGCAATGGAGCTCATCAACGGAGTGCCCCAAGTCCATAGGTTAGAGTTGAGAGAAGTGTCCGATGCAAAGTCATCACTAATCCATCCTGCGCGTCTTTGGATCTCGCCTCCCATGAGAAAATCTCCCGGGAACCGCTGCGGAGGCACAATGAACGAGCCGGTTCCAGGAGATACACCCATCTTTGGGTTATCCGGCAAGGGAACAAAACTGAAACAAACGACGATCAGCACTACTATGACGGACCAACGCCAGGGCCAGAAGGAAAGACCCTCGTGATGAGGGAGCAACCGATACACTTGTACCAAGAAAACGGCCAACGCCAATCCGACGTCTGTATAGTGCAAACCAGTCATGTAAGGAGCGATCGTCGCAAGGGCAGGGAAAACGATAACAAGCTGCGGCAAAAAAAGTTCGAAGAGTATCAGCGCTAGCAGCAATGCAACAAGCGCCGACCAGAACTCCCCAAAGAGGACTCCAAGAAGGCCACCGATCAAAAACCACAGCTTCAAGGCACAACTCCGATAACAAAGCTCTCCTGCACCTGGGACTGCAGAACACGTGCCCTAGACTTCGCGGACGCACCTCGCGATATTATGCCATTGGGGGATCGCGGCGAGGGGTGCTGAGTGCATTTAGCAAACGAGCAGCAGAAATATCGACTCCAACCTTAGCACCCGGATTTCACCGGGCAGACTGCGGGCCGCAGGAATCCTTTGCGTGAAGCGAAGGAGTGCGTCGTGAACCGCGGCTCGAAGACGGGTTCGAGCGCGCGCGTCAGTGCGTGATGAACCACCCGGTCCCGAAAGGACGCCGCCGAAATCTGCGGTGGCTTCGGATCGTATATCCAGAAAGTGCGATAACCGCCCGGGCGATAGGCTCCTTCTTTCAGTTCCCACTGGAGCCTGCAAAGGTTGGGCTCAATCTCATGCAGAAAACGCGCTACATCAGGCCGGTTGCGCTTTCCTCGCGCGGCCACTCGCGCAGCTTCCATGAGGTTTTCCCAACTTGTCGTTCGCCAAAAATAGATCGCATCGTTTTTCGGGCTGCACGACGCACGCAACCAGTCAATCAAGTTCGTCGATCAGCGGTTCATCGCAGAGATCCACCAGCATCGAATGGTGTTGGAAATCAAACCAACGGCAGAAGACATCGAACCCGAGGTCTCGCGGCCAGGACTCTTCGTCTCGGAACCAACCCGCCAATTGCGCCACGAAAATCTCCTCGCACAATTCCTCCAAGACTTCGCGGACGTCCTGTTCCGTGTCACACTCCGGAATCAGGTAGATCGTCGGCTCCCGAGTCAAGTCACGTAGCGTGAGCCTGTGGCTGGTTGGATCGGCCGTGTGCAGCCAGTCCAGAAAGGGCTGCCTTGGCTTCACCACGATGGCCGATCGGTTCAGCATGAATCACCCGTAATTCTCCGCTCTCACGCCGCGCGGCGTTCATATCGGTGGTGCCGGCCACCCACTTGGGGAATGGCAAGGATCTTTCCTTGGCTCATGACGGCCCGCGGTTCAGGAGCGTCCTTCCCTAAACCCAAGTGCGTCCGGGAACCGTGATAGTACGTCAGATACTTCTTCAGCAACCTGCGCAGGTGTCGCTCATTCAAAACCACGACATGGTCCAGACACTCACGTCGAATCGAGCCAATCAGCCGCTCGGCAAAGGCGTTCTGCCACGGACTTCGGGGTGCCGTGATCACCTCCTTCACCCCCAGCGACTGGACCCGACGCCGAAACTCGTTGCCGTAGCTGGCGTCACGGTCACGGATCAGATACCGTGGAGCCTCCCGCTCGGCGAAGGCCTCCACCATCTGCTGCCCTACCCATTCCGAGGTCGGATGTTCCGTGACTCCAAAATGACGCACCTTTCGCCGCCGATGCTCCAGGACGATGAACACGAATAGTACGCGCATCCTGACTGTGGGTACGGTGAAGAAGTCAATCGCGGCGATCTCCCCCAGGTGGTTCTGTAGGAAGGTCCTCCAGCTCTGCGATGGGGGCCGTTTGACCGTCCGCAGGATGCGAGAAACGGTACGCTCGGAAATCTTGATTCCGAGCTTGAGAAGCTCGCCGTGAATGCGCGGCGCACGCCACAAAGAATTCACCCGAGCCATCATCTGGATCAGATTGCGGATCGGTTTGCCAATCGATGGCCGTCCCACCTTCCTTCTCGGCTGGCAGGACAGTTGTGCCCAATACCTGCGGAAACGCTGCCGCTGCCAGCGAACGACCGTATCTGGGTGCATCAGAACCAAGGCTCGTCGCCAGCCCTTCCAAAGTCCTGCCAGCACGATCCAGAACATGCGGTCAGAACGCCTTAACCGCGGGCGCTTGCTGTGCCGCTTATAGACAGCCAACTGTTGACGGAGTGCGAGGTTCTCCAGGACGAGGGCTTGATGACCTCTGGTGAACAGCCAAATCAACCGAAACCAACCGAGTAGGAATGCGGACATGTCGGCTGATTGTTCCCTCTAGGTTGTTGAAGGTCAATGTCGTTCTGGCGATCTAATTTTGGCGAAGGACAGGCTGGTGGTTAGCTCAGATTCGAGTCTCAAGGTTCAAAATCCAGATTGAAAATCTTTGGCCCACCCTTTCCCAACCGACGGGAAAGGATGGGGCACTCACATTCTTTCCACTGAAATCAAGACACCCAACAATTAGCCGCCGATCACAAGCCACTAGCCACTTACTGCGCCCGCTCCCACACCAGCACCCGCTTCTGGATATCCGGATTGGAAAGACCACGTGATGCCGTGATGATCAGCTGGTTGCCTTCGAGGCGAAACGGGCGCGGCTGGGTCGAGCCCACATAGGACGGCGTCCACGCAACGGAAGGATAGTGCGTTACCGTGGAATGCTCGCCGTCGAGCTTGAAGGTGCCGCAGTAGGCGATGAAGGTGTCGTAGTATGCGATCTTCTCAGCGGCGGTGGCATTGGCCGGGTCTTTCCAGGCCGGGCGATCGCCGTTCGCAATGGTGGCGCACATGTGGCCGTCGGGTTCGTACATAATGAAGCCCTGCGGGTGCGACCCGAATTGAGTGGATGGCTGCACCTTGCCGTCCTTCATGGTGTCTTCGATAGAGACAAGCCGCCAGGTGCCCAGAAGTTGGGCGACTGTGGGAACGGGCGTGGCAGTTTGCGCCAGCGAGCAGACGGCCAGCAGCAGAATTGATAGAAAAACCTTCATTGAAATCCTCTGTTTGAACCGGAATTTCCTTTTTGGCCTCAAGAGCGGCACCATAGTACACCCGTCTCGCCTGTTCGCGACACGGTGAAACGATTTGTCATCGGTGTTTGGGATTTGCGATTTGCCCCTGCCGGGCACGAATCTCGGAGGAATCAGGTCCGATGGGCTAATCACCAGGTCTGTTCATCCGATCAAGAAATTGCCCTCGTGCGCGAGACTTGGAAGACCAGGGGGAGGATTGTCGGGTGGTGGAGGGATATGTTTGGGCTTAGTGGGCCCCGGTGGTATACTATGTACATACTACTACCTACTAAAAACTGCTGGTTTCGACCAATGAAATTTGCCATTTTTACTGGCAAGGCGGTTTTGGTGCTTATGATGTAAGTTATTGTAGAGATTGCGTTTTTACAGTACAACTGGGAAGAATATGGTGTTCTAGGAATTCCGGTAGCGCTACCATTACTGCTGCAATCACTTACGACCGCTTCGGGAATACCTGCCAACCGTTTGGCTTCCAGCCACTGCTTGGAAACCTCGCGCGCGCCTGCCGTGGCGGACGGTCCGCCGGCAAAGCTTCCAACCAGTTGAAGAAGCGATTCGAGAAGTCAGCCAGCGTGACTCGGATGAACATCTTCGCGAAGAGCAACATTCTCTTCGGGTGCATCAGGCCGAGTGTAAAGGTGCTCAGTGCGACAGCGCGTAACCCGGTGCAGCTTCTTGCTGCGCACAGTTTTCTTCATGCTCCAGCAGTAGGCGCAATTCGGCGATTCTGCTTGCGCTGCTCCTTCAGCTCCACCGCTAGTGCGAAGCTGTGGAGCAGCACTACTCTTGCAAGCTGACGGAACCTTCAATGTGAATACTGCACCCAGAACCCGGGTGGTCCATAAGGCGGTGGAGGATAGCCGAAGACTATGCCGAACGGCGAAGTCCGGACCCCCAGCCGGTGGTCGCGAACATTGGCCCAGTCATCAAATCCGTCGGGCGCCGGCGCCTTCTCCGTGGTGTGCTGCATTGAAGTTTTGTCTTGAAAGCGCACCTGCTGGCCGGCATTTACCGTTACGAAATTGCCTGCACCAGTTGCGGCAACCGCGCCTCGCCGCACCGTTACCCATGTTTGGTCCTGATTGGGGATAACATTGACGCGGTAAACTCCCGGCTTCATTACGGTCAGCGTGGCATTGGGAGTATCAATTTCGTAAATTTCCCCTGGCAGGAGGTATTGCACTGTAAGACTAGCGACGCCTTGATTAACCCCGAATTGGACGGTGCCTCGATTTACCGTAGTGAGGGTGACACTCGTCTCCGAACTCATTCGAATGAATCCGTCCGCTACGTTCAGTTCAGCTCGCGAGTCTTTATCCGCCCAAATACAAACCGGGGGCTGCAGAGGCTGATTGACCTCGGCTGCAACCCAGTCGCTACCTTCGCACGGAGCTTGCGACACCTGTCCCGACATATACTGGAAGCGAGCTATTCTTCCCGGATCGTGGTTAGGGTAACCCCTAGTTTGTCCAACTAACGAACCAGCGGTCATTAACAGGAGAAGCATAACGGGAAGACGCTTCAGTTCAATCTTCATCACCATCTCCGGCATAGTCTACTTTTTAGTCAACCGCGGGGGGCCTGCCCCATTTTCGCTTTACCTAAGGTAGCGCCGCTCCGAACTTGAGACACTGATGGAGCGGCTCGGCTCAAAGCCCACGACCCGAATCGTGGGCTTGCACCTTTTGGATTGCTTTTCGGTTAGTTAGCGGCGTCCGCCGCCATGCCCACCACTACCGTGGAAACCACCCGCTCCGCCGTGAAATCCACCGCCGGTGCTGCCATGGTAGCCGCCACCGGGACCGCGTGCAAAACCGCGCCCACCGTAGGCTGCGGAGCGGCGACCGTAGCCCCAGCCTCCGCGGCCGTAATAGCCCGCACGCCCGTAATAGCCCCGACCCAAGCCGCCCCGGCCGTAATATCCCCCATACCACGGCCCGGCGCCTAGGAACACTCCACCGACAAACCAGTTAGGTCCGTAGTAGCCGTAAGGCGCACACGCGTATGGTGGATATCCGTAGTAGCCGTAGGAGCATACCGGCGGTCCGGCAACGTATCCCGGCCCGAATCCGATCCCAACACTGACCTGGGCTTGGGAGTAGGCCAGCGGAATCATCAAAACTGCCAGCAAGGTCACATACCTTAGACAACGCATTTCTTCTTCCCCCTGCCCCAGATCCCACCACTATCAATCTGGAGGCACCTATTCATTTAAACGCGGGATCAGAAAAAAAGTTGCAAAGCCGGGGATCGCTGAATTCAGCCATCCTCGCTGAAATCAGCCGTTTGCCTGAGCATCCAGCGCGCCCGGGGTGGAAGTTGGCCGAGGGAACGGAGCCGGCGGAGAGTACCGCATCGTTCCATCGTTTCCGCCTGAACGCCGAGCCCAAGAAAACCACCATCGTGAGCGTGAAAGAGTACCGGCCAGTCTCAACCCGATATCAGCTAAGCAACGTGTCGGACAGCCAAGTCGATTACTTTGTCAGCCAGAACGCCGTTAATGTCGCGGTTGAAAAAGTGCTGCGACAGGTGGCGGGGCAAAAGAACACGATTGCCGGCTTCGAAGCCGACCTCGCTCGAAAACGTAGATAGATTCGTCCACCAATATTTCTAAGCAAATGTGGCCATGTCGCGAACGGTGTGCTGGGAGGTCACAGAAGAGCTGAGCTTATGTACCCGAGCGTTGTGTTAGGAAAATAATGAGAGAGGATGGCGCGAAAGTCTTTGCCGTGCTGAGCCATGCCGGAAGCGCCGAGCTGACACAAGCCAATTCCATGCCCACGTCCCACACCTTCGAGAGTAACGCCGCCCAGCGCATCGGTCTTGGTGAATGTGCTGCTGGGAATGGCCATCCATCCCAGTTTACGCGCGGCTCTGATCCGTTCCTGTTCGCTGTCGGAGACCAGCGCCGCGGCATCTGATTTGCTCAGTCGCGATGACCATCGTTCAGGCGAATGCTGGCAATAGGCACACTCGACCGGAAAGTATGGATAGTCGGCCGCCGCAGCCCCCACCTGGGCCAGCGAATGCGTGTGGCCTCCACAACTGGCGGAGTACATGGCCGGAAATGGTTTGCCTTGCCAGGTGAGCACCTGGCCTTTGGTTGCGAGTGGCGAGCGCGGCTCGGCTGCCGGCAGGGGGCGGCTCGCGAAGAAATTGGCAGTGCGTGGTGCCACAGAAATCGGCGTACGGATGATGACGGCCGCCGCTCACCAGATAAGAGCGTGAAACCACAGCCTGCGCTTTCATGGCTTCCAGAGGAGCGTCGCCCGGCGACTCGGCTGCGACCACGGATGCCACCGCCGTTTCAAGCTCCATCTCCACTACGGTGAGCAGCGCTTGGTTGCCAACGGTGACAATGAGCTTTCCTCGATAGCGCCGGTGCAGCTTTCCGGGCACCGCCAGGACAAAGTCGCAGTCACCGCCTTGACGCGCGCTGAATGTAATGTTTTCGCCGACGATTTCCGAGCCGCCCGTGCGCACGATGATCTTGCGACCGGAACGGATGATGGCAACACTCTGGCGAGCATCGACTCCGGCTACAAACTGGCGCTGTCCTGAATCCACCAGCATGGGTGACGCAGGCGAAACTTCCACCGCGAACTCACTTGAGTGGAAGAGCCCCATGACTGCGATGCGCACGTGCTCTGGCGGCGATGCTGCGGCGCTGGCAGGCATCACGAATAGAGCTACCTGCAGCAGGGCCGCAATGGCGGGCGTCCATCGCACGTTATGGCTCCAGATCGCGCAACATGTGGGCGGCCAGCACCGCAGTTTGTGCTCCCGTCACGCCGTGCTGCCGCACCATCAGAATATAGCGGGGAAAGTCGGCTGGCCATGCGACAACCACCGAGCCGTCTGCTGGGGCGTGAGCTTTATGGGTACAAACCGTCGTGCCGGTTTTCGCCAGGAAGCTCTGATGCAGCCCTTGCCGCGCGAGGCTGGAAGCCGTCCCGTTCTTAGCTGAGTCCGCCATGCCATCGACGATGTCCCGTACCCCTGGCTGCGATTTGCGGTCCAGCAGCATCGCATAAGCGTGCACGATGCTCTCAGGCAACTCCCGCCATACCCCAGATCCGCCTGCCATCTCCTCTGGAGAGGCAATCGCGCCGGGACCGGCGAGACCGAGTCGTTGGGCGACCGATGTGACCTGCGCTCCGCCGGTTTCCGACCCTAGTTCAGCGAAGTATGAGTTACAAGAAAACGAGATCGCCTGCACGATACCAAGGTTTCCGTGACCCTTGGGGAGCCAGCACGAGTTTCCGCCCGTGCAGACGTGCTGCGGGAAGTGGTAATCGTGCGTCTCAGCGTAGGCCAAAGCCAGGAAGGGTTTCACCAGCGACCCGACAGGCACTTGGCTGCTTTCGCTCCATTTCCTGGCAATGAACCGGTCGCTGCGCGCGTCGTAAAACAAATAGGAGATATCGGCGGAAGAGAAATCCCGCGCCAACTTCTCCGACGCTGTACGCGAAAACAGCGCGTTGGTATCGGGCGTTAAACGCGCAGGGTCCTGGCCCAAGGAACAGGCGTGGACCAGGCACGCCAGCAGAATGACTGCGGCAATGTCGCGCCGGAGGTCCTTCATGGCTGACATTCGTACCGCACGATCTGTGTCTCGACACCGCCCTTGCGCCTGGCAACGACGGATTGTGACTTCACGTTGGCCAGGGTCTTGCTCAGGCTGGCGACGTTCTCCGAAAAGAACTGCGGCGTGCGATCTTCGCCATTCCTACCATTGTTTTGGCTAGGGCGGTCGATGAGCGAAAAAAGCTGGTAGAAATTCTGCCGCTCGTGGCCATGATCAAACCGGGCGTAGTAGATAGCGGCTTCGGCCGTCACCGGTTGGGAGACCCTCCCGAGGACGGTCACCAGCATTTCAGGATCGTCGCTGACAAACAGGTACTTCCCTTTTACCGCGACTGCAATTCGGGCCAGCCCGTCCAACTCGGAGTAACTTTGTGCTCCCGTTCCTGCCTTTTTCCAAGCCACTCCGATGTTGGAAGCGGTGAGTCCGGGCGATAACGTGCCTTGGATGGCTTGCTGCACGGCGGTTTCAGGCCAGTCGGTTGCGCCCAGCAATACGATCGTGGAGTGTAGACGGACGAATACGCCATCGTCAGAGGTCTGGGACCGGTGCAGTTGAAGGACGGTGCGGACGTTTGCGTTCTTGAGCAACTCTCTTAACGCATCGCTGCCCGTGTCTTCCGCCGTGGCGGAAGACGGGGGAGTATCAATGCGCACATCGAGGTTCGAGGCATTGCCTACTGATTGATCGCCCAGGTCCACGTTGGGTGCAACCTTGGAAGCCGGGGCAGGTCCGAGCCCTGGCGCCAGTATCTTCTGCTGCAGCAATGCGAGCATGTCGTCCTGGGGCGACACGGCAAATGCACGATAGAAGCCGGCGTCCGGCGGGACAAGGCGCATCAGTTCTGCTACTTCGGGGCCTCCATCGGCTGCGTCGGCTGCGCTCTCCGGAGCATTCTTCAGCAGCATGCTGCGCTCTTCGCGATAGAAGACGCCGGAAGAACGGAACAAGTCGCTCACCGATGACTCGTACTGCCGCAACTCAGTAATGTTCTGTTGCACCCAGTAGGTGCGGAACTGCGGCGTCTTTGTCACTTCGGCAAGATGAATCACCATGCGCAGTTCACCAGGATCTTTGGCCGCTTTGACGGCATTCACAAACCAGCCTTGCTGGTTCAACGCGGCCGCTTTCTTGCCGGCAAACAAAGACAGTGCTCCGGCAACCAGGTCTTCGCGTGTCCCCAGGACCAGATAGTCGTCAACGATGGCGAAGGCCACCACGCGCTGTGATTGCGGATCGGTGCGCACGCAAAACTGCTTTCCCTCGGCCTGCCGGGTCTCGAATTTCGCCCGCTGCTGCCAGATTCCGGATTTCATCGCGTGCGCCGGCGGCAGTCGCGTTACGTAGAGAAGCTCCAGCTTGCCGATGTCGTAGATCCCGAGGGCGCTTTGCCCCCCAGCAACCTCACTCAGGAAAGACATGTCGGGCGACAAGCCGGCGGCGGAGGCGAATTCCTCCTGCGCCTGTTGGAGCCGCAAGAACAGTCGGGAACGGCTGAACACTTCGTGATTGGCGGTCGTCAGCCAAACTTGTTTTTCCGGCGAGGAGTTCCAGTCGCGAAGAATGCCGCTGAAGTCCTGGGCTTCAAGGAAGAGCACGGCGTCCTGTGGCATCAGCCGCGCAAACGAGGGCTCTGGCCGTGCAACGTCTTCATAGGTCGCCCAGGCCGCGACGACCAGCAGAACAAGAATGGATAGGGCTACGATTCGCTTCATTGTGCGAGTCCCCCTTTCGTGCGGTGCTCGGGCTTCGCTGGTGGTGGGGCCTTGGCGCCCGCTAGCAGGCGTGGGCGCACCAGGTGTTCCTGATCAATGGCTTGGTGGATCACGGGCATGCGTTGAGCATTGTTGGCATTTCTGCGGACCACGGTCCGAATGGCGCTGATATTCTTCGTGATCTCGGTCCGCGCCGCGTCCGATGGTTTCAGATGGAGGGCGGCGCGGTAGTACTTCAGGGCAGCTTCCAGATTGCCCAGGTTCCAATAGACCTTGGCAACGGCAGCAGCCAGCGTGACGCGTTCGCCTGACCCTGTTTCCGCAAGGAGGTTGGTAACAGTCTCCTGTTCCGCTACGGCATCCGGGATATCGACTGGCGACTCTCCCGGCTCAGCCTCCTGATCGTCGGAGCGTGGGTTGTAGCCTTCCCGCAGGTCCCATATTCGCAGCAGCGGTTCGATGCTCGACACTGCCAGCCGGTCCTGGTTCAGGCCGGCAAGCGCATAGAACAAAGACACGCGAATCGCCTCATTGTCAGGGGAGTCGGCCAACGCTCTTTCCAGCAGGCGGGCGGTCGAAGCGGCGTCGTTCATCTTGGCGGCAAGGAGGCGCGCGGCGTCGAAGTACGGCTTATCGGACGACCCCGTGCCATAGGCAATAAAGTCGAGCTCTCCGCTGCCCAGTTCCGCGCCACTGCCTTTGCCTGTAAGCATTGTCGCCGCCGCACTCCGGTCGGCGTACGCAGCTTGGGGATCGGTGGCAATGGCCGTGGCCAGCGCACGTGCTCCGGCGTCGTCTTGACTGGCGGCGATCTCCTCCTGCGCGAGATGAAGGCGCGCGCCCTCGTCCCAGGGCTTGGCTTTTACCAGCTTGGAGAGGAACCCGACGGCCTCCGCATGTCGTCCATTGCGCGAGAGCAAGGTCGCGGCGGGATCGAGATTTTCAAACGGCTGACCGACGACCAGCACCAAACGGCCCAGCACCTCCATCGCCCCGGCCGTGTCGCCGTCCTTCAGGCGAATTTCAGCAAGCCCAAGCATGTTGGCTGAATTCAGCTGATGCGCGGCGATCTCCTGGGTAAACAGGAACTCCAGTATCTTGCGCGCTGCCGGAAGCTGTTCTGCGGCCTGCAAAGCGGTCGCAACCTGCCGCAAGCTGTCTGCCTTGGGAGCATTGTCTGGATTCGCTCGATACTGCACCAGGATGGAATCGAACTCCCCTTTGGCCAGAGCAATGCGGAAATGTATCTCAAGCTCCTGTGCGGTGGGTTCTTCCTGGGGTTGCAGGACAGCAGCGGCCTGGTCAAACTCTTGCAACTCGACCAGGTGCATCGCATATCGCGCTTGCCATGACCGCAGATTCTGTTGGGCATACTCCTTGGAGGCATCTCCGACGGCCGGGAGTTGGGCCTGCAAGTGCGCGATGATCTGCTCGTAAATCGGGTTCCGCGTCTGAGCCGGAATCCACTTGGCGTTGACCAGCAACTGCAGAACGCCATTCGGATCAGGCGCGATCGATGCCAGCTCCAGCAGAAATGCGACGCCTGCCTGGGGATCACCGACGGCGGTGTATCCGGCGCGCAAGAGTTCTTCGACCCGGTACGTGCCATTCTGCCGCACGTAGTCTCGCAACACAGCATCGGACTGGGGGCGAAGCTCGGCGGCCACATGACGGTTGCCGATGTGGTTCATGACATAGCCAAAGGTGGACCAGAAACTCGGGGGCACCACGCGCTGATGCACCTGCGCATCCAGCAACTCAAACGCTGTCTTCCATTCCGCCACGGCCTCGGTGCGCTTCTGCTGACGCCAGTAGAGAACCGCCACCCGGTCGTGAATATCAGCCCTGGCCGGAGCGAGCTCAAGGGTGTGGTCATAGTCTTCCACCGCTCGGTCCAGTTTTCCGGAATCCGCGTAGTATTCAGCGACCGTGATGTAGCCTGAGGCGGTTGCCGGAGACTGTTCCAGCTGCGCCGGCAGGAAGTCCTCAGGATCGCCGGTGCGTGTGACATCGAGCCACTCGCCATAGCGCGATCCGTAGCAGAACCAGGTATTGCCGGCCAGTTGTTGCTGGCGATCCACGGGCTTGCCCAGCCGTTCCGCGATGGTGCCATCGCCCAGAGCGTTTAGAAATGCCGTATTCACAGCCGGACTGCGGTCAGCAAAATACAGGCCGGTGAGTCCGGAATAGGCTTTGGACCACACCGGTTCGAGCGAACGTCCGCGCGCGGCTACGGCTTGCTGCGCCAGTGCGGACGGGCCGTGAGCGATGACATACTGGCAGGCCGCATCCCCCACCGAGCCTGTCCAAGTTCCGGCAAGTTGCACCAGCTCTTGGGGATTACGTTGCAGCAGAAGTTCGAAATAACGCTGCAGCACGCCGCCTTGTACCTGCAGCGCTATCCGCCGGACGACGTTGAACTCGGCATCATACAAAGCTCCCGAGCGGTAGGCGTCTGCGGCTTGCGCCAGTACGCCGTTTCGTCCTGTTTGCAGAGTCAATTCCTGCGCATAGGTTTCCAGCGCAGCCCCCAAATCCTCAAACCTCATCCTTCGCGTCTGCACGTCGACAAGACTGTACTCGTACCCCCTGCTCGCGGGTAGGCCACTGAGCATCAACTGCTTAAGCCAGCGCACTTGCAATTCCGGCAGTCCGGCCGCACTGGCCGCGGGAACGAAGATTGCTCCCAGTTCGTCATTGCCTTTCTGCGCGGATTGCTTTTCCAGCCAATCTCCGAATTGCAGCCGCTCTTCGGGAGTGAAATATTGATAGACGGACTTGCCCATTGCTTGCATCGCGGCTGACAGGCCCCCGCGAGCGGTGTCGCGGCGGATCTGAAGCGCGCGAGTGCGCCACTGCTGGTCCGTGATCGAGAGGAAGCCTTGCTTCTCGACTTGCTGCACGGCCGTGGAAACTTCCGCTCCCAGGGAAGTTGCATCCGCCACGGCGCGCTGCAACCTGCCGTAGGCGGCATCCTGCTGACGCAGCCGCGTCATAATCTCGACATAGAGCCGGGCGCCCTCGTGGTTTTCGGATACGGCGAGCAGGTCGCGGCCGGCGGAGTCAACTCCCTTTTGCGCGAACTCGCGCGCGGGCTGGATCATGCCCCAGCCTTCCAGTCGGGTGGCCACCGCGAAGAAGTTGCTGGGCTTTTCCGGACGATTTTCAATCAGCGCGGCGTTGAGCGCGGCAACCGCCTCCACGGTCTTGCCCTGGCGTGCGCGAATCTCCGCCACCTTCTCCATCCATCGAGTGTCGTGGTAGTTCAAGTCAAACAGCTTCTGGTACTCGGCGGCGGATTCGTCGAAGCGCATCAGGCGTTCCAGTAACTCCGCGCGCGCGGTTCGGAGATCGACTCGATCGGGGCGAATGTTGATGGCGGTTGCGTAGGTATCAACCGCTGCGGGATAGTCCTCGACTTGGGTCTGAATTTTCGCCAGTACCATGGGCCAGCGATAATCGCGCGGCGACTGCTGCATGGTGTTGGCGTAGTAATCGAGCAGCTGTTGTTGGCGGCCATTGCGCTGGGCATAGAGTGCCGCCTCGGAAATCAACGCGTCATCTTCCGGGAAGCGATTGATGATTTCGATGTATTGGTCCACGGCGCCGGCAAAGTCCTTCAGGTGCGTCAACGCCGGAATCAGTCCACGACGCAGAGCGGCGATCTGGCGTGTTTTTACCTCTTGCGGGAGCTGCGATTTCCGCAACTCCTCAATCTTCTCCAGACTGAACCGCTTCAGTCCCTGGTCGTCTCCGGCCCGCGAAAACGTGTCGGCCATGGCCGCCAGATACTCTTCGTTGTAAGGAGCGCCCGCCAGCAGTTGCGTGAGCAGTTTTCGCGACTGTTCGTATTGAGCAACCTCTGACGCCTTGCGCGCGGCCTCAAATCGAAACTGCGTGCTCAACGCAGGATAGGAATCATCGGCCGCCTGCAGCAAAACCTCGATGGCACGCTGGCGCTCTTTGTTCTGCCAATAGAAATCTGCGGTCGCGCGGACCACTCCTAGTATCTTCGGGTTCTCGCGATAAAGGGCCTCAATGTTCCGCCGCGCCTGTGGCAGGTCCTTCTTCTCTTCAAAGAAGCGGACCAGCGAGTAGTGCAGCTCAAGCTTGCGAATAGGGTCGGTCGTGACCGTAGCCTGCTTCTCCAGGACTTTTTGCCGTAGTGCCTGCAGACCCCTTTGTTGCGCGGTCTGATCCAGCCATTCCAGGATTTCCAGCGAGCTGGTGCGCTCGCCGATTGCGGCCAGCGTTTGCTCCACATCTTTCGGGCGGTTTTGCGTGTCGAGCACGGCAAGTCGCAGTTTGATGGCCTCGATACCGGGCGAGCTTCCATCGGTCAAGGATGCCGTTGCCCGATCGGCTTCCTCCCGCAAACTCTTGCGGCGGGCGAGATCGAGAAGGCGATTGTAGGGAAGTGAACCCTCATGCTGTTGCAGTGCGCCGCGCACGTATTCCGCAATGGCCAGGGAGAATTTGCGCTCACCTTCGTAGATCGCGCCTTCCTCGTATGCGTATAGCGATGGGTCGTCGAGTTTGGCGCGGCCTTCGTTCAGCAGCTTCAGCGCGGTATCAAAATCGTAGTAATCCCAATAAATGGTTGCGGCGTCCAGATAGGCTTGGGATTCACCGGGACGGATCTGGGTGATGCGGTTCCAGTAAGGGGCCGCGCGGTCGAACAACTCGCGGTCGGCGAATATGTCGCCAATGCGGGCCAAGGTGTCGCGGTTGCCGGGACCGGCGCTGTAAAGGTTCTCCTCGATCTTGACGGCCAGTTCTGTGTCGCGCGGATCAAAGGCCGCGAGTGAGCGCTGGACGGCGGAGGCCCGGCGTCCCAATTCAAAGTCCGCAGGATACTCTTGCGCCAGCGCATTCATCACCGGCGCAGCCTCTTCGAAGTGCGAGTTCCAGAACCACGCTTCGCCGAAAAATCGGGCTGCGACCGGATTGCCGCCGGCCAAAGCATTCCAATGCTCCTGTTGCGCGGCAGCCTCTGACTTTTGAAGATCGGTGAGCTCCTGTTGGAGCTGCCCGGTGCGCGACAAGTACTCGAAATATCTGTTTCGAAGGTCTTCTGATTCCCACCAGTGCTGGCGAATCAGACTCTCCCATTTTTCGCTGGTGGGGTAAGACCGCTGATATGCGTTCAGCAAGTTGCGAACGAAGAGCAGGTCGTGCGGAAATCTTGCGAGAGCGAATTCGTTGAGGCGCGTGTAGTATTCGCGGCCGGTCCCGACATTGGAGAAATAACTTTCAAGCTCGGTGCCCGAGAATATCTTGATCACCCGTTGGCTCAGTTGCAAGAAGTCGGAATCGCGCCGCTGCCGCAGATAAAAGCGCGCCAGTTTGTGATACCAGGAACGATCGGGAAACTGCTGTATAGCGCGCTCGTAAACCTGCTCCTGCTCCTGCCCCAGCCGGTTCTGTTCCAGAAATTGCGCCAGCCGCTCGTACAGTCCGGGATCATTGGGATTGCGATCGACTTGCTTGCGCAGCACCGCCAACGCCTCGGGCACTTGCTTCATTGATACGAGCCGCGACAAGTATCGCTCAAGATATTCCGAATACCACGCCTGCGCGCTCTTCGGGGCATTCACGACCGCAGACGACTCGGTTGAGACGCCCGATGCTCCCCGGGCGCGGTGCTCTCACCTTGCTCGGACTCGCCTTGCGCCTCGGCTTGGGCGAAGGTCGATGGTTCGGTGTGCACGTTGCGCTCAAAAGTGTGTGCTCGCTGGTCTTCGCCCCGAGTGGGACCCCATCCGCGCGCTTGGCGAGTTCTGCAAGCTCGGTGTCGTAGAGTGCGAATTCCTCCGGCGTGCGATTTTCGCGGGCGTAAGCGTCGGCCAGCAGCAACCCAACCTGCTCGCGATTGGGCGCGCTGGGAAATGTTTGCATGAATTGCTGGCCTTCACGGATCACGGCCCCGCTTTCACCATAGGCCGAGTAGGTTTCGATCAGCCGTCCGCGCAGCCCGGCCCGCAGCTTTGAATTGGGGAAGCGAGCCTCGAAAAGGCGAATCAGTTGTGCCGCCTCCGCGCGATGGAAATACGGGACTGCCCGGCGCTCTTCGTCGGAATAAGCGTAGGCGGGGGCGGTCGTGTTCATGATCAGCGACAGAATGCCGTTGAGAAACGCAGGTCCGCGGTCCATCGAGCCAATGTCGCGATACGTCGAGAGCTCGCCGATGCCGAGGCGCACACCCTGCTCAGGAGCATCCAGTAGAACGTTGAGATCCAGCCGGCGAGCGCCAATTCCGGCGCGTTCGCCTGGTCGTTGGTGTTGTAGAGCGCGTAATAATAACGGGCGGCTTCAGGATAGTTCCTGAT
>CAVTSI010000015.1:0-68301 GCA_963737435.1 uncultured Acidobacteriaceae bacterium | reverse complement strand
AGCCAAACTTGTTTTTCCGGCGAGGAGTTCCAGTCGCGAAGAATGCCGCTGAAGTCCTGGGCTTCAAGGAAGAGCACGGCGTCCTGTGGCATCAGCCGCGCAAACGAGGGCTCTGGCCGTGCAACGTCTTCATAGGTCGCCCAGGCCGCGACGACCAGCAGAACAAGAATGGATAGGGCTACGATTCGCTTCATTGTGCGAGTCCCCCTTTCGTGCGGTGCTCGGGCTTCGCTGGTGGTGGGGCCTTGGCGCCCGCTAACAGGCGTGGGCGCACCAGGTGTTCCTGATCAATGGCTTGGTGGATCACGGGCATGCGTTGAGCATTGTTGGCATTTCTGCGGACCACGGTCCGAATGGCGCTGATATTCTTCGTGATCTCGGTCTGCGCCGCGTCCGATGGTTTCAGATGGAGGGCGGCGCGGTAGTACTTCAGGGCAGCTTCCAGATCGCCCAGGTTCCAATAGACCTTGGCAACGGCAGCAGCCAGCGTGACGCGTTCGCCTGACCCTGTTTCCGCAAGGAGGTTGGTAACAGTCTCCTGTTCCGCTACGGCATCCGGGATATCGACTGGCGACTCTCCCGGCTCAGCCTCCTGATCGTCGGAGCGTGGGTTGTAGCCTTCCCGCAGGTCCCATATTCGCAGCAGCGGTTCGATGCTCGACACTGCCAGCCGGTCCTGGTTCAGGCCGGCAAGCGCATAGAACAAAGACACGCGAATCGCCTCATTGTCAGGGGAGTCGGCCAACGCTCTTTCCAGCAGGCGGGCGGTCGAGCGGCGTCGTTCATCTTGGCGGCAAGGAGGCGCGCGGCGTCGAAGTACGGCTTATCGGACGACCCCGTGCCATAGGCAATAAAGTCGAGCTCTCCGCTGCCCAGTTCCGCGCCACTGCCTTTGCCTGTAAGCATTGTCGCCGCCGCACTCCGGTCGGCGTACGCAGCTTGGGGATCGGTGGCAATGGCCGTGGCCAGCGCACGTGCTCCGGCGTCGTCTTGACTGGCGGCGATCTCCTCCTGCGCGAGATGAAGGCGCGCGCCCTCGTCCCAGGGCTTGGCTTTTACCAGCTTGGAGAGGAACCCGACGGCCTCCGCATGTCGTCCATTGCGCGAGAGCAAGGTCGCGGCGGGATCGAGATTTTCAAACGGCTGACCGACGACCAGCACCAAACGGCCCAGCACCTCCATCGCCCCGGCCGTGTCGCCGTCCTTCAGGCGAATTTCAGCAAGCCCAAGCATGTTGGCTGAATTCAGCTGATGCGCGGCGATCTCCTGGGTAAACAGGAACTCCAGTATCTTGCGCGCTGCCGGAAGCTGTTCTGCGGCCTGCAAAGCGGTCGCAACCTGCCGCAAGCTGTCTGCCTTGGGAGCATTGTCTGGATTTGCTCGATACTGCACCAGGATGGAATCGAACTCCCCTTTGGCCAGAGCAATGCGGAAATGTATCTCAAGCTCCTGTGCGGTGGGTTCTTCCTGGGGTTGCAGGACAGCAGCGGCCTGGTCAAACTCTTGCAACTCGACCAGGTGCATCGCATATCGCGCTTGCCATGACCGCAGATTCTGTTGGGCATACTCCTTGGAGGCATCTCCGACGGCCGGGAGTTGGGCCTGCAAGTGCGCGATGATCTGCTCGTAAATCGGGTTCCGCGTCTGAGCCGGAATCCACTTGGCGTTGACCAGCAACTGCAGAACGCCATTCGGATCAGGCGCGATCGATGCCAGCTCCAGCAGAAATGCGACGCCTGCCTGGGGATCACCGACGGCGGTGTATCCGGCGCGCAAGAGTTCTTCGACCCGGTACGTGCCATTCTGCCGCACGTAGTCTCGCAACACAGCATCGGACTGGGGGCGAAGCTCGGCGGCCACATGACGGTTGCCGATGTGGTTCATGACATAGCCAAAGGTGGACCAGAAACTCGGGGGCACCACGCGCTGATGCACCTGCGCATCCAGCAACTCAAACGCTGTCTTCCATTCCGCCACGGCCTCGGTGCGCTTCTGCTGACGCCAGTAGAGAACCGCCACCCGGTCGTGAATATCAGCCCTGGCCGGAGCGAGCTCAAGGGTGTGGTCATAGTCTTCCACCGCTCGGTCCAGTTTTCCGGAATCCGCGTAGTATTCAGCGACCGTGATGTAGCCTGAGGCGGTTGCCGGAGACTGTTCCAGCTGCGCCGGCAGGAAGTCCTCAGGATCGCCGGTGCGTGTGACATCGAGCCACTCGCCATAGCGCGATCCGTAGCAGAACCAGGTATTGCCGGCCAGTTGTTGCTGGCGATCCACGGGCTTGCCCAGCCGTTCCGCGATGGTGCCATCGCCCAGAGCGTTTAGAAATGCCGTATTCACAGCCGGACTGCGGTCAGCAAAATACAGGCCGGTGAGTCCGGAATAGGCTTTGGACCACACCGGTTCGAGCGAACGTCCGCGCGCGGCTACGGCTTGCTGCGCCAGTGCGGACGGGCCGTGAGCGATGACATACTGGCAGGCCGCATCCCCCACCGAGCCTGTCCAAGTTCCGGCAAGTTGCACCAGCTCTTGGGGATTACGTTGCAGCAGAAGTTCGAAATAACGCTGCAGCACGCCGCCTTGTACCTGCAGCGCTATCCGCCGGACGACGTTGAACTCGGCATCATACAAAGCTCCCGAGCGGTAGGCGTCTGCGGCTTGCGCCAGTACGCCGTTTCGTCCTGTTTGCAGAGTCAATTCCTGCGCATAGGTTTCCAGCGCAGCCCCCAAATCCTCAAACCTCATCCTTCGCGTCTGCACGTCGACAAGACTGTACTCGTACCCCCTGCTCGCGGGTAGGCCACTGAGCATCAACTGCTTAAGCCAGCGCACTTGCAATTCCGGCAGTCCGGCCGCACTGGCCGCGGGAACGAAGATTGCTCCCAGTTCGTCATTGCCTTTCTGCGCGGATTGCTTTTCCAGCCAATCTCCGAATTGCAGCCGCTCTTCGGGAGTGAAATATTGATAGACGGACTTGCCCATTGCTTGCATCGCGGCTGACAGGCCCCCGCGAGCGGTGTCGCGGCGGATCTGAAGCGCGCGAGTGCGCCACTGCTGGTCCGTGATCGAGAGGAAGCCTTGCTTCTCGACTTGCTGCACGGCCGTGGAAACTTCCGCTCCCAGGGAAGTTGCATCCGCCACGGCGCGCTGCAACCTGCCGTAGGCGGCATCCTGCTGACGCAGCCGCGTCATAATCTCGACATAGAGCCGGGCGCCCTCGTGGTTTTCGGATACGGCGAGCAGGTCGCGGCCGGCGGAGTCAACTCCCTTTTGCGCGAACTCGCGCGCGGGCTGGATCATGCCCCAGCCTTCCAGTCGGGTGGCCACCGCGAAGAAGTTGCTGGGCTTTTCCGGACGATTTTCAATCAGCGCGGCGTTGAGCGCGGCAACCGCCTCCACGGTCTTGCCCTGGCGTGCGCGAATCTCCGCCACCTTCTCCATCCATCGAGTGTCGTGGTAGTTCAAGTCAAACAGCTTCTGGTACTCGGCGGCGGATTCGTCGAAGCGCATCAGGCGTTCCAGTAACTCCGCGCGCGCGGTTCGGAGATCGACTCGATCGGGGCGAATGTTGATGGCGGTTGCGTAGGTATCAACCGCTGCGGGATAGTCCTCGACTTGGGTCTGAATTTTCGCCAGTACCATGGGCCAGCGATAATCGCGCGGCGACTGCTGCATGGTGTTGGCGTAGTAATCGAGCAGCTGTTGTTGGCGGCCATTGCGCTGGGCATAGAGTGCCGCCTCGGAAATCAACGCGTCATCTTCCGGGAAGCGATTGATGATTTCGATGTATTGGTCCACGGCGCCGGCAAAGTCCTTCAGGTGCGTCAACGCCGGAATCAGTCCACGACGCAGAGCGGCGATCTGGCGTGTTTTTACCTCTTGCGGGAGCTGCGATTTCCGCAACTCCTCAATCTTCTCCAGACTGAACCGCTTCAGTCCCTGGTCGTCTCCGGCCCGCGAAAACGTGTCGGCCATGGCCGCCAGATACTCTTCGTTGTAAGGAGCGCCCGCCAGCAGTTGCGTGAGCAGTTTTCGCGACTGTTCGTATTGAGCAACCTCTGACGCCTTGCGCGCGGCCTCAAATCGAAACTGCGTGCTCAACGCAGGATAGGAATCATCGGCCGCCTGCAGCAAAACCTCGATGGCACGCTGGCGCTCTTTGTTCTGCCAATAGAAATCTGCGGTCGCGCGGACCACTCCTAGTATCTTCGGGTTCTCGCGATAAAGGGCCTCAATGTTCCGCCGCGCCTGTGGCAGGTCCTTCTTCTCTTCAAAGAAGCGGACCAGCGAGTAGTGCAGCTCAAGCTTGCGAATAGGGTCGGTCGTGACCGTAGCCTGCTTCTCCAGGACTTTTTGCCGTAGTGCCTGCAGACCCCTTTGTTGCGCGGTCTGATCCAGCCATTCCAGGATTTCCAGCGAGCTGGTGCGCTCGCCGATTGCGGCCAGCGTTTGCTCCACATCTTTCGGGCGGTTTTGCGTGTCGAGCACGGCAAGTCGCAGTTTGATGGCCTCGATACCGGGCGAGCTTCCATCGGTCAAGGATGCCGTTGCCCGATCGGCTTCCTCCCGCAAACTCTTGCGGCGGGCGAGATCGAGAAGGCGATTGTAGGGAAGTGAACCCTCATGCTGTTGCAGTGCGCCGCGCACGTATTCCGCAATGGCCAGGGAGAATTTGCGCTCACCTTCGTAGATCGCGCCTTCCTCGTATGCGTATAGCGATGGGTCGTCGAGTTTGGCGCGGCCTTCGTTCAGCAGCTTCAGCGCGGTATCAAAATCGTAGTAATCCCAATAAATGGTTGCGGCGTCCAGATAGGCTTGGGATTCACCGGGACGGATCTGGGTGATGCGGTTCCAGTAAGGGGCCGCGCGGTCGAACAACTCGCGGTCGGCGAATATGTCGCCAATGCGGGCCAAGGTGTCGCGGTTGCCGGGACCGGCGCTGTAAAGGTTCTCCTCGATCTTGACGGCCAGTTCTGTGTCGCGCGGATCAAAGGCCGCGAGTGAGCGCTGGACGGCGGAGGCCCGGCGTCCCAATTCAAAGTCCGCAGGATACTCTTGCGCCAGCGCATTCATCACCGGCGCAGCCTCTTCGAAGTGCGAGTTCCAGAACCACGCTTCGCCGAAAAATCGGGCTGCGACCGGATTGCCGCCGGCCAAAGCATTCCAATGCTCCTGTTGCGCGGCAGCCTCTGACTTTTGAAGATCGGTGAGCTCCTGTTGGAGCTGCCCGGTGCGCGACAAGTACTCGAAATATCTGTTTCGAAGGTCTTCTGATTCCCACCAGTGCTGGCGAATCAGACTCTCCCATTTTTCGCTGGTGGGGTAAGACCGCTGATATGCGTTCAGCAAGTTGCGAACGAAGAGCAGGTCGTGCGGAAATCTTGCGAGAGCGAATTCGTTGAGGCGCGTGTAGTATTCGCGGCCGGTCCCGACATTGGAGAAATAACTTTCAAGCTCGGTGCCCGAGAATATCTTGATCACCCGTTGGCTCAGTTGCAAGAAGTCGGAATCGCGCCGCTGCCGCAGATAAAAGCGCGCCAGTTTGTGATACCAGGAACGATCGGGAAACTGCTGTATAGCGCGCTCGTAAACCTGCTCCTGCTCCTGCCCCAGCCGGTTCTGTTCCAGAAATTGCGCCAGCCGCTCGTACAGTCCGGGATCATTGGGATTGCGATCGACTTGCTTGCGCAGCACCGCCAACGCCTCGGGCACTTGCTTCATTGATACGAGCCGCGACAAGTATCGCTCAAGATATTCCGAATACCACGCCTGCGCGCTCTTCGGGGCATTCACGACCGCAGACGACTCGGTTGAGAACGCCCGATGCTCCCCGGGCGCGGTGCTCTCACCTTGCTCGGACTCGCCTTGCGCCTCGGCTTGGGCGAAGGTCGATGGTTCGGTGTGCACGTTGCGCTCAAAAGTGTGCTGCTCGCTGGTCTTCGCCCCGAGTGGGACCCCATCCGCGCGCTTGGCGAGTTCTGCAAGCTCGGTGTCGTAGAGTGCGAATTCCTCCGGCGTGCGATTTTCGCGGGCGTAAGCGTCGGCCAGCAGCAACCCAACCTGCTCGCGATTGGGCGCGCTGGGAAATGTTTGCATGAATTGCTGGCCTTCACGGATCACGGCCCCGCTTTCACCATAGGCCGAGTAGGTTTCGATCAGCCGTCCGCGCAGCCCGGCCCGCAGCTTTGAATTGGGGAAGCGAGCCTCGAAAAGGCGAATCAGTTGTGCCGCCTCCGCGCGATGGAAATACGGGACTGCCCGGCGCTCTTCGTCGGAATAAGCGTAGGCGGGGGAGGTCGTGTTCATGATCAGCGACAGAATGCCGTTGAGAAACCCAGGTCCGCGGTCCATCGAGCCAATGTCGCGATACGTCGAGAGCTCGCCGATGCCGAGGCGCACACCCTGCTCAGGAGCATCCAGTAGAACGTTGATCAGGCCGGCGAGCGCCAATTCCGGCGCGTTCGCCTGGTCGTTGGTGTTGTAGAGCGCGTAATAATAACGGGCGGCTTCAGGATAGTTCCTGATGCCTTCGTTCAGCTTCGCCAGCGTGTAGAGTTCCTGCGAGTTCCACTTCGCGTTGCGCTTCTCCTTGCCGAGGCGATACTGGGTGAGGGCCTGCTCCGCCGCATCGATCCGTCCCTGTCGCTGATAGAAGTAGAAAACGCGCGCGGCTGAGTTCAGGTCGTCGGGATTGCGCTCCAGAGCAGTGCGGGCCTGATCCAGATACTTCCGCAGCGAGCGCGTCTCGGTCATCAGCGCAAAATAACTGTCGATCAACTCCTGCGACCACAGCGGCTGAAACTGGGTGTCGTAGATCGCCAGCCCCTGCTCGATCGATCCTCGCTTGTACGCCAGCAGCGCCCGGAACTTGACCGGAAGAATTTCATCCTGGGGTGCGGCCGCATGATATCGAGCAATCAGCTTTTCAGCCGCGTCGAAGGACTTGCGGTCGACGAGGAACTGGAAGTAGCGGGTGTGAACATCGCGGTCTGCGGGATAGCGATCCAGCCAAGCACGATAGGTTTGGTCGGAGACATCGCCGGCTAACGCGTTTTCGCCAATGATCCTGAAGATGCGTTCGAAGGCCAGCCATGGCCGCTGCCGCTCCACAGGTGTACGTTTCTCATCCGGAGGTGCGGGTGCGCGGCCAATCACGTCGAGGGCCGCGATCTCGTCCGCCGGACGTAGCCGCCGCCCATAGAAATCTGCCAGCGACCATTGCGCCTGGATGGAATCCGGAGCCGCCTCCGTGTATCTCTTCCAGCCTGCCTCAGCCGCCGAGAAGTCCAGCGCCGCTTCCTCGTTGAGAGCGCGAAGCGAATACAGTTCGGCGGTGGGCTTCTGCTTTATCAGTTCGCTCAGCAGCGGAGTCGCCTCCCGCGGAGGCCGAAGGCCTAAGACCTTGCTGACCGGCATGGGCATCCAGCGATAGAGCGCGGCTTCCACGGCCGAACCGGCCTCGGCGTTTCTCCACGTGGCCGTCGCCCGGCCAGCGGTCACGATGAGCGGAACCAGCAGCAATCCTGCGCAGCAGGGCCAAAAGACGCGGCCGAAATTGGGGAGGGATGGGTTACGGAAGCACTTCAATTTGCACCTCCTGCGTCCCAATGTTGTGGGCAACATCTTCGGCGATAACCGTCAGCCGGTAGGTTCCGGCGGGAAGGTCAGAGGGAACCTGCAGGTCTCCGGTGTTCGCGCTCGCCTGCTGGTTCCAGAGCAGACTGACGGGCGCGGCCCCTTCCAGCCGCGCGGTCAGGGTGCGCGTGCTGGCGGTGGCGTTCACCTTCAGCGGAATCGTTTCGCCCCGGTGATAGCGGCGTCCATCGAGCCGAATGTTGACCACGGGTGGCTTGCTGGCAATGACAAACGTTTTCGATTCGCGATAGGTGTGTCCCGCTTTGTCGCGCAGGACGAGGCCCACGCTATAGGTGCCGTCCTGCATGTCGTCAGGAGCGAGAAAGCGCGTCTGCCATACATCCTCGTTGTCGAGATAGCGCAGTCGTTTAGTTAATCCGAAGGGGAATATGGCCACCACGGAATTGATGGATTCGTCGGTGTGCACGCGCAGAATCGGGTCGCCGGGGCGAATCACGCGCGGACGCAGCAGTGCTCGTGGCACCGCCAGAAACGATGTATAAGGAGTGACAAATTTATACTTGCGCGACAGGCGGATGATTTCTTCCACCGACTTTGCATCCTCGCCGTCGCGCTCGATCTTCTCCAGCAGGGCGTCCACCCGCGCGCGCGCCCACAATCGCGGCAGTTGCTGATGCTCCAGCGATTTCTCCGGCAGCGCCGCGGAATTTTTCATCTCGACGGCAGCGCCGTCGCGCAACCCGCGGACCGACATCTCAACCTGCTCTGCCGGTTTTTCGTATTGACCAACCCACGATGCGACCGAACCGCCAAATGCGCTGTCCTGCAGTGGGTAGACCATCTCGACGGAGTCCTCTGGTTGGACGCGGAAGCTGAGCTGCGCCAGCGGATTGCGCCCAATCTTGGAGACAAAAGCATTCAGCTTGAACTCCACCGGCTCGGTGGACAACACGTTCTCAATCGCTCCCTCATTGCGGGCCAGCATGCGGAGCAAGGGGAGGTTTGCGTCATCCCCAACGGCAAACACATAGGTGCGCGGACGCCCGGCTTCCGGAACCTGTTTCCAGTGTTCGCCATACCACTTGGCCAGGCTGCCGGATTGGATGGTTCCCCGGGTTGCACCGCCATCGCTCAGCAGCAGGATGTAGGCGTTGCCGTGCACCTTGGCAAACTGCGCGAGCCCGGCGCCCAGCGCCTGCTGCAGGTCGGTTCCACCGCGCAGGCGGCTGGCACGAACGAACTCCAAAGCTTTCTGAACGTTGTCGCGCCCCGCGGGAACCAACTCCCGCTGAAAGGCAGCAACCTTATTATTGAAAAGCAACAGGTTGAAATGGTCCTCCGGACGCAGCGAGCGCAACACCGTTTCCATCGCGGCATAGCTGCGCTCCAGTTTGTCCCACTGCATCGAAAGCGAATTGTCGAAGAGAATTACCAGGTTGCGAGACGCGCCCCCCGTGCTATCCGGCTGGGCGCCTTGGCCGATCAAGGACTGGGCTTCGAAGAACCCCGGCTCGTTATGGCTTCGCAGCGGAGACATCTCCGCCGCGTCTGGCTGTGCGGACTCGGGATTCCGGTAGGTGATGATGTCGAGCGTGTCCGCTGCATTGGCATCGAATTGATACTGCAACGCGAAGTCTTCCATGAGGTTGATGTTCCGGCCTTCAAAGCTCGCCTTGACCGAGTGGCCATCTTTCGCCGTTATCTTCATCGGATAGGAGGAGCCGACGAACTGAAAATCCGATAACGCGTGGGCCGATTGCAGCTCAAAATCGATTCTGATCCGACCGGCAAATTGCGCATGGTAAACGTCAGGATGTATGGGGATGGCAAAGAACGATTTCAGGTTCTCGACGGGGATGGTCTCGTGATACTCAAACTCCAGGCGCTTGGTGCCAAAAGGGGGAATGGGAACGATGCGCGCGCTGAACGCCGCGCTGCGCCGCGCCTCTTCGACTCCGCGCTCGCCCATCTGCAACAGGCCGGGGTCAATGGCCTGCTGCTTGGCTTGGTTGTAAATCTGGCTGGCGCGCTTGCGTTCCAGAATCACCGCGGGAATGCGCGTCGGTCCATCCCACACCGCAAAGTCGCTGACTGTAGCCCGGCTGGGCAGCGCAAAAATGTAGTTGCCCTCCTCGATGGCACCGGTGTGATTGCCGAAAATCTGGCGAACGTACACCCGCGCCATGCCGTTGTCGATGCTGACCTGGATCTCCATCTCATCGAGCGAGAGAATCGAAGGGTCGGGTTGACTCTTGTCGCGCGGAATCAGCACCCCCGCGTCAGCCAGCGCCGTTCCAGCCAGGCAGAGGACCACCAGCAGCATTTGCAAAAGCCGTTTCATCGTTCCAACCTTTGTTCGGCAATTCGCAGCAGTCCGTTGTCGGTTCCCACGTAAACAAAGCCGTTTGCTGCCGCAAATGCCGTCACGTTCAGCGAAGGCAGCCCTTCGGTCACGGCAAACCACCTGCCGGACTTGCGGTCCATCACATAAAGCCCGTGTCCCATGGTGCCGGCCAGCACCATGCGATCAGTTGCCAGCATTGCGTTGGGATTGATGACCAGGTCGCCGCTTGCCCCATCGCTCGCCTCAAACTTGCCCGACGAATCCATGCGGGCAAGGCCCGCACCATACGTCCCGAGCCACCAACCGCCATCGAGCGGAATGGCGGCCGTGATCCAGTTGTGCTTGAGTGCGGAGGTCGCAGTGGTGTAGTTGGCGCGAATCTGATCGCCTTCCAGCAGGCTGGCGCCGCCCAGTGTCCCGGCCAGCACATAAGGGCCGCTGGTGGCCACGGTGTAAACGTGGTTGTTCACCAGCCCGTGAAACGCATAAAGGCTGCGCATTCCTGCCGAGTCCATCATGGTTAGCCCGGCCGGAGTCGCGATCACAACTCCATCCCCAAACCCGGCGATGTCGGTCACATTGTCGGCGATGAGCCCTTCCGCCTTGCCTATCACCTGCTTGCGATTGCCCTGTGCGTCAAACAGAACCAGCCCGTTGGCGGTGGCCACCGCGGTGGCTCCCCGCAGCGAATTCGGGCGTATTCGGTTCACACAAAAAACGTGATCGTCTTCCACGTGGCGCGCATGTTGCTGATTCGTACCTTCAACGATGTCCAGTCCACGATCGAAATATCCCACCCACAAGCGACCCTGTGGGTCCACCGCCAGGGCGGACACGTTGCGGTCGGTTAGCAGTCCTTCCGGCGGGCCCAGCAGTCGCTTCCATCCACCTCCGGCGCTATCGCGCAGATACATCCCAGACTCAGTGACGGCATAGAGCGGGTCGGTTGGGTCTTCCCCAGCGGCCAGCAGTTGCCTGATGTCTGCGAGTTCCCCTAGCGTCTCAAACTGGCGGGGAGCGTGCTCCGTGCGCTCGATGGGAATTTCCAGAATGCCGTCATCCATGGTCCCGGCAAGCAGGGTCCTTCCGTGAATCAGCAGCGTGCGGACGAACGACCCCTCTGCCAGCACCCGCACGAAGCGTCCCGAGTCGAACTCAGCGATGCCTGCTGGACCTCCCACATAAGTGTGCGTCCCGGCAACGGCGAGGGAGTAAACGCGCGCGTCGGGCAATCCATTCGCTTCGTTGAACCAGTCCACGCTGCCGCCATGCCAATGGGCAACGCCCCGGCCCATGGTGCCGATCCACAAATCGGATTCGGCGCCGGCCAACTCCGTGACATAGAGTTGCTGCAAAGTTGAATGAAAGGGCGCAAGCCGCTGTCCGTCGTAGACCAGCAACCCGCGTTTCGCAGTGCCGATGAGCAGGTGACCAGAGGCGGTCGGAAGAATTGCGGTTACGTGCCTGGCGTCGCGGTCCTCGGGAAGGATCTGGCGGAAAACTGATCCGTTGAAGGCCAGGATGCCAGCCCCATCCGTGGCTATCACCAACTCTGGCTCGCGAGAGCCGGCCAGCACCGCGCGTGTGACCCGCAACAGCGGCGCTGGCGGAAGCTCACGTCCGACGCGAAAGTCACGAGTTGGCCGGCCACCGCCGTCGTACTCGAACAAACCCGCTGAGCCGGCCACGTAGAGATGCCCGTTGAATTCCGTTGCGCCGGCAAACGCGGTTGGGGCGCTGACCCATTCGAAACCGCTGTCGGTCGAGGGCAACAATGTGCGCGCCGTGAATTTCAGGTTTGCTTCCGCGCTCTCAGCGGCTTTGGCCCAACGAAGGACAACTGCAGCGCGCCAGACAACCACCCCAACCAACGAAATAAGCGCTGCAAGAACAACAACAGCCAACACCAACCACTTCCGTGAGTTGATCGAGCGCGTCATTGTTGATTGTGCTCCCAACTATAAACCTCAGAGAATCGCTTCTGTAGAATCTTTAGTCTCCACAAAGAAACCAGAGCTTCCTTTGGAGGACAGTGGCGCGTACGGCGGTGCTCGCGCGTCACGCCGAATCGCGGGAGCTAGCTTCAAGTTGCTCGTGTCTGTAGTGATTACAAGGGGCGCCGGTATGTTCGGAGACAGTCTTGTCTATTCGCGGCGGCTTGGCTGTTTGAGCAGCCCAAATCGCCATCGGCCCTGAATCATCCCTTCACGGCGGCTCTGCTTTTGATTGTCGGGCTGGCGCTGATTCGGGGATGGTGGACAATCAAGCGCCGCCTGGAGCGGATCATTGAAGAGGCGGTCGCCAAGAGCAGAGCAGCGAAGGGGCAGTCTCCGTAAACTGAAGGCCGCCCGTTCCATCAGTGGCGGCCGTGCGTGGGAGAGGCGCCCGGGAGCGAGACCGACCGCTTACTGCGCCCCCGACATCTCCATGAACTTCACCACATCGCTTTTCATTTTCTTCAGACCATCCATGGGCAGGTACACCATGTGTCCCGCGTCGTAAGTGGCGAAGGAAATGTTCTGGTGATATTTCGGCCCGATATCGAGATGTTCCATGGTGTAATTGGCGGCGGCGAAGGGGGTGGCGAGATCGTAATAGCCCTCCATCACGAATACCTTCAGGTAAGGATTTTTCACCAAGGCTTGGCGGAGCGCCGAGGCGGTGTCGGGAAAGCCCTGAATACTTGATCCCCAATCCCACTTTTGAAAGCCCGCCTGCTGCGCCATAACGTTGTATGGCATGTCGGTTTTGTAGCCCAGCTCTGTCCGCACATAGTTGTTGAACGCCGAGGTGAAGGGCGGAGTCGTGGCTGATCCCGTGGGATCGTAATAGGGAGTATCCAGCAGACCGTTTGGGTCGGGACCGGTGTAACGCCCGTCCAGGCGGCCCACGCGCAGTTTCTGGTCGATCAGCAGGTAATGAGTAAACTTGCGCACATCAATGCGCAGATTCGCTTGATCGATCACGTCCGGGGTCAGGCCCGTAAAGCGCGCCAACTGGGTGATAACCTTCTGCCGCTCTTCCGGCGTCAGGGCGTCTCCCTTGTCGAGCGCCTGCGCATACTCGGTGGAGGCCCAGCGTTGCGATTCCTCGCGCGCCTTGTTCATGTCCTGGGCAAGGTCGGTCGCCAGCTTGTGATGGTATCCCGCAATCATGGTGAACGAAGGCACCAGGAACACATAGGCCTGGTCGTTGGTCTTGTTGCTGATCAGGGTCTCGAAATTCAGCACCATGGAGAGCAGCGTAATTCCATTGAAGGAAATGCCATGGTCGGCAAGGTATCCCGCGATGCCCGCCGAACGCGTCGTGCCATAGCTTTCACCCAGCAGGTAGAGGGGCGAAGACCAGCGCTCATTGCGCGTGATGTAGAGACGAATGAATTCACTGAAGGCTTCAATGTCGCCCTGCACTCCCCAGAATTTCTTGAGCAGCTCGGCATCGCCGGCGCGGCTGAATCCGGTGCCAATCGCATCCACCAACACCAGGTCGGTCTTGTCGAGCAGCGTGTAAGGATTGTCTTCCAGGCGGTAAGGTGCGGGTGGCATGAAGCCGTCCGGCTGCATGACTACACGCTTGGGCCCGAGCGCTCCCATGTGCAACCAAATCGACGACGAACCCGGCCCGCCGTTGAAGGCAAAGGTCAGGGGACGCTTACTGGTCTCCTGCCCATCCAGGGTGTAAGCAACGAAGAACATCTCGGCTTCGATTTTGCCGGCATCGCTCTTAATGGGAAGGCGTCCCGCGGTGGCCGTGTAGTGCAGCAGCTTGCCGTTCACCGTGATCTGGTGATGGGTCACAATCGGCGCCACCTCGGTCATGTCGAAGTGTTCCTCTTTGTCCTTGTCCTTCGCCTTGTCACCGGATTCCTTGGCCGCCTCGGGCTTTTGTTCTTCCGTCGCCGCGGGGGTTTCCGGGGACTTCGTCGGCGGCGACTGCGCCTTCTTGGATGCTGCGTTGGTCTTGGTCTGAGTTTCGGCCTTGGGCTGGCTCTGGGGCGAATCTGGTTGTTGCGCGAACGCCGGAATCAGTAAAACTGATAACAACGCCAGGTTCAAGAGAAGAGAACGCATTTGAGCTCCTGCAAATCGATCGTATTGCGACATTCTAAAGGATTGCCGGCTTCGCAGCACTGCCACTGTGAAAGGGCTTTTCTTCAAACCGCACGATCTCTTTCCTGTTCGTCATCGGGAAGAGTTGTCATTACGGACGGCCTTTTAGAGTATGTGTGACAACTGTGCCGTCCCTGAAGGGACTCGGACGTAGTCCCCACTTTACCCAGGGCTTAGCCACCCCAACACGCGCAAAAGCGGCGCGCGTTGGGGACCCCGGCACGCCCTGGGCTAAAAGCAGTTCCGCCCCTGCGGGGCTGGATTTGCGCAATCGTTCCACTGTGCCAACTCAGAACGAGTTGTCATCACGAACGGCCTTTAGGCCGTGAGGGATCTGCTGTTTCCCATCCCCTCGCGCAAGCGCAAACAACAGCAGACTCCTCGCTTCGCTCGTAATGACAAATCCAGAGACGAATAGCGTTCTAACCACGGCTCTTCAACTCCCGCTGCATCGCCTTGCGATTTTTCACCGGCAAATTCGCCACTGCGCTCCTCGCCAACGCGATGTAAACGGCGCGTGCCTCCGGAACGGCCTTCAACTCCTCCAGGTGCCGGCGGACCGTGGCGACATCGCCGCGCACCAGAGGACCGCTGAAAGCCGAAGCGGCGTCGTGCTGCAAGTAATTTCGCAATGTCTGCACCAGCAGCGGAACCATCATGGTCTTGACGTCGCCAGCCCCGATGCCAGCGGCCTTGGCCACGCGCTCCAGCGAAGCCATCAAGGCGATCACCAGAGGCGAGGCAAAACTGCCGAAAGCGTGGTACAGCACCTTATTGCGCTTGTCGATGGCGTACGTTGTACCGCCCAGGTCCTGCACGATTCGTTTAGCCACGCGGACGGCCGCCGGATCGCCCTCGACCGCAAATGCGACCCCCCGCATCTGCGGCGCTGGACCGCGCACAAACGTCATGCTGGGATGCACCGATGCGGCCTTGGCTCCTCGCTTGCGCAGCGGAGCCAGATCGTCGCTGGTCAGCGCGCCACTGGAGTGGAAGACGATCTTCCCCCGCCAGTCCTGGGTTGGCGCAAGTCGCAGGGCTGTTGCGGCAATGGCGTCATCGGGTACGGTGATCCAGACCAGGTCGCTGTCGAGTGGCTCTTGGCCCAGCGCGACCAGTCGCGCCTTCACTCTTCGCGCCAAGCCTTTGGTCTCACGACTGGAGATGCTCTTGGGGCGAGCGGCAATGAACTTCACCACGTAGCCTGCGGATGGCAACGTTAACGCCAACGCCGTCCCTAAATTCCCTGGACCTACGATGCTGACCGTCAGGGGACGAGAGGAGTGCGATTGTTTAGGCACGGCGGGCAGAATAGCAGATTTCGCGCGGTGTGACAGGCTACGAGAAAACGACGTCATGGTAGGCTTGGGAATTGGCTGGTTCGGGGCCGTCGGCCACGTGCCGTTCCCGTGGGACTTGATTCCTTCTTCGCTCCTTCCCACCGCTGAAGCGGTGGGCTATCTTATTTCCGCGCCCGAGGCGCTGACTTCAGCATTGTGAGAAAGTGGTGACACCTGCCATCAACAAGCACATGTTGACAAAGCCAGATAGCAGCCGAAAATCAAAAAAGCGCGTGTCGGGAAAGCCAGCCAGCAGCCGCAAATTGAGGAAAACATCCAGTGGGACGAAGAAGGCCGAGGTCCTCTCGTCGAAAACCGTCTTCAAAGGACCCGCCTTCAGCGTCAGTTCCGACCGCGTGCGCGAGCCCAGCGGAATCGTTGCGCGCCGCGACGTGGTGCGGCATTCCGGCTCGGCCGTAATTCTCGCGGTGGACGACAGCGGCCCCGAACCGCGCGTTCTGCTGGAGCGCCAGTACCGTTATGCGGCGGAGGATTATCTTTGGGAACTTCCTGCTGGCCGCGTCGATCCCGGGGAAAAGCCCCTGGCCGGGGCCAAGCGCGAACTGCTGGAGGAAACTGGATATCGCGCCGCCAAGTGGAAGCAGGCGCTGTTCTTCTATCCCAGCCCGGGCTTTCTGGACGAGACCATGACGGTTTACCTCGCCCGCGGGCTGAAGGCGGGCGATGCACAGCCCGAAGAGGATGAATCTATCGAGTGCCGTCTGACGCCTTTGTCTCAGGCGCTGGCGATGGTCCGCTCGGGCGAGATTTGCGATGGCAAGACGATCGCCTCCGTTTTGTGGCTGGCGGAGACTCTCCGCAGTGGGTCATCGCTGGAGGGAGTGGCGTTGGCTGTGCCTAATCAGGCTCACACAATATAGTGACGAAGCCTTGGAGTGTCATCACGAGCGAAGCGAGGGATCTGCTTTTGGCGGTCGACCGGAAAGGCAGATTCCTCGCGCCAAACCCGGGCGCTCGTAATGACAATTCCACAATCCTCTCCGACTTCCGGTGCCGTTGCCCTGTCACAATAGTCTGCAATTCTCGATAGGGTCCCGGACACTCAACCCCTCTCGCAATGGGGCTTCAGTCTGTATACTCTCTTGACAACACCACCCCACGGGAGCAAACTTAAAGCACGCTGTTCAACAGGCCAATCCAATTGGCCAGATGTGATCTAGGAAGAACTCCTCCATCGACTTTGGCTTCTGGGCTCAACCTGATTGACGCAATTCCAGACCGGCATCCTCGGGGTGGGGATGCTGAAGGGCTCTGCCAGGAGGAAGAAGAAGTGAGACTGAAAGGAACCGTAAAGTGGTTCAACAATGCGAAAGGCTTTGGCTTTATAGGCCGTGAGGATGGTAGTTCGGATGTGTTCGTGCACTATAGTGCGATCAACATTGAAGGCTACAAGAGCTTGCAGGAAGGCGACCAGGTCGAGTTCGAGATCGTCGAGGGCCAGAAAGGTCCGCAAGCAGGCAACGTGACGCAGGGTCCTGTAGGGTCCTTGCTCTGACTTCATGAAACCCAGCCGCGAGGCTGGGTTTTCTTGTTGAGCGCGCGTAGGTCTGACCGGGCGCACAATACAATTCTGTTGGGCTGTCCAGGCGGGCCGTCACCGACCGCATTGCAAGCTGGCATCACAATTCGCAGGGCCTGGAGAGCGACGCATTCGGCATTCTGGAATGCTTGAGAATCGCCTTCGAGCCCTATCGCGTCCAGTACACCCCTGGAGCATTTGCTGATACCGTCTTGACGCCGCAGACAATCCAGGATCGCCTCGGGCGGATGTCCGTTTTCGTCGCGGTCACGGCCGACAACCAGATGGTCGGCACCATCGCCTGCGCGGTGGTCCATGCTGGCGAGGGGCATCTGCGCGGCATGGCCGTCTTGCCGGGGTGGCATGGCCGTGGCATCGCTGAAAAACTATTGCAATCTGCTGAAGCCGAACTGGCAGCCAGGGGTTGCTCTCGCGTAACCCTGGACACGACCGAACCTCTACAGCGCGCCATGCGCTTCTATGAAAAACATGGCTACATCGCCTCCGGCAGGACCACGGATTTTTTCGGCATGACGCTGCACGAGTATGTGAAAGAACTGAGCTTCTAACCGCCGAACCGCACCGCATATCCTTTCTCCACGTTACAATTTCTCTCGGGTGCTCTGCGTGGACAACAAGGCCATCGCCAACGTCTTTTACGAAACCGCCGATCTCATGGAGATCAACGGCGACGACTCGTTCCGCATCCGTTCCTATCGGCGCGCCGCCGAAGTCATCGAAGGACTGCCGCAGCAGGTTTCGGGACTGATCGACGAACCCAAGAAGCTGCTGGAGATTCCCGGCATCGGCAAAGGTATGGCTGCCAACATCCAGGAGTTGTGCCGCAGCGGCAAACTCGGTCCGCACCAGGACTTGCTGGTGAAGTACCGGCCGTCGATGCTGGAGCTGCTGAAGATCCAGGGGCTGGGGCCGAAAACGATCGCGCTGCTTTGGAGCGCCTTCCAGGTCAGCGATCTCGCCAGCGTGGAGAAGCTGGCGCGCGAAGGCAAACTGCGCGAACTGCCGCGCCTGAGCGAAAAGAGCGAGCAGAAGATCCTGAAAGCGATTGAAGGTTACCGCCGCATTTCTGGGCGCTTCCTGCTCGACGAAGCCGATCGCACCGCGCAGAAGCTGACCGAGCATCTGCGGCACATCAAAGGAATCGAGAAGATCACGCCCGCCGGTTCGCTGCGCCGTGGACGGGAGACGGTTGGCGACCTTGACGTGCTGATCACCGGACCGTGCTGCGTTGACGATGAGCAGCGCGCGGGTTGATCGAAGAAATCCTGCGCTTTCCCGGAATCGTCGAAGTGCTGGCCAAGGGCGACAACAAGGTCAGCTTCAAATTGCGTAGCGGAATGCAGGTGGACGTGCGCACCTTGCCGCCGGAATCCTATGGCGCGGCCATGCAGTACTTCACCGGCTCCAAGAACCACAACGTCTCGCTGCGCCAGCGCGCGCTCAAGATGGGATTCACGCTCAGCGAGTACGGGCTGTTTCGCCTCGACAATAACAAGCGCGTCGCCGGCGCGACCGAGGACGAGATTTATGGCAAGCTCAAGCTTGATTGCATCCCGCCGGAGCTGCGCGAAAATTGCGGCGAGATCGAAGCCGCTGCAGAAGCACAAGCTTCCTCACCTGATCACCGTGCAAGATCTGCGCGGCGAAGTGCACATGCATACCGTCGAAACCGACGGGAAGTGCACCATCGACGAGATGGCGGCGGCGGCCAAAGAGCGTGGCTACAAGTACATCGCCATCACCGATCACTCGAAAAATCTGGCCTTCGCCAACGGCCTTGATGACAAGCGCGCCGTGCAACACATCGCCCGTATTCGCGCCGCCAACGAGCAGACGGATGGCATCACCATCATGGCGGGCATCGAAGTGGATATCCTGGCCGATGGCGAGCTCGATCTCTCCGACTCGGTGCTGGAGCAGATGGATGTTGTGGTGGCCAGCGTACATTCGGCGTTCAACCAGGAGCCGCAACAGATGACCGACCGTCTATTGCGCGCGTTGAGCAATAAGAACGTCTCGATCCTCGGACATCCCACGGGACGCCTGCTGCTGCGGCGTGACGCCTATCCGTTCGACATGGATGCAATCCTGAAGGCCGCACTGAAGAACAAAGTCGCGATGGAGCTGAACGCGTATCCGGATCGGCTCGACTTGAATGACGTGCACCTGCGCATGGCACGGGAACGCGGAGTGAAGATCGTGATCAACACCGACGCGCACCACACCTCGCACTTCGAGAAGATCAAGTACGGTATCCTTCAGGCACGCCGCGCATGGCTCACGCCGAAGGATGTGCTGAACACCCTGCCGGAAAAAGAATTTCGCCAAGCGATGAAGCATCAGTGGCCCAAAAGTTGATGGAGGAAGCCATGGCTAAGAATGAAATTCCGCCCAAAGCGCCTAAACCGCAATACGACGCTGGACATGTTCCCATCACGGAGGAATTCGACAGCGCCAAACGCAGCCTGCCTCCCGCCGTGCCAGTCGTCATCGCACTGCTAGTCGTTGGCATCGTGGTAGGCGGTGATCGCTTTCCTGGAACGCTCCAAGCCGGTGGCGCAGGGCGGCATCGACGCGGTGTACGCCAGCCAGCCTGAAGACATGACCAACACCATGGTCGCTGCTGAACGTCACGCTGCGCAATGTGGGCGACAAGGCGCTCTACATCAAGTCCATCACCGCCAACCTCAAAACCGACCAAGGCGATCAGTCCGACGACGCCGCGTCCCCTTCCGATTACGACCGCTACTTCGGAGCCTACCCGGACCTTCGCGAACATGCGACGCAACCCTTGACGGTGGAGACCAAGATCATGCCGGGCGCCGAGCAGAAGGGAACTGTGCTGGTGGCGTTTCCCGTCACCGAGCTGCAGTTTAACGATCGCAAAGATCTCAACGTGACGATCGTGCCGTACGATCAGAGCCCGATTGTGCTGCGCGAGAAAAGCGCCGCGACGAAGTAGCCTACCTTAAACAATGACCTCTGGAACCTTAACCGGCGCGGGTCTCAGCCTGAGCACTGCTGCCGTCTGGGGCGGAGGCGATTTCGCCGGCGGCATTGCCACCAAGCGCGCCAATGTCTTTCGCGTGGTCGCGGGCGCGCATGCATGTGGCTTGCTGCTCATGCTGCTGTTGGTCTGGATTACGGCGGAGGCGTTCCCGCCAGCGTTCAACGTTATTGTGGGGAGCGGTGGCTGGCATCACTGGAGCCGTGGGCGTCGCAGCACTGTACCGGGCGCTTGCCATCGGACGCATGGGCATTGTCGCGCCGGTCGCTGCGGTCATTACGGGAGTGTTGCCGGTGCTGGCCGGCATATACACCGAAGGAATGCCCGCCCCGATTCAGCTTGTGGGCTTTGTGCTGGCGTTGGTCAGCATCTGGCTGATAGCGCGCCCAGACGGTGAAATCGACACCCACCGCGGTCTGGGGCTGGCCGTGTCTGGCGGGAGTGCTGTTCGGCTTGTTCTTCATCGCGTGCAAACAAGCTGGCCATCACGCAGTGTTCTGGCCGCTGGTTGCGGCGCGTACTGCTTCCACGCTGCTCATGCTGCTGATCGTAGTTTTTTCAGCTGGCGACAAGCGGCCTCTACGTCCGGCCCTGGTTCCGATTGTGTTTTCGGGGATACTGGATACCTCTGCGAATGCGCTTTTCATCGCCGCCACGCAACGCGGACGTCTCGACGTCACTTCGGTGTTGTCGTCGCTTTATCCCGCCAGCACAGTGATCCTTGCGCGGATATTCTTGAAAGAGCGCATGTCGGCGACGCAGAACGCAGGCATCATCGGCGCGCTGGTCTCGGTGGCTCTGATCGCGGCGCGATAGTCAGCTCACCAACTCCGGCTTGATCCAGGGGAAGCGGAAGATCGCCAATGGGTCCTCGGGATAGCTCACCTCGAAATCGAGGTAGGCGTCGGCGACGATCCAGTAATAGGTCTTCAGGGTGTAGATGATCGCGTCAATCGCCTGGTCGAGTTCGCGATGAGTGGAGGCCAGGGCCGACAGGGTGCGCTCGTGATGGGCAAAATGCGGGTTCAAGACCTGCTTCAGATTGGTTGCGGCACGGTCCAACTCGGCGCGATCGTCGGCAAACTCGCGTTCGCTCACCTTGTCGTGCAGCAGATGGGGATATTCCTCAAGCTGGGTCAGCACCCGGCGCAAGGAAAGATCGGTATTGTCCGCATCGAGCAGTCGCAGTACGCGGGCCGCCATGGCGTCCGCGTAGGCGGCCCTTACCATATCGAGGAACGCATTGCGGACGCCGTGAAGCTGAGGATTGCGCTCAATGACATCGCGTTCCAGCTTCCAGTAAATGTCGCGATCGCGGGCCAGGCTGAGGACCTGATTGCGGATTTCGCGAAGTTCGCTCCGGGCGCGTTCGCGGAACTGCTTTTCCATCACCATATTCCAAGTCTATCGAAAGGCGCGAACCATCCTTTGTGAGATTGGTCACACAAAGCTTTGTTCGCCGAAGTACCGCTCAAGCCGCGCCTCTAGTTTTGAGTGGGTAGTTGGGCTTTAGCCCCTGAGGGGAACTGCATTTCGTTTGAAAAGCTCCCTCGGTGGCTAAAGCCGTTACGATGACAGCTGCGTTATGGCACGGCTGAAGCCGTGCCCCTTCAAACCCTCTGATCCTGGTGAATAATCCGGATTCAGCGCTTCTCCAAACGAAATGCGAGAGGTGAAATTTACTCTAAGGTCGTGCGCCCTTGCCCAGGCGAGGCCATCTTTGCTCGCGTTACAATGAACTCTTTGCGAGGTCATCATCGTGCTGACGTATGAAGAAATTGTTGCGCTGGAACAGAAATACCTGCTGAACACCTACGCTCGCTATCCGCTCGCCATCGCGCGCGGGAAGGGAGTGTACGTTTACGACGTTGACGGCAGGCGCTATCTCGACTTCCTCTCCGGGCTGGGCGTTAACGCGCTCGGCCATGCGCATCCGCGCATCGTGAAGGCCATTCGCGAGCAGGCAGCGAAGGTGATCCACGTCTCCAACCTCTACTACAACGAGTACCAGGGCTTGCTGGCCGAAAAGTTATGCACCGCAGTCGGGATTGGATCGCGCCTTTTTCTCCAACAGCGGCACCGAGGCGATTGAAGGCGCGTTGAAGCTGGTGCGCGCTGCGGGCCACGCCACGGGAGGCCCGGGAAAGTGCATCCTGATCGCGCTGGAGAATTCCTTTCACGGACGCACCATGGGCGCGCTCGCGCTCACCGGCCAGCCCAAGTATCGCCAGGACTTCGATCCCATGCTGGAAGGCGTGCGCTTCGTGCCGCGCAACGATGTGGAAGCGTTGCGCAATGCGATGGACGACAAGGTTTGCGGTATCGTGCTGGAGCCCATCCAGGGCGAGGGTGGCATTCAGGAATCGTCGTTCGAATTTTTGCAGGCGTGCCGCCAGTTGGCCGACCAGCACCAGGCCGCGCTCATCTTCGACGAGATCCAATGCGGACTGGGGCGTACCGGGCAGCTCTTCGCCTTCCAGCATTTCGGCGTCGTGCCTGACGTGGTTTGCATTGCCAAGCCGATCGCCGCCGGACTGCCGCTGGGAGCGTTTCTCGCCAAGGAGCGCTTCGCGCAGCACATCACTCCCGGCAAGCACGGGACGACCTTCGGCGGCGGCCCGCTGACCTGCCGCGTCGCGTTGGAGTATCTCGCGATACTGGAGGACGAAAATCTGCTGGAGCAGGTGCGTCGCGTCGGGGGGTACTTTTCGCAGAAGCTGCGCGAGCTGGTGGCCAAGTTCGACATCGCGGTGGAAGTCCGCGGCGTGGGCGCGATTCAGGCGCTGCAGTTGACCGTCCCCGGCAAGCCGATCCTGGAAGGCGCACTCGCCAAAGGCCTGCTGATCAACGTCACCCAGGACACCGTATTGCGCTTTTTGCCGCCCTTCCTGCTGCAAGAAAAGCACGTGGACAGCGGAATGCGAATTTTGTGCAAGCTGCTGGCGGATGCGCAAAAGCAACAGAAAGCCGCGGCAAGAGCGGCGAAAAGCGCTAAAGCGTAATACTCACGATCTCACGCCGCCGCGGACTGCGAACGAGAGAGCACCACGTAGCGCTCCGAGGCCAGCAGGATGCCGTGCAGATCGCCGGAGTGACAGCAATCCACCGCTCCCATGGCCAGGGCTTCTGACCACATGCGATCGTCCGCCAGACGATGGATGCACACGAACGCAGTTGCGGGAAACTGCGAGCAGAGAGACCTCAGGCTGGGGAGGTCAACCAGCTCCAAGTCCACGACCGCAAATGGCGCGCGAAAACGCGCCACGGCGGAAGCAATTTCCCCGGCAGACTTTGCAATGGCGAGGTTGCGGAATTGTTTACCGAGGGACGCAGCCAGGCGGTCGGCCGCAACTGCATCGTGGTGAGCGAGAACAACATTGATTGGCCGCATGGCAAACCCCTTTTCGAGTGGTAGAAGGGACAGCAGTTGCCATCCAATAAGAACAAGCACCCCACACTACCTGCAGCGGGACACAATGTTGGCATTCATGGGCGGCAGCTATTTTGCAGCGTCGCCCGGTCGGCTCGCGGGTTCGAAGGCTTCCGGATGCAGCTTGCCGCTTCGCTCCAGCAGGATTTCCACTTTGCCTTCGGCTTCCTCCAGTTCCTTGCGGCAGGAACTGGAGAGTTTCATGCCCTCATCGAAAAGCTCCAGCCCGTGATCGAGCGAGACGTCGCCCTTCTCGAGTTCGGTCACGATTTTTTCCAGTCGTTGGAGAGATTCTTCGAATTTAGGCAAGCTCAAACTCCACGGATTAATTCTAGTGCAGAACGGTTTCGGTGAATGTCAAAATTTGGGGTAAATCGGCGTCGGCGGGAAATATTTTCTCAGTATGGATTTGTCATCCCGGCCGACCGGGAGAGCTGCTTTTGATGTGTCATCCCGACCGAGGACTTCAGTCCGAGCGGAGAGACCCGCTTTTCTGCCTGCATGACAAGATCTGCTTGACGAAAGCTGGCACAACCCGATGGCCTCGGACGCGAAATTGAAAGCCCACGGTTTCAACGCTGGGTGAAGTGGAAAAGAGATTGAGTCCCCCGGGGACGACACAAGTTTCTGTTCTGGCGCGGCTGTTGTGCCGTGCCCGGGGCACTCGGCTCGTGAGAAGATGCCTACCCAGCGCTGAAGCGCTGGGCTTTCATATTTCCTCCCGCAAGGCGGGACTGGCGCATTGGCGCTTGCAGCTTTACTCGCAGCGCGCGTTTGCACGTCAGGTGGCGGGCAAAAGGAACGGCACCGGCGTTGATTGTAGGGATCTGTCCAGCGAAGATGCGAAATCGCGACGATTCCTACACCGCGGCGCGTTTTCCCGTACCCAGCGCCTCCAGCACGTCCACTGCGCAGGAGTAGCGTCCAAACGGCGCCGCAATCTGCGCGCCCTGCACGATGTGGCGGACGGCGGCAAGCATGTCGCGAGCGATGGCCACGCCCTCGGCACGGGCGGCATCGACGGTGGTCGCCTTTGCCATGCGCGCGAAGATCTCATCAGGGATGGAAACCCGCAGCTCATTCTTCATGAACTCGGCATTGCGGGTGCTGGTGAGCGGCCAGATGCCCGCCACTACCGGAATGCGGCAGTGCTCGATTCGGCGCAGGAACTCTTCCAGCAGGCGAACGTCGAACACCGGCTGGGTGACGGCCAATTCTGCTCCGGCCTCAACTTTGTACTCAAAGCGGCGGATTTCCTCGTCAATGTTGGGACTGCCGGGATTGGCGCCCACGGCAATGACGAACTTGGTCGAGGCGCCCGTGGGATTGCCGCCGATGTCGAGCCCGCGGTTCAGGTTGTGGACGATGTTGACCAGACCGATGGCGTCCACATCGAACACCGCGGTCGCGTCGGGGTAGTCGCCCATCTTCGGCGGATCGCCGGTGATGCAGATCAGGTTGCGGATGCCCACGGCGCTGGCGCCCAGCAAGTCCGACTGGATCCCCAGCACGTTGCGGTCGCGGCAGGTGTAGTGCAGGATGGGCTCGATCCCGACCTGCTGCTGCACCAGCAGGCAGAGCGCCTGGTTGCTCATGCGCGCCGAGGCGCGCGGGCTGTCAGGAATATTGACGCCGTCCACGCCAACCGATTTCAGGAAGCGCGCGCCTTCGATCTCACGGCTGCCATCGGTGCCCCTCGGCGGAACGATCTCCACCATAGTGATGAACTCGCCGTCGGCGATCTTGCGGCCCATCTGCGAACGTTCGCGGAGCGGCGGCACCTCGACCGGCTGGGCCTTGGGAGGGGCGGTAGGTTTCGCGTCCAGCGGCGCGGCCGGGTACGGCGCGCAGGAAAGCCTTCATGACGTGAATGTGATCGGGCGTGGTGCCGCAGCAACCGCCGATGAGGCGCACTCCGACATCCACAAACCTGCGGGCGTATTCCGCCATGTATTCGGGCGAGCAGAGATAGATGTTGCGGCCCTCGACCGAGCGCGGCATGCCGGCGTTGGGTTGGGCCGAGAGCGGCGCGGTGGTGACGGCGCGTACCCGCTCCATCGCGTCCAACATGGCCACCGGACCGACGCTACAGTTGCAGCCCACGACATCGGCGCCCCAAGCTTCGATTTGCGGAGCATAGTGCTCGGGGGCTGATCCATCGAGACAGTTGCCCTCTTCGTCGATCGTGACTTGCGCCACGACCGGCAACTTCGGATTGACATCGCGAGCCGCCAGAATGGCCTGATGCAGCTCTTCCAGGTATCCGAAGGTTTCCAGTATGACCAGATCGACGCCTTCTTCGTTCAGGGCTGCAATCTGCTCGTGAAAGGCCGCGCGGGCTTCCTGAAGCGAGATCTTGCCCAGCGGTTCGATACGGACTCCCAGCGGTCCGACGGCGCCGGCCACCAGCGCGTCGAAACTCTTTGCCGCCTCCCGCGCCAGGCGCGCGCCCAGGCGATTGACATCGGCCAGCTTGTCCACACATCCATGCTTGGACAAGCGAAACGAATTGGCGCCAAAGGTGTTTGTTTCAATGATGTCCGCCCCGGCCTGGAGGTATTCCTGATGGATCCCGCGAATCAGATCGGGCTGCGAGAGGTTGAGTTCGTCGTAGCAGCGGTTGATGAAAATGCCTTTGGAATACAGCAGTGTGCCCATGGCGCCGTCGCATAAGACTGCGCCCTTCTGCAAACGCGAAATGAGGTCCGTAGTCATGGAGATGGTGACGGCGGTGGTGTCTGGCTTGCTTGAACTTTACCGCAAATGGCGCGAATTCGCCATTGCCGGAGCACCCGGTAGTCAGGCCGCGCTCTGTTATAATTCAGCGAAATCCAACATATCATTTCAATTCGTCATGATTTCCGGGGTAAACGCTTGAAGCGGCTTGCAATCCTCGTCCTCACCTTATTCATCGTGGTTTCCATTACGTCTTGCGGCGGTGGCGGGAATTCCACTGCCCCGCCCAGCATGGCGCAGCATCGCGCTTTTATCAGCAATACCTATGCGGGCAGCTTGCAAATCATGGATACCCAGAACGACACCACACCGTTGACCGCGCAGACCTACAACGCTTACGGCCAGTTGGTGCCCGGGGCTCCCGTGACGATAACGGTGGGGGGCTCGTTGACGTTCGAAGTGGAAAGCCCCAACCGTACCACAACCCTGGTTTATGAGCAGAGTGGTGATCACCTCGAATTCATCGACAATGCCACCGAGACGTTCAGCGGTAGCGTGGCTCTTCCTGATTTTGCCGATATGGCGCTGTTCTCCACGGACGCTACAAAAGTGTACGCACCGGTGCGGAACGCACCGGTCACGGGCGCACGGCCCGGCGCGGTTGAGGTCGCCACCATCTCCTCGTTCACCGTGACTGCCTTCTATGCCGTCCCGTCAGCCCGTTATATTGCCCTCAGTCCAAGCGGGCAGTTTCTGCTGGTGTTCGCTGACAATTCGGACTCGGTTTTCCTGATCGACTTGAACGCCACTACGCCCAAGGCGGTGGAGATTCCTGGGTTCGCCAGGCCGGTCAACGCGTTCTTCAGCAGCGACAGCAATACCGCTTATGTGCTCAGCTGCGGGGTCGAGTGCGGATCGAGTGCGGGTGCATCGGTACAGCAGCTCGACATTCCCTCGCAAACCATCAAGGCGACCGTGCCGGTGGGTGGCGCCAGCGTTGGCCTGCTCAACAACGGAACTTTGTACGTAGCCGGAAATCCCGGCCCTGCCGGGACCTACGATGCGGTGACCGTCAGCAGCATGACGCGGGTGACCGCTAACTCCGTTGCCATCGGCGACGGTTATCACAGCACCATGGCCCTGGCGGCCAACAACAAGCTCTACATTGGCGCCAAGACCTGCTTGAATCAGACCACGGGGTGTCTGTCTGTGGTCGATGTCGCCAACAACACCGCGGCCGCGCCGTTGCCCCCCAAAGGGCCCGTGACCGGCATGCTGGCGGTTGCCAACCGAAATACGGTATATGTGATCGAGGGGGGATACCAGGTGATTTACGACACGACTACCGACACGCCCCAGAAAACGCAGGTCTCATTCACCGGGGCGCTTTACGATATTGCGCAAGTGGATCAGTAGGGAAGAGAGCCGTCAGCTATCAGCTAATTCACCGGCTAAAGCGATTCCTGCAAACTAACCACGTCCACTATCCACTATCCACTAACCACTTTCTTCACGGCTCCAGCCTCAGGTGATGCACTCCCGCCTGCTGCACCGCTTGCGCCGAGAAGGGCAGCGCAAACGTTTGTCCGTGATAATAGGCATCCCATTGATCGTTGTAGTGCTCGGCGAAGATATTTCCGGATTGGCCATTTACGATATTCAGGGTCGAGCTGTCGAGGTCTGAGAAGTCAACCGTGAGGCGCTCGGACGGCCCGAAGTGCGCACTGACCTGCTTCACCGTTTCGCCATCCCCCGACAGGGGTTGCGGGCCGGGGCCGGCGTGACTCCTGAGAATGGGAAAGTCGCTCCAGAAAAGGGCCTTGATGTCCACGCGATGGACCCGTCCCCATCTCCACGTCGCCAGCGCAGTCGGCGCTTGCGCATCGCTTAGGGCGCCGTCTACTGCGGCGGTCAACAGCGCGTCGTAGTCGGCGTAGCCCGCCGGCAGCCAGCGTGCAGGCTGATGCGACAATATGTTCTCCAGCCATACCGAACTCATGAACCATTTGGGGTGCGCTGCCAGTAAGCCGGTGTATTCCTTCCAGTCGTCCCCAAGCTTTGGTTTGAGCAGCAACTCCTCCAGCTTCTTGCGCGAGAAGTAGGCCACCGTCGCCGCCGCCGAGTCCGTCGCCATGGCGCCGTCCCAATTTCGCATCAGGTCGGCGGCCGATTTGGCGCGCTGTGATGCCGTCGCTGTGTAATCGACGGCGTACACGAAGCGCTCGGCGCAGAAGCGATCGAACGCCGAAACAATGTCGGTCTGAATCGCCAGCATGTCGGCCGGAGTGAGCTTCTTTTTTGCATTCAGCAGCCGGTAAATGCGCTCCGTGCGATACGGAGACGCCCACTCAATGCTAAGCGTGTAAGGATATCCATCCGGCGTGACGCGCCCGTTCGCGGTAGCGATGATTCCCGAGGGCGGATCGTACACGCTGGGCATTTTGTCGTAGGGAACATATCCGGTCCACTCGTGCGAGTCGTCATCGCGGGGCACGGGAACCGACCCATCGCCCGCCGCCCGGATCGGGACCAGCCCGGTTGCCTGGTAGCCGATATGCCCCTCGACATCCGCATAGACGACATTCTGACCGGGCGCGCCAAAATGCGAAAACGCCGCGCGAAACTCCTGCCAGTTCTTCGCCGAATCCACTTCAAAGAACGGAGCGCCCGCCGCCTGCGGGTCATAGATGATCCACTTGAGCGCCAGCTTGCGCTTCTCTCCCGGAATGACGTCGCTGATGATCGGCCCATGCCGGGTCACCTCGACATCCACGTTCACCTCAGGCTTGCCCTTCACGCGAATGATTTCAGTGCGGTGCTCGGGCTGCACCCAACCTTGCGGCGTCAGGTATTCGCCCTTGTCGTTGAACTTCTCGATGTAGAGGTCCTCGACGTTGGGACCGAGATTGGTAAAGCCCCACGCGATGTAGCGATTGTGCCCAGAAATGACGAAAGGCACGCCCGGCAAGGTCACGCCGGCGACGTCGAAGTCTCCCGCCGTAAGATGCGCCTCATACCAGACGTTGGGAATGTGCAGGTCAAGGTGCATATCGTTTGAGAGCAGCGGCTTTCCCGAGGCGGTGTGCGCTCCCGAGACCACCCAGTTGTTGGAGCCGGGATGGAGGCTGTCTTCCATCCTGTCATCCCGAGCGACGAGCGCAGCGAGGAGTCGAGGGACCTGCTTTTCCTCTGGCGTAACGCGGCTGCTCTTCTTCTTTGGCGCCGGATCTTCTTCCTCATCGGGAGTCGTCCCGGCGGGAATCTCGTTTTCGAGGGAAGTGGTGTCGGTTCCCGGAGGATGATCGCGCCAGGAGGAATTCACAAACAGGTCGGCCGTCAACTCCGGCCCGAGCTTGGCCAGAACTCTCTCCTTCTCCAACTCGTCTTTGTACAGGCCGTGGTTCAGAAATTCGGTCATCGACAACCCAACCAGCACCGAATCTTCCACCGTCCAGACGTGAGGGAAGTAGGTGAGGAAGCGAAATTCCAGCGGCAGGGTTTTCTGGTGCTGCGCGATGTAAGCGTTCACCCCGGCGGCATAGGCTTCGAAGTGGGCGCGCTGGGCCATATCCATGTTGGCCACGTTTCTCTCCGCGACCTGCCTCAAGCCAAGGATGCGATGCTCGCGGTCAAGCTTGACGTACTCCGGCCCCAGAACGGCGGCCAGGTCGCCGGAAGCGTAGCGCCGGGTCATGTCCATCTGCCACAGTCGGTCCTGGGCGGTGACGTAACCTTGGGCAAAGAACAGGTCCGGCAGGTTGGCAGCGACGATGTTGGGAACGCCGAGCGCGTCGTAGGTCACGGTGACCGGGCTCGCCAGGCCGGAAAGGTGGATCGTGCCGTCCACCTGCGGCAGCGCCGCCCGAACTGCCCGATAAAACCAGAAGTCGATAGCGAGGAAGACGATCAGCAGGAGAACCAGCACTCCCACGACCGCGCGAAAGATTAATTTAGAGTGAGATGGCCGTGCCGAAGTAGAAATAGTCGAAGCTCCCATGGGAAAGCTGATTATATAGTTTCCGGTGACCTGCTTCGTGCGGCACTCTCGCATCGCACACCATGGCATGAAGCCAAAATCCCCATTCAAGCAAAACCAGCTTGGATGGAGCACCCTCATGACGGTCCCTTGGGCCACCACCGCCCTTACAACGCGAGTATGGCCACCCGCCGATCATTCTCGATGCGCGGTAAACTCAATTGCGGACTGCTCTCATGACACCGACTACACCGCCAACTATCCCAACCCCGATCGAAGCAGTCCGGGATCTGTTTGAGATCCCGGATGGCATCACCTATCTGAACTGCGCCAGCATGGCGCCGCAGTTGCGAAGCGTCACCGAGGCCGGACTTCGTGCGGTTCGCACGAAAGCATTACCCTGGAATTTGTCCGGTCCAGAGTGGTTCGCCGGTTCCGAAGAGCTGCGCGCTCTTGCCGCGCGAGTGATGGGAACCGACAGCGATGCGGTTGCGCTGGTCCCGGCTGCCAGCTACGGAATTGCGACTGCCGCGGCGAATATGCCGCTCTTGCGCGGACAGACGATCGTCATCCTTCATCAGCAGTTCCCGTCGAACGTCTATGCCTGGTATGAGCTGGCCAAGAAAAACGGCGGGCGCGTAGTGGTCGCACAGCGCGAAACCGGCATGGACTGGAACGAAGCCTTGATGCAGGCGATCGACGACAACACGGCGATCGTTGCCCTGCCGCAGTGTCACTGGACGGATGGAAGCAAGGTCGATCTTGAGCGCGTCGGCCAGCGTGCGCGCGACGTCGGCGCTGGCTTGGTCATCGACGCCAGCCAATCGCTCGGGGCCAGCCCGCTGAATCTCGAGCGCGTCCAGCCGGACTTCCTGACGGCCGTGGGATATAAGTGGCTGCTCGGTCCGTACGGACTTGGTTATTTATATGTCGCGCCGAAATGGCGGGAATCGGGTGTGCCGCTCGAGCAGTCGTGGATCGCGCGCGCCGGGAGCGACGATTTTTCCCGGCTGGTCGATCACACCGATGCCTACCGGCCAGGCGCGCGCCGCTTCGATATGGGCGAGTCTCCGCAATTCGTTCTGGTGCCGATGGCGATTGCCGCTCTCCAGCAAGTCCTGGCGTGGGGTGTGGAACGGATCCAGCAAACGCTCGGGTTGCTGACGGAAAGAGTCGCGCAGCTCGCCGCCGGCATTAGCTATGCGGTCCTGCCTCCAGAGCAGCGGTCGGCGCACATGATTGGAATCCGGCACGCGCGTGGTATTCCGGCTAGGCTGCCGCAGCTTCTGCATGATGCCAGCGTGTTTGTCAGCGTCCGCGGAGATTCAATCCGCATTGCGCCGTATTTGTACAACGACGCCGGCGATATTGAGCGGCTGTTTGCGGTGCTGCGAAAGGCAAGCGGCCTTCAGTAGCCAGTAGTCAGTAGCCAGTAGTCAGTTGCCAGTTGTCAGACAAGAAAGTCGAGTTACTCAAACTCATCTCATAAACTATGGGGTGTATCAGGGCACGACTTTTAGTTGTGCCGAACGAAGTTACAGTAAAGGTCAGGGCTTTAGCCCCTGCAAGGTCCTCAGGGGCTGAAGCTCAACTCTCTATGCAGAAGTATTGGCACGGCGTTCAGCCGCGCCCCTTCAAAGCGCGATGCCATCATGAATAATGCAGGTTAGGCATCGCTCTACCCCCTTCCGCGCAGAATGCGGTAATTTTGGAATCGCTCGAGAGCTTGCTATGGCCGTGATTATCTCCATGCTCCGCGGCGTCAACGTCGGGGGGCACAACCGGATCAAGATGGACGCACTGCGCGCGGTCTATGAATCGCTTGGGCTGCGCGACCCGCAGACCTATGTACAGAGCGGCAACGTTGTGTTCAGGACGGACAAGCGAGACCTGGTTGCACTGGCCAAACGGATCGAGGACGCAATTGAGCGGGACTTTAGCTTTCGCCCCGCGGTAATTCTGCGGACCTCCGGCGAACTGCGAGAGGTGATTGCCAGAAATCCGTTCGCCAAGCGCAGCGGCATCGAGCCTAGCAGACTTCTGGTGTACTTTCTCGCCAGCGATCCCAGCGCAGAGACCCGCGACAAAGTTCTCAGCCTCAAGACCGAACCCGAAGAGTTGCGGATGGATGGCCGCGAGCTCTACATCTATTTCCCCAATGGCATGGCGCGGCCGAAGATGTCCTGGGCAGTCCTTGAGAAGACGCTAAAGGTCCCCGGAACCGGCAGAAACTGGAACAGCGTGACCAAGTTGCTCGAGATGGCGGAGAAGCTGGAGGCTTCCGAATGATCCGCTCCGGTATTTTGGCATGAGCCGGAAAGCGTGTCTGTTGGGATGGTCCACGCACGCTAAATTTGAATCTCCCCCGCAGAGCCGTCATCCATTCCACCATCTCCTGGTCGGCGTTCGCAATTGAATCTACCGTTGTGGCGGAGGGAACCTCATGAGTTCTGGATTCGTGCTGTTGCTGACGTTTGGGATTGGCGTGGTAACCGGCTTGCGGTCTGGGACGGGGCCGGCGGTTGTGGCTTGGGCAGCCCACTTGGGTTGGATCAATCTTTCCGGCTCTCCGTTGGCCTGGATGGGCTCGACCTTGGCGGTCGTTATCTTTACGATCCTGGCGCTCTTTGAATACGTCGCCGATCAACTTCCCAGCACCCCCGCGCGAACCGCCCCCGCAGGGCTGGGCGCGCGAATTGTCTTGGGCCTGCTTTGCGGTGCATGTCTCGGCATCGCCGGAGGCGCATCGCTTTGGCTGGGAGCGATCGTCGCGGCGATTGGCGCCGTGGCGGGAGCGTTTGGCGGTTATCGCGCTCGCGTGGGCTTGGTAAAGGCCTTGCACGCGCCGGACTTCGCCGTCGCCGTTCCTGAAGATCTGATCGCGATTGGGTTGGGGCTGCTCATCGTTACGAGATTCTGAAATCGGCATGGCCCTGAGGCTGGGACGCTGTTCTGACAGGCTCGGCATCTCCCGGGCAGCCAACACTTGCCGGGGTTGCGATACATTATTTTGGGCGCGCCTATGACTACTCCGCAACAATTCGATGCCATTGTGATCGGCACCGGGCAGCCCGGTAAACCGCTTTGCACGGCGCTGGCTGAAGCCGGGATACGCACCGCTATCATCGAGCGCAAGGATGTCGGCGGTACTTGCGTCAATGAGGGATGCACTCCCACCAAGACCATGGTCGCCAGCGCCCGCGTCGCTTATCTCGCGCGGCGAGGCGCTGATTATGGCGTTGACACTGGCGACATCCGCATCCACATGGAACGCGTCCGGCAGCGCAAGCGAGATATCGTAAAGAGTTTCCGCGAGGCCGGCCAGGCACGCATTGAGCAGACCGCCAATGTGGAGTTGATCTTCGGCGAGGCCAGTTTCACCGGCGCCAAGTCCTTGCTCGTCCGGGAGAAAGACGGCGGGCAGCGAACACTCACCTCCGAGAAGATCTTCATCAACGCCGGCGCCCGTCCATCCGTGCCTGCACTCGACGGCCTGAAGTCCATCCCCTTTCTCGACAGCACTTCCATCATGGAGTTGGGCGCGGTTCCAGAGCATCTGCTGGTGCTCGGCGGCGGCTACGTCGGTCTGGAGTTTGGGCAAATGTTTCGCCGCTTCGGCAGTCGCGTGACCATCGTCCAGTCCGGTGGCCAACTGCTCACCCGCGAGGACCTCGACATCGCGGAAGAAGTCGCCAGGATACTTCAGCAGGATGGAGTTGAGGTCTTGCTGCACGCGAATGCCAATCGCGTGAGCCAGGCGGATGGCAGAATTCGCTTGGAGGTCCAGCAGCACGGCCGTTCGACTGCGATTGCTGGCTCACATTTGCTGGTTGCCACCGGACGCGTGCCGAACTCGGACACGCTGAACCTTGCCGCAGCCGGAGTGCAAACGGACGCCCGCGGTTTCATCAAGGTGAACGGCCGCCTCGAAACCACGGCGAATGGCGTTTATGCGCTCGGCGACATCAAGGGTGGTCCGGCGTTTACGCATATCTCGTACGACGACTTTCGCATCATTCGCACCAACCTGATCGAGAAGGGAAGCGCCACCACCGACGGCCGCCTGGTGCCGTACACGGTGTTTATCGATCCGCAACTGGGTCGTATTGGCGTGACCGAAACCGAGGCCCGCGCGCAGAAGCGCAACATTCGCGTGGCCAAGTTGCCGATGACCTCCGTCGCGCGCGCTCTTGAAGTCGACGAGACCCGCGGTTTCATGAAGGCGATTGTGGATGGCGAAACGAACCAGATCCTGGGCGGGGCAGTGCTAGGCATCGAGGGCGGCGAAGTTATGTCGGCGCTCGAGATTGCCATGATGGGAAAGCTACCCTACACCGCGTTGCGCGATGGCGTCTTCGCCCATCCCACGCTGGCGGAATCGCTGAACAACCTGTTCATGGCGATGGACAATAGAGGTAAGTAGAAGACGAACTGTTCCCATCCTTTCGCAAAAGAGGCGAAAGGATGGGGCACCCGGCGCGTTCTGTTCCCACCCTGTCGCCCGAAGAAGGCGACAAGGGTGGGGCACCCAGCCGCATTTCCGGTGTTATGCTGATAGCAAATCGCAGGATATTCTGTCGCGGATAGGCCCCAATGGTGAGCAGCAGACCCATGCTCCGGAAACGAATTGACGATCGACCGACCATCTCACGCGAGATGGTGCAAGAGGCGGAAGCTATTTTCCACGGACACCTGAAGCGCGTGGGCCTCAAGCTTACGGGACAGCGCGACGCCATTCTGCGCACCTTTCTCGACACCCGCGACCATCTCTCCACCGACGAACTGTATCGGCTGGTCAAGAAACACGACGAGCGCATCGGATTTACCACCGTCTATCGCACTTTGAAGCTGCTGGCCGAGTGCGGGCTGGCCAGCGAAGTGGCCTTCAATGACGGCGTGACTCGTTACGAACACAAGTACAATCGCCGCAATCACCACCACATGGTCTGCACCGAATGCGGCAGCTCGGTGGAGTTCTTTTCGCGCGACATCGAACGCATTGAGCAGGAAGTTGGCCGCAAGAACAAGTACCTGCCGACCCGCCATACCTTCCAGATTTACGGCGTCTGCGAGCGCTGCCAGAAGAAACAGAAGCGCAGCTTGGCGTGAGGTCACAAATGGGGTATGGAAGAGGGTCTTTTGTGCATGGAGCGCCGACCGCGCACATGCGACCCTTTGCAGGCCAAGCGCCGATCGCTTGTGATAAGGCCTGTAGCTGTTGAAAAACCCCGTTTTAGAGCGCGCGTTTCTTCTCCGCGATGGGGGGGTGGTTCCAGCTTTCTATTGATCTTGCATTCTCAGATCGCGGCGCTTGTCGGTTGCGATCCCAGGCTGAGGAACCGCACCAGTCGTTTGAGGTTCTGCACCGCCGCTGCCAGATAGAACTGTTCACGCACCAACCGCATTCTGTGCAGCCGCAGACGCCGCAGTCCGATCTGGTTCTTCAGTTCTCCGAACAGCGCCTCCACCTTGCGTCGTGCGCGTTGTGCCGGTGCGAACGCCGGAGTTTTCGCCACCGCATAAGCTCGCTGCCGTGCCGCTTCACAGGTGTGGATCGCAATGGTGCGGTACCTCCCACGCGTACACTGGTCCTTCTGCGAGCATCCGCGGCAACGCTTTGGCGTCGAGTAGTAAAGGTGGGTCCGGTTCAGCTCATTGATACCGACGTACTTCAATTGCTTGCCTTCGGGACACACATAGCAGTTCTCTTCGGGCAAATAGGTGAACTTCTCGATCCCGTAAAGATCGTTCTTCGCCAGGGGATTCTCTTTCACCCGGATGTAGGGCGTGATGCCGCGGTCAGCGAGCCATTGCAGTAGTTCACCGTTGCCATAGGTGTTGTCGGCCGCCAGACTCTGCGGCAGTCGGCCATGTCGTTCGCGGTAACGCTCGATCATGTCCCGCGCCGCAGCGCTCTCCTGACTCAAGCGAGCGGCGGTCGCCTGCACCCCCACAATCACACAACTGGAGTTGTCGATCAGGTAGTTGTCGAAATAACCCAGCTCCGCAGCTCGGTTGCCCTTGCTCGAGTAGGTCGCGTCCGGATCGGTCGTCGATACTTTGTCCTGCTGGTGGATCGGCTCGCCATCACCATTCTCCTGCTCCAGTTCCGCCAGATACTCGCGCACAGTGCGCTTCACCTGGGCTGCTACTGCCAACTGCTCGCGTGGAATGCGGCTGTGATTGTTGGCGTTCGCCAGGATGAAGCTGCCATCCACCGACATGTGCTCACCGCTGACTAAGCCCGTGTTGATGCACTGATCAACCACGCGCTCGAACATCTCCTGAAACAGATTCGACTCCTGAAAGCGGCCATGCCGGTTCTTGGAGAACGTCGAGTGATCAGGAATCTCCTGGTCGAAGCCCAAGCCGGTGAACCAGCGCCACGCCAGATGCATACGCAACTCTTCCACCAACTTCCGCTCGCTGGTGATGCCGTACAGATAGCCCAGCAAAAAAATGCGCAACAGTACTTCCGGATCAATCGACGGCCCTCCGGTGTCGCTGTAGGAATCGCGCAGCTGCTCGCGCACAAAAGCAAAACTGATGTGGCGATCAATCAGGCGCAGCAGATGGTTCTCCGGGATGTGATCTTCCCGGCGGAAGTAATAGAACAGCGACTCCGATCGGGTGTGTTGCCCCATCATGACCAGCAAGCCTCCGAGAATGGCGATCCAGCACAGCATCAGGAACTCTCCTCTGCTTACAGCGTTCCTGCACCGCACTCACAAGCACCAACTCAGTGACTTTTTCAACACCTACGCCTGTTCTCGACAGTTGACTACTGCTGCTTCGCGTACTCGGCCTTGGCTTGCTTCAGGATGGGGATATCAGGATCGGCGTCTTTCCAGAGGGTGAGGAAATCTTTGTATTCTGCCAGCGCCCGAACGCGGGCGGCCCGTTCTTTGAAACGTAAGCCTTACTGGATGGCCTTTTAGGTTTCATCCAGACTGCGGGTTACCCTTTGCGCTCGTAGGTCGCAATGATGACGCCTGTCGAAGATATGTCATTCCTAACCAGCTTCACCGTCACGGGGTGCGCGGTGCTGCCGAAGAGTTTTTTGCCTTTTCCAAGAACTATCGGACAGGTGAGCAGTAGAAAGCGGTCAATGAGATTCGCTTCCAACAGCTGCGGATAGAGGGTTGAACTGCCCCACAGCACAATGTCGTAGCAGTCCACGGCGATTTGGGTTTGTTCCTCCCATGTGACGGGAAGCTTTTGTTCCGGGGTGCAATCGCCCGGCAACCACATGGGTCCATAGGGTGCAGCCGTGACCATCAGCGGCCTTGATTCTCGGGGCAATAGTCATCTGTGAAATACATTAGGGTTTCGCCTTATGCAGGTTGGTGGGATCGTCGAATATGCCATCATTTTACATCGCATCTGGAAAGACCAGATCACGAGCTGGCTGTTTCCTTCGAGTACTGTCTCCTGTAAGACCCCGATTGACGAATAGGTGTTGATAATGTATGGTCCGCCGCCGGACTGCAAGAGTAGAGTGGTCGGGCGAAGGGTCAGTCTGCGTAAATGTATCCGGCCTTTAGTTGGAGATGCTTCTCCGGGCCACGATGATGATGCGCACGTGCCGGTCCTGATAAATCCCTCGGTTACCGGGAACCAACTCAACAGCCAGGTTCTCCGGCACGTCGTTTGACTGTTCTCTCGTCCGTTCTCTCCTCAGCAGACTCTGGTGAGCTTAGTAGTCGCCGCCGTCGAGGCGGTGGAAAAGTGGAAAGCGTTGTTGGCTTTCCAAGCGAAGCGTCTTTTCCACGGCCCGCTTTACGCCGTGCCTACCGGCTGGTGTTGATAAACTTCGCCGCTGGACAGCACAGCCCAGGCGATCCGTGCCAGCTTGTTGGCGATGGCGACGATGACCTTGTTGCGTGGGGCTCGTGCTTCGAGTTGATGCACCCATCGTCCGAAGCCGCCGGTGTCGTACTTCACTCGATACAGCACAGCGCGTGCGCCATGGATGAACATGCGGCGCAGATATTCGTTGCCACGCTTGCTGATGCCATACAGTCTGGCCTTCCCGCCGGTTGAGTGTTGCTTGGGGACCAAGCCGAGCCAGGCGGCAAAGTCGCGCCCCTTGCGGAAGGCAGCGCCGTTGCCGATGGCCGCAACCGTTGCGGTGGAAGCCAGCGGCCCTACCCCGGGGATCTGTCGCAGGCGCTGGCAGCTGGCATCGGCGCTTGCGATGCGCTCGATCTCGTCGTCGGCCTCGTCAATGTGGGCCTCTAGTTGCTTCCACTCTTGCCACACTCCTTCGAGCAGCCGGCGCATGCGCGGCGAGAGGTTCGCCTCGGCATCTTCCAGCAACGCCGCCATGTTGTTGCGCAGGTTCGCCGGTCGCTTGGGGAAGGTGATGCCGCGCTCGATGAGGAAGCCGCGGATCTGGTTGATCACCGCCGTGCGGCGCTGTACCAGCCGGTCGCGCACCCGGTGGAGAGCTTGCAGGTCGAGCTGTTCGTCGGTCTTGATGGGAACAAACCGCATGTTCTGCCGCGCAACCGCTTCGGCGATGGCCTCCGCGTCAAGAAAGTCGTTCTTGTTCGACTTGAGAAAGGGCTTTACGAACTGCGCCGGGATTAAGCGCACATCGTGCCCCTGGCTGCGAATGGCCGCTGCGATAAAGTGCGCTCCAGAACACGCCTCCATGCCAATCAGGGAGGCAGGCAGGTTCGCCGTGTAGGCCAGCAACTGCTTGCGTGAAAACTTCTTGCGAGCTAACACCTTGCTCTGCTCGCCGAGTGTAACCAGATGAAACGTGGTCTTGCCGAGATCGATGCCGATAGATGTGATGTGCATGCGATGATCCTCCTTGTGTGCTGCCGAGCAACAACGATGTTACTCAGCGGCGGACCATCTCATTAATCCCCTCTCTGACAATGTCGGCGTTGTCAAGAGCATAGTTCGGCATCCGCTTTAGAGAAAGCGCCACTTCGCTCTAATTGAAAAAAACTGTCCCAACCAACCACGGCTCGCCTTGTAATCCTCTCAGGTCAGGACTCGGTCCGACCCAACCATCTCTTCGGTCGCAAGTGGATCATGATTACCTGTTCGAACTCCTCGGTGAAGAGGAGCGGGGTGCCCAATCAATAGCTCGGTGTTCTACTGCACACCGTGGGGATTTCCGGGCTGCCCCGCGTGCGAACCGAACGCAATCCACTGCTGATAATCCCATCCCTGGCGCAGCATCCAGTACAGACAAACAGCCAATCGCCGCGCCATGGCGACCTTGGCGATCTTCCGGCCACGCCGCATCATCAGGTGAAAGTAGCGGCGGCGCCATTCTGGAAGACTGCGCACGGTAGCCTGGGCCGCTTCTACCAGTAAGAAGCGCAACATCGAGCTGCCCTGTTTGCTAATGTGACCTAGCCGGCGCTGGTTTCCGCTGGACTCTTCCACTGGAACCAGACCGAAATAGCTGGCTACCTGCTTGCCACATTGAAAGCGTTCCGCTTTGCCGATAATCAGCACAAATGCCAGGGCGGTGAGTGGACCCACCCCAGGATGGGTCGCCAGTCGCTGCGCCTCGGGGCACTTCTCCACTTCCTGCTCCACCGCCTGGCTTAGCTCCGCGATGGTTGGGTTCAACCGATCCAGTAACTCCAGCAGATCGCGCCGTCGCCGACTGGCCCACGGAGCTAGGCGGAACGATTCCAGTTGTTGGCGTTCCGTCCGCCACAACCTCTTCTTACACCGCAGACCTTCGTTCAGCGCAACCGCTTGCAACTGATTCATGATCCGGGTGCGGGCCTGCACCATACGGTGCCGATGCCATAGCAGTTGCCGCAAATCCCGGTTCTCCCAGCTCGGCACCCAGATCTTTGGAAAGTCATCCTTCAGCATCAACTTCAAGATGCGTTGTGCATCTTGCCGATCGGTCTTCTGCTTACGTACTCGCTTGGTTCGGATCTCGGCGGCATCTCCGATCCACAGCTCGATTCCCAACTCGCCCAGCAACCGCTCGAACCAGCGGGCGTGCCCGCTGGCCTCCATGCCCACCCGGACCCGCACGCCTCGCGCAGCAAGCTCCCGATAGAAGCTCTCGGCTTCCTCTCGGTGCTGCAGGCGTTGCTCCTGTAACTCTCCGCTCTCGGTGTCAACGGATGCTATTTGCTGAAACTCGGGGTGAAAATCTACTCCTATAATGATCATTGTTCGGCTCCTTTCTCCCGAGCCCTGTTGGTTGGTTCAGCACCACCAACTCTACTCGGCTGTGGGAGCCGACATTGTCATGGAATCAATTACACAAGTGATCACCTTTCCTTCATCCATCTCATAAACGGCCCTATCCCAAAACCTGCGCTGCATCACTTGCCCGGTTGACGCACGTCACAGCGTTTTGGTCTCCATTGCGCTACAAAAGAGATAGACGAATATAGGGAAGCATCCTGCCGGGTTATTGGGCGGGGCTTCGCGCCGGGGCGGGAGCGCTTCCATCCAGTGACCCCACCGCGTGGGGAGAAGGGTCGCGCCCGATGGTGACAGCACAGCTCAACCCGGTCGGGGTGGGCATCCACAGTGTGCTCATCGCGACAGACTTTTCCCGCTGTTCCACGGTTGCGGTGAACCTAGGCCTCGAACTGGCCCATGAATACCAGGCCAAGGCCTATGTGGTGTTCGTTCTGCCCAGCGACGACTTCCTTATGGCAGGGCCGGACGCCTACGTGGCCGCCAAGGATGCGGCCCGCCGCGACCTGTTGGAGTTGAAGGCCGAGTTGCGGCACACCCGGTCCTACACGGAAGGCGAAGACTATCACTTGTTTCTGATGGAAGGCGACGTTGCCCAATCCATTCTGGACTGCGCGCGGCAGCACAGAGTTGACGTGATCGTGGTCGGCACCCACGGCCGCGGTGGACTGGGCAAAATGTTGATGGGTTCGGTAGCCGAACGCGTCTTCCGGCAATCGCCCGTGCCAGTGATGACGGTCGGCCCGCACTTGCACCGCGCGGCCCGAGGGTTCGCGCCCCGGAACATCCTGCTGGCGGCTGATTTCACCTCAGCCTCGGAATGTGCGGCCCGCTATGCCAGCGCGCTGGCGAGGGAACGCAACGCGAAGTTGACCATGCTCCACGTGCTGGACCATCCCGAGCTGAGTGGTGTCGCGGACCGTGCCGAGGTCATGCTGGGAATTGAAAAGAAACTGACAGCTATGCTTGGGCAAGACGCAGAAGGATTGCAGCTTTGCTGCCGCGTCGAAATGGGCAAAGTAGTACCCACGATTCTGCACACGGAGGCCGAAATCGACGCCGACTTGCTGGTGATGGGCGTGCGTCCGTGGTCGGGATTGCGGGACCGGCTGATGTGGCCGAACGCCTACGAAATTGTGCGGGAGGCCGCCTGCCCGGTGCTGACGGTGCGCGGCAAGGTCTTGCAGCATTAGAGCCGTTTCGCTGGGTGAAGCACCGCCCTTCGACTGCGCTCAGGGCAGGCTTTTAGCGGTGCAGTTACGAGCCGGAAAGGAGCCGGCTTTGGCCGCTGAGGCGACGGAAACATTACCTTGGGCGCCAAGGAGCGATTCACTCGCGGGTAGTTATTACGCTTGAAGGGTTGTGCTTCACCCATCACCTTAACCAAACGTGAACTGTATTCATATTTAATAGCGACGAACATGATAGGAGACGCAATGTTACGCAGCGGTTTTGCCGTAGACGAAACATCAGCCCCAGCAATAACGCCAGACCTGGTTGCCGAAATGAAAAAGCAGGACATGAAGCAGGCGGTCGTGGAGCGCTTCAGTTATCGTGCCAAGGCGGTTCCCACGGAGACCAAGGTCCGGCCAAAACATCGGTCACCCTACTGGCAGCCGGTAGACGAGGAGTGCTGATCGGGTGCTAGAGGTGCCGTGGAAAGGCAGAGTCTTGATTGCAGCCCCGAAAAAATCAAACGAACGTTCATTTGAATTTCCTCCTCATTTCGGCGCCTATTTGCCCCGTTGCAGGGCTTCCTTGGCCAAGGCAATCTGCGCGCGTTGAGCGTTGGTCGGCGTCGGGTATTTCAGGTTCATCTTCTTCAGCGTGTCCACCACAATATTAGAGACGGTCAGATGGGTGAACCATTTGTGATCGGCTGGAATGATGTACCAAGGCGCGTGCGCGGTGCTGGTGTGGTTGATCATGTCCTCGTAGGCTGCCATGTAGTCATCCCAGCGCAGCCGCTCGTGCAAGTCGGCGTCTGAAAATTTCCAGTTCTTACCCGGATCATTCAAGCGCTCCAGAAAGCGCTTCTCCTGCTCCTCTTTGGAGACGTGCAGAAAAAACTTCAGAATTGCGGTGCCATTGCGGACCAGGTGACGCTCGACGTCGTTGATCGACTCGAAGCGATGTTGCCAAAACTTCTTGCTGGGCCCGGTGAACCCGGGCAGATGTTCCTGCTTAAGCAAGTCAGGATGGACCCGCACCACCAATACCTCTTCGTAGAGGGAACGATTAAAGATGCCGATGTTGCCGCGTTCGGGCAAGTCGCAATAGGTTCTCCACAGGAAGTCGTGGCTGAGTTCGCGCTCGGATGGTGTCTTGAAGCTAAAGACCTGACAGCCTTGAGGGTTGATGCCCGACATCACGTGCTTGATGGTGCCGTCTTTGCCGGCCGCATCCATGGCCTGCAGCACCAGCAGCAGGGCGTAGGTATGCGAGGAATACAAAAGGTCCTGGTACTTGGCCAGGCGCTGCACGTTGGCCTTCAGCTTGGATTGTGCATGCGCGTGCGAGGCATAGCCGCCTTTGAAAGCGGGGTCGAAATCCTTTAACCGGATGCGCTTGCCGGGAGTGGCCATCATGGACTTGGTCTTCATATGAGTTGAGATCATACTTGGATTTCTTCCGTTTGCCGAGCCGAGCGCGAATTTGTGTATCGAACAAGGGCGACAGTCTTGCCCTGTGGCAGCATACAATGGCGATGCGCCGCCAGTTGGCGACCCACACGTTTCGTAGTAGAGTTTCTGACAATATTCTAGGAGGCGATATGCATGAAAGCTGCAGGGCCCTGGGTTTCGTTTTCCTGGTCATGCTGTGTTTCGTGGTTCCCGGCATAGCGCAACAGACGCCGCCCGCCCCGTCCAGCGATCAGTCTGTGCAGACCAAGCCAGACACTACCGCGCCAGCTCAGCAAGCCAATGAGACGCTCAGTCCTGAGAGCCAGGACCGGCTGGTCCGGGAAGTGCGGCATGAGTTAATCATGCTGCCCTATTACAACGTGTTCGACAATCTGTCTTTTCGCATTGAGGGACGTACCGTCATTCTGGACGGGCAGGTGGTGCAGCCGGTGGTGAGATCCGACGCCGAGAACTCGGTCAAACACATCGAAGGCGTGGAGAAGGTAATTAACAACATTGAGGTCCTGCCGCCCAGTTCGATGGACGACCGCATTCGACGGGCTGTTTACCGCAGCATCTATAGCTATGGTCCGCTCTTTAAGTATTCCAACATGGCGGTCCCGCCCATCCACATCATTGTTAGGAATGCACGTATTACGCTGGAAGGCGTGGTGGACAGCGAAGCCGACAAGAACTTCGCGGGCATCCGAGCCAACCAAGTCCCCGGCACTTTTCAGGTCACCAACAATCTTCGGGTTGTGAACAGCGGTGGCCAAGGCAAGAAGAAATAGCTGGAACGCCGGTCCAAAGAATCAATCTGTAATGCATCGCGCTCTGGGAAAGCCCGCGGGGCGCCTTCTTTTTTGCGCAGGAATCCATCACCCTCTTTATGGAAGGGCTACGAAACCGCTATCCACTGCTTTTCAACACCAGTTGCTCCGCCGCCGAGAACGCGTGGTTGCGAATCATCAGTGCTCAGCAGGGAAGTCAGTCCCGAGGACGCCAGAATCATGGCGATCACCACGAACTGATAGATGGCTGCATACAGCGGGTCAGCGCCGGAGAGCAACATACCGGTCATCAGCCCCGGGATCCACACGATTCCCAGGGAGCGCAGATTGTCGATCGCCGGGATCAGCGATGCGTGAATGCTCGACTCGGCATAGCTGGCGACGGTGTGCTCGGGCGCAGCGCCCAGCGCGAGCGCGGTTTCGATCTCGCCAGCGTGGGCCAGAACCTCGGACCGAAAGCGATTCAATGCCAGACCATTGGTGTTCATGGCGTTGGCAATGATCATGCTGCCCACGGGGATAAGCGAAGTGATGGCGGTATCGATCACTCCGGCCCAGGTCATGATGGCGGTGACCAGTCCAGCGCCGGCGGCAATCGAATACGTGGACACTTTACGCGCACCGGGAATGTTTTTTGCGCGTCTGGCCGAGATCGAACCCGCCGCAATAATCATCCCGGTCAGTAGAAAGACGCTGGTCCAGCGCGGGCTCTTCAGCAGCAAAGCCAGGATCGATCCGACCGCGACAATCTGGACAATGCCACGCAACAGCGCAATCGCGGCATCGCTTTCCAGATGAATGTTGCGGCGTCGCGCCAGCAGGACCACCGCCAGAGCTAGCACCGAGGCAATGCCAGCCTGGGCAAAGCCAAGCGTCAGTTGCGTGTGGAAGAGCGATTTAAGCACCCAGCACCTCCGCCGGTTTTCCATATTGAATGAGGCGGCCCGCTTCCAGAAGCGCAACCCGGTCGCACATGCGCCGCGCCTGGTCACGATCATGTGTGACCATCACGCAAGTCAGTGATGTGTCCTTAAACCAGGCTGCAAATCAATTGTTCAATGCCCGTCTTCGCCTGCTCGTCGAGCGCCGATGTCGGCTCGTCGAGCAGCAGGATCTGGGGACGATTGGCCAGCGCCCGCGCCAGCGAAACCCGTTGCTGCTCGCCGCCGGAAAGGTTCGTGACCTCGCGCCCGGCAAAACCGGGCAGGCCGACGCGTTCCAGCAATTGAGCGATATCTTCGTCGGCCACAACCTCGCCGCGTTGCGAAGGCCCGAAGAGAATGTTGCCGGCCACGCTGCCAGGAAACAGGAAGGGACGCTGCGTCACCATGCCGACCCGGCGGCGCAACTCGCGCGGGGAGAACTGGCGGTAGTCCTGGCCATCGAGAAACACGGTACCGTTGGTCGGCTCATCGAGACGGTTCAGCAATCGCAGCAAAGAACTCTTACCCGAGCCGCTGGGCCCAACGATACCCAGCATCTCGCCGTGGTACACATCCAGGGAAATGTCGGTGACGACGGAGACGTCTCCGACACGGCGTCCCAAATGCTCGGTGCGCAGGACGACCGCGGCGGTCGGTGTTTGTTGCGCGACGCTCATCGTTGCAGGTGTCCGCAGAAGATCTTAGTGTCGTATTCGAGGGTGACATGGCCGTTCTCGGCGTGGGACGAAAACAGACGCGGCAACTCGCGCATCATCGCTTCGTGCTTTTCGCCAGCCTTGGGCACATACGACGACGACAGCAATCGGCCGCGCAGACCGTCGAAGTCAAGCTTCTGCTGATTGTGCTGTTCGATCAACCGCACTTCATCGGGAGCGAAGAAGCGTTGCAGGGCGTCGTAGCTGGCCAGGTACTTGTGCGCGACCTGTTCGTAATCGGTGGAATAGCGCAGCACGAAATCTTCGTAGGCGCGCAGGAACGGTTTGGAAGTCGTGTTGCGATCGTTCCATACCAAGACCACCCAGCCAGCGGACTTCAGAATGCGCGCGAACTCGACGCGCGTATCGTCAGGCCGAAACCAGTGGAACGCCTGCCCGGCAATGACGAAGTCGGCGCTGGCGTCAGCCAGGCCGGTGGCTTCGGCACTACCATCCACCATCCTGAAGTTGGGATACGAAGCCAGATAGTTCTCGCCGCCGATGCGCATTGCGCGATTGGGTTCGACCCCCACCACGCGATTGCCGTTCTCCAGAAATATCTTTGCCAGCAGGCCGGTGCCACAGCCGATGTCCGCTATGGCGTGTTGGGGACGCAGTCCGCAGGCCCGCTCGACCGCCTGCACCACGTCTTGCGAATAATGGGGACGATACTTTGCATAGTCGTCCACCCGGTCGGAGAATCGCGCTTTGGGATCGTGAGTTGCTTCCGCCATTGATGTATCTTAATCCTGACCGATGAGACCTGAGCGCCCCGTAAGAACGCCTCTTGTGAATGCCATTTGTGACGCTATCCGCAAGATTCCGCGTGGGCGGGTAAGCACCTATGGCGCCATCGCCGCAGCCGCCGGCTATCCGCGCTGTGCCCGCCACGTGGGACGAGTTCTTCAGCAGGTGGACGGCCTGCCCTGGCATCGGGTTCTGGGTTCGGGAGGGCGGAGTGCGATGCCCGGCGAATTCGCCCTGGAGCAGCGTTTCCTGTTGGAATCGGAGGGTGTGCGCTTCTGCGGCAAGCGGGTGGACATGTCAAACTTTGAGCATCGGTTCGGGAAACCCAGTCGCAGACGCTCTGCCTCCAAGAACATGGGACTACCGCGAAAGTAGCAGGGAATACAGCGTTTTGCGGTGGACAAGCGTGTCGCTATGTCTTAAAGTTGGTGACAGCTTTACAATGTCCCTAGAAGCCTTATGAGCACCCCGGGCCCAGTTAAGATTTCCGTTCTCGCGATCAGCCTGCTGTTGGCGATGCCGCTTTTGGCGCAACGCTACCAGGGGCGGGACCATCACGTCTTTCACCCGCCGGTCCAGAGCAAACATCAGGGTGTAGGGTCCACCGGCAGCGCCGGGCCAACACGAGTGGCTGCAACCGGCAATTCGTCAGCAGCGCGCGGCCATGGCTCAAATCCAAATGCTGCGCGTAGCAACGACGCAACGCACACGCAGATGCCGTCCAGCACGGACACGGTCCATCCGCATTAGTATTTGGTCGTTGCCGCCGTCTCAATCTCTTCCGTAACCGGAAATTAACATTGGGCGCTGCGCCGCCGTTATAAAATCGACGGCTATGCAAGATAAGCCACTGCAAATAGAGAAAGTTGCCAGCGGGACCGATGTGGTCCTTCGTATCCACGGCCCACTCTTATTGGGAAACTTCTTTCCGCTTCAGAGCGAAGTTCGGGCAGACTCTTCCGATCTGCTGATCATCGACGTGGCCGACATGCCCTACATTGATTCGGCGGGAATCGGTTGCCTGGTGGGGGCCCACGTTTCGAGGGAAAACTCGGGCCGCAAGCTGGTCCTCGTAGGCGCCAATGAACGGCTGCTGACTTCGTTGAAAGTGACCAAGGTGGACCAACTCTTCACCTTTGCTCCCACGGTGGAACAGGCCCGCGCGCAAGCCGGCGGAGGGTAGTCCGCGGCGTTTTCCGCCAAGCGCTCTCGCATTTGGAGCGCCCAAGTCCAACCTCTGATAAACTTTTCGCGAGATGTAGGCTCGACGCCTGCCGCCCAGTCGCGAACATTTTCAACACCATGGAAGGCGCGGATCTCCGGCGGCGTTCAGCCTGAGGAGGTTCTTTATGTCAACCGCAGTAAGCACGGTACAAATGCACAATCGTGTTCAAGAATTTGTCAGCCGGCCGCGCAAGATGTTTGTCGATGGAAAGTGGGTGGAGGCGGCCTCGGGGAAAACCTTCCCGACCTATAACCCTGCCACCGGAGAAGTTTTGGCACAGGTTGCCGAAGGCGACCGCGAGGATATTGATCGCGCGGTGAAAGCGGCGCGCCGGGCCTTCGAGAGCGGCCCCTGGCATGAGATGACGCCCTCGCAGCGAGGTCGCCTGATATGGAAGCTCGGCGACTTGATCGAAGAGCACCTGGAAGAATTCGCCCAGCTCGAGAGTCTCGACAATGGCAAGCCGCTATCGGTGGCGCGGGTCGCCGATGTGCCGCTGGCGGCTGATCTGTTCCACTACATGGCGGGCTGGGCCACCAAGATCGAGGGCAACACCATTCCGATTTCGGCCGCGTCGAGGCACGTGAAGTACCTTGCCTACACTCGGCGCGAGCCTGTCGGCGTGGTGGGACAGATCATCCCCTGGAACTTCCCGCTGTTGATGGCGGCGTGGAAGCTGGGTCCGGCGCTGGCGACCGGCTGCACCGTGGTGCTGAAGCCGGCAGAGCAGACTCCGCTGAGCGCGCTGTTGCTGGCTGAGTTGATTGCGGAGGCGGGTTTTCCCGACGGCGTGGTGAACGTGGTGCCGGGTTACGGCGAGACCGCCGGAGCTGCGCTGGCGTCGCATCCTGACGTGGACAAAATCGCCTTCACCGGTTCCACCGAAGTTGGCAGGCTCATTTTGCAGGCGGCGGCCGGCAACTTGAAGAAGGTTTCGCTGGAGTTGGGGGGCAAGTCGCCCAACCTGGTTTTCGCGGACGCTGACATGAAGGCGACCATTCCAGGTGCGGCGAGCGCCATCTTCTTCAACCACGGTCAATGCTGCTGCGCCGGATCGCGGTTGTACGTTGAGCAGAGCATCTTCGATCACGTGGTGCATGGCGTGGCCGAGCAGGCCAAGAAGATCAAACTAGGAGCCGGCTTCGATCCAGACACTTCGATGGGACCGCTGGTGTCTGAAGAGCAGATGAATCGCGTCTGCAGCTTTCTGGAGAGCGGGCTGCACGAAGGCGCTGAGGCCATTGTGGGCGGACACAAACGGCCGGGTGCGGGATATTTTGTTGAGCCCACGGTGATGGTCAAGACCAAGCCGGACATGAAAGTTGTTCGCGAGGAGATCTTTGGGCCGGTGGTTTGCGCCATGCCGTTCCGCGATGTGGACAAGCTGATTGCCGAAGCCAACCAGAGCGAATACGGCCTGGCGGCGGCGGTGTGGACGCGCGACATCAGCAAGGCCCACCGCATTGCCGAGAAGCTGCGTGCCGGCACGGTGTGGATCAACTGCTATAACGTGTTCGACGCAGCCCTGCCCTTCGGCGGCTACAAGCAATCGGGCTGGGGCCGCGAGATGGGCCACGAATCGTTGGAGCTTTACACCGAAGTCAAAGCGGTTTGCGCCGCGATCTAGGCTGCCCTAATCGCCGCTTGTTACCTGGCTGAAGCTATCGACCGCAACGCGTGCGGCTGCGATGTTGGTCAGCGGCTGCTCGCTATGGCGCGGGTGCATGGTGATGACGTCCGCGGTGTGCCGTAGTTTGTCGGCTATCCAGTTGCGACGCTCGACGAATGTCTGCGGCTCGTAGGTCACGCCGTTGGCCAGGCGCTTGTCTTCGCGTTTCGAAGTCCATAGCAAAATCGGGCCGACCACGCGGCGCACCAGACGGGTGAACGTTCCAAAGGCGCCTTCGATTTCGCGCCGCAGTTCGCGAATCCGCTTCGATATCGGCGGATTGGTCGTGCGAAGCCGCTTCTCCATCGCCCAGAGCGCCGCATTGTAGGTGGTGCGCAACTTCCTGGCTTCCTGCGGCGAAGCGACGCCGCACTCGCAGGTCGGGATGGTTGTGATAGCGCTTCCATCCCTGGAAGGTAGTCTCGCAAATGCGAAACAAGCTGGGGCCGTTGCGCTCGAAGTCGTGGCGGAAAGCCCAATCGAGAAACACCTTCGACTCGTCACGCGAGATGGCGGCGTGCTTGTAGTTGAACTTGAACTGCCCGTGAATGTCTGCCAGGTCCACGTCGTCGAGCATGCGGCCCTCTTGCTGCATCTGGGCGAATAGCGGAGTGCCCGGTACCGGCGTGTATAGCATGAACTGGTGGAAGTCGGTGCCGTGCGAGACCGCGTATTCGATCTCCGCGTGAATGTTCTCGGGCGTGTGGTGCTCAAGGCCCACGATGGTTGAACCGAGGATCTTGATGCCGTGCTGGCGCAGCTCCGCCGCCAGCGCGCGTGTATCGGAATTCTTCAGTTTGGCGTAGCTGGAGTTGGGCGACTCGAGTCCCACCCAGATCCACGAAACGCCCAGTTGCACCAGCTCTTCCATGCTGTACTTGCGGATGGCATTCACCGACGAGAAAACGTAGAGCGCCCAACTCTTGTTGGCTTCCTTCATGCGCGCCAGAAGTTGCATGGCGCGCGGACGATTCAACAGGAAGTTTTCGTCCATCATGAAGAACGAATTCACGCCCAGAGAACCCTCCATCTGCTGCATGACGTCAAAGAGCTGGTCTCCCGTTTCGTAGAAGTGAATGCTCTTGCCTTTGCCACCGAAGAAGGAAGAAGTAGTGCAGAAGTTGCATCCCAGCGGACATCCGACCGAAGGAATGATGGTGGCGGCGGTATCGCATTTACTGTCGGGCACGCGCATTCCCAGGATGCGAAAGCCAAAGCCGGAGACGATTTCAGGATGAGCGATCGGCGCTTCTGGATCTTCGCCAAGATAACGGCGCATCCAGGAGATGCCCTCGCCGCGAACGATGTAATCGGCATCAATTAACGTATCCAGTCCGGGAATGGCAGCGACGTGTCCGCCCACGACGATGATGGAGTTGGGCGACAGGCGGCGGACCTGGCGGCACATTTCGCGCACCTTGCCGAAATTCGGAATGATTCCAGAAATCCCAACAATGTCGTATTCGGAGGAGGTCAGTTCGCGCTGGAAATCCTTGAGAGTAGGGAAGTCGAGCAGCGTGCTGGGCGCGGAGATGTTTTGCTGGATCATCATCAGTCCCCAGGAGCGGTGAAACATGCGCAAAGAGAAGCTGCCCTGCTCGCGCGTGACCTGGTTGTGATACAGCTCCATGGGATTGATGGAGCGGCTGCCGAATTCGTCATCCTGCGCATACGGGCCGAACACCGAGCTCAGCAGCACCCGCGCCTGAGTCCCTTTGGGATGTGGGGTAATCCAAACAGAGTTTGAGGTCGAAACCATGAGTTTATGCTAGGGAACCGTCTGCTATCGATTCTGTGATCTATGGCTACGTTCTGAGTTGAAATGACAAAACTATTACATTTGCTGATCATCTTGGGAAAACGAGACCGACCTACGGAATGCCACTGATCGGAAGCAGGGAACATCGGGACATCAATCCGTGGCTGATTGCCATCGCGGTCATGTCGAGCACATTCATGGAAGTGCTGGACACTACCGTGGTGAATGTTTCGCTGCCGCACATCGCGGGCAGCTTGTCGGCCAGCAACGACGAAGCCACCTGGACGCTCACGTCTTACCTGGTCGCCAATGCCATCATCCTTCCCATGACCGGCTGGTTGGCGGGGCGCTTCGGCAGAAAACGGCTGCTGATGCTCTCGGTGACCGGATTCACGGTTGCGTCATTTCTGTGCGGACTGGCGCCCTCGCTGCCATTCCTCATTTTGTGTCGCGTAATTCAAGGCGCCTGCGGCGGCGGACTGCAACCGCTCTCGCAGGCCATCCTGTTGGAATCGTTTCCGCCGGAGAAGCGCGGCCAGGCAATGGCGTTCTGGGCCCTCGGCATCGTGGTGGCGCCCATGCTCGGTCCGGTGGCGGGAGGCTGGCTTACCGACAACTACAGTTGGCGCTGGGTCTTCTACATCAACGTGCCCATCGGTGTCGCCTCCCTGGTCCTGACCCAACTGTTCATCTTCGATCCGCCTTATCTGCGGCGCCAAAAAACCGGCATCGACTATTGGGGAATTGGCCTTCTGGCGGTGGGCATCGGAAGCCTTCAGATCATGCTCGACAAGGGGCAGGAAGACGACTGGTTTGGTTCGCGTTTCATCGTCACGCTCGCCATACTCGCGGTGGGAGGACTGACGGCGCTGATCATTCGCGAACTGAAGGCCAAACATCCGGTGCTGGATCTCACGGTGTTCAAGTATCGCTCGTTTGCCATCGGCACATTCCTGATGACGCTGATTGGCTTCGTGCTCTACGGCAGCACGGTGTTATTGCCGTTGCTGATGCAAGTGCTGCTGGGCTACACGGCGACGCACGCCGGCATTACCAACCTGCCGCGCGGCCTGGCGTCGTTCCTGATCATGCCGATCGTCGGCCGCTTGATCGGCAAATTCGATCAGCGGAAGTTGCTGGGGATTGGCCTGGTGGCTTCCGCCTACGCCATGTGGGTGCTCTCCCGCTTCAGCCTGGATGTGGCTTCGGTGAATTTCTGGTGGCCGCTCACGATTCAAGGCGCGGCGCTGGGTTTCGTCTTCGTGCCGCTTACTACCATCACCAATGGCGGGATTCCGAATGAGCGCATGGGCAATGCCACCAGCTTGTTCAACCTGATGCGCAACATCGGCGCCAGCATCGGGATCGCCATGGTTGAGACCGTGCAGTTCCGCAATCAGCAGAAGCACATCAACATCTTGGGCGCGCATGTCTATCCGCAAAGTAGTGCAGCCCAGAAGATGTTCGAAAGCCTGAAAGCATTATTCATGAGCCAGGGCTCCAGTGCCGCTACTGCGACCCAGCAGGCCTATCAGTCGATATGGGGAATGGTGCAGCGGCAGGCGGCAATGCTGTCTTATAACGACACGTTTCTCTTTATGTGCTTGATGTTCGTTGCCATGATTCCGTTCCTGTTCCTGCTGAGGAAGCCGAAGCCAGGAAAAGCCGGAGCGGCGATGGTGCACTGAAGTGCCCGGCAACAGCTTGCGCGGTCCGTCGAGGATCATGACTACTGAGACACGGCAGGGCACGGAGTTTTATCTCAGTGATCTCCGATGCCTCCGAGGTTAATTCTCTTCCCTTGGTGGCAATCAGGATGACCCCAGTCTGTTGACGTTACTGCGGCTGTGGCGCCTCGGTTGGCGGCTGCGAGAACTTCTGCAGACGCTGGTCAATGCGGGCCATTTGCTTCTCGCGCATCTGGTCGGCTTTGGTGCGCTGATCGGCGGTCAGCACCTGGGTGTAGATCTGGTGTTGGATGGACGCTTTCTGCACCATCAATTGCGCCATCGCTTGCGACTGTTGATTGGCAATCGCCTGCACCTTGGCCTGGTCGAAGGCGCCGTTCGAGGTGGCGGCCAGCATGGCCTTGCGGTTTTCCGCCAGTTGCTGCATCAGCGGACGCAGTGGTCGCGCGCTGCGACTGCATCATGGTCTTGATCTGTTGCTTCTGGGCATCCGTCAGGTTAAGCTCGCGGGCCATAAAGCCCATGCGGCCATGCCGGTGCCCACTCCATCCCGAAGCACCGGCCGCGTCGTTCTGCTGCGCGTACGAAAAAATCGCCGTGCCACACAGCACCAGCGCTAACAACGCCACAGCGACGCTCCAAAACTTGGTTTTCATAATCTTTTCACTTCCTCCTTGACAGTTCCACTGTCATGTATTGGAACCCCGGCAACGCGATTTCGACGGTAAAGTCAGGTAACAGAAATGTTAAGTTTTGTGCTGCGGTCCATCGCCGAAATTGTCCTCACAGATTATTGCTGGACCGGGGACCAAGAGTTCCCGAATTTTGCGGTGGGTGGCCCGGGTCTCGCGATTTTCGAGACCCGGGAAGTCGGTCATTGATCACTTGGATAGGGTGCTCGCCAACCCATCCGAAGCAATAACTGCTTCTACGTCGTAGCCGCCCAGGTCTCGAAAGGCGCGAGACCTGGGGCACCCGGCGATGTTTTGCGTCTCGCAGGCCTCTCATGCCATGTCCATCCTTCTTGTGAGGAGAATCACATTTGCAAGTGACTGGTGTCATAGGGGGTTGGACAATCCTCGCCGTACGCTTTCAACCACCCTAAGACTAAGACTATCCGAGAAGGTGAACCGTGAAACGACTTGCTCTTCCCATCATTCTGGTTGTTGCCCTCTTCGTCACAACAGGATTTGCGCAAAACCTTACCCTGGGCTTCACCGTCTCCAACACGGGGGCCCTGAATGTGGACTCCGTGGAGCAGCTCCACGGCTTCGAACTCTGGCGCGATCAGGTCAACGCTGCCGGAGGCATCAAAGCGGGCGGCAAGAGCTACAAGATCCAGTTCGTCAGCTACGATGACGAATCCAACAGCAAGCGCGTGCAGCAGCTTTACTCGCGCCTGATCCTGCAGGACAAAGCCGATTTTCTGTTCAGCCCGTACTCTTCGAGTCTGACCGCCACGGCCGCCATCGTGACGGAACAGTATGAAAAGATCATGCTGACCACCGGCGCTGCGGAGGGCAAGACTTATACCCTGGGCAATCATTACCTCTTCCAGATGTTCACCCCGGGAGCGGAATACCTGAAGGGCGTTCTGGACATGCTGAAGACCAAGGACCCGAAGGCGGCGGTTGCGTTCGTGTATGAAGACGCCTCGTTCTCGGTAGCGGTGGTCAATCCCGCTAAGGAGTATGCCCAGAAGCTCGGATTCAACGTGGCTTTCAGCGAAGCCTACGCCCCGAACACCACCGACTTCAGCGCCATTATCGACAAGGTGATTGCGTCGAAGTCCACCGTGCTGCTGGGCGGAGGGCACTACGCCGACGGTTCCACGCTGGCGCGGCAAGTTTACAGCCACAAAGTTCCGCTGAAGATGATCACCCTGCTGGTGGCCCCCGACAGTCCGCAGTGGGGCGAGTTGGGCGATGCAGCCGTGGGTGTGATCGTGCCCTCGCAGTGGGAGCCGCAGACCGCCTTCAAGGCGCAATATGGACCCAGCGGCGCCGATTTTGCCAAGGCGTACACCGCGAAGTACAACGCTCCGCCCAGCTACGAATCGGCGGGCGGCTACGCGTCCGGCCTGGTCCTGCAACGCGCGATTGAACAGGCAGGCAGCACCGACACGGCGAAAGTGGCGGCGGCGCTGAATGCCACCGACATCACAACGTTCTATGGCCGCAGCAAGTTTGCGACCGAGGCCAATCAGCATGGTTTGCAGGTGGGCCATGCGATGGTGCTGGCGCAATGGCAGAAGGACAAGTCCGGCAAGCTGGTGAAGCAGGTGGTCTGGCCGCTGGCCGCCAAGAGCGCCAATCTGGTATATCCGATCCATTAATTTTGCAGTACATTGATTGACGAATGTTGCGCGCCACACCGGCGAGCGATGCGGCGCAAAGGGTGAGAAATGTCTGGCATTCTCGCTTCCATGATTGATGGCCTGCTGATCGGTTCGGTCTATGGGCTGGCCGCTATGGGCCTCAGTCTGATCTGGGGAGTGATGGATGTCATCAACCTCACCCATGGCTCGGTCATCGCGCTGGGTATGTTCGGCATGTACATTTTGTTTGCCGCCTTCCCGGTGAATGCCTACTTCCTCTTGCTGCCCATCATCGCGGCGGGTTTGCTGCTCGGCCTTGTCATTTACTGGATCTCCGTGCATTGGGTGATCGGCCGCTCCCAGTTATCGAGCCTGCTGTCCACCTTCGCCGTGAACATGATGATCATTGGGATCGGCACCGCGATTTGGAGTACCAGTCCCTACAACGTGAACTTCACGCTGCGCGGCTTTACCGTGGGCGCCTACACTTTCACCGGGAACCACATTGCCGCAGCCACCGCTGCCGTCATCATTGCGTTGGCGCTGGAGCTGTTTCTCTATCGCACCCGGCCCGGCAAGGCCATCCGGGCCGTGGCCGACAACCGCGAAGCGGCCGAGTTGATGGGCATCTCCTCGACCATGGTGCTGGCCTTGGCGTTTGCCATCGGCATCGCGCTGGCAGCGTCTTCGGGCGCATTGGTGTCAACCCTGTTTCCCTTCACCATTCTTTCCGGCGCCGGTTACCAGATGAAGAGCTTCGTGGTGACCGTGCTGGCTGGACTGGGCAAGCCGCTCGGGGCCCTCGCCGCCGGCGTATTGCTGGGCTTGTTGGAGGGAGCGGTGACCCCCTTCATCGCCGTCAGTTGGATCCCGCTGATTGAGTTCGGACTGTTTGTGGTGGTGCTGGTTGCCTTTCCCAAAGGCATTTTCACGAGGGCCACGGCATGATCTTGCGGCGCCCGGTCTTCTGGCTGATCCTGATTTTTGCTGCGCTGATGGCGTTCATTCCGTTCCATGCCAACGATGTGTCCATGCGCGAAGACCTCATCCTGGTTGCCATTGCCGTCATTCTGGCCAGCAACCTGAACCTGATGATCGGCTACACCGGGTATGTGAACTTCGGGCACATTGTGTTTTACGGGCTGGGCGGCTACGTCGGACTCTATCTCGCCACGGTGCGAAATTGGAATCTGGTGCTGGCCGCGCTGGCTGCGGGTCTGGTGGTCAGCCTGTTCGCCCTGGCGTTAGGGATGGGCATTCTGCGATTGCGGGGCGCCTATTTCGCGCTGGCCACGATCGGGGTCCTGCTCGCGGTGCAATCCTTCGTCGCCAACTTCGATCCCTGGGGCAGGTCCACGGGCATGTACGTGGACTTCTCCGCCTATGAGAGGCTGGGCGGAGCGCGTCATGCTCTTTGGATGACCTACTTCCTGGTGATCGGCGTGATGGCGCTGTCGATGATTCTGAGTCTGGGCATCAAGATCTCGAAATTCGGCCTGGGTCTGTTTGCCATCCGCGAAGATGAAGATGCGGCCGTGGTCCTGGGCGTTAACACCACCGTGTTCAAGGCCATCATTTACAGCGTGTCCGCATTTCTTCCGGCGGTAGCGGGCGCGCTGATGTTCTACAAGAACGGCATGATCGATCCCTCGATTGCATTTGAATTCATGCTCTCGCTGGAGGGAATCGTGATGCTGATGCTCGGCGGCAAAGGTACGGTGGTCGGCGCGGCGTTAGGCGGAGGGTTGTACGAGAAACTGCGCTCGTATCTGTTGACGTCTCCCAAGCTCTCTAATTTTCAACTGGTGATTGCCGGCGGACTCTTACTGCTGGTGGTATTGTTTGCGCCCGGCGGACTGATCGGCTGGCTCTATCGCCTGGTGCCGCGCGCCCGCAAGGTGATCGAATGACTCCCTTGCTGGAAGTGAGCGGCGTAAGCAAACGGTTTGGCGGACTGCTGGCGGTCTCCGATGTGAGCTTCAGCCTCGGCGAGCGCGAGATCCTGGGATTGATAGGCCCCAACGGCGCCGGCAAGACTACGCTGTTCAACGTTGTGAACGGCGTCTACAAGGGGGACAAAGGAACGGTAAAGTTTGCCGGTGAGGACATCACCAATTGTTCTCCCAACCAGGTGGTCCACCTTGGGTTGGCGCGCACGCACCAGATTGTGAAGCCGCTGCAGGACATGACGGTGTTGGAAAACGTGACCGTCGGCGCCTGCTTCGGCCGCGAATATCTGGCCCTGAAGCCGGCGCGGAAAGTGGCGCTGGAAGTGCTGGAACGCGTCGGACTGGCCAAGAGTGCCGAGATGTCGGCGCGTTCCCTGACCATCGCCGGCAAGAAGCGTTTGGAGGTTGCCCGCGCACTGGCGGCGCGTCCCAAGCTGCTTCTGCTGGACGAAGTGCTGGCCGGGTTGAATCCCACCGAAATCACTCACATGATCGGCATTGTGCGAGACATCCGCGACAGCGGCATCTCGGTGTTCATGATCGAACATGTCATGCAGGCCATCATGAGTCTTTCTGACCGCATTGTGGTGTTGAGTTTCGGCCAGAAGCTCGCCGAAGGGCAGCCCGAGGAGGTGGCGCGCGATCCCCAGGTGATTGAAGCTTACCTGGGCGACCCGGACATCGCGGAAAAACTCAAGGAGAATAACTGATGGACGCCGTTCTGCAGATCGAAAAACTCGAGTCTGGCTACGGCGAGGTGCAGGTGCTGTGGGGCATATCGCTGCAGGTGCAGGCGGGCAAGATGACCACGGTCATAGGCGCCAATGGCGCGGGCAAGACCACCACGCTGCGCACCATCATGGGCAGCGTACCTTGCTGGGGCGGCCGCGTCCTGATGAACGGAGAAGATGTGACCCGGATGTCGCCGCACGCCAAAGCCAGCCGCGGCCTGGTCCTGGTGCCTGAGGGCCGGCAGCTTTTCCCCGACATGTCGGTGGAAGAGAACCTGGAGATGGGCGCGTATTCGCATCGCGCGCGCAAGCGGCAGAAGGACAATCTGGAGCGCGTGTACGATACTTTTCCGCGCTTGCAGGAGCGTCGCAAGCAGAGGTCGTCCACCCTCTCCGGCGGCGAACAGCAGATGTTGGCCATGGGCCGCGGATTGATGCAGGAGCCGGTCGTTCTCATGATCGACGAGCTTTCGCTCGGACTGGCGCCGGTGCTGGCGCAGCAGTTGTTCCTCACTCTGAAAAAGCTGAGAAAGCAAGGACTGACCATTGTGCTGGTCGAACAAAACGTGCACCTCGCCCTGGCGCTGAGCGACTATACCTATGTGCTGGCCGAAGGCCGGGTGGAGATTGAAGGCGATTCGCGCGAGGTCGCCAACATGGACGAAGTGCGGCGAGCCTACCTGGGACTTTAAGGGCTTCAGGTCGCTAGCTCATTCCTGCAAGAAACATGCCCGCGCGATCGCGCTTTCAGACTTGAAACCCATATTGTCCTGTGGCTTACCGCCGCTGGTGAGGCAGGTTCTCCCACCAAAGTGGCAACGCGGCGTCCATGTTGCCCTCGTGGTCCGCTCGTTTCTTCCACTAATTAGCGCAGAATCTGCAATTACCAGTTACAGACCAAGGGGAAGATACAGTATTGCTCACACCCCTATTGTGATCAATGTCACATTCAGGCGTGAGCCATGTCCGCCTGCCTTCCCCATAGCTGTCCCTTACAGTTCCCCTCCAAGGCCAATTCACAGATGGGATTTACCGATCAGGAATCCCGATGACGCCAGGCTTTCCCGTCTGGTCTTGAATTGCGCCTACTTGCTTGGAGGCGAAGATGCGAGATTGTTTCCGGTCATCGGTAGTGTGCCTGCTCGCGGTCGCGTGTCTCTTGGTTCCGGTGGCGCTAGTTGCCGCTGACTCAAATGCCACGACCACGGCGGATCCCACCAACGCGGCTACCAGCGCCGCACCACCAACAGCGGCGCCAGTGTAGGAACGGCAGCCGTTATCAATCCAACCTTGGTTGATCTCCTGGTAAAAAAGGGAATCCTGACCACAGCGGAAGCCAACAGTCTGCGAACTATGTCAGGTTCCGCAGGGATGCAGCAGTTGCTGCTGCTGCTGAAGGCCAAAGGCGTTGTCAATGACTCGGAAGCGGCGGAGCTGAAGAGTGCCGCGGACGCAGATACTTTGCACTCGCTGGTCGATACCGAATCGGGTCCCACTCAGTATGCAAGTCTCACCACTCCGGGCGCAGGGCAAGCTGCAGCACCGAAAGAGGCCCCCGCTCCGGTAGTGATTCCCGCTATCGCACCGGTCCGGGTACTTCCGCTCGATGCGCCGGTCAAGGACGGCCTGGCGCCGGCCCTGAAGTTGGGCGCGGTCAGGATGACGCCGTATGGCTTCATCAAGGCCACCGCGGCTTATGACTCCAGTTCTCCCCGTGGAGACGATTTTCCGCCTCCCGGGTTTCCTGAACGCCGACACCGGCCCAACGAACAACGCCGAATTCCACGTCAAGGCACGGCAAACCCGTATGGGTTCCAAGTTCGAGTGGCCCGATATCTCGAAAAATGTCACGGTCACCGGCCAAATCGAGGCCGATTTCGAAGGCAACTTCAGCCGTGCCGACAACCGCAACGTCTCCACCATTCGCAGCAACGCGCTGTCAGTTGCGCCTGGCTTTCGGGCGAATCGACTGGACCGTCGCTCCCAACACCGACATCTTCTTCGAAGCCGGACAGGATTGGACGATCTACGGCTCGAGCGCGATGATGAACCTGTTCGAGACGACGTTCTTCGGCGCTTATTGGGGCAACACTTACGAACGCGCTCCGCAGATGCGTCTCGGCTTCGTGGAAAAGCTGGGCGGCTCGCGTAACTGGAAGCTCTCGCCTGAATTTGCCATTATGACGCCAGCCGAAGGCAACACCCCGGCCGATGTCACCACGTGCACGATCACCGCACTGAACAGCACCCACAACTTGCACGGTCCTCGACGGGACCGCCAACCAGTTGGGATACGGCGAGCGCCAGGGCGCTGACAACGGCGAAGCCCGAGCTCGAATCCAGAGTCGTGCTCCAGTTCCAGCTCGACAAAGCTCCGGGCGTGGTCCCGGCGCAGATTCTCTGGAGCGGCTTCTATACTGGGCGCCAGGCCACGGTGCTGGCCTCCGCAGTTCCCACCGCCTACAAGGAGGCTTTTCCTCGCGGCGTTGACGACAACAGCAACGGGTACGGCAATCAGATAGCAGTCTCACTGCCAACCCGCTGGGCAACTGTTGTGGCTAGCGCTTACATGGGAGCTGACCTGCGATTCTTCTTCGCTGGCCAGCTCTTGTCCAACTACAACCAGGCGGCAGGGCTGACTCGCCAAGGCGAACGGCCTCTCGGTGGATGGCTCTTCCACCGTAGTCTTTGGAACCAACGCCGCCGGCGAGTCAGTGGTTGCACCGCAAGAGGCAGTGCGCGGCTACGGTGGATTTATCCAGGCTGGTTTCCCAATCTCGCGCTGGTTCAATGCCAACCCGAAGGGCCGGAATGCGGGCTGGCAAGCCTACTACGAATACGGCCTAGATGCGGCTAATGCCAATGACTTCCGGTTCGCCAAAGAGCATTAGCGCGACGGCCGGTGGCGGGCCCATCAAGAGCAATCTCAACGCCGTAACCGTCTTCTATAAGATGAACCCCTGGGTCCAGTTCGGCTTTGAAGAGAGCCACTACGCTAGCTACGCTCTTCCGGACAACCACAGGTGTCTGCACCACTAAGATCGCCGGCTTGCCAAATTGCACGTCGGTCGATTGGCGCACCGAGTTCGGACCGGTATTTACCTTCTAAGAACCAGTTGTATAACCCACCACCGGGGTGGCCGCAGCAGCGCGCCGCCCCGTTTTCTTGCGCCGGGGTGTTCCAGCGCTCGCGGATGAGCGGCCTGATTGGTCATATGTCACAACTGCTTGTGACCCACTTCCGCGTCCCGCTTTGGTGGCCTGCTCTACATTTTCGTTAGGCGTAACGCGGCGGACGAATTCGTCCGCGGCATCCGCTTGGCGTTCAACGCCATGGCCTTAGTCAAACCAGAGTAAGGAAGAAAAATGGCGATATCCGTCCTCGTTCCCGCGCAGCTTTCATCGGAAGAAATCAAGTCTTCGCTTGCCGGAACCATTGCTGCCGACCGCATTCTCATTCGCCCCATCGACCTGATCGCCTGCGCCTCGGATGCCAGCTTCTACCGGCTGATCCCCAAAGCCGTGGTGCAGGCGCAGAGCCTGGATGAGGTCCGCAGGTTATTTGCCTTCAGCCAACAGACGCAGGTGCCGATGACCTTTCGAGCTGCCGGCACCAGCCTGTCGGGGCAGTCGATTTCCGATGGATTGCTGGTGGACGTGGCGCGTCATTGGCGGGAATTGCGCGTGGAGGAGAGTGGCAAAAAAATCCGCGTACAGCCGGGCGTCATCGGGGCGCGCGCCAACCAGGTTTTGATTCCGTATGGCGCCAAGATCGGACCCGATCCCGCTTCCATCGCGACTTGTACCCTGGGCGGGATACTCTCCAACAACTCCAGCGGCATGTGTTGCGGTGTCGAGCAGAACGCCTATCACACCCTGCACTCGATGAAGTTCATGTTGCCTTCCGGGACCGTCATCGATACGGCGCTGCCCGACGCCGATGAGGAATTTCATGCGCGCGAACCGGAACTGGCGCGCGGCATCCTCGCCCTGAAATCGCAGTTGCAAGACAACCCCGGCTTGCGCGAGCGAGTGCGCAACAAGTACCGGATGAAGAACACCACCGGCTACTCGCTGAATGCGTTTCTCGACTTCGACCGGGCGGTGGACATTTTCCAGCATGTGCTGATTGGCTCCGAGGGCACGCTGGCCTTCATCGCCGAAGCCGTGCTCAACACCGTTCCCGATCTTCCCGTGAAGTACACCGGACTGCTGCTTTACCCGGATTTGTACGCCGCCGCAGATTCCATCGTGCCCTTGCGGCAAGCGGGCGCCAAGACCTTGGAGATCATGGACCGCGCCTCGATGCGCTCGGTGGAAAATCAGGCCGGTGTGCCCCCCTCGCTTCGCAGCCTGCCCGATGCTGCTGCCGGCCTGCTGGTTGAGTTTCAATCGGCAGACGAGAAGGAACGCGACCGAGCTGGAGAAAGTTGCTGCCGACGCCGTTGGCGGCCTGAAGCTGTGCGAGCCGGCGCAATTCACCCATGTCGCAACCGAGCAGGCGTTGCTGTGGAAAATACGCGCCGGCCTGTTTCCGTCGGTGGGCTCAGTGCGCCAGAGCGGCACCACCGTCATCATCGAAGATGTCGCGTTCCCCATCGAAACCCTGGCTGACGCGGCCCACGACCTCACCCGGCTCTTCCGCAAACATGAGTATGAGAACGCCATCATCTTCGGCCACGCCAAGGACGGAAATCTGCACTTCGTCATCACCCAGAGTTTCAACAACCAGGCCGCGATTGACCAGTACGCGCGCTTCATGGACGACGTGGTCGACCTGGTGGTGTGGCGCTATGACGGCGCTCTTAAGGCGGAGCACGGCACCGGGCGAAACATGGCTCCGTTCGTCGAAACCGAGTGGGGAAGCGATGGCTACGCCATCATGTGCCGTCTGAAAGAGCTGGTCGATCCCGGCAACCTGCTGAACCCAGGCGTGATCATCAATACCGACCGGCAAGCCCACCTGGCCAATCTGAAACAGTTGCCGTCAGTAGAGCCAGAGATCGACAAGTGCATCGAGTGCGGCTACTGCGAGCCCAAGTGTCCCAGCCGCGAGCTGACGCTGACGCCCCGGCAGCGCATTGTGGTGCGGCGCGAGATGGCACGATTGCAGGAGGGCCGAGACAATTTGCTTCTCTATGACGCTCTCGACGCAGAATTCCCCTACATGGCGCTCGACACTTGCGCTACCGATGGGCTTTGCGCCACCGCGTGTCCGGTGAGCATCGACACCGGGCAACTGGTTAAGCGCTTCCGCGGGATGCGTTCATCGGCTGCAGCCAAGCAGTGGGCGGTGCGCATCAGCCAGCATTTCAGGCTGACGGAATGGGTACTGCGCTGGGCGCTGCGGCTGGGACATGCCGCCGAGGCGGTCATTGGATTGGACAGAATGCGCCGCTTGACCCGAACCCTGAAGCGTTTCGCCGGAGACAACCTGGCGGAATGGATGCCCGACACTCCTCATGCGGCGGGTCCGCGTGCCGAGGACCAAGCGCGCCGGAGCGCAGGCCATTTACTTTCCCGCCTGCATCTCTCGCGTGATGGGACGCCTGCCCGGCGAACCTAAAGATCGTTCCCTGATGCAGTTGACCGTCGAGTTGGGACGCCGCGCCGGAGTTCCGCTCCACATCCCGCGGGACGTCGCGGGAACGTGCTGCGGCACGCCGTTCTCGTCGAAGGGATTCAGCAGCGCTCATGCCATTACCATCAATGCCGCGGTGGAGCGCTTCTGGAAGTGGTCGGAGCAGGGAAGGCTGCCCATCGTGATTGACACCAGTCCCTGCACCTACGGATTCAAGACGGCGCGGTCGTATCTAACGCCGGAGAACCAGGAACGCTTCGACCAGATGACATTTGTGGATGCCATCGAGTTCGTGCACGACGAGTTGCTGCCGAAGTTGCCGGTCAAAACCAAGTCGCGCTCCGTGGCCCTGCATCCGGTGTGCTCGGTCACCAAGATGGGCATCACGGCGAAGCTGGAAGCGATTGCGCGCGCCTGCAGCGAGCAGGTCACAGTTCCGCTGGACGCAGGTTGTTGCGGCTTTGCGGGCGATCGCGGATTTCTGTTTCCGGAGCTGACGCAGGCGGCCACCAGGCCCGAAGCGGCGGAAGTGAAAGCCAGGCAGCCCGATGAGTGCTACTCCAGCAGCCGTACCTGCGAGATCGGCATGAGCCGCTCCACCGGGCAGATCTACCGTTCGTATATGTACCTTCTGGAGAAAGCGACGCGGTAGAGCGGTCCGAATCTCAGGGCTGCGGAAGCGCCAGAAAGGCGTAGCTGACCCGATCGCGGTCGGCTGCGTTCCAGGCCCAGTTGATGGTGGTGTTCTTCATTCCCGTCGCGCCCAGGCGGCCCCAGTATCCCGTCGGATATTTTCCGTGCGCCAGCGGCCCCTGCACCACCACGACGACGTGACCATGCGGAGTGTCTTTCAGGCCTCCCACCACGAAAAAACCTTGGTCGGCCTGGGCCTCTGCCGCGATGCCATCGGGCAGCGGCGTCCAGGGCGCCGTCTGGATTTCATCGACGATGTCGTCCGCCATTCCAGTGATCGCGATTCCCAGGCTGCCGGCCACGGCCTTCAAAAAGCCGCTGCAATCGCTGGTGTGCGCGTCAAAGTTTGCTTCACAAGTGTCGATGATCTTTTGCTGCGGAGTAGGATCAGCCATCATTGCCTCAAGGTCCAGAGTTCGTCCGGGAAATCGCGCGTGGGTGCCTCGTTCTAGCCGGATATTGGCCAGGGCGGAGCAGGTTTCTACTGAATCTCGATTACGCTGCCGCTGTCGGCTTCCTGCAATTCCTTAGTGCGCTCGATCACGCGCTGCGTAAACGCGAACAGCGACTTGGCGTGCGGCGACTGGTCGCCTTCGAGCACGATGGGCTGGCCGCTGTCGCCGCCCTTGCGGATGTCGGGATCGAGTTCGATGCTGCCGAGAAACGGCACCCCGAATTGCTGCGCGGTGCGCGCGCCGCCGCCCTTGGAGAAGATGTCGATCTCATGCTGGCAATGCGGGCACACGAAGAAGCTCATGTTCTCGACGATGCCGAGGATGTCCACCTTCACCTGCTTGAACATCTCGATGGCTTTGCGCGCGTCCTGCAAGGCAACATCGCTCGGCGTGGTGACCACGACCGCGCCGGTCAGCGGCACGGTTTGCACCAGCGAGATCACGACATCGCCGGTGCCCGGCGGCAGATCGACGACGAGGTAGTCGAGCTGTCCCCACTCCACCTGGCCGAGAAACTGCTTGACGATGGAGTGCAGCATGGGGCCGCGCCAAACCAGAGGCTTGTCGCCCGGACTGAGAAAGCCGACCGACATCACCTTCAGGCCGTAACGTTCCGGCGGCAGAATGCGGTCTTCGCCGACCACGCTCGGGGCCATGGTGGTGCCCAGCATCAGCGGGACGTTAGGGCCGTACACGTCGGCATCGAGCAGCCCGACTTTGTGGCCCAGGCGTGCCAGCGCGATGGCCAGGTTCACCGCCAGAGTGGTCTTGCCGACGCCGCCTTTGCCTGAGCCTACGGCGATGATGCTGTTGACTCCCGGAAGCGGCTGCGGCCCCGCCTGCGGCTGGCCGGGCATGTGCGAATGCTGATGACTCACGTGGTTTCCTGTAGTGATGGGAATGAAGTGCGCAAGGCACGATTATACCCTGCCAAAGTGGACAGCTCAGCGACAGATGCCGCGCTAGACCGGCTCACTTCCGCTCATAGTGAATTTTGAATTCCTGCGTCCAGGCTCCGTCCTTCTGCGTGAAGACGGTGAACCAATAGGCGTCGTTTCCGTCGCGCACGACCGTGGAGCGAACGTGCCCGGTCTTGCCATTGACGTGCAGGATGTCGAACTCCTGGAGGAGAGTTTTGCCATCGAGGATCGGGAGATTCCGTGCCGATGGTCATCTCACCATTAGAATTTGTGTAGTAAAAAGAGATGGTCTTGGTGACAGGATTGTAGGCATAGAAGCCGTAATAGTGCGGCTTGCCGTTGAAGTCGGTGTTGAACTCGATGGCCTGGTGGTTCGGCGCCCAGCGGATGCGGTTCTCGACGTGGGTGACGGTTCCGTCGGAGGGATCTTTTATGTCTGAGACCCAAGTTCCCCCGACCAACCATGCCACCGGCGCAAGCGGTTCAGCAGCGGCCGCTGGGGTGGCGGGCTTCGATTGTGCGACTCCACTTGCAGCGAAAACAGCAAGCCAGAGAAACAGCGTGATGGGCATGAATCGTTTCGTCATGTTGGTTCTTCCTCCAAGTGACGGCGATGCTCGTGGTGGACAATCTGCCAACTATTTCCTCTTGCCATCCGCCCGCCGACCAAGCATAATAGCATGTTCGCTTTTTCTTCGTATAGCGAGAGGCGTGGTGCAGAACTACCTACCATTCGACTTCGAGCCCACCGATGAGCAGCGCCGGGCCATTGAGCATCTGCATGGCCCGATGCTGGTGGTGGCGGGCGCGGGCACCGGCAAAACCACCGTGCTGGCGCGACGGATCGCCCACCTCATCGACAGCGAAGCGGCCAGGCCGAAGGAAATTCTTGCCGTCACCTACACTCGCAATGCGGCCGCACAACTGATCACCAAGGTTGGCGAGATCCTCTATCCTCATCTCGACCGGCCGAGCGCAGTACGCAAGCTGATGGCGAGCGGGCTTGCGGCCTCACACCTTTCATTCCTATTGCTACGGATTGTTGCGCGACGCCAACATTCAATTTGCGCTGCTCGACGAGAAAGACCTGCAAATTCTGTTGCGGCGCCGCATTCAAGATCTGCCGCTCAAGCGCTTCATCAAGGCGTCCGACCCGGGAAAGTTCCTCAAGGATTTGCTGGAATTCTTCCGCAGTTGCCATGACGAGTTGCGCACCCCTGACGACTACGACGCGTACATCACGCGTCTGGAGCGCGGCGAGATTCCGCTGCCACGCGTGGGGAAGTCGAAAGACGCCGCGACGATGCCGGACGAGGAGGTGCTGGAGCGCTGTCGCGAGATCGCGCGGGTCTTCCATTATGTCGAAGACCTGCTGAAGCAGGAAGGCCTGGGAACCTTCGGCCACATCATCACGCGCGCGGTCGATTTGCTCAGCCGCCGTCAATCCGTGTTGCAACGCGCGCAAAAATATGCCCGCTTCATTCTGATCGACGAGTTCCAGGACTCCAACGTCGCCCAGATTCAGCTTGCCAAGCTGCTCGGCGGGCAAGAGGCCAACGTATTCGCGGTCGGCGATCCCGACCAGGCGATCTATCGTTTTCGCGGCGCCACCAGCGGGGCCTTCGACCAGTTTCTGAAGACTTTCGACCCCGGCCGCGTGCAGCGCGCCACGTTGTCGAAGAACCGCCGCTCCACGCCGCCCATCCTGCGTTGCGCCTATCAGACCATTAAGCTCAACCCGGCCATCGCCAGCAAAGAATTGCACGACGGCGGCTGGCCGCGTGAGCCGCTGGGCTGCGCGCGCCTTGAAGAAGACCCGGCCCTGGCGCACGCATCGCCGGTGCAGGCCATCGTGCACAACGGCTGCGAGCAGGAAGCGAAGTTCGTCGCCGACACCATCGCGGCCATGCGTCGGCAGCGCCCTGCGATGAAGTCTTCACGACATCGCAGTGTTGTACCGCACTCATGCCAATCGCGATGAGGTGCTCGCCGAACTTCGCCAGTCGCGACATCCCCGTGCACGTCCAGGGCGTCGATCTTTTCGACACGCCGGAGGCCCGCGACGCCATGGCGGCGTTGCAGATCATGGAGTCTTCCCATCCCATTGCGCTGGTTCGGGTGGCGGCGTTTCCCCAGTTCAGCGTGGACCCGGAAGAGTTTCGCGCAGCACTCGCCCTCGCCGGCAAGAAGGCTTCCATTGAGTCGGTGCTGGAGAAAGTATCCGGTGGCTTTGCGGTGATGGAATCGGTGCGCGAGGCGCGACACGATCTGGCCAACGCCAACGATTTGCTGGCGCCGGCGATGAAAATTGCGCAACAGGTATTCCAACTCGCGGATTCTCTTCCGCTGCGGCGCTTGCAGGAACTGGCCGATCAATGGTGCAGGAAACCCAAGCCACTGGTGGGGCAGGGAACCCTGCGCGAATTCCTGGAGTACGTCGAGTTGTTTCGCGAGGCGGGTGGATGCCTCGCCGAGGATGGCGGAGAGGATGATCCGGTGGCGGCGCTGGCCCCTGCCGACTTCAGCAGCCGGCCTCTCGAAGATGCTGTGCAGTTGATGACCGTGCACGCCGCCAAGGGATTGGAGTTTCCTTGCGTCTTTGTTTTGCGCGTGAATTCGCAGTCGTTTCCTCACAACTACAAGGAACCCCTGGTTGAGTTTCCGCAGCAATTGCGCAGCAAGGAAACCGCCGCCGAAAGTCCGCCCAAGCTCCTTCACGAGGAGGAAGAGCGCCGCCTGTTTTACGTTGCCATGACGCGCGCCCAGGACGAGCTCTACCTGTGCGCAAAGATCAGCAAGGCGAAAAATGATCCCGCTCCCACCAAGTACATGCGCGAGTTGGTGAATGCGGGAAACTCGGCGCTGAAGGGCGCGATCGAATGCCGTGTGTTGCCGCCCGATGACATCGTTCCCACGCTGCAAGCCGCGGCGGAGCCACAGCCGCTGATCTCGCAATGGGTACAGCTTCCAGCGCGCTGCGATGCGCCCCTCGGCGAGTTGAGCGCCAGCGCCATCGAGCAGTACGAACGCTGTCCGCTGGCATTCAAGCTCAGCCGCGACTGGTGCATCCCGGAGGAACCGGCGGCCATGATGCAATTTGGCTCGGCGATGCATCTCGCTCTCAAGGCCTATTTCGATGGCGTGCGCGCCGGGCATCCGCCGGATGAAGAGGCGGTCATCGCGTGTTTTCGCGACGAGTTCAGCAAGGCGAAGATCGAGGAGGACGCACAGCGCGAGCTTTACGACAAGGATGGCTGCCAGCAACTGCGGCAGTTTCTGC
>CAVTSI010000014.1:0-234019 GCA_963737435.1 uncultured Acidobacteriaceae bacterium | reverse complement strand
CGGCTCACCCCGACGGTCTGGGAGGCTTGGGATTTCTCGAAGGCGCGCTGAGGGCACAACTGCCCTTCGCCTTCTGCATGGGCGTTGGACTGGCGGGTGCCGTGGCCAATCGGGTCTTTCATGATGGACACAAGCTGATTGCATTTCGTCATTTGCCTCTAATTCTGATTGGCGCCGTGCTTCTCATCTGTGTCGCGCCTTACTTCCTGTTCACCGGCACTCTGATGCGGATGCGACGTCACGCTATGTTGAGCTACGGCGCCTTCGCCCGTGCGGTGGGCGAGCAGTTTGAGAAGAAGTGGCTTCATCGCGCCGACAGCTTAGACGAGCACGTTTTGGAAGTGCCCGATTTCTCCACCACAACCGATCTCTACGGTGTGGTAAACAACATTAACAACATCCGTGTGATTCCGGTGGGGCGCGTCGACGTTTATGCGCTTATCCTCGTCACTCTGATCCCGGGGCTTCCGGTTGTGATCGCTTCAATCCCATTCGACACGGTGATTCGAGACTCCATGAAGCTGCTCTTTTGAGTGATGTGGCTTGTGAAACGGAAACGTGAAGTTTGACTGGCATTGGGGGTAGGAGAATGAAAATGCAATCTGCTGTTTTGTTGTCGAAGACTGAAAGACGCAAGCAAGGCAAAGCACTTCGAGAAAAGTGCCCACGCACCGCGCAGGCTGAGTGGAAGACGCGATCCAAGTCGCAGGACATCATCAATCTACTTGAAGAGTCAGACGCCGATCGGATTCCCGGCCTGATCCCAATGAAATATCAGAGGATGTCGGTATCGCCGTTTACGTTTTATCGCGGCGCAGCCATCATCCAGGCTCGTGACCTGGCGGACGCGCGCGTGTCGGGGATAACTGTCCAAGCGTGCGGCGACTGCCACCTAGCGAACTTCGGCGGCCTTGCCACACCCGAACGAGCACTCGTCTTCGACATCAACGACTTCGATGAGACATTCCCCGGTCCATGGGAATGGGACGTTAAGCGATTAGGCGCTAGCCTTGTGTTGGCTGCCAGAGACCGGAATTTTTCTAAAGGAATTGCAGACGAGGCAGTAAGAGCGGCCACCGCGTCGTATCGGGAGCGGATGTCTGAGTTCGCTGAGATGACGGTGCTTGAGACGTGGTACGCACGAGTCACCATCGACGCGCTCAAAGAATATTTCCGGAAAGACGCTGACATGTCGTCGCGGTTGTCGACGAAGCAAAAGCAGGCCCGGTCGCAAAACTCGGAGGCGGTAATTCCTAAACTCACAGCAGTCGAGAACGGGAGACGGAAGATAAGGGACAACCCTCCCGTAATCTACCATTTCGATGAATTCGCGCCCGACTTCGAAAAGCAGCGCCTGAAATTCACAGAGCAATACAAGCAATCGCTACAGGCGGATCGACGAAGGTTGTACGAGCGCTATCGCTATCAGGATTCCGCGGTAAAAGTTGTCGGCGTGGGTAGCGTCGGGACACGCTGTTATCTTTCGCTCCTTCTCGCCGATGAAGATGATCCGCTCTTCCTTCAATTCAAGGAGGCTCGCAGGTCGGTGCTGGAGCCACCGCGCGGCAAGAGCCGCTACGCGAATCAGGGTTTCCGCGTGGTGGAAGGCATCCATGTCATGCAAGCGGCAAGCGACATCTTTCTTGGGTGGAGCCATACCAAAGGGCACGACTATTACGTACGTCAGTTCCGCGACATGAAGGTGTCCGCCGAAGTCGAGACCTTCCGGCCTAGCACGCTGGTTGGGTACGCCATCATGTGCGGCTGGGCGCTGGCGCGGGCCCACGCAAAGGCGGGCGATGCTGCGATGATCGCCGGGTATTTGGGATCCACGGACCAATTCGATGACGCACTGGCGCAATACTCGAGAGCCTACGCCAACCAGGCAGAACGTGATTACGAGGTATTTCAGTCGGCCATTCGTTCCGGGCGCCTGTCAACGGAGCCAGCGAAGGGAGCAGGGTTGGAGTTCCTGCTCTGAACAAACCTTTTACGCAAGGGAACAGGACAGAACTGATGTTGTTGCCAACAGACAGCCGGCGAGAGATCAGCAAGTCGCCTAACTGGACTTTCGCTCTCGGCAGAGCCCTGGCGATCATCTTGCTTGTAGGCTCAGCGGTAGATTCGCCAGCACAACTTCCCAAAACTGTAGCACCCCCGGAAACCAAAGCTGAGCCGACCGCGCCCGTCGATTCGCTCGGACGTGGGACTCCCCGTGGTGCGGTGATGGGTTTTCTCCAGTACGAAGGACGCCAAGACTTCGTAACTGCCGCTCGCTACCTGCAACCGATTCCAGGAAAAAGCGCGGATTTAGTGGAGCGCGCCAAAGAACTTAAGGCGCTGCGCTTGAAATTTCAAAGCAACATTGCCTTACTAAGCGACGATCCCAGCGGCACGGCTGACCCTGGGCTTCCCTCCGGTCAGGTTCGCGCTGGCGTTTTGGCCGTAGGTGACACAACCGTAGACGTCATCCTAGTGCGGGTGAATGATCAGGCTGCAGGAAAAATTTGGCTGATTTCGCGGGAAACGGTAGCGAGAATCCCACAGCTCTACGGTCAAATGGAGGCCCAAAGGCCGCCAGCAATCGAACGAATCCTGCCTTCTGCTCTAGCCAATCGGCATCTGCTCGGGATGACAGATGCGCAATGGTTAGAATGGCTGCTCTCCATCCCGATCGCGTGGTTGCTGGCGTGGCTATTGGCGTTTCTGCTGAGTGCGCCCAGAAGAGTCTGGTACAAACTACGAAAGCTTCCTTTCAGAACAATCTGGCAGACGCCACTTGGAAAACCGCTCAGGTACATCATTGCGATCCTGCTGCATGGCGTTTTCGTCTACCTGCTTCAGCCGCCGCTCTTCTTGCGCGTCCATTACTTTCGTTTCCTGGCCGCACTGCTGGCGGCATGTTTCGCGTGGCTCGCGAGCCGGATCACTGATCGTGGCTTCGACCACGCTGTGAACAGGGCGCGAGCCGAACACCAAGGCGGGGAATCGATCCTGATCGTCATGCGGCGGCTTACTCATGTGATGATGCTGATCATCGCCTTTGTCGCTGCATTGGCCTTGTTGGGGCTGAACGTGAAAACGACGCTCGCTGGCCTTGGTATTGGGGGACTGGCGATCGCACTGGCCGCACAGAAAACACTGGAGAACCTCATTGGCGGAGTCTCGTTGCTGATGGACAAAGCTGTCCACCTCGGCGATTTTTGCGAGATCGGAGGCCGACAGGGGACCATCGAAGATATTGGTCTCCGCTCCTTAAAACTGCGCACACTCAATCAGAACCTACTGGTGGTTGCTAATGGGTCGCTTTCCCAAATGCAATTTGAGAACATGCAGGCTCGCCCTAAATTGCTGATTGACACAACGTTCACCCTGCGAATTGAGACCAAAGTCGAACAGCTTCGGTTGGTGCTGGACCGTGCGCAAAGAATGGTGAATGAGCATCCTTCGATCGAATCTGGAACCTCAAGAGTGCGCCTCAACAATTTCGCCGGTGCTGCTTTCGAAATCGAGTTGGTTGCGTATGCCAATACTGGCGACTGGGTGCAGTTCACGGCAATTCGTCAGGAACTGATACTGAAACTCGCTGACATCGTTGAGGCCGCCGGTGCTCAGTTCGCCGGCCCCACGCAGCTGACATACCTGGCAGCAGATTCAAGCGGCAGGCTGGGCAAGCGGGACGATTCAAGCGCAGGCTAATCCCTCCCGCCCCAAAAGTGTTGGATCTCGGACTCGCAGCGTCACCTGCTCGGGGATCCACCGAGACACCAGGGTTGTGCTTTGCTATCCCGGCCTCCGGGCAACGGTGAGCTCTAGTACTCCGGATTCGCCGGCGACGAGGCGAAGCGCCGTGTGTTTGGATTGAAGGAACCTGCGCTTCGCCAGCTCGCACATGGTGTGAATCTTTCAGCCATTTCGGCTCTGTGTGCTGAGATTCCCACTCTACGCGCCAGGTCTCGCTACGACATTCTTATTACTATTAATGAGGAGCTTGTCTTGAGTCCCCGTTGGCAACCGCGTGCAACTCGCGAATCACCCAGAACAGCCGCCGGGCCGATACATAGCTGTATTTGCCACCATTGCGCAGATCAGTGATACGGGATTTCGAGATCAGCTTTTGGATTTTCCCTGCGACAGTCCCAACCCTAGCTCAGAGTGCACGATCGTGGCTGCTTCTTCTTCGGAGATGCCGGGCAAGGCCTGCCCGGCATGAAACCGAGAACGCCATTGCTCCAGCTCCAAGGCCTGGCGGGTGAAGATCTGCTCCAGCTCGTGGGTGCCGGCGAACAGCAACCCGCAGTGCGGCGGTTGATCCAACAGTTCCCGTAGGGTCTCCAGGCAGGCAATCGACAGATGCTGAGCTTCGTCGAAGACCAACAGCACTTTGCGCTGGCCGAGATCGAAACGCAGGTTACGCAGAATCCGGTCTACCGTACCCATTCCAAGGGCTCCGCAGCTCTGGGCCACCCGTTTCATCAGGTCCAGCGAGTTGATTCCCTGACGAACGTAGACGTAAGACGTGGGCGCAAGGCCGCAGACCCATCCGACACTCGTTGGCTAGAAACCAATGGTCCGGATTCCGGACGATTCACCAGGCAGTTTCCAAGTGGTAGTGACACCACAATGTTCGCTTTATTCATAAACAACCTGTTGGCCATTGCGTTTGCGTCGCGGCAGGGACCACAGGCGGCCGGTCCTCATACTGAATAAAAGGGTCAACTTCTCTACACCCTTCATTTTATTGGGAAGGCGGTAGCTCTCCTCACCGGAGGGGTAGAGAGCTTCCGCCACCAGACTCATGACCACCTTTTCTCAATCTAATGCTTAAGAAGCGCAATTTGGGCCCGTAGTCGCACTATCATTGAGATCGGTGGAACCGGGGCTAGATCCCGCGGAAGCAGAGCCGACCGGAAGGTCGGGTGCACTCGCTACATTGCCTGTGAACGGAAAGTCCAGTTCATACTCGATAATAAAGCGTACCTGGCAGTTAAGGCACTCGATTTTCGAAGTGCTGTACCTCTTCCATATCTGCATCAAGGAGCTTTATTCTTCCTCCTTCCCAGTCTTCTATGCAGCAACGCTCCAGGCTGCTGTATACCTTCAAGTTTCCGTTATAACAGCGCGGGCACTCGTAAGGGTACTTCTCGATTTGTTCATAAGGCACGAGCTCCTCTTTGAAGTCCGGATGGTCGTCCCTGGCGGTAACAAGGTTTGGGTTCATACCAATTTCATATTCTGTTTTCATCGTTATCTCTCCACATCAGTTACTCCCGGCAGTGGTCACGCCGGTACGTTGGTCGTTTGCGGTGTTGACTGGTTTATGCGGCTTTCATATTGCAGGCTGACACGGAGCGGATTTGTTTGCCGATTCTGCGCAGCTTGGTATTGGCCCTGTACTGTTTAACTTTTTCAGGATTCCTCAACTGCCACTGTCGTATGTGCTCGTTCCTGCATTTCCTGCAGCGACGACTTTTCCCACCACGCCAGTTGGTCTCCCAAACGGTGTTCTCTGTGGAGTACTCATGCCCAGCCGGGCAATGCGTCTTCATGGCCCATAATGACCGCGCAGAATTGGCCGATCTTGTGGTCGGCATTAGATGCTGTGGATTGCAGCAACTGGGACCTGTGCACCTCCCCGGATAAAGAAAATGGTCGAGGACGAGATCCTTGGGAATTGTCCCTCGATAAAGCTTGTAAGCCACTCGTATTGCCATCTTCGGCTTACCGTCCACCGAGATACGACCATAACCTCTTTTGAGCTTAGCACCAGTCCAAATCCAGCAGTCACCTTGTCCATACACCTTCACTTTTGCTTCGAAACGCTCTTTTAATGATTTCTTCGCCACGATTCCTCCATAGCGGCCCATTGCCGCTTAGCAGAGGAGTCATGGCTCCTTCGATGTTAATAATGCGGACTTTGCTTTGGTCTGGGCGATATAAGCTGCAAGCCCTAACCAATGCAGCATCCTGTATACAAGACTGTCTAGTATAGGTACTTCACAATGAAGCTGAGTGGAATTCGTAGATTATTTTAGTGGTCAGGTCGGGCGCGGTCGTGAGGAGAGATGTCAGCTATTTGAATCAGTACCGCAGCCTGTTACAATCTGTGGCGACTACATTATTGGAAAGGACATTCGTGGACATACAAAGCTTGCTTTCAGAACTCAAGACTGAACGTAATCGGATTGACAAGGCGGTCTCTGCGCTGAAAGAACTCTCTTCACCAGCCCGCCGTGGTCGTCCCCCTAAAGCGAAACAGGCAGCTCCAGCGCCCGGAAGGAAACGTCGTCGCATGAGTGCTGCAGCCCGTAAGCGTATCTCTGCAGCGATGAAACAGCGCTGGGCAAGATGGAAAGGCAAGTCTGCACCAAAGAAGGCTAAGACTGCACCCAAGAAGCGTGCCGGTCGCAAGCCGATGAGTCCAGCCATGAAGAAGAAATTATCGGCGATGATGAAGGCACGGTGGGCGGAGAGAAAGGCCAAAGCGTAGGCTAAGGTTATCTTGCAGATGTCACTGACAAATGATTGCGGTGCGTGCAAGACTTGGCTCGCGGAGAATTTCGACACGCTAACCCCGATTGCAGGAGGATCTGTCGTGGGCATGAAAATAAGTTCCCGACAAGCAAATGACATCGCCATCCTTGATCTAAGCGGACAAATTAAACTAGGCGAAGGCAGTTCTGTGTTGCGCGACAGCGTCAAGCAACTGCTGGCAGAAGGACAGAAGAAAATCCTGCTGAACCTGGGCGATGTGACCTACATTGACAGCTCGGGTGTAGGCGAACTGGTCGCCGCCTTCACATCCGTCCGCAACCAGGGCGGCGAGTTGAAGCTGCTACATCTGACTAAAAGAGTTCAGGACCTGCTTCAGATTACAAAACTCTACACCGTGTTCGACGTGAAGGACGACGAGGCATCGGCCGTGGCCGCGTTCGGCAGCTAGTCCTTCGGGGACCGAGCCCTTTCGTAGTGCCGTAGCCACTGCAGTTCAGCATGGCGGGGGCGGTTCACCACTGCTGTCTGAGGGAAGAAGTCCCACGGCCAGTGCTAGTCCAGCAAGGTTGGGCGGGTGTCCAGGGCGACAGTTACCAGGGTTCTAAGCACCCGGGGCGTCGGATGCAAACAGGCCGGGCAAGTGGTTGATCTCGAACAAGTCATGGATCTGCTCGTTCAGATTGATGAATTTCAGCTCGCAGCCGCTCTTTCGCGCTGAAGCCCAAACGCTGACGAAGGTGCCGATACCGACACTATCCACGCGGCTTACCTTACTCAGGTCCACGAGAATCGGCCTGCCCTCAGGAATGAGCTCGCGCACCGTCACTGAGAACATGGTCCAGGAGTCAATCACCACCCTGCCCGTGCAGTGCACGATGGTCGCATCAGGTTGTCTCTCGGTCTCCAACTGCAATACCGGGGTTTTGTCCACGGACACAGCGGCATCCCTCCAAAGTACGACAAAGTGTACACCCGCAGCCTGGAGCCGTTTAAGCTAATAATCCATCTATTAGCTGGAACCTGCATTGCCTTGGATGTGCCGACCTCCGCCTCACCGAATTTTCTTACCCCCGCTGTCAGGCAGCATGCTCTGCACCGTCCGCTTGATGTGCTCGCGAGGCGTGGCCTGCTCTTCCTCATCGGGCATGCCGGGGATGTGCATTCAGTCGATTGATTACGATTTCCCACCATTGCAGCCGTATCAGTTAAGCAGGCTGCCGTGGATCGCCCGCAGCCTGCAGATTGACGCCGCAATCAGACTCCGGAGCGAACCGATTCAGCCCAGCCCGAAACTCAAGGCCACGATTTACGATTCTGTTCAGCTTGCCGAGCTGGTCTGGCGTGAGATGCAGAATCAGGCTCGTCCTTGAGCTGAAGTCCGAGTTCTTATGGGGAAGAATACAGCCATGCTCGATACGTCGCTTCTTTCCTTGATCGCCACACAGTTGATGACCGACAGCGTGGTTGAGGTGGATGGCAAACGAATCCCCGTCCGGCGCACCAGCGCTCATCGTTTTAAGATGGTGTCGTTCACCCTGGACGGCAGACATTACCAGGCCATCGAACAGAATGCTGAGAAGCCGAGCCGATGGGGGCAGTTGGCACGTGAGGGGCATCAGGTAGTCCAGCAGGGAGACGCTGGTCACCTTAAGGTGGGAAGGCAGATGGATTGGAGGGTACATGGAATGGGTGGCTGCCCACCCATCCCGCTGAAGGGAGTTAGACCTTCAGTTTGCGCCGGATCACTCCAGCCAAACCCAGCACGCCCGTGCCCAGCAGTATCAAACTGCCCGGCTCAGGAGTGGTTGCACCTCCGTTGTAGGTTACGTTAAACGCCGCCTGCCCGCAGGCGCCGCCGTTGTCAGCACAACCCTCATTGTTCCAGTTAGAGCCCAGCAGACTACCGTTACCGGAATCATTGTTCCACGCGAAGTAATAGCTGCTGTTGCCTCCGGAGAAGATGTCGCCGCCCACAGAGCCAGCGGCAAACTGCGCGTCGTGGCTGTAAACGTTATCTATCGTCAGCCCAAACATGTAGATCGTGCCTGGGGTTACGGGGAGATTCACGCCGCTGATGGTGTACTCAACCAGATTTCCGTTGGTCACGGTTTGCACTGGACTAAGGTAACTAGCGCCAGCCAAACCGCCGGGGATCAGGTAATTGTTGTTGTCCCAGGGGGCAATGAACGCCTGGAACTGGAAACCTACTTGCTGTGTCATCCAGAAGCTGAAGCTGGACACGTTGGTCCCGCCCGCAGGGGTGAGAATGGCTTCGCCGTAGGTGGAAGTGTTGGGAAAGCCGAAACTGGAGATGGTATCGACGCCGTTCCAGCCCGGATATGTGTTGATGACGGTTCCGGCGACAGCTGGCAGCGCTGTCGACGCTACCAGAAGCAGCACCGCAGGGAGCAAATAGCGGGAGAGTCTTGTCAACGTGGCCTCCTTGACCTCTTTGATCCTTGGAGTTGGGAGCCTGTAAACGATCCGGGAAGCCGAAGGGAGTTTTCCAAAACGGCTGGAACTACACATCCCTCCGGGGTGGCGGAACGTCATTTCGTGCAAACTTCCAATTACGGCTAGCATCTCAGCTGCCACATTAGTGGACTGGTTTGTCCAGTTTTTTCAGTCACTTAGACTTAGTTGTTATGTAGTTAACATGCAACTGGTTGCACTGATTTTCCCCTTGACTGTCCCAAGCGCACCACTCGATCCAAGCGGTTCCCAGCTTGTCCTTACCGAAAAAACCACAGGGCTCTTGGGATGCCGCTGCGGGTTCGCATTACCAAGCCGGCAACGGTCCCGTCCACTCACCGAGGCCGACGTAAACAACTTGCCCTTCGAGGCGATCGGTAAAATCGAGCAGAAAGATACAGCTACCTGGGCTTTCGTTCCACCATCCCGTCCTTACAGTTTTCCCTGTTGGGTGGGCAATCAACAGTACAATTGTCAGCCTCACCAGAACTGGAAAAGCAACCTACCCGAGTCTTGGAGCGTAGCTTCAGCTTCCTTCCCGAGAACTGTTTCCGAGTTCAGTCGGTTTTGGGATTCATTAGGCAAACAAAATCAATCAGAGCAACAGAACAAGTCAGGCAAACAAGATTATTGGGTCGACTTTGTAAACCAGATTGGGACGGGTACCAAGGTCCCACCGACTCCCGGGACGGAAATCGAGGTTTCTCGTTTTCGAACGACGCCGGCAAGCCGGCAAGTCTCGCGCGATGAGCCTCGCCCCACAGTTGAGGACAAGCCGCTATGGCTAGTGAGCGATGAACACGTGACAGATAAAGACGGGAATGCGAAGTTCCTGTACTGGGACAAGCCGGAGAAGGCAAACGAGGGACGTGAGTGGGAGATTCCGGTACTGACGCGAAAACGCATTAAGCTTGACCAGGATGCACTGATCACAATCTTTCCAAAGAAATGGATCAAAGGGAGATTTGATTTGGCATTCGCTGACCTTGCTCGGGCGAGTCGTGACTTGGAGGAACTGGAATTCGCCGATCTTCGTGAACAGCTAAAAGCCGAGGCTGCCAGCGGTTCAGGGTTCTTCGAAATAGCTGGACTCAAGATCCCTTCTGGACAGGTCACGACTGTCGGCATTATCGCAGTGCTCTGCATTCAGCTCTATTTGCTGATTCTTCTGCGCGAGCTGTCATATAGACTCAGCTCTGACGACACCAGTTGGGACGTGCCATGGATCGGAATGTTTGGGTCACGACTGGCGCATTGGGCGACTTGGATCAGCGTCGCAGTCTGCCCCGTGGCGGCCGTTGGGTTGTTGGCCTGGCACGGTTTATCCCATGCAACCCCCGCACGTGTGTTGTTCGTGTTGCCGCTATTACTGGCGTGCTTGGTCGCGTCCGCGTCCTGGTCCTATCGCCCTCGGGCGCAGTCGGCTCCCACTCAGCCTGCCAATTCACCATAGAATGTATCCGCGTCTAAGCGCTTTGGCTACACCCCCGGTCCTTTCCCTCCGTTTCTCAGTACGACCTGAGAAACACATAGGAGTCGATCTTTTACGACCGCCGGGGACTCACGAGATTGTATGGCGGGACTCAAGCCGGTACGAGCCAACAGTAGGCCGTTGGAGACCGAGGTGCCTTCCAAGAGGAGTAATGGTCTGGATTCCGGACGATTCAACAGACAGATTTCCAGCGGTGGTGCGGCCAGAGGGCTATATGTCCATAATTCCAGTGCTTGGCTTCGCCGTTCTCGAAGCGTAGGCAAAGCCAAGCGCCTGGTGTTAGAAAGCCGTCGCGACTAGATCGTCAGGGCGGCAGTCGGTTGGGCACGCAGAGCCAACGAATCTGGATTACCCTGCAACTGTCGACAACTTGCTGAGGTAAGCTAACAGCTCGTCGGGGCCATAGCCGAAGTCTTTAAGTGACCCCTCTTCGTAAAAACCCCAGTCCGCATACGTCGCCTGCCGTCGGTCGACTAACGGGCTGAGCGCGAAGACGGAACTGTTGAATGTATTGTTGTGGAAAACGATCTCCGGCATGGCTCCATCCCCGTTGGCAAGGAACTGCTCGATCTCGCCACCCCGAGTCCAGCCGAACATCGTCAGGCACGCTTCATACTCCTGAAACCTCTCTTCATGCATACACGTCCTCCAATTTTAGATTGAAGGCGCTACGTTTGGTACTCTCGATGTATTTGGCACTCTCAATACGCCTAATCATTTATTAACAGATTACCCAGCGTATTTGCAACTTGAACCCCAGCTGCGCACGACCACGGCGTGTGTCGCGCAGCAATTGAAGAGGATCGCATCAGGTATTTGCTCTGACTGGGCGAGCGGGAGGTCGTGTAAAGCCCCTACGTTGTTTGCGATTCAGGTGCATCAGGCGTACGGTCGGGAGCACACGCTAGAATGAGAAACTCCCTTAGGAAGGCCCTACAGCGCACGATCTCTTCGGGCGTTGCACCCTCACGAGCAATAATTCTCACTAGCTCAAGGTAGTGTGCACCCAGCGCTTGCTGCACCTCATCATTAATAGGAATGGGAATACTTTCGTTGAGCCACAGAACCAAGCTAAACCGCGCCGCGAATTCACGAGAGTCGCGGTCACGTGGATAACGATACTTCAGGAGCCTTATAAAAGGCAGGGGATCGTAATCCTTCACCTGCTCCATAAGGCTCTCAAGTGTGGGCCTTGCGCTAGGCTTTGACGGATCCCCAGCTTGCATTTGCAGGTTACCATTCTTCGCCACATCTTTGGATACTTGTGACGCAGCTGTGATCTCAATAGGTTGTGCGCTAATAGCAGCCTGTGAGTCAGCGCTCTTGGCTGCCTCACTGCTGTTTGACTTCTTATTGCCTTTAGAATTACTATTTGACATAACACTCCTTGTTTATATATGATTTAGCTCTTTGTTATGATTTAGTTATTACTTCTTTTCGAGTGCCGACGCCTCGGTCGACACCATTCCTTTGACTCACCCGGCGGGTCATTAATATTTTTCCGAGTGCTCTCCGTCTCCTTATGATTTAGCCTCTGCGCCGACAGCTTTGCCAGCCCCAGAGCTATCTGATGCTTCGTTCAACCAGGCTTTTCCTTGTTCAGTTAGCTGAATGCCCCACTCCTCCAATCGCACAGCTAACCCCTGCGCCTCCATAATGCGGGCTAGGTTCGTCCAATCACTATAAAACTTGCCTTGTCCGTAACGATACTGTCTTCCTGCCATAGATTCGAGAAACACACTGCGGATCGCGTCTTCCAGCGCGTTGGGTATTTCTGTCCTTGCAACTGCGATTCTGAGGTCATTCTTTGATAACTTCATCCACGACAGCTGCTGAAGGACCGGGTCTTTACCATCGTCTATCTGTGGCGTACGACGGGTTGCCTTGTCGACCGCGGCTCTTTGCGTAATATGCCCATTCGAGCTCCTGGTCGCCACGCTCACAGCCCACTTAGCGAGAGCGACATCTACGTCTGCGTACCAGCGTTCCTTGCCGGTCAAATGGCTGTAGTCGTTGTCGAGTACCTGCCGAGCTTCTTGGACCGCTTCAAATAGGGTGCCGTTACTGGTGTCTATCGTTGTAGCTCCAAACTCCTTGAGTCTGCGCAACTCCAACATAAGGTAGTTATGGTGTTTTCTATCTTTGTACATAAAAGTTCCTTCTGTTATAACTGTTGTAAAGCGCGCTGTAGAGGACAAAAGCTCATCCTGTAGAGCACGCGGGGTAGTTTATGAGTAAAGCGCTTACTTAGTATGACCTATTATATTTATGTCCATACTTTTCTTTGTATCCTTGAATCCTTAATCGTAAGCGCGCTTTGTATCTGATCCGCTTGCAGCGGGTACATCAGCACTCCGCTGCTGCGCTTAATTAGCTTTATTCATTGATAGCGCGCTTCACCAGCGCGCTTTATGAGTGTTATATTTAATTAGTGATAGCGTGCTTCATAAGCGCGCTGTATTAGTGCTCTACTTACTAGAGACTCCTTCTACAGGGCAAAACGTTAGGGTAAAAAGCATGCAAAGGGAGAATCGTTTTTAACCGGCGTTCGGTCCCAATTGCATACTGTGGTGTTGCCGTCCTCATCGATTTCCACTATGACAACCGGTAGTGGCAGGTTCGCTATGGCCTTCTTAGCCTGATGCAGCTTCTGGCGCGATACTGCGGGGGAGCTCCAGCCATGTTCTTGCGCGATCTCGTCGTGAGACAGTTTGTCTACTGCAGTTTTCCAGAGCACCGCTCGGTACTGCGCTGGTATGCTCATAAAAGCCTGCTGGAGCAGTCGATCATCAAGTTTGGACAAAAAGGCACAGGCGGCGCGCTCTTCGTCGATATCTTGGATCAACGCTCTATGCTGGTTTGCAGACCGTTGTTGGCATATCTTGAAGCATTTGTCTTTCTCTTCGGGACTTAGCTTGTGGTCGATTGCAAGTTCGGCATTTTTGTCAGGCAACTTGCCCATTCTGCGGTGCGTAACCAACTCGTCGAGGTAGGAATACGCCACATTCTGTGCGATCCCTAGGAGCCAAGATTTGAAACTGCTTTCAACTTTTAGGCTCCGTAAGCCCAGTATCATCTTGCAAAACACGTCATTGGTCAGTTCGTCAATGTCAGCGTGATTTGCATCTTGATGAAGCTTCTGTCGAAGCTTCCAGCGGACGATCCCCGTGTACGCGGTCATTATCTTTTTGAGCGCAGCTTGATCACCTTTGATTGCGAGGGGGATTAGCCGTACCAGTTCTTCCTTACTCAAGCCCTTTTGTGGCCGTGTTTGCCTTCCGTTTTGCTCTTGTTTCATTGTTTCCTTATCCATCTTTCAGAACTTTTGCTTGAAGGGTCGATCATGCAGCAAAAACCTTTTTGAAGGGTTTAAGCTACACGGAAGTCGACGACGGCTGTGAACGTCGAGTGGCATTCACAGCCGATTGTTTAGGTGGTGAGCACTTCCACAGGTACGAACTGCGTCCCAACGGACATGCTTGGTGGTGTCGGTTCGTTGAGGGGAATCGCCTGCTGATAGTCGGCCCACTCGTGATCGGTGAACCGATGTCCCTTCTCTATGCTGAGCGGCAGCATTGGGAGGTCAGTCGGCGGGATCCAGCGGATCAGATCAGCCTTCCCTTCCTTTAAGAGACCGAGGTACCGACCCAGAGCGTCGATACCTTTCTCGGAACGCCGAGCGCTTGATTGTTTGAAGAAGTAATGCACGCCCGGGTATTCCTTTGAACGTTCATAAATCTCCGCCGCCCACCTGATGTCCATCTTGTTCGCCGCCCACGTCGGCCCCGACATTCCCCCGACTAACAGCCAAGAGAAACCAGTGAGATCGATATCGCTGAGCGACTCCAGCAACGGTTCGACAGAGATGAAGCGAAGCTTACAAGGAACTTTGCGCAACTCTTCAAGGCGCGAATAGGAGGTTTTCGCCCCCACCGTTACTCCCAACCACACATTTTCGTATCCGTTGCCCCAATCTGGAGGCAAGCACCCGGAGATTCTCTCCGGGCGCTTAGAACCAGTCTCATAAATACCTGCCGCTCATTCCGGTGTTGATTTTTCAGCAGCGTAGCAGGATAAGAGAAGTTGCGCTGGCTGTCTCCCGAAACCCCGAATGCGAAGACGCTGGGAGATCAACGACGCGCAGTGGGAGCGGTTGGCGCCGCTGCTGGAGCCGAAACGGCGGGCCGATGGCCGCGGGCGGCCCTGGCGAGACACGCGGCAGGTGCTGAACGGCGTGCTGTGGGTGCTGGGTACGGGAGCGCAGTGGCGAGAGCTGCCGAGCAAGTATCCTCCCTATCAGACCTGTCATCGTCGCTTTCAACAGTGGGTACGCAAAGGTGTGCTGGAACGCGTACTGCGCGTGCTGGCTAAGGAACTGCAGGCGCGCGGATGGCTGGGTCTGGATGAAGCCTACGTCGACGCAACCTTCGCTGCCGCGAAAAAAGGGGCTTGGGTGTCGGGCCTACCAAGCGCGGCAAGGGCACCAAGATCGTCGCTGTCGCCGATGGCCACAGTCTTCCTCTCGCCGTCAGTGTGCAGAGCGCTTCGCCGCACGAAAGTCAACTGGTAGAAGAGGTTCTGGCGCAAAGCTTTCTCGATGAGCTGCCGGCGCGGTTGATCGGTGACAAAGCCTACGACAGCGACCGGCTCGACCAGCATCTACTGGAGACCTACGGCATCGAGTTGATCGCACCCCACCTGCGAACTCGGCGCCAGCCCACGCAAGACGGCCGCCCACTGCGCCGTTACCGTCGCCGCTGGAGGATCGAGCGGCTGTTCGCATGGCTGCATTGGTTTCGGCGGCTGGTCACGCGCTGGGAATATCACATCGAGAACTTCTTCGGCATGGTTCGCCTGGGATGTATCAAGCTGCTACTGAGACATATCTGAGCGCAAATACGCAACGCGAAAATCACTCATACCAGATTTCGACCTCATAGCCATCCGGGTCGGCTACGTACGCGTAGGGGTAGCCAGGACTGAAGTCTCCACGCCGTAGCAGCTTCCCGCCGGCGCGTTCGACTTCGTCGACGGCCGCATCGATGTCCCCCGCCGAAACGAGGCGGAAGCCGAAATGCACAATGCCGCGCGACTCGCCGGCATCCGCCGCATGCTCGTCAAATGTGATCACGTCGTGGCAGCCGGGTGTCCTTGCGTGGACCAGTCCGCCGCCCCGTCCGTACTCCTCCACACCAAAAACTTACCGATAGAAGTGGAGCGACTGTTTTGCGTCTCGAACGGCGAGGTTTATATGCGTCAGTCCATAAGTCCGTACCATGGTAGTCTCCCGTTGCAACATGTCAGAGTATATCCGGCTGGCGAGAAGCCTGTACGGGGCTTCTGGCCCAAGCCTCAGAGACCCCGATACCCGAGCAAAACTATTTATGAGACCGGTTGTAGTGAGGATGAGCCAAGTCAGGTTCTTGCATTCGCGAATGATCTGCCAAACCTTCGGCCTCCATATGTCAGCATCTTTATGGAAGAAGTCTGAATAAGAACAAGTGAACACAAGAGCGCACGTCTCCTGACGGGCGGCAGCGGCGTTGAGCCTGTACGCCTTATCCCAACCAGAAGTGCGACGCACGACGTTGAAGTTTAGCTTCTTATTCCCCATGTCCTCATCGACATAACAACCCTGGCACTCCTTTGAGACCATGGTGCAGCCTCTCCAAAAGTTCATGGTGTAGTGCGCCCAAGCGATCAGCGTTTCTTTTGTCCAAGCGAGTGGCGTTTTTACGGACATGTGACCTCCTTCATGGTCTTTCCCTTTGAGGGAAGGAGTACCCAGTCATCCTCAGCCTTGGTTGGAACCACCGAGATGCTGAACGGTTCCTGGCACTGGAGGTCATAATGAGCGAAAAGATTGAGCGCTTCAGTCAAAAGCTCTTTCTTTTCCTTATTCGTGAGATCACCCATAGATCTCTGCAGGGCATCGTAGATAGGGAACACTTTCTTTTCTTCGTCTGTTATGCCCGGCCCGAACTTTGATGTCACCTCGCGCTTGGCCTTCTTGGTCAAAGGCTCGATGATTCTCTTGGCTTCTGCAAGATCTAAGTCCTTGCGGGAAAAGCGCAGCTCTTCGAAGCGTGAGTACACCTTGGGCGCTCCGAGGTCGATGTTGACCTGATCTGCCGCTTGGACGATGACGTCCGGGAGGTCCTTGATCCTTTGGTAACGCCCAATAAGGTCGTACGCTGTGGACTTTGGGATGTGTAAATGGTTCAGGCACTTCTGGAACCGACCGTTTTTGCCTGCGGTCGAAAATACCTGCTGGAGCTCGTAAAGCAATTTGCCGAACTCGCTGCGGCGGCGCGAATAGTCCTCGCAGACTTCTGGAATTTCCTTCAGCAGGCGGGCGAGCACTACTTTTTGCTCTTCGTTCAGGCCGTCGCTTAGCAATTCATCAGGACTCTTCTTGGCTTGTGATTGCTTTTGTTTCTTGGGGCGAGCCGCTTTTGCCCTTGGCGTCGCATCCTCGGGCAAATCATTTGTTATAGACCGAATAGTCCGAAATCCGGACGATTCGCCAGGGTGGTGTTTCCCTTCCGCTGCATCGTTTACTTCGCCAGCAGCGGTTTGTCCATGTATTGCAGGAATAAGTTGTTGTTCCTGCGGAATGATATTGATATTAGTTTCCATAATTCCTTTAATCATGTTTCTGGTTTATGTCCGCCCTTCGACGGAACGGTGAATGAGGCGGCCCACCACATGCTTGGACCGCTGATAGGGTTACTGGGTCAGTCTCGGTCGGAGGATCTCGTGCGCCCCGGCTGGCACCTATGCCATTGGGAGTTGGGCTATAGTGCACACTTCACCTCCCCCGTAGAGGTAACGGGCTCACTCGGTTCCTTGGGATTGGTGAGAAGAAGCGCCAGGAACGCGATCAGGTCGCGCCTCTGGTAGCTTACGGACGTGCCGAAGGGGACGTGAACGGGGCCAATGCCGGCGTCACACCAATCGCGAATTATGTCGAGGGGAACGCCAAGATACTCAGCAGCTTGCGACTCGCGCAGGAGCTGGTCAAGGCGTGATTCTCTAGGTGGTAATTTCTCTTCGTTTCTGGGGAGAGCGACGGAGGACTCAGCGGTCGCCTTCTCGGGCTCCGCAATGAGGCCTAAATTGAAGTTGGAGGCATTGTGCTCCATAAATCTGCTCCTTAGGGCACACTTAACCGATCGCCATGTAGACGGCGGTTAGGGAGTGCCTGATGTGGAAGCAGATATATGGGCGCGGCCGGAGCCGCTTCGACCCGCTTCGGGTCTCAGGTGTTCGTGTCACAACGTGACACGTGCAAATTATTTCGCACTCGGTTCTGCGGGTGCTTGCAACGTTAGACGATCCCGAGTAGCGGAAGGATTCACGTCGCACAAAAAAATAATGCGCACGTTACGGAGTGTCTGTGTCGTGTGGAGTTTGGGGAAGTTCGAAATGCGCAACCGTCATCCAACGCCGCACTCCTGGTACCCTCCGTACCCGCCGAGTTGTCAAGATGGGCGGTGATCTCGGCATTGCTGAGGCGATCATTGGTTAAACGGCCCTTCCAATTTGCTGCTGCATGTTTGCGAATTTTGTCATCTGCTGCAGAAGCTCTGGGCTGTTCTGCTCAATCTGCTCGACGGCCCGGTGAATCGCCCCCTGCGAAATATGGGTGTAATACGCCACCATGGCCTTGGATAGATGACCGACCTGCGCTTGGATTACCGCAACTGGCACACCTGCCTCTGCAGCACGCGTGATGTATGTGTGACGAAAATCGTGAAATCGCGCGGTGCCGAGGCCGGCGGCTTTCCGAAGCCGCTCCCACTCTTTGTCCCAGGACGACATCGGGTGGGTGGGGTCATACCCGCTGCCTCCGCTGAGCGGATCGCCCTTGCGGGTGTGCGCATCCAGCAAGGTCGGCAGCAGATAGTGGGTGGTGTCTGTGGCTCCCAGCGAGCGAGCCCTCGCCAGGAGCTGGCGGAGTGCCCAACACGCCACTTGGTCAAGCGCAACGTTACGGGCACCAGCGTCCGTTTTGGTGGTGCATCGCCGAACACGAATGCACGGATTCTCGATCGTCAAATGAATTGCATCGAGACGGAGGTGCTTGATCTCCTTCATCCGCATCCCGGTGCAATCCGACAGGACTGCAACGAAAGGGGCGACTGCGGACGATTCGGAGTTCTGCGCAATCGTCAGCAGCTTGACTTCCTGCTCGCGGGTGAGCGCGGCACCGATTTCCGAACGGCGGACCTTCAGCGGGCGATAGCGGGAGCTAACGCGATGCCAAAGATTGGCGTCCTGAAGAATTGCCGAGAAGGCCAGCATCTCGTTGTTGATCGTCTTGGGGTTGATCCCTTCTTCAAGCCGCTGCGTCTGGTAGCGCTTGATTGCCTGCATTTCGGCGAGGCTAACGAGTTCGCTCTCCTCACCGAGCTTCGCCTTGAGATTGCGGGTGTTGGTTACGTCGGACGCGTAGGTTCCCGGGGCAACGCGTAGCTTGCGGTCTTTCAGCCATGCCTCGACGGCGGCCTTCAGAGTCCAGGTTGAGCGGTCGTTCGGGAGGCAGCCCTCCTCGATCTCACGCTCCACCTGTGCCTTTTTCTTCTTGGCCTGGTTGTAGTCGCTGGTGCCGGACGAGCGCTCGATCCACCCACCCTGCTCATTCTTGACCCTGAAGAAATAGTTGTTTGAATTAGGGCGCTTGTAAACGCCATTGCGAGAGCGGCTCATCGCACCACCTCCGGAATCTCAAGGTGGGTGGCGACGAAAGCATCAAGATCAACGACACGCCACAGCTTCAGGCTGCCGATGACACAAGGCTTTGGAAAGCCGGTTAATTTGCGCCAGCGTCGAAATGTGCTGTAGCTGACGCCGCAGTAGAGTGCTGCCAGTTTCCGATTGAGGTTTGCCGGCCTGATCTGCCGAACGGGTGTTGCCATAATCCTTACTCCATGCCGACACCTCGCCACGATTGCCACGGAATGACAACGCACGGTGGTGTCGCGCACGGAGCGGATATGTATGAGGCGATCGGGAACCGCCAGCGACCCGCTCGGTTGCGCTTTTGAATTTTTCTCGCGAGTAGCGAGAAAGCTAAAAGTTAACCGACGTGAATAAAGATGCCACACCTCGCGTTGAAGATGCAAGTATTCGCGGGACGCTGCGGACGACAGTGGCGGAAAAGGGGTGCCGGGCCGGTTTGTGGAAGTTTTCGTGGAAGCAGCACAGGCGGGCTCTGGCGGCCGCCTGTATGTTGTTGATCCTAATGGTTGCGGGGGGTGGATTTGAACCACCGACCTTTGGGTTATGAGCCCAACGAGCTACCAGACTGCTCCACCCCGCATTTTGATCATAGCGTCTGCTGCATCTGCGGTCAAACAACCAGTGGGCTGAATTCAGCAGGGGGTCCAGTTTCGGGCGGGTGAATGCTTCCCGCGCTTGGCCGCAGATGGTAGCCTCTCTTTATGGCTGATGAGCACCGGGACGACAAGATACAGAGCGCCGCGATCCTGTGGGCGCGTTACTCGGAGATCGCCTTCATCATTCCCGCCGCAATCGTGGTCGGATTACTGATCGGCAAACTGCTCGATCACTGGCTGCACACCCATTGGCTGTTCATCGCCGGGGTCATCGTGGGGGCCGTTTTAGGGTTCGTGCAGATGATTCGAATGGTGAGTCCGCGAAAGGAATAGCCATCGCACGCTCCACGGTTGCGAGAATTGCCAGTCGTCAACAACTCTGAACGGTCTGCGCGGTAGTTTGATGTCTGCCCACCACGATGCTTGAACCCACCTCCTCGGCAGCGGATGAATTTTTTGCCGGAGCGCTGAAGCGTATCCGCAGATACCTGGTCGCGGCCTCGGCGGTCGGATTGGTGGTGTGCCTGGTTTTCTTCCGCTGGCCGGTGGCTGCGGGATTTTTAGCCGGGAGCGATCATCTCCTACGTCAACCATCGCTGGCTGGAGGGCGCAGTGGACGCCTTGGGAGAGCGCATTACCACCGGCGAGAGCAAGGAGCGGGGTGGCGGAATCGTCCTGCGCGCCGCCTTGCGATACGCCTTCATCGCCATTGGGGCCTATGTTATATTTAATGTTTCTCGCGCAGGTCTTTATGGCTTCCTTGGGGGCGTGTGCCTTCCGATTGTAGCCGTGGCCTGCGAAGTCGCAGTGGAAGTATTTGTTACCTTGCGGCGCGGATTCTGATTTCCTAATAACTTTGGCACGCGTACCGGCTGAGGCTGGGGTGTGTCAAGCAGCGATCATCGCAGTACGAATCTGGTCCTTCTACGAGCAAGCCTTCATGCCTGAGCAACTTTGGATAACGGCCCTTCTGAATAAGTACTTCGCCGGCGTGGCGAATGCGATCCTGGGTATCTTTCATCTGCACGCGCCCTATCCGCGAGCACCCATCCCCAATTATGTGGCCATGCAGTTAGTGGTATTTGTGCTGATCATTCTGTTTCTTGCGATCGTACGGGCGCGCCTGTCGGTGGACGACCCTGGCAAGATGCAGCACATGATGGAGGAGATCGATTCGTTCATCACCAAGCAGAGCCACGAAGTGATTGGCCACGGATATGAGCGCTACGTGGGCTACTTGACGGTGCTGGGTATCTTCATTCTGTTGGGCTGTCTGCTGGGTGTCATACCCGGGTTTGAATCGCCGACCGCGACTCCCTCGGTGCCGCTGGGTTGCGCGCTGGTCACCTGGTTCTATTATCACTTTCAGGGCGTGCGCTCGAACGGTTTCGGCTACGTGAAGAATTTTATGGGCCCAGAACCGTGGCTGGCCATCCTGTTGTTTCCCATTGAGATATTCAGTCATCTGGCGCGAATTCTTTCGCTCACCATACGTCTTTACGCCAATATGTTCGCCAGCGATCTGGTGACCCTGGTGTTCTTCTCGTTGGTTCCGCTGGCCCTCCCGGTGGTGTTCATCCTGCTGCACATCGGCGTATCGGTGATTCAGACCTATATTTTCGTGCTGCTGGCGACGGTGTACATCGGAGAAGCGGTGGCGCACGAGCATTGAAGAGGCAACTAGCAACTAGCAACTAGCAGTTAGCAATTAGTAGTAGCATTTGGATTCGATCGGGTCACTTGCGGGAAGCGCCAGCCCGCATTTTCGATGCCTTGCATGTGAACGGCCTCGAATTCGCCCGTAAAGATCAACCTAGTTGCTAGTTCCTAACACAAGTTTGCTGTCAGCGTGAGGGCGTCAGCTCGGTGAACGTCAACCACCCACTGGCAGCGATTCATAAGGAGAAAAAAATGAAGAAACTGATGACCATACTCTTTTCGCTGGGAGCCATGATGCTGATGGCCATGCCAGCGTACGCGCAGGGCGGAAGCGCCGCTGCTCCGGCGACCAATTGGGTCCCCATAGCCTCCGGCTTCGGCATGGCCATTGCCGCCGGACTGGCCGCGCTTGGCCAGGGCCGAGTGGGTGGGGCGGCCTGCGAAGCCATGGCGCGCAATCCTGCTGCCCGGCCGGCGGTCCAACTCGCCCTGATTCTGGGCCTCGCCTTCATCGAGTCGCTGGTGCTGTTCACGCTGGTGATTATCTTCGTCAAGGTCGTCTAGCTTTCGCCGGCAACCGCATCGCCGCGCCCCGCCTTCGGACGGGGCGTTTCGTTTGTGGCAACGAAAGTCTGCCGTTGGAATTGTCATTAGGCTTCTGGAATTGTCATTACGAGCGCAGCGAGGAATCTGCTGTTGTGGGCATCATCGAGCGGTGGGTGTGGAGAAACAGCAGATCCCTCACGGCCAAAGGCCGTTCGTGATGACAACTCAGAGAAGGCGGCTGCTGGACCTTGGCGTGTGCTCAGGGCGGGATATGGAGATCCACTCCACGAGTGTCAAAAGCAGTACTGCCCGGCCTACTTCAACAAGTCCTGCGCGCCCTGAATTGCGTACTCGAGCACGCGTCCCGGCAGCACGCCGAGGTAGATGGTCATGATCAGGCTGATCGCCAATCCAATCCCCAGCCCCACCGGGATGCGAGCCACCGGAGCTTCGCTGCGCTCGTCCCGCATGTACATGTAAACGATGATGCGCAGGTAATAGTAAGCAGCAATCGCGCTGTTGATGAAGCCGATGATGGTGAGCCAAACCAGGCCGGATTGCAGCGCGGCGGAGAAGACGTAGAACTTGGCGAAGAAGCCGCCGGTGACGGGAATGCCAATCAGCGAAAGCAGGAAGATGGTGAGGATGCCGGCCAGCAACGGCGAGCGGCGTCCCAGTCCGGCGTAGTCGTCGAGGGTGACGTACTTCTCGCCAGCGGAAGCGAAATGGCTGACCACGGCAAACGCGCCGACGTTCATCGCCGCATAAGACGCGGTGTAGAACATCGCGGCAGAGATGCCGACCTGCTGACCGGCTGCGAAAGCAACCAGCAGATATCCGGCGTGAGCGATCGACGAGTAAGCCAGCAACCGCTTGACGTTCTGTTGCACCAGCGCGCCGATGTTGCCCAGCGTCATGGAGAGCGCCGCCGACACCCAGACCATCCAGAACCAGCCGGGCGCGCCGGTGGCGAAGAGCACGCGCAGCAGCACCGCGAATGCCGCCGCTTTTGGGCCGGTGGACATCAGCGCAACCACCGGCGCTGGCGAGCCTTCATAAACGTCGGGCGTCCACACATGGAACGGAGCCGAGGCGACTTTGAAGCCCAGCCCGACGAACATCAGTCCCACCGCCAGATAAGCCAGCGTCGATTGCTGGGTATGCAAGAAGGTCGCGATGTTGTAGATGTTGGTGGTGCCGGTGGCGCCGTAGATCATGGCCACGCCGTAGAGGAAGAACGCGGTGGCGAATGAGCCGAGCAGGAAATACTTCAGCGAAGCCTCGGCGCTTTCCGCGGCGCGGCGGCGCATGCCGGCCAGAATGTAAGTCGAGATCGAAGAAATTTCCAGCGCGATGAAGATCAGCACCAGCTCGATGGCGGACGACATCAGCATCATGCCGACGGTGCCGAAAAGAATCAGAGCGTAATATTCGCCGCCGGCACGGATGCTCTGCACATCGAGGTAGTCATACGAGGCGAGAATGACCACCAGCGCGATCATCAGCACGACCACATGGAAGAACACGCTGAAGGTGTCAACCCTGACCATGTGGTAAAAACGCTTCGCCGTAGAAGCCCGTCTGGTAGGCGGTTGCGGCGAGAGCTGCGAGAGTGCCTACCATCGCCACGATGCCCAGCGGCTTTCTCGATCCCTGCTCGGGAAGGAGCGGGTCCACCATCATGACGATGATGCCGAAGATGCTCAGCACCAGCTCAGGAAGGATCCGAATGTAGTCAACGGCCGGAATCATCGTCCGATCACCTGCAGTAGAGCTTGCATTCCATTGCGCGCAACGTCGGCGCGCAATAGGGCCCCGGGAGCATGGGCTGGCGTGCGCCTGGACAGCGCTGGAGAACTGCCTCAAGGTCGCGGCGACCGCGGGATCAATCGAGTGCAGCCACAGCATGGGAGCAACTCCCATGACCAGCGCCGCAATCGCCAGCGGCCACAACGAGACGCGCTCGCGAGCGTCCAGATCGCGCAACGAATTGTTGGCCGGATTGGTGACGTTTCCGTAGAAGACGCGCTGATACATCCACAGCAGATAACACGCGCTCCAGATGACGCCGGTCGCCGCCAGAATGCCGTAGAGCTGCTTCGCCTGGAAGGCGCCGCTCAGCACCATGAACTCGCCGATGAAGCCATTCAGCAGCGGCAATCCCACCGACGACAGCATGATGAACGCGAAGAAGGTTGCGTACACCGGCATGGGCGTGGCCAGCCCGCCGTACTCGCCGATGTCGTAGGTGTGGCGGCGATCGTAGATCATGCCCAGCAACATGAACAGCGCGCCGGTGGAGATGCCGTGGCTCAGCATCTGGTACACCGCGCCGTCCATTCCGATCTGCGTGAAGCTGAAGATGCCCAGCACGACAAAGCCGAGATGGCTGACCGAGGTGTAGGCGACCAGGCGCTTGATGTTGGGCTGAATCATCGCCACCAGCGCGCCATAGATGATGCCGATGATGGCGAGCGCGATGATCCATGGAGCGTTGCGCCGCGACTGGTCGGGAAAGAGCCCCAGGTTGAAGCGCAACAAACCGTAGGTGCCCATCTTCAGCAGCACGCCTGCCAGCAGCACCGAACCCGCGGTGGGAGCTTCCACGTGCGCGTCGGGCAGCCAGGTGTGTAACGGGAACAGCGGCACCTTCACGGCGAAGGCGACGAAGAAGCCGAGGAACAGCCAAAAGGCAGCGTGCTCGAATCCTGCAACCTGGCCCGACTGGATCTTGCCCTGGATGTCGACGAAATCAAAGGTTCCGGTCTTGGCGTACAGCCAGATCACCGCCGCCAGCATGAACACCGACGCGATCATGGTGTACAGGAAGAACTTCACGGAGGCATAAATCTTCCGTCCGTGCCCGTACATGCCGATGATCAGCGCCATGGGAATCAGCGTGGCTTCCCAGAAGAAGTAGAAGAGGAACAGGTCGAGCGCGACGAAGACGCCGATCATCGCGGTCTCGAGCACCAGCATGAGGATGAAAAATTCCTTCACCCGGTCGCCGATGGAATTCCACGAGATGAGCACGCACATCGGCATCAGGAAGGTGGTCAGGATGACCAGCCACATGGAGATGCCATCGATGCCGAGGTGGTAGTGAATGTTGGGGTGGGCAATCCAGGGGATGTTCTGCTCGAACTGGAAGCCGCTCTGCCCGCGAACCAGGTACCACGGCAGGTGCAGCGAGGCGAGCAGGGTGATCAGCGAGACCGCCAGCGCGAAATAGCGGATATCGCGATGGCGGCGCGGGAAGAACAGCAGCAGGATGGCTCCCGCCAGCGGCAGAAAAATAACGATGGTGAGGATGTTGCTGTTGATGAAATTCATCGCACACCCCTCCACACCATGAAGGCGATCACAGCCGCCGCGCCGACGGCGACCCAGCCCGCGTAGGAGCGGATATTGCCGGATTGCATGTGGCGCATCTCGTCGGAAACTTCGCGCGCGCCGGCGGCGCCGCCGTCCACCGCGCCGTCAATCAGCCCGCGATCGATGCCTTTCCAGAACACGGTCGAAGACAGCGCAATCAGCGGCTGTATGAATACCGCCCCGTAGAGTTCGTCCACTTTGTATTTGTCGAGCACGAAGGTGTACAGCCCGCCGGCAGCCTTGGCCATCCTTGCGGGCAACTCGGGCCGCTTGTAATACAGCCACCAGGCGGCCAGTAATCCCAGCAAGCCAACCGCAACCGAGATAGCTGTGAACGCCAACTCGGTGGTGGCCTCACCCTGCTCTGCGGCTCCTTCGGCGGTCGCGGCCGTCGCGCTGAACACCGGCGAGAGGAAGCTGCCAAAGTGGTCGGAGCCATTGAGCACGTGAGGAACGCCAATCCATCCGCCGACCAACGAGAGCAGCGCAAGGATCATCAGCGGCACCACCATCACCCACGGGCTCTCGTGGGGAGCACCGTGTCCGTGGTTGCCGCCAGCATGTCCCGCCGTTTCAGGATTCGGCCCGCGGTACTCGCCAAAGAAAGTAAGGAACCACAGCCGGAACATGTAGAACGAGGTCATGCCGGCGGTGATGATGCCGATCAGCCACAGCACGTGATAGCCGCCGCTCCAGGCCGACCACAGAATCTGGTCTTTCGAGAAGAAGCCGGCAAAGGGCGGTATTCCGGCGATGGCGAAGGTCGCGAACGTCATGCACCAGAAGGTGTAGGGAAGATACTTTCGCAGGCCGCCCATGTTGCGCATGTCCTGCTCGCCGCCCAGGCCGTGAATCACCGAGCCCGCCGCCAGGAACAGCAGTCCCTTGAAGAAGGCGTGGGTCACGAGGTGAAAAATTCCGCCTACGTAGTCCGCCACGCCGCAGGCCATGAACATGTAACCGAGCTGCGAAATGGTGGAATAGGCCAGCACCTTCTTGATGTCGGTCTGCACGATGCCGATCGACGCGGCGAAAATCGCGGTCAGCGTGCCGATGATCGCGACCGCCATTGCGGCGTCGGGCGCGCGATTAAACACCAGGTGCGAGCGGGCCACCATGTACACGCCGGCGGTCACCATGGTTGCCGCGTGAATCAGTGCGGATACCGGAGTGGGGCCTTCCATCGCGTCGGGCAGCCAGACATACAGTGGAATCTGCGCGGACTTGCCGGTTGCGCCCACCAGCATCAGCAGGCCAATCGCCGTCAACAAGCCAGCGCCAGCAGTCTCGACCGGGTACTTGCTGATAAGCGGCCACAGACTGTCGTATTGCAGCGTGCCGAAGTGCTTGATCAGCAGGAAGAGCGCGATCAGGAATCCGAAGTCGCCGACGCGGTTGGTGATGAAGGCTTTCTTGCCCGCATCCGCCGCCGACTTCTTCAGGAACCAGAATCCGATCAGCAGGTACGACGCCAGGCCCACACCTTCCCAGCCGACGAACATCAGCAGGTAGTTGTTCGCCAGCACCAGCGTGAGCATGAAGAACATGAAGAGATTGAGGTAGGCAAAATAGCGGTAGTAGCCGCCTTCATGCTCCATGTAGCCGACGGAATAAACGTGGATGAGGAAGCCGACGCCGGTGACCACCAGCATCATCACCAGCGAAAGCTGGTCGAGATAAATGCCGAACTCCGCCGAAAACGCGCCCGCACTCAGCCAGGTGCCATAGCGCTCGATGTGCGGAATCTGCTCCGGCGGCAAGCCGATGAACTGCGCGGCGACCCACAAGGCCATGGCAAACGCAGCCGCCGTGGATCCCAGCGCGATGGCGCTCACCAGTCCCCTGGAGAAGCGCTTGCCCAAGCAGCCCGTTGATGGCGGCTCCGGCCAGCGGCAGTAACGGAATGATCCACAAGTGCATAGCTTGCTCTTCGCTCTTCGCTTTTCGCTCTTCGCAAATACGGTTCGCGTGCCACCTCTGGCGAAAAGCGAACAGCGAAGGGCGAAAAGCGTCTTCTTACAGCTTCAGCAGGTTCACGCGATCCACATTCAGGGTTTCGCGGGTACGGAACACCGAAATGATGATGGCCAGTCCCACGGCCGCTTCGGCGGCAGCCACCACCATCACGAAGAAGACAAAAATGTGGCCGTCAAGCGACTTCAGCTGCGCGGCGAAAGCAACGAAAGAAAGATTGACGCCGTTCAGCATCAGCTCAATCGACAGGAAAATGGTGATGATGTTGCGCTTGATCAGGAAGCCGGCAACGCCACAGGCAAACAGGATCGCGCTCAACACCAGGTAGTAGGAAAGAGGGACCATTTATTCCTCCCTCCGCGCCAGCACTACGGCGCCCATGATGGCGATCAGGATCAGCACCGACGTCACCTCGAACGGCAGCAGGAAGTTGCGAAACAACAGATGCCCGACCGCTTGGGGATTGCCGAACACGTCGCTGCCATTCATCACCATGGGCCCGCCAATGGCGATGCGGTCCAACCCGGCGAGATGGCTGACCACCCAGACTGCAAGGCTCAATCCAATAATGAGTCCCGGGACACCCAGCACCATGGCAACGCGGCTGGCATGTTCGGTGCGCTCTTCCACTCCGGCGTTCAGCAGCATGATGACAAAGACGAACAGCACCATCACCGCGCCGGCATAAACGATGACCTGCACGGCGGCCACGAACTCGGCGCCCAGCAGCAGGTAAATCAGGGCCAGCGAACCCATCACCACAATCAGCGACAGGGCGCTGTTGATGGGGTGCTTCTGCACCAGCAGGTTGATGGCCCCAGCCACACACAGCGCCGCGAAGATGAAGAACAGAATCAGAGGCAACATGATGCTAGTTGCTATTCTAGTTGCTGCTTTACTTCAGCGCCACGACCAGACTGGTAACGACGATATTGGCGATGGCCAGCGGCAGAAGAAACTTCCAGCCGAAGGCCATGAGCTGGTCATAGCGGAAACGCGGCAACGTGCCGCGGACCCAGATGTAAATAAACATGAAGGCGAACACACGCAAAGCAAACCAGAATACCGGCAGCAGCGACTGCACAATCGGCGGCCCGAAGACCGGCCCCGACCATCCGCCCAGGAACAAAATGGACGCCAGGCAGGCCACCGTCACCATGTTGGCGTACTCGGCCATGAAGAACATGGCGAACTTCATCGAGCTGTACTCGGTGTGATATCCGGCGACCAGTTCGGTCTCCGCCTCCGGCAAATCGAAGGGGATGCGGTTGGTCTCCGCGTAGGCCGCCATGATGTAAATAAAGAAGGCGACGAACTGTCCCCTGAACAAATTCCATTTAGGAATGAAGCCCAGCCACGTGCCCGATTTGCGAATCGACAATATCGCGCAGGCTGAAGCTGCCGGTATAGATGAGCACGCCGATCAGCGACAGGCCGAGAGCAATTTCGTAGCTCACCATCTGGGCCGAGGCGCGCAGGCCGCCGAGCATCGAATACTTGCTGTTCGACGACCACCCCGCCAGCGCCACTCCATACACGCCGACCGAGGTGACGCCCAAAATGATCAGCAGCCCGATGTTGACATCGGCGATCTGCAGCGGCGTGTTGATGCTGCCCAGCTTGATCCATGGGCCAATCGGAATGACCGCGATCGAGGTCAGCGCCGTGGTCAAGGCGATGATTGGAGCCAGCATGTACAAAGGCTTATTGGCAAAAGGAGGTGTGATGTCTTCCTTAAAGATAAACTTTAAGCCGTCGGCGAGCGGCTGCCAGATGCCGAACGGCCCCACCCGCGACGGTCCCCAGCGGTTCTGGATGTGGCCAACCACCTTGCGTTCCAGCAGCGTGGTGTAGGCCACGGCGGTCAGCAGAATAAAGAGCGCGACCGCGATCTTGACCAGCGAAACCAGGATGTATGTTCCAATGCCCATGTACAGTTCTCAGCTGTCAGCAGTCAGTAGCCAGTATTCGTCGTGGGACTCTCAGCTTAACTCCTAGCTCTTAGCCGTTAGCTCTTAGCAAAACAAACTGTCATCCCGAGCGAGGCTGCTGCGGCGACCGAGTCGAGGGACCTGCTTTTCAATCTTGCAACTTGAAACTCGAAACTTTGAAACCAGCCACTAACCACTAGTCACTAGCCACTTGTTTCGCCGGCGTACTATAGCGCTCCATCACGCTGTTCAAGGTGGGCGAATAGCGGCCCAGCGTGCCCGATGTGAATAGCGTGTCGTTCGACGGCAGCACGAGTTCGGGATGTCCCGAACCGGTGGCGCCGGTGATCTGCACCAGTTGCGTGTGTTCGTCGTGACCGCTGAGCAGACCGAGCCGCGAGATGTCATACCCCGGAACCAGCCGCTGAATTTCGTCCAGCATGGCGGTCGGATCGTAGGGGCTCATCTTGGGCTCGAGGTTGCGCTCAGCGAGCCACACCGCATGGCGGTCGGCTTCGCCCGATTGCGCGCCACGGCTCTGGCCCATGTCGGCGCGCGTGCCTCCGCCGCCAAACGGCACCAGCTTGTGCACGTCGTATCCCATGCGATCGGCGATGCGGACGATGCACTCGAAATCGTTGCGCACGCCCGCAAACTCGCCGGCCTTCTTCAGCATCTGCACATCGCCGCACGTGTTGGTGAAGGTCCCGCCCTTCTCGTAGGCATTCGCGACGGGCAGCACCACGTCAGCGATGCTGGCGGTCTCGGTGAGGAACATGTCCTGCACCACGACGAAGGCCTTCGACAGGGCGAACGGATCGACGTTGTAGCGCGCGATGGGATTGGAGCCGACGACGTACAGCGCCTTCAGCTTGCCGTCCTTGGCTGCGTCCATCATTTGCAGCAGGTCCAAGCCGGGCGACTTGGGAATTTCGTCAACCCAATCTTCGTGGAAGCTGGTCGCGCTGGTGACGGGAGCGTAGCCCGGCAGCATGTCGGGATAAAGACCCATGTCGGCCGCGCCGCGCGAGTTGGCGTAATCGCCCAGGCAGATGAACTTTGCGCCCTGCGCCAGGCCGAAGTTGACCAGCGCCGTCACGTCGTTGCCGCGCAACTCCGAGCCGAAAATAACGACCAGATCCTTCTCGTTCTTCAGCGCGTCGCGCATCTGCGACAGAGCCTCACGCGTGAGCTGCGGCGTGACAGCAGCATCGGCGGCTGCGTCGTTTCCGGCGAGGAACTGCACCAGGCTGCCTTCTGATCCGGACGCGATCTGCGCGAACGCAGCGGCCTGGCGGCGCAGCTTGATGGGATACGAATTCACCACATAGAGCTTGGCGCGATGCAGGCGGACGTTGGTGCGAATCTGCCACGCCAGCAGCGGATGCTGGTCGGTAGGATTGTTGCCGATCAGCAGGATCGCAGGCGCGTCGAAAACGTCGCGCATCGAGGCCGTGGCATTGGCCTTGCCCGCCAGCGCCGAAGCGAAAGCCGGGAAGTCGGCGGTGCGATGATGGTCGATGTTATTGGTGCCGAGCACGAGGCGCGCGAACTTTTGCAGCAGGTAATTTTCTTCGTTGCTGGTGCGGTTGGAGCCGATAACTCCGACGGCGGTTGGGCCGTCGCTGGCCAGCACTTGCTTGAACTTCGACGCGATCAGCTCCAGCGCTTGCTCCCAGGTCGCAGCAACGAACTTGCCTTCGTGCTTGATCAGCGGCTGCTGGATGCGATCGCCACTGTTGGCGAAGTCGAAGGCGTACCGCCCCTTGATGCAGAGGAAGTCGCCGTTGATGCCGCTCTTGTCGCGGTTGTCGCCGCGCACAATCTCCATGCCGGTGTCGGCGCGGCGAACGCCCAGCGTGGTTTTGCAGCCGTCGCCGCAATGGGTGCAGACGGTGCCCACGTGCTTCATCTCCCACGGACGCGTCTTGTAGCGATAAGCGCCCGAGGTGAGCGCGCCGACCGGGCAGATGTCGATGCACATGCCGCACTCTTCGCACTCCAAGTGGTCTTCTTTATTGGGCGCGATGATCGAGCTGGTGCCGCGGTTCTGAACTCCCAGCGCCCAGACATCCATGCCTTCGCCGCAAACCCGAATGCAGCGATAGCACAGGATGCAACGCGGACGATCGAAGTACACCACCGGCGACCATTGCTGCTCGTCGCGGTGGTTCTTCATGTCCATGAACTTCGATTCGGCCGCGCCGTACTTGAAGGTCATGTCCTGCAGTTCGCATTCGCCGCCGGCATCGCAAACCGGACAGTCGAGCGGATGGTTGGCGAGCACCAGCTCGAGCATGGCCTTGCGCGCCTGCTTGATCTTGTCGCTCTCGGTGGTGACCACCATGCCCTCAGCGACCGGCGTGGTGCACGCGGTCTGCAGCTTGGGCATCTTCTCGACTTCCACCAGGCACATGCGGCAAGCGCCTTGCAGCGACAGGCCGGGGTAATAGCAGAAAGACGGCACCTCGATGCCCGTGCTCTTGCAGGCCTCAATGAGGAGCGTCCCCGCGGGAACGGTGAGTTTCTTGCCGTCGACAGTAAGGGTTACATCAGCCATAAAACCAGCAATTAGCAATTAGCAGTTAGCAATTAGTAAAAACCTACGACAGCAGATACCACAAAATGCTATGGGCTCTTCGCTTTTCGCTATTCGCCAGAGCGGAACTCCTGGATGTCATCTGGCGAAGAGCGAACAGCGAAAAGCGTCTCTTCACACCAATGCCGCCTCCGCCGCCTTCTCGTACGGACACGGTTTGCCGTCGAGGTGGTCCTCGAATTCCTTACGAAACTTCTGAATGTACGAAATGATCGGCATCGCCGCCGCGTCACCCAGCGGACAGAACGTGCGCCCCAGCATGTTCTCCGCCAGGTACTTCAAGTTGTCGATGTCCTTGGCCACGCCGCCGCCCGCATGAAAGCGCGTCAGCGTCTTCTTCATCCAGTCGGTACCTTCACGGCAGGGAATGCACCAGCCGCAGCTCTCGTGCTGATAAAACTTGGTCACGCGCAGCGCAAACCTCACGATGCACATCTGGTCGTCGAGCACGATGACGCCGCCGGAGCCGAGCATCGAGCCCGCCTTCATCATCGAATCGAAATCCATGGCGACGTCGATTTCGTCAGGCGGTGAGAATCTGCACCGACGATCCGCCGGGCACCACGCCCTTCAAATTCCTTCCCTTGGTCATGCCGCCCGAGACGTCGTAGATCATCTTCTTCAGGTTGTAGCCCATGGGCAGCTCGTACACGCCGGGCTTTTCGAGTTCCCCGCTCATGCAGAACAGGCGTGTCCCGCCATTTCGCGGCGTGCCCAGGTTGGCGAACCATTCGCCGCCGCCGAGAATGATGTGCGGCACGCTGGCCAGGGTCTCGGCATTGTTGATCACGGTGGGCCCGCCCCACAATCCGACGACCGCCGGAAAGGGAGGACGGATGCGCGGTATGCCGCGCTTGCCTTCAAGCGATTCCATCAGCGCCGACTCTTCGCCGACTTCGTAAGCGCCCGCGCCGGAATGGGTGAAGATGTCGAGGTCAACGCCCGAGCCGAAGATGTTCTTGCCGATGAAGCCGCGCGCGTAAGCGTCGGCCACGGCCTTCTCCATGATCTCCAGTAGGTAGCGATACTCGCCGCGCAGGTAGATGTAACCCGACTTGGCGCCGACGGCGAGCGCCGCAATCATTACGCCTTCGATGACGGCGTGGGGATCGTGTTCGAAGATCAGGCGGTCTTTGCAGGTGCCGGGCTCGCTCTCGTCACCGTTGCACAGCACGTACTTCGGCTTGGCCGACTGTTTGGGCACGAACGACCACTTCAATCCGGTGGGAAAGCCGGCTCCGCCGCGGCCACGCAGGTTCGACGCCTTCACTTCGTTGATAATGGCGTCCGGCCCCATCGAGATGGCCTTCTGCACGGCCTTGTAGCCGTCGAGCTCGAGATAGCGGTCGAGATTGGTCGCACCCATGCCGAAGCGCTTGGAGACGACCTTGACCTCATCGGGATGGGAAACTAAATACGCCATTCGCTCTTCGCTATTCGCTATTCGCCTTTCGCTCTTGCACTCACTCCCGCCCTCTGGCGAAAAGCGAATAACGAGGAGCGCATGGCGCTACTGCTCTTCCTTCTTCTTCAGCCCGTCGATCAGCTCGTCGATTTTCGCGGGCGTCAGGTTCTCGATGAAACTCGTAATTCATCATCAGCGCTGGCGCCCACGAGCATGCGCCGATGCACTCGACCTCCTCCAGATGGAACAGCCCGTCCGGAGTCGATTCCTTGTTGCCGATGCCCAGCTTCTTTTTGCAATGTTCGAAGATACCGTCGGCCCCGCGCAGCAGGCAGCTCACATTGGTGCAGACCTGGAGGTTGTACTTGCCGACCGGACGGGTGCGCAGCATCGAGTAATAGCTGATGACATTGCGCACTTCCAGGTCTGACAGATCCGTTCGCTGGGCGATCTCGTGGATGGCCTCATCCGTCAGCGCGCCGACTTCGTCCTGGATGTAAAGCAGCATGGGAACCAGGACAGACCGCTTGGTCGGATAGTGTGTGACCATGGTGGCGAAGCGCTGTTCGAGTTGGTCGGAGAATTTCATGTCTTAGCAACTAGCAACTAGCAATTAGCAATCAGTACCTAGCATTTGTCCCGAAGTGTTCAAGCTAGTTGCTAGCTGCTAATTGCTAGTTGCTCACCTATCACAATCGCCCAGCACGATGTCGATGCTGCCGATGGCGGCGACCACGTCGGCGATCAGGCGGCCTTCGCACATCTTGCGCAGGGTTTGCAGATTGGCGAACGACGGCGAGCGCATGTGCACGCGGTACGGCTTGGCGGTGCCGTCGCTCACCACGTAGTAGCCCATCTCGCCACGCGGCGACTCGATCGGCATGTAAACTTCACCTTCCGGCACGGTGAATCCTTCGGTCACGATCTTGAAGTGATAGATGAGCGCTTCCATCTGCGTCTTCATCTTCTCGCGGTCGGGCAACACCACGTGAGGAGCGTCAGCTTTGACCGGGCCTTCCGGAATTCCTTCCAGCGCCTGCTTTACGATCTTCTGCGACTCGCGCAGCTCCTGCACCCGCACTACGTACCGCGCGAAAACATCGCCATCGTTCGATACCGGAACGTTGAACTGGAATTTTTCGTAGCCGCTATACGGCTTGTCGCGTCGCAGATCGACATCAACGCCGCTGGCCCGCAGCGTCGGCCCGGTCGCGCACAGGGCGATGGCATCCTCCGCCGACAACTGCGCGATGCCCTTGGTGCGCCCCGTCCAAATGGGATTGCTGGTCAACAGGCTCTCGTACTCGTCGATGTTCGGGGGAAAGCGATCGTTAAAATTCTTGACCCGGTCGAAGAAGCCGAGCGGCGGCTCCAGCGCCAGCCCGCCAATGCGGAAGTACGAGGTCATCATGCGCTGTCCGGAAACCGCCTCAAACAGGCGCAACACGTCTTCGCGTTCGCGAAAGCAATACAGGAAGACCGTCATGGCGCCGATGTCCATGGCGTGCGTGCCCAGCCACACCAGGTGCGAGTTGATGCGGGTCAGCTCGTTCAACATGACGCGAATCCACTGCGCCTTGGGCGGAATCTCCAGCCCCAGCAACTTCTCCACCGCCAGGCAGTACGCCAGGTTGTTGGTCATGGGGCAGAGATAGTCGATGCGATCGGTCAGGGGCACGACCTGCTGGTAAAACTTGGCTTCGCAGGTCTTCTCGATGCCGGTGTGCAGATACCCGATGTCGGGCATGATGCGCACGATGGTCTCGCCGTCAATCTCCAGCAGCAACCGCAGCACGCCATGGGTCGAGGGGTGTTGCGGACCCATGTTGAGGACCATCGTCTTGTCGTCAGACGGATCCAGCACCGGGGTTGGAGTCATGTGGGCCATGGTTAGCGGTAGCCCTCGACGGGATAATCTTTGCGCAGCGGATGGCCTTCCCAATCTTCGGGCATCATGATGCGCTTCAGATTGGGATGCTCGTCGAAGCGGACGCCGAACAGGTCGAAGACTTCGCGTTCGAAGAAATTTGCGCCCGGCCAGATGGGCACCAGCGAGTCCAGGCTGGCATCTTCACCGGAAATTTTCACCTTCAGGCGCAGGTAGGTCTTGTTGGGAATGGAAAACAGCTGGTAAACGACCTCGAAGCGCGGATCCTTGGGATACCAGTCCACGCAGGTGATGTCGGCCAAGGCGTTGTACTGCAACTGGGGATCGTTCTTCAGCGTCAGACAGGCTTCGCGCAGCGAAGTGCGGTTCACCCAGATGGTGAGCTCGTTGCGGTCGAACTTTGCACCTGTGATTGCGCCCGCATTCCAGGCCAGCAGACGCGCCAGTTCAGGACGATCTTTCAGTTGCTCGATGTCGGTGATCGCCGGCTGCAGTGCCATTCCTCAAATCCTCTCGGCCTTGGCTTGTTTGTTCCAGTCGAGCACGCCCTTCTTCCAGCAATACCAGTAACCGGCGAGCACGATGCCGATGTATACCAGCATCTCCCAGAACCAGAACATGCCCATGCCGGTGGATTTCAGGTCGCGCTGCACCACCGCCCAGGGGTAGAGGAACACGGCCTCCACGTCGAAGAGGATGAACAGCATCGCCACCAGGTAGAACTTCACGGTGAAGCGCTGGCGGGCATTGCCGACCGGCTCCATGCCGCATTCGTAGGGCGCCATCTTGGACTTGTTGTACTTGTGCTGGCCGATGAAATAGGAGAGCAGCACGATCGCCGTGGCCAAACCTCCGGCGATCAGAATGTGGATCAACAACGGCAGATAGCGTGCGAAATAGAAGTCCGGCATGATTGCGCAAGCACTCAGGAACTTTCCAGCAAGTGCAGGTAAACATTTGAGTTTAGTGATCGTTAACCGCTGATTGTCAACCGCGCGAGAGGAGTGTTCATCGGCAGTTCACAAAGAGAAGTTTCGAGTTTCGAGCGGGCGGAGCCGCACTTAGCAGTTGGCATTTACCAGTTGGTATTTAGCAAGCGGAACTTGGCATCTGGCAGTGACGCGGCAGTTGCCAAAGCGGGTGCGACCGCCCGCGATGCCTCGGGGCCTGTACATCGGAAAATCCCAGCCGGTTTGCCGGCTTGAAACTTGAAACTGGTCGAAACTGCTTCTAACCCCCGCCGACAAAGTGCACAATCTCCAGACGATCGCCGTCCTTGAGAGTTGTCTCTGGCCATTGCGAGCGGGAGACGATCTCGCGATTGAGTTCAACAGCGACGCGGTCGCCCTTCATTCCAAGTTGCTCGATCAAGTCTGCCAGCGACAGGGAGCCGGCAAAGCTTTTTTCGTCACCATTGATGAATAGGTGCATAGAGACAGTTTCAAGTTTCGGGTTCCAAGTTTCAAGTCAAGAGTGGGATAAGGCTAGTCGGCGGCGGCCACGGGCTCGGCCGGCCAATCGGCCACCGCCGCTTCGTCGAGAGTAACTTCCTCGGCGTAGGTGGGATCGCGCAGAATGCGGGAGACGATGGCGGTGTGCATGGCGTGTCCGGCGCGATCGGCTTTGACGTAGCCGAGAATGTGCTTGCCGAACAAAGCGAGATCGCCAATGAGGTCCAGCACCTTGTGGCGCACGAACTCGTCGTCGTAGCGCAACGGTGGGTTGTCAATGCCTGCGGAGGTGAGCACGATGCAGTTCTCGCGCGAGGCGCCGCGAATGAGGCCCATGTTCAGCATGGCGTGCTGCTGATCGAGGAAACCGAACGTCCGCGCCGACGCGATCTGTTTCACGTAGCTGCCATTGGAAAGCGCGACCTGAAATCTCTCGCTGCCAATCAGCGGGTGCGGAAAGTCAATGGCGTAGCTGACGGAATATCGCTCCGCCGGATAGACGCCGATGAACTTGTCGCCTTCCCGCATTTCGTAGGGACGCAGAATCTTGAGATACACGCGTTTGCGGCGTTGCTGGCGCAAGCCCGCCTGGGCAATCATCTCCACGAACGGTAGCGCGCTGCCATCCAGAATGGGCAGTTCCAGGTTGTCGAGCTCCACGATCGCATTGTCCACACCCATTCCGATGAATGCCGACAGCAGGTGCTCGGTGGTGGAGATGAGCACGCCTTTCTTCATCAAACTAGTGGCGTAACTGACTTTGGCAACATTGCGACTGATGGCTTCCACTTCAAAGTTGTCGAGGTCAGTGCGACGGAAGACGATGCCGGTGCCGGTGGGAGCAGGCAGGATGCGCAGATGGACCGGAGCTCCGCTATGGAGACCGACGCCACTGCATTCGGCAGGATTCCGAGTTGTTCGTTCGTAGAGCAATGAGTAAAGAACGTTGTTCTTTCGTAGAGCAAAGAGCAAAGAACAAACAGCAAAAGAAAGCGTCACGGCAGCGCGGAAGATAAGATTACAAGTTCCAGCAAGCCTGCGGTTGTTGTATTTCTACCACGGATGGTGTCTGGATAAGCACTCTGCCGCAGAGGAAAAGCCTGCTCGCCTCTTAACTAACTATCTTATATTTAACGGCATAGACAACATTTCACAAGAATTAACACTCGGGGATAACCAGAACCAGTTCGAGGTTTACTGAAAGAATTCCGCTGGCGTCGCGATCCAAGATAAGCGGCGACGCCCGCTCCGCGGCCCGGATAAATCTCCTACTTTACCCGGCGCTTGACCACCCCAACCCACGCAAAGGCGGCGTGGCATGGGGGGCCCCGATACGCGCCCGGCTCAAACCAAAGCCACCGCTGCGCGGCTGTTTTGCCGGCAGCGGTCCGGTTGGGATGAACTTTCGCAGGAGTGCAGATAGAATGCTTCCTTCCGGTCGATTTCAAGAACCTGGCACATCGACTGGGCTTTGATGCCACAAAGGCGCAGAGAGAGGGAGGAAACTCCATGATTGTTGGTGTTCCCCGTGAGAGCTTTCCGGGGGAGCGGCGCGTAGCACTTATACCTGCGGTGATCCCGAGTTATGCCAAGGTTGGCGTGGAAGTTTTGGTCGAAACCGGGGCTGGCTTGGAAGCCGGCTACCCCGACGCGCAGTACATCGATAAAGGCGCAAAGATTGTCGCCACGCGCGAGGAAGTGTTCCGCGCCGATGTGGTGGTACAAGTCCTGTGCTACGGATCAAATGACAAGACTGGCGCTGCGGATTTGCCCCTGCTCCATCGCGGTCAAGCTTTGATTGGATTTCTCCGGCCACTCGGCGACATCCATAGCGTTCAGGCAATTGCCCAGACTGGCGTCTCGGCTTTTTCGGTTGAGCTGATGCCCCGCATCACGCGTGCGCAAAGTATGGACGCGCTCTCCTCCATGTCAACCATCGCCGGCTACAAGGCGGTGGTGATTGCCGCCGACACGCTGCCCAGGATTTTTCCCATGTTGACCACTGCGGCCGGAACCATTACGCCATCGCGAGTGCTGGTGATCGGCGCCGGCGTGGCCGGTTTGCAGGCCATCGCAACCGCCCGCAGGCTGGGCGCGGTGGTATCGGCTTATGACCTGCGCCCCGCCGTCAAGGAGCAGGTCCACAGTTTGGGTGGGCGCTTTGTGGAACTTCCCATCGAGGCGGCCGATGCCCAGGATGCCGGCGGCTACGCCAAGGCGCAGGACGAATCGTTTTATCAGCGGCAGCGCGAATTGCTGGGAAAGGTAGTCGCCGAGAGCGACGTGGTGATCACGACGGCTGTGGTTCCCGGCAAGAAGTCGCCGGTGCTGGTGACCAAGGAAATGGTGGCTGGCATGGCGCCAGGCTCCGTCATCGTAGACCTGGCGGCGGAACGGGGAGGCAACTGCGAGCTGACACAAACGGGTGAGCAGGTGGTCGAGCACGGTGTCACCATCATGGGAGCCATCAACCTGGCCAGCACGGTCCCCTATCATGCCAGCCAGATGTACAGCAAGAATGTTACGAACTTCCTGTTGCACATGGTGAAGGATGGAAAACTTGTGCTGGATTTGCAGGATGAAATCACTCGCAGCACCCTGATCACCCAGGGAGGTGAAGTGGTGAACCCACGCGTGCGGGAGTTCTACTCGCTGCCCGCCCTGGTCTCGCAATCGAAGGAGGCAAGCTAATGGTCAAGGCTGACCTGATCAACAGCCTGTACGTTTTTATTCTCGCGGCGTTTATCGGATTTGAAGTGATTCGCCGGGTATCGCCGCTGCTGCACACCCCGTTGATGTCGCTGACCAACGCATTAGACGCGATTGCGGTGGTCGGCGCCATCATCCTCGCGGGCGAGCACAAGACCACGCTGGCAACGGTGCTGGGCACGATTGCCATCGTCGCTGCCACCAGCAACGCCGTGGGCGGCTTCATCATCACCGACCGAATGCTCAAGATGTTCAAATCCAGCCGGACGCAAAAGCCATGATCCCAGGGAGCGAATACCTCATTGAGATTACCTACATCATCGCCGCTGTTCTCTTCATCCTCTCGCTGAAGTGGCTGAGTTCGCCGACTACCGCGCGACATGGTGTTTGGGCGGGTGAAGTGGGAATGGTGCTGGCGGTTGCCGGCACGCTTCTGTATCACGGCATCGTGGACTACAAGTGGCTCGCCATTGGACTGGTCCTGGGCGCGATCATTGGCGTCCCGCTCGGCAACGTCGGAATGACCGCGGTGCCACAGCGAACTGCCCTGAGTCATGCCTTTGGCGCGCTTTGCGTAACCCTGGTGGGGACCGCCGAGTTCTACCTCCGCGCCCCCAATGTTCCGCCGTTCGTGATGTCGGTGCTTTCGCTGGAAGTTATTCTCGGCGGTCTCACCGTCACTGGCAGCTTGATGGCCGCGGGCAAGCTTCAGGAGATCCTGCCGCAGCGGCCAATCACCTATAAGGGGCAGAACTTCGTCAACCTGGCGATGCTGGCGATTGCTGTTGCCATCGCCGTTCGTCTGGTGCTGCATCCGGAGGAGATGGTCTTGTATCCGTTCATGGTGGGAATCGCGCTGGTGTTCGGCGTGATGCTGATTGTTCCCATCGGCGGCGCCGACATGCCTACCGTGATCTCGCTGCTGAATTCCTATGCCGGCCTTTCCGCGGCGGCCATGGGTTTCGTTCTCAATAGCAAGCTTCTGATCGTGGCGGGCTCGCTCGACGGAGCGTCGGGCTTCATTCTTTCCGTCAACATGTCGAAGGCGATGAACCGCTCGTTCACCAATGTGCTGTTCGGAGCGTTCGGACAGGTACAGACTTCAGCCGCGGCCGCAGTCGAGGCCCGGCCCGTGCACAGTGCAACTCCGGAAGAGGCTGCCGCGATCCTCTCGGCCGCGAACAAAGTCGTAATCGTTCCCGGTTATGGCATGGCGGTGGCGCAGGCGCAGCACAAGGTCCGCGAACTGTATGACGTGCTGACCAAGAAGGGCGTGGACGTGAAATTCGGCATTCACCCGGTCGCGGGCCGCATGCCCGGGCACATGAACGTGTTGCTGGCGGAAGCCGACATCCCCTACGACAAGCTGATGGACATGGATGAGGCCAATCCGGATTTCCCGCAGACGGATGTCGCGCTGGTGATCGGCGCCAACGACGTCACCAATCCGGCCGCGCGCAGCGACGTGGGAAGCCCGATCTACGGTATGCCGATTCTGGACGTGGACAAAGCCCGTACGGTCATGGTGATCAAGCGCAGCATGAGTCCGGGATTTGCCGGGATCGACAATCCGCTCTATTACCTCGACAACACACTCATGCTGTTCGGCGACGCAAAGGCGTTTGTCGGCTCCATCGTGCGCGAGCTTAGCGGCGGAGGTGGCCACGGTTAGCGGCACGGAACTTCGCGGCCGGGTGTAACGTATTTACAGAGAGGAGGAATTATGCTGACCTTCCTTCTTTGGTGCATCTTATTGTTCTTTTGCTGGCCGCTGGCGTTGCTCGTTCTGGTGCTTTACCCGTTGGTATGGTTGTTTCTATTGCCGTTCCGGCTCCTGGGATTTGCCGTCGAAGGGGTGCTGGAATTGTTGAAGGCCATCATCCTGCTTCCAGCGCGCGTATTGCGCGGACCGCGCCGCGCTTGGTGAGCATCGATCTTCCCTCAGCCATACATCAAATGAAAGAAACCCGGAGCTCCCCCAACTCCGGGTTTCTTGGTTCGTGGCGCTACAACTACTTCATCGCAACAATCACGGTTTCTGGCGCGCTGGGAAGACCGTTGCGCGCCATCTTCACTTCTTTCTCCAGCTTCGACTCGGCAAGCGCGATGCCGTAGTGGCTGTCGCCGTACCAGATTTCGCTCAGGAAGTACTGCTCGCCGTACTTGTGGAACACCAGCCTCGGGCTCTTCGCCTGGGAAGACTGTATCGAGATCTGTTTCAACAGCAACTGGCCACGCCGCGCATCCAGGTTCCACGCTTCAAGTACTTGCTCGTCCAGCGCTATGATCTGGTAATTGCCCGCCGGCATCGCTTCATCGTTCAGTCGGAAGGCAAAAGGCACATCCGCCTGCACGCGGGATTGTGCTTGCACGAAAGGCAAGCCAACGATAAGAGCCACTGCGAGCATCGCGAGGGCTCCGTAGATTTTGCTTTTCATAACTCCCCCTTGGGGGCTCCTGTGCCAGGAACCTAGATTGAAGTGGTTTACAGCCGCTCCGTGGCCCGTTCTTGGTACCGGCAGCTTGCTGTGACGCATTGCGATATTGCAACCTTGATGCCAAGCCAGCAGCGGGCCGCAGATGGTCATCCTTCTCCCTTGTTTCCAGCGCCTTGCATTGGCGGAGCATGACGTACCCACTTTGGGGCCCTGCATTGGGTGGCTTGGGCGTATCCGAAGGGATAGGCCCGACTATCCATTGTGTTAGTCGGGCATGCGATTTTCATTCCGTCGATTCGCCAGGACTGGGCTAAACTAGCAGCCCGGAGGCAGTCCGTGGACTCCAGGGTTGTGGTGGTATCTGGCGCGGCGAAAGGTACAGTGGTGCGGCTGACTGCCAGCCAGTTCTTGGTGGGTCGCGATTCCAGCAATCACTTATGCCTGCACGACCGCGCGGTGTCGCGGAAGCATTTCTCCATCAGCGAAACCGACGCGGCCTTCCATTTGGTTGACCTGGATAGCCACAACGGGACCTTCGTGAACGGCATACCGGTACGGCGAAAGCTGTTGGGTCATGGAGACACGATTCGGGTTGGCCATTGCGAGCTGGTGTTTCTAATCGGAGAAGACGACGGTTTGATTTCGCGGATGGTGCAGTTTCGGGATGAGCCGCCGGGCAATCTTCTAACCACCACGAGTACAAATCTCTTACCATCTGACTCGAACTTCGGCACCGCCGTTGGCCGGATGGCGCGCGATCTGAATGCCCTGTTCAAGGTCGCCAGCATCATTAATTCCATCCGCGACCTGGAGACCCTGCAGCGGCGGCTTCTGGAACTGATTTGCGAAGTGGTTCCGGCCGATTCCGCCGCGGTCGTAATCACCCGCCAGGCCGACGACGATCCTGGCTCGAGTTGTACTTGGAGCCGTAAGGGCGTCGATTCCCCTCTCCTGGAGATCCGGCGGGAAATTGTGCAGCGCGCGCTGTGGGAGCACTCGGCCATTATCAGCAGGCCCTCGGCGCAATCGCGCAATGCGGAGAGCGTTCTCTGCGTGCCGCTGACCGCAGTGGAAAGCACGATAGGAGTTCTGTACCTGATTGCGCACGGCGCGGGAAAAAGATTTGAGGAGGACCACGTCAACTTTCTCACCTCCGTCGCCGGAATCGCTGCCGTCACTCTGGAGAACGTTCTTGCCTTGGAGAGCCTGCGCAGCGAAAATCGCCGGCTGCAAACTGAGTTGGACCTGGACGGCGTCATTGTGGGCGAGTGTGATTCCATGCGAAAGGTGCAGGAGTTCATCGCCAAGGTGGCCGCCGGAGATTCCGCCATCCTTATTCGCGGGGAAAGCGGTACCGGCAAGGAACTGGTGGCGCGCGCCATCCACCACAACAGTCCGCAGGCCGGCAAACCGTTCGTCGCCATCAACTGCGCTGCCATTCCCGAGGCCCTGCTGGAAAGCGAATTATTCGGACACGAGAAGGGCGCCTTCACGGGCGCGATTGCGACTAAGAAAGGCAAACTGGAAGTAGCCGAAGGCGGCACGGTTTTCCTGGATGAAGTTGGCGAACTTTCCCCTCCGCTGCAAGCCAAGCTGCTGCGGGTCTTGCAACAGCGCGAATTCGAGCGCGTAGGAAGCACCCGCAGCCTGAAGTTCGATGCCCGAGTGCTGACCGCCACTAATAAGGACCTGGAACAGGCCATCAAGGACCGCGAGTTCCGCCAGGACCTCTATTATCGACTGAACGTGGTCTCGATGGTGGTCCCTCCTTTGCGGGAACGTCCCGACGACATTCCGCTGCTGGCCATTTACTTCGCCGCCAAGTATGCGGAGAAATGCAAACGACCGCTCAAAGGCATCTCCCCGGAGGCGCGGGCGTTGCTGATGGCCTATCGCTGGCCGGGAAATGTGCGCGAACTGGAGAATGCCATCGAACACGCCATGGTGTTGGGCCTGACAGATGAAATTCTTCCCGATGATTTACCCGCAGCCCTGATGGAGGTGCAGCCGGCGGAGACAAACGCCGTCCACTATCATGCCCGAGTCAACCAGCTTAAGCGGCAATTGATCATTGACGCGGTGGCGCAAACCAAGGGCAATTACACGGAGGCCGCCAAACTGCTCGGGCTTCATCCCAACTACCTGCACCGGCTCATCCGGAACCTGGATGTCAAGGGAGAGCTGAACGGCCAGTGAACGCAGGCGCCAGCCGGCTGATGGTGACGGAGGAATACGGAAAGACTCTGGGCGATCAGGTATGCCCCGTATGTGGCCAGAGTTCCCATTTGACAGCGGCCAACAGCGTGCTACAGTTTGTACGGCTCACGATTTCACTCTGTGAAGGAGGATTAAATGTCTCTGCACCGGGGTCGTTTCGTAGTCGTTCTTGCTCTGTCAGTTGTGGTCGTTTTTTCAGGCTGCAGCCCCAACCGCAACGTCGGGGGAGCAAAGTCTATCCAGCTTACCGCTTCTAATAACAACTGTTTGCAGAACGGCGCCGCTGGCCTGGTCCAGATCGATTCGGCCGGCGCCTGCTTTGCAGGCGCGAGCCCGGGCACGGCCGTTGCGGTACAACTTCCTGCCAATTGCCCATTTGCATCTTGCAGCATCCCTACTGCTTCAGGATCGCTGTGTACCGGGACTGTGAATGCGGGTACTCCGTCTGGCACCAATTGGGTCTATACCTCGGTCACTATTGGCGGCAACGCCTGCGTCGTGGGAAATAACGGCCTGATCATGAGGTAAGCGGTGGATGGTTCAGGGATTTCGGACTAGCGACTGGAACTGCTGGTTTTGTTGCAGAGTCTGAAAGTCAGGCGTATCCCTGACAATGGCGCGCGAGTAGCCCACATCGACGGCTTGCTTCAGGTAAGCGAGGGCTTGTTCGGTCTGGTTGAAGTGATTGTAAACAATGGCCGCCCTGAACAAGACCTCTCCCTTGCGGGGACCGAGGGCGAGGGCTTTCTGCACATAGCTTAAGGCGGCCGCGCGATCATTCAGCATGGCGGAATAGTTGGCCACGTAGGCCAGGATTTCGGCATCCCGGGGATTCACCTGCAGCTTGGAAAGCGCGATCGAGATGGCCTGGCGATATTTCGCCGGCGCTTGTGCACGCTGCTCCGGACTCCAGTAAAGCGCGTCCCCCAGATTTCCCCAAATCTGCCAATCGCTGTTGTCCAGCTTCAGCGCTTGTTCCAGCGCAGCGATCGCCTCCGGAAAGCGGTGCATCAAGATATAAGCATACCCAAGATTGTTGCTGGCGTATGCGCTGGGGCGCAGATCAATCGAGCGTTTGAAAGCGTCTATCGCTTCTTGATAACGACCTTGCGTGACGTAAATGCCACCCAGGGTGAAGTATCCCTCATAGTTGTCGGGCGCTAGCTCGGTCGCCTTGAGGAACATGGTGGTGGCATCGGCATAGCGCGCCTGATTGTAGTAGAACAGTCCCATCCAGCTATACACACCCCAGTAATTGGGACGCAGATCGATGGCCTTCTTGTAGGTTGATTCCGCCGACGCGAAGTTACCGACGTTGGTATAGGCGAGCGCCAATCCGCGCAGGGCTTCTTCGCTGTCGGAATTCGCAGCTACCGCGCGCTGGAACTCCTGCACGGCTTGCTCATACTTCCCCGTCCCATTCAGCACATTGCCCAGGCAGACATGCCCCTCCACCAAGTCCGAATTAAGGGACAAAGACTTCTCACAATTGCGTGAGGCGTTGTCGATCCAGTCCTTGCTCTTATTGAACTGCTGGTAACCGGTCCAATAGGCGTTTCCCAATGCGGCATACGCCAGCGCATAGTTTGGGTCTATCTTCAGCGCCTGCCTGAAGGCCGCGATCGCGCTATCCACGTTCTCCGGCTTCTCATATTCCTGCAGATATCCGCGGCCCTGGATGTACGCCTCGTAAGCCGCTGGCTGAGTGTCCTGACGGACGCTCAACTTGCGGCGTTGCTCCGGTTTGATTTGCGTTGGCAGCATGTCCAGGGTCTCGCTGACCACGCGGTCCTGCAGTCCGAACGTGTCGCCGGCATCCACGGTCATGCTGCGGGCGGCGATCTGCCGATGGGTCTTGGAGTCAACCAGATAGCAGTTGACACGTATGGTCTGGCCGGAGCGCTGCAGGCTGCTCTCCAGAACCAAATCGGTGCCGAACTCGCGGCGAGCGTCTTCGGCGGTCTTCACTCCCTGATCGCGCAGATCACGCGGCGACACTACCTGGATAGCATCCGTGCTGCTGGCCTGGACAAGCTTGGCGGTAAGGGTTTCGGTCAACCCCAGACCGAGAGCGCTGGTCGCCGGGTCCTGACCTACGGTGTCGAAGGGCAACACCGCCATAATCTGCTGCTGGGTTGAGATAGAGGTTGGCCACCAGCGCTTGACGCCGTATCCGGCTGCGATTCCTGCCAGCAATACACCTGCCAGAACCAATGCAGCCTTTCGATTGCGGGCCTTGCGCTGAACTGCGAAAACTTTGGTGCGACGGACCGTCTCCGTCGCCAGCTCATCGCCGGAGAGGATCCGGGTAAGGTCGGCCCGCAACTCCCGCGCCGTCTGATAGCGCAGAGCGGGGTCCCTATCCAACGCCTTCAGGATCACCATTTCTAAAGCGGCCGAAACCTCAGGATTAATCAGGCAAGGCCGCACTGGATCGTAATGCAGAATGGCATCGATCAGCAGCGACGGCTGACGGTCCGGAAAAGCACGCTTACCGGTCGCCATTTCATAAAGCACTGTGCCGGCTGCCCAAATGTCGCAGCGGGCATCGGCAGTCTCGGCCCGCAATAGCTCGGGCGCCATGTAGGGCAAGGTTCCGGTAACCGAGAGACTGGTGTTGAGGTTGGCCGTCTCCGCCAGTTCTATGGGTTCAACCAGCTTGGCCAGGCCAAAGTCGAGAATTTTCAACTGGCCGTCGGGGTTGACCCGGAGGTTCCCCGGCTTAAGGTCGCGATGGATGACATGCTCGCGATGCGCGGCTTCTAATCCGCGCGCCATCTGTATGCCCAATTCCAGCACTTCCTTCTGCGGAAGCGGCTGCTGGCCCAGCATCTGGTCCAGGTTGACCCCGGGGATGTATTCCGTGACCAGGTAGTCAATGCCACGTTCCTCCCCAAAGTCGAAGGCCATGGCGATGTTGGAATGACTCAGCTTGCCAACCGCCAGCGCCTCGGTGCGGAACTGTCTGCGGGCGGCATCGTCGGCAAACAATCCGGTGGGCAGGATCTTGACCGCGACATCGCGCTGCAGTTGTCCATCATGGGCGCGAAAGACCACACCCATGCCCCCGGCGCCTATCTGCTCGATTAGCCGGTAGTGCCCCAACACTTGGCCGCTGCTGGGAGCTTGCATTGCCATTGCTCCGGATATTAGGTCAGCGGGGATAGGCCGTCAATGGCGCGCACCTCGCGCGAAGCAACGTCATGTAAGGCTCTTAGCGGCACGCGCGGGAATCGCTAAACGATTCCAGCCGTCAGACTTTCAGGAAAATTCTTCGTCGATACATCCACCAGATAGGCAGGAAACATAGTCCCACTATGGTGAGCGAGTACAGCAGCGACGCCGTGGCGGGAGACCATCGCGCGAAGCAATGCTGGAAGAGGTAGTCCTGCCAACGCATCGGCACTCCCACTAGCTCCGACAAAACATATGCGGCAATGGCGTTCGTGCCGAAGATGACAAGCGGCGTGGTCCACCAGCCGCGATGCTGGTAGATGTCCGCGGTCCAGTAACAGACGGCCAGGCAAAGCAGCGCGCATCCCGCCGAAAACAGCACATACGAGCTGGTCCACAGGTTCTTGTTGATGGGAAACCAGATGCTCCAAACTTCCCCGGCAACCACCGCGATCGCACCCGCGGCGAACATTCTCGCCATCTTTTGCAATCGACTGTGATTCGAGCCCAGCCACTGCCCAGTCAGAACACCGCAGAGCGTTGTCGCAACCGCCGGCAAGGTACTGAGCACACCCTCGGGATCGCGCGTCCCTTCGTACAGATGGCCCATCATCAGCTTCCGGTCGAGGTATGCCGCAAGGTTGGCGTTGGGATCAAGAAAGGGCATGTCGCGGCCAGGCACTCCGTATCCGGGAACCGGTAAATATCGCATCAGTAACCAGTAACCCGCCAGCAGGGCTGCAATCCATAGCGCGCGCGCATAGGTCTTGCAGTAAAGCGTAATCATCGCGGCGGCGAAATAGGCGAGCGCAATGCGTTGCAAAACGCCGGGGATTCTCCATGTCGCAAGATGGAAAGAAGGAAGTCCGTTCAATAGCAGTCCGAGAGCGAAGATCGTCAGGCTACGCTTCAACGCGTGCCAGACCAGCGATCGCGTGGAATCCCCGCGTCTCAGTCGCGATCGAAAGGAAAGCACGAGCGAAACGCCGACAATAAAGAGGAAGAAGGGGAAAATCAGGTCGGTTGGGGTCCACCCGTTCCATTTCGCGTGCCGAAGCGGCCCATAGGAAGCATTGTTTCCCGGGTTGTTGACCAGGATCATGGCCGCGATGGTGGCGCCGCGAAAGACGTCCAGCGAGACCAGTCGCGCCGACGTTTCTGGCGCCTTCCCGATTTCCGTTGGAACCGCAATACTAGTTGCAGTCATAAGCGGACGCGACCGGCCTTAGACAATCTTGAAGCTGAACTTTATGACAGTGGAGCGGCTTGCGTCGAGATGAATTCACGTTCTTGTAGGGGACTATGGAGTACTGCAAAAGCGATGTCCGACTGCGCGATTTCTAAGTTGTCATCACGAACGGCCTTGGCTGCGAGGGATCTGCTGTTTTCCCCCTGCGTCATTACAAGCGCAAACAACAGCAGATTCCTCGCTTCGCTCGTAATGACAATTCCAGGACGAAGCGTCAATTCCAATCCACCCCGCCGATCGGTTCAAAGCTTGGAATAGTCGCCCTGTTCGCCGACGAAGGCGGGTTTAGGTTGTACTGTCCGAAATTGGACATTACAATCCGTGGGGGGACATAGGCCCTCACTCCACAAAATGCATGACTCCCTTAACCCACTGAGAACGCGAGAACTAATGTTGACTGACAATGGTTCTCCAGTTGCATTACGAAGGCGTGATGGATATCGCCCGTCCTGAATTGAAGCGTCAAAAGCGCCGCCGGCAGATACTGTGGGCCAGTATTGCGCTCGTGGTCTTGATCGGCGTCACTGTCGGCATCTCGCGGCTGAAGCCCGCCGCACCGAGCGTTGATCGCAGCACCATTTGGACTGACACCGTGAAGCGGGGCTCCATGCTTCGCCAAGTGCGCGGTTTGGGTACTCTGATTCCCAGTCATGAAGATGTCCGGCAAATTCCTGCCGAGACTGAAGCCACGGTCATCCGAATCGTTAAACTTCCCGGATCGTTGGTTGAACCTAACACCGTCTTAGTGGAGATGAGTAATCCTCAACTCGAGCAGGAGGCGCTGGATGCACAGTTACAGGTGAAGGCCGCCGAAGCCGAGTACCAGAGCCTGAAGGTAAAGCTCGACAGCGATCTGATGACACAAAAAGCTGGCGCCGCCACGGTCAACGCCGATTACGCCGAGGCGCAGCGGCAGGCGCAAACCGATAAAGCGCTCTATGATCTTGGCGTAATTTCCGGCTTGGCCGCCAAGGCTTCCGCGGGCAAGGCCGAGGAACTGGTCACGCGCAACGACATCGAGGACCAGCGTTTGCAGATCAACGCCAAGGCCATCGCCTCGCAGTTGGCCGTGCAACAAGCCAAGGTGGAAGAAATGCGCGCGCTGGCCGGCCTCAAGCAGACGCAGTTGCAGCGCCTGAAAGTACAAGCTGGGGTTACGGGCGTCCTGGTGGACTTGCCGTTGCAGGTCGGCCAGCACGTGCTACCGGGTGCTGAGCTGGCAAGGATTGTGCAACCGAATCACCTCATGGCTGAACTGAAGATTCCCGAGACGCAGGCGCGTGATGTCCAGATCGGCGAGCCCGCATCAGTGGACACCCACAACGGCGTGATACCCGGTGAAGTAAGTCGTGTCGATCCCGGCGTGCAGAATGGCACAGTAACGGTCGATGTGAAGTTGACAGGCGAATTACCCAAAGGTGCGCGCCCCGATCTGAGCGTGGATGGCACTATCGACCTGGAGCGACTGGAGAACGTGCTCTATGTGGGACGCCCGGCTTTCGGTCAGGAAACCAGCACGGTTTCCATGTTCAAACTTGATCCCGACGGCAAGGGAGCGACGCGGGTACAGGTGAAGACCGGGCGCGCCTCGGTCAACCTGATTCAAATCGACTCCGGACTGCACGAGGGCGATACGGTCATTCTTTCAGATATGTCGCGCTGGGACAACACCGACCGCGTACGGCTGGAGTAGGGAATGCCGCGGTTCGCTATTAGCCTTTCGCTTTTCGGATTGAAGTGACTGGCTCGCGTGACGGTGGACGGGTGTTAAAGAAAACAAGCAGGGACGATGCGAGATTACGAACTGCGAAGCGCGAAGAGCGATCAAAGGAAGACAACATGAGCGATGCAGCAACCCCGCTAATTGAGATTGAAAATCTCACCAAGGTTTTTTACACCGATGAAGTCGAAACCCACGCCCTGGCTGGCGTTCATCTCATGGTGCGCAAAGGCGAGTATGTCGCCATGTCCGGGCCCTCGGGCTGCGGCAAGTCAACCTTGCTCTCCATCATCGGGCTGCTCGACACGCCCACCGCCGGCGACTACAAACTGAACGGGCAGCCGGTCGCGAACCTGGATTTCGCGGATCGGTCTCGTATTCGCAATCGCGAAATCGGATTCATCTTCCAGAGCTTCAACCTCATCGGCGATCTCACGGTGTACGAGAACGTCGAGCTGCCGCTGACCTATCGCGACGGCATGCCCGGCCCCGAGCGCAAACGGCGGGTGGTGGAATCGCTGGAGCGCGTCGGCATGGCCCACCGGCTACGGCATTATCCCTCGCAATTGTCTGGCGGTCAGCAGCAGCGTGTCGCCGTAGCGCGAGCGCTGGCCGGTTCGCCTTCCATCCTGCTGGCCGACGAGCCTACCGGAAACCTGGACTCGCGCAATGGCGAAGCGGTGATGGAACTGCTGCAAAAGCTGCATCGTGAAGGCGCTACCATCTGCATGGTGACCCACGATCCTCGTTTCGCCGCGCATGCAGAGCGCGAAATCCATTTGTTTGACGGCAAGGTTGTCGCCGAGGAAGAGCTGCGCAGACTGATGCAGGAGACGCAATAGCGACTAGCAACTAGCAGCTAGCAATTAGCTTAAACGGCCGGATCGAGAACCTGCACTCGAAATGGACGAACATCACTAGGAGCTGCATTGCTGACGTCCGAAAGCTAGTTGCTAATTGCTAGTTGCTAATCACTCGACCATGATCCAACTCAACAATGTCGAACGCAGCTATAAAACCGGCGCCGGCCAAACCTGGGTGTTGCGCCGGGTTGACCTTACGATCCGCGAAGGCGAATTTGTCACCGTCATGGGGCCGTCGGGAGCGGGCAAGTCATCGCTGCTGAACGTGCTGGCTTTGCTCGACGATCAATGGGCGGGCGAGTACTGGTTTCGCGAGGCGGCCGTGCACGCGATGAAGCGCAAAGAGCGCGCCGAACTGGCCAAACGCAATATCGGGATGGTCTTTCAGAGCTATCACCTGCTCGACGACCTGACGGTGCAAGAGAACATTGATCTTCCTCTGTCCTACAAGGACATCCCACGCAGTCAGAGACAAGGCATGGTGGCCGAAACGCTCGATCATTTCAAGATCGTCGCCAAGAAGGACCTGTATCCCAACCAGCTTTCCGGCGGGCAGCAGCAGTTGGTGGGCATCGCCCGGGCGGTCATTCACAAGCCGGCTCTGCTGCTGGCCGACGAACCTACCGGCAATCTGCATTCCAGCCAAGCCAAGGAAATCATGGAGCTGTTCACACAACTGAATCGCGAAGGAACGACGATCGTGCAAGTCACGCACTCCGAGGTCAACGCGTCGTATGGGACCCGCACCATCCAAATGCGCGACGGATGGCTGGTGGGCGACACCTCGAATCCAGCTCTCGCACCGAGCGGAGAGGCGGTCCGTTCATGATGCAGCGTCTCTTCAAGTCGCCGATCCTGGCGCTTTTCCTCTGTTGTTTGCTGGTGGGTGCTCAAGCGCAGACCCAAGCGCCGGCTGATTCGCCCCCTGCACAGATGCCGAATGCGCCGACGCCGCAGCCCTCCAACTCGACGCCTGCAGAGCTTTCCATACATACTCCGGCGCGCCTAGCGATTCCCCACTCGCATAACCTGTTCGACGCGTATGCGCCGAGCCAGGTGCCCGAACCGAATTTGCGAAACTCGTCACGCATTGACCGCCTCATCCGCGACGGCAAGCTGTATATCTCGTTGCAGGACGCGATCGCGCTGGCGCTGGAAAATAATCTCGATCTGGCCATCGCCCGCTATAACCTGCCCATCGCCGACACCGATATACAGAGAACCAAGGCGGGCGCTTCCTTCCGCGGCGTCAACACCGGTGTCGTGGGAGGCACGCCGGGCGGTGGTGTAGGTGGCTTTGGAACGGGCGCACCGGGCGCAGGCGCCGGCGGTACAACCGGAGGCGCCGGAGGAGCGGGCGCCGGCGCTGCCGGTCTGGTGCAGTCCACCCTGGGCGCTGGAACTCCAGTGCAGTCGTATGACCCAACGGTTACGGCGATAAGCGGGCTGGAGCATCAAACCACACCGCTTGCCAACCTGCAGATCTATGGCGTCCCGCAATTGCAATTAAACACCGCGCAGGTGAATGTCAATTACACGCAATCGTTTTCCACCGGCACGACCTTCTCGTTCGAGGTGGACAACAACCGGCAGGTCACGAACAGTATTTTCAGCAGTCTGAGCCCGCAACTGGGAACCTATTACCGCGCACAATTCACGCAACAACTCCTGGCGGGATTTGGGACCGGCCCGAACCTGCGCTTCTTGCGCATCGCGCGCAACAACAAGAAGATCTCCGACATCGCCTTCAAGAACCAGGTGATCGCAACCGTGACGCAGATTGCCAATATCTATTGGGACCTGGTGAGCGCCTACGAAGAAGAGCGCGTCAACGAGCAGTCGTTCGCATTTGCCCAGCAGAGTTTGGGAAACGCCCAGAAGCAGCTACAACTGGAGGCAATTCCCGCCATGGATGTCATGCGCGCCGAAGCCGAGGTATCCAGGCGCGATCAGGACCTGACTGTCGCTAAGACGAATTTGCAGTTGCAGGAATCGTTGATCAAGAATGCGCTCACCAAGAACCTCGACGACCCCGTGCTGGAATCGATGCCGGTAATTCCTACGGACCGACTGGAACCAACGGAAACGGTGCCCGACAAATCGACCCAGGACCTGATCACGATGGCCTTGCAAGATCGCCCGGAGCTCTCAGAAACGCAGATTGACCTGCAGAACCGCCAGATCAGCCGTCAGGCGGCCAAGAACGCATTGCTGCCAACCCTTGCCCTGGTGGGCTTTTACGGCGGTACGGGCCTGGCGGGAGAGTTGAATCCGGCTTACTATCTGACTCCCAACACCACCACTGCGCCTTGCTGTTTTGGGGGAGCTTTCGGTGATGCATTCAACAATTCGGCGCCGGATTATTTTGTGGGCTTTAACCTGACCCTCCCCATCCGTAATCGAGTTGCCAAGGCCGACCAGTATCGTTCGGAGTTGGAGTACCGTCAGTCCGAGTTGCGCCTGCAACAATTGAAGAAACAAATTCGCATCGAAGTGCGCAACGCGCAATATGCTCTTGAGCAGGGTCGCGCCCGGGTGCAAGCGGCGAAGAAAGCGCGCGATCTCGCGGACAAGACGTTTACCATCATGCAGAAAGAGCAAACCCTCGGCGCAGGCTCGAGCTTCCAGACCTTGACCGCGCAGCGCGACCTCGCGGTTGCCGAACTCGATCTGGTAAATGCCACGACGGCCTACCAGAAGTCCAAGCTCGAGTTACAACGCGCCACTGGAACTACTCTGGAAGATAATGGCATTCAGATCCAGGATGCGGTGAACGGCACCGCACCCTGACGGAGAGCACGTTGCCCAAGACGCAGAGCCAAGGCCCCGCGGAGACGGTCCAAGACGCCGCACACGCAACCCGTGATCGGCAGAAAGCCGGCCGGATTCTCGCGGCCGATGATCAACCGCACATTCTCGAAGCCATCGAACTGCTGCTGCGTCCCGAGGGCTTTGAAGTTGACACCGCAAAGTCCCCGGCAGCGGTGCGGGAAGCTCTCGCCAGCGACTTCTACGATGCCGTGCTGATCGACTTGAACTACACCCGTGATACCACCTCGGGTCAGGAAGGGCTGGATCTGCTCTCCGAGATCGTGGCCTTGGACAGCAGCATCCCGGTCATCGTGATGACGGCCTGGGGCAACGTTGGACTGGCGGTCGAGGCCATGCGACGCGGCGCGCGCGATTTCATTCAGAAGCCGTGGGAGAACGAGCGCCTGTTGGCGATCCTGCGCACTCAGGTCGAACTGCATCGCGCGCTGCAACGCACCCAACGCCTGGAAGCCGAAACGAAACTCCTGCGCGCCGAAGGGCGTCCCGAGTTCATTGCCGCCGCTCCTTCCATGCAGCCGGTCTTGCAGACGATTGCGCGCATCGGGCCCTCCGACGCCAATGTGCTGGTTACCGGCGAACATGGCACCGGCAAGGAGATCGTAGCCCAGACTTTACATGCTTTGTCGGCGCGGGCTTCCATGCCCCTGGTCGCCGTCAACACGGGCGCCCTGCCTGAGGGCACCTTCGAAAGCGAACTGTTCGGCCACGTGAAAGGTGCGTTTACCGATGCGCGCACCGACCGCATCGGACGCTTTGAACTGGCCGACAATGGCACCATCTTTCTCGATGAGATTGGAAATGTTCCCATGCGCCAGCAGGCCAAACTGCTGCGCGTGCTGGAGACGGGCGAGATCGAGCGCGTCGGCTCGTCCCGAACGAAGCGGATGGATGTGCGCGTTATCTCGGCCACAAACTTCGATCTGCAAACCGCATTTGCCGCAGGTCAGTTTAGAGAGGACCTCCTTTTCCGGCTGAACACGGTCGAGATCCATATCCCCGCCCTGCGCGATCGCCGCGAAGATGTTGCAGCGCTGGCAGCACATTTCCTCTCGCGCTATGCAACCCGATATCGCGCGGCCGTGACCGGGTTCGCCCCGCCCGCGCTGCAGACATGATGCAATATGCGTGGCCAGGCAACGTGCGCGAACTGGAACACACCCTGGAACGCGCGGTGCTGATGTGCCACACCGGCGAGATTCAAGTCTCCGACCTGGGACTGAATGTGCAGCGCCCACAAGGGCAGAACCTGGAAGAACTCAGCATCGAAGAAGTCGAGGGCATCCTGGTTCGCAAAGCGCTGCAGCGCTTCCACGGCAACGTCAGTCAGGCGGCTGAGGCCCTGGGCCTGAGCCGTGGCGCTCTCTACCGCCGGATGGAGCGGTATGGACTCTAGTTCAGGCGGCAACCCCAAGTCCGCAGCCCGAACTCCCCGCGCTCGCTCTCGAAGATCGAGGCTGCTCTTCGAAAAACGTATCGCTTTGTTCGCCGTATTGGCGGCCCTTCCGGGTATTGCCTTCGGCACCATCCTCATCTGGACGCAGCCCTGGACGCGCGACGTAAGAATAGCGCTGATGGCGCTTGAGTTTTTCCTTTGGCTGGTGCTCACGTTGGCGCTGCTCGACCAGATCGTGCGGCCGCTGCAGACTTTGACCAACGTGGTAGGCGCGCTGCGTGAAGAAGACTATTCCTTTCGCGCGCGAGGGGCGGTAGCCAACGATGCGCTCGGCGAGTTGGCGCTCGAGATCAATGCGCTGGCCGACATCCTGACCGAGCAGCGCATTCAGACCATTGAAGCGACCGCACTTTTGCGACGGGTGGTCGATGAGATCGACGCTCCGCTGTTTACCTTCGATCCCGATCACGTCCTGCGTCTAGTGAACGCGGCCGGCGAACGGCTGTTGCAACAGCCATCCGCCCGGCTGCTAGGGAAGACGGCCGCGGAACTCGAACTGAATGCTTGCTTCGAAGCCAGAAACGAAACCCTGGTCGCGCTGCCCTACTCGACTCCCAATGCGCGCTGGATGGTGCGCCAGAGTTCCTTTCGCCAAAACGGCGTGCCCCATAAACTGATCGTGCTCTCCGACGTGAGCCGCGCCCTGCGCGAAGAAGAGCGCAGTGCATGGCAGCGCCTGATCCGCGTTCTGGGTCACGAGCTTAACAATTCGCTGGCGCCCATCATTTCAATTGCTGGAAGCCTGGCTTCGCGCCTGCCGCTGCCGCAATTGCCGGAGGAGCAGAACGCGGATTTTCAACGCGGACTCAACATCATCGAATCGCGCACCGCTTCCCTGCACCGCTTCCTGCAGTCTTATCGGCGGCTGGCGCAGATGCCGTCACCCACTCTGCAACCGGTGGAGTTGCGGCCACTATTGGAACGCGTTGCTGTCCTGGAAACTCGTCTCAACGTCGAGATCGTGCCGGGCCCCGAGCGTGCCTTGATGATCGATCCCGACCTCATTGAACAGATGCTGATCAACCTGGTGCGCAATGCTGTGGATGCCGCACTGGAGCAGGCACAGTCGGCCCATGCGGATTCGGAAACCGCAGCTCCCAAGGTTTCCATGCGATGGGAACAGTACGATCGCAAGCTCGCGCTGATCGTGGAAGACAACGGCATTGGCCTGCTCAATCCGAGCAACGCTTTTGTTCCGTTCTATACCACCAAGCCGGGCGGTTCTGGGATCGGGTTGGTGCTGTCGCAGCAGATCGCCGAAGCCCATGGAGGGTCCATCGGACTGGCCAATCGCCGGGACACGCGGGGCTGCATCGTGAAAGTGCTGCTGCCGTACCGTCCTCCGCCGAGGACGCCCTGAAGGTGGATGCTGGCTGACAGCCCTGCAGCTATTCGCCGGCTATCGCGCGATCGATGGAAACGGCGCCCGAACCTTTGATCAACACAACGATGGCCAGCGCTATCGCCAGGAGATGGAATTCAAATCCCTCGCCTTTTTGCTGGCCCGTCCAGTTCATGAAGAACCCATTTACGTGATGGACGGTTGCGATGGCGACCAGCATATTGACCATGATGCCCAGCGCGGCGATGCGGCTGAGCAAACCGACCAGAAGTCCGAGGCCGCCGAAGAATTCGGCGCAAATTGCCAGGAACGCCAGCGGCGCCGGAATTCCCAAGTAATGGGTAAACGTCCCCATCGTGGCGTGAAAACCATATCCTCCGAACCAGCCCAACATTTTTTGCGCGCCATGCATGAAGAAGGTCACGCCGAGTACCAGACGCACGATGGTAAGTACAAAGTCATTTGAAGTGGAAAAAAGCTTGTGAAACATGGGCATCCTCCTCAAGACAGAGCGGTCAGCCAACCTCCCAGCTCGATTCACTTAGATGCTTGTTGCAACACGTAAGTTGCAGGCTTTCCGGGTGTCATCCTGAGCGACAAGTCCGGTCGTCGTGGCGACCGGACGAGGAGTCGAAGGATCTCTATCGTGGCAAAGAAATCCCCACAAATCACAGGCTAACCGCCCAGGACAACAAGACGCCTGTGATTGCTGGCGGCCATAGGGGTCCTTCGACTCCTCGTTGCGCTCGTCGCTCAGGATGACAGGCGAAAAAAATGGCTTCAGGGTTTATCCGCGGCCTTGAACTCGGCCCAGGGATTGCCCTTCATGTCGCGCAAGACGGACCGCTGCCAGTCAAATTCGGGGTGCTCTTTCAGGAATTTGTCAGCGATGAAATCCTCCCCACAAGGGTAACCGGCCTTTGCTTGCAGGCTCATGTTCTTCGCCATGGTGCTGTCAGCGGCCTGGGCCGTTACGGCGCCGTCGGGAGCATACGGTGGCCGCTCCCACTCGGGCGCGCCTCGTGGCGAGTTGGCGAGGTGGCCGCAGAGGGAACGCTCGTCGCGGTCTTCCTTGCCTTCGTAGCTGTCCCAGTGGTCGGCGAGAAATTTCTTCGCCATCTCGACATCGATCTGCCCCTTGTTCTGCGCCATCAGTTCCTCCCAGCGCTGGTGACGGGCATTCATTGAGCTGCCCATGTTGTTGGGATCGAAGTTGGTCTCTTTCTTGATGAAGTCAGGGTCGCTGGGAAAGTTTGAGCCGACAAAGTAGCCGTCCTTGGTCCGCCATACGCGATGCAGGTTCAGGCCGATCTCAAAGCGCGCAATTTCGCCGGTCTTGTTGTCGGCCAACAGCCAGTCATTGGCGTATCCGCCATTGTTGTGGTCGAGCATGATCCTCACATACTCATCGATCGAGCTGGCGTACTGCATTGCCCGGCGCGCCCGCACAAACTCAGGCACACCGTTGGGATCGAACAAAGCGTAGCCGGTGATGGTGGTCTCAGTCACCATGAGTCCGGCGGAATTGATGCCGAAGTCATCGTCGCTCACGATCACCCCCGGGAAACCATCGGTCAGCATGTGGTAACCGTGGGTAGGAACAATGTCGAAGATGACGGTCCAGCGGCTACCCGTGGCGATGTCGCTCCAGTTGCTGTGAGCAATGACCGGCTTGTGGTCCCTGGTCATCGAGCCGGTCGCAACCAGCGCGCTGCAGTTTCCCGGCGCCTTCAAGGCAGGCGCATCAGCCCGCTTTTCCTGTTTGTTCAGCCAAGGAACGTAGTAGTCGGGAAGTTCTTCCATGGCGTTCAACGCCACCACGTCCCACAGATCCAGGTTTACGCCATGGGCGCGCACGCCATCCACGATGCCTTGCAATTCCTGTTGATACTCCGCGTCGATATGCTTCCACAGCAGGTTCTGTGCGGTGGCGCGGTAGAAATTCCAATCGCGCTTGGTGTTGTGCGTGGTAACCGCGCGAACGGTGTTAAAACCATCTGCGATCTCGGGCGCCAGCAGGTAACCGTGCTGATATCCGATGTCGGCCGGAGGACCTTCGAGATGAACGTACACCCAATGATTGCGCTCGAAGCGATAGGCGGCCTTCAGGCGCGCTTCGTCAGGCCTAGCTGCATCCGGCTTTGCGAGCGCGAAACTAGCAGACAACAGGACACAGACGGCGAACAATGACAGAGCAATCCGGCGAAATCCAGATGGCATAGGTTCTCCAATAGCGCAGCACAGGAATGAGATGGCACAGCTTATCGCTTTAGCCCCCGAATATCAACGCGAGACGGCGAGATGAAATTCTCCACGTAGAACATGCGATCAGTTAATGTATGAAAGCGCTAGAATGCCGCTGTCGGATCGCGCCGTGAGGGAAATGTGTTCGATTGCTGGGAAAGCCTGCCGTTCGTGAACTCGGGGGCCGGACAGGAATTCTTCTTCCGATTCTGGATCCTGCCCCTGCTTGTGGTCCTGTGCGCGACTACATCACTGGTAGCGCAAGAGCAGCCCAACTCCGCGGCGAGCTGGAAGTTCGCGGTATCGGGCGACTCGCGCAACTGTGGCGACATCGTGATGCCGGCGATCGCCGAGGGCGTCCGCCGCGATGGGGCGGCCTTCTATTGGCATCTCGGCGACTATCGTGCCATCTACACCTTCGACGAGGACTACCTTCACACTCATCCGGCTTCCACCATTAGCGACTACCTCGCCGCTGCCTGGCCTGACTTCATCCAACACCAGCTGAAACCGTTCGGAGACCTGCCGGTATTCCTGGCGATGGGCAATCACGAAATGATTTCCCCCATGACCAGAGGACAGTATGTCGCGCAGTTCGCCGACTGGCTTGACCAGCCGGTTTTGCGGCGGCAGCGGCTGGCGGACAATCCCGACGACCACCTTCTGAAGACGTACTATCACTGGACCGAACGCAGCGTTGATTTCATCGGCATGGACAACGCATCGGCGGAGGAGTTCGATGCCAACCAGATGACGTGGCTAAAAGGCGTCCTGGCTCATGATGCCAAGGACAACTCAATCCGCACGATCGTCCTGGGGATGCACGCGGCCCTGCCCGACAGTTTGTCCGCCGGACACAGCATGAATGACTCGGCGCAGGAGCAAAGCAGCGGGCGGACTGTCTATGCTGAGCTGCTGGCCTTCCGGCACAGTACCAAGAAGAACGTGTACGTGCTGGCGAGCCACTCGCACTTCGTGATGAACAACATCTACGCCACCGCCTGCCATGCCTCCGACGTTTTGCCCGGATGGATTGTGGGCTCTGCGGGCGCTGTGCGCTATCGCCTGCCGCAGGACCATGCTGCCGCCACGGTTGCCATGACCGATATTTATGGATACCTGCTGGCAACGGTTGCGCCGGACGGAAGCATGACCTTCGAGTTCAAGGAAGTCAGAGAAGCAGATGTGCCGGCAAGCGTGGTCACCGAGTTCTCGCACGAGCAGGTGAATTGGTGCTTTGCGCAAAACAAAGCCTCCTACACTCCGGCGGGCGCAGTCTGCCCTGAAGGTCATACCCCGACGACCCACTGATCTGTCGGCTCAGCTTCGCCACCGCAGCATCACCGGCCCGCTCATGGGATGTCGCATGGGAGTGCCCGTGGCTTGCGACTCCAGCCGCGCCTGTTTCAGCTCGAAATACCATTTGGCGGGCCGGTCCGCATCGTCAATCAGCATCAGGCTGGGATTATGTTTCAGCCCTTCAGCCTGCTGGATCATGGTTAGCTGGTCTTGGCGAACGAAGCGCCTGCCGAAGAACTTGGCAATCGCAGTGAGAAACGGCACGTGGGGAAAGATGTTCCACGCCGCGCAGACGTCGATCCGGCAATGGTTCTCAGTGGTCGGCGTGACCGTGGTGAGGCTGGCGAACCATTTCTCCCCGCAGCGGATGATTTCGTAACGCCGGTTGGGCAGCACGAAGTCGATGGTGGTGGTGATCGGCTGACCGTAAACTCCCAGCAGCTTGTAGGGCGCGCTGTTGGCCGACGGTTGATGTGCGGTCATGCGGAAGCCGCTGTCGATGGGCTCGAACCGCTTTTCCTTCTCGTGAATACTCTGCTTCGAACGCCACCACCATGCCTGATGAACGAAAGGCCCGTGCGCCGGATCCATGAGCCCGATAATACCGTGGTCCACGTTGCAGGGCAGGTCGGCGCAAAGCTGCGCGCTGCGATAACGATCACTGAATTTGGGAACTTCTGGAACGGCAGGCAATTTCACCGGATCATCCACCCGCAGCTTGCCTCTGCCGGGCTGGGGAACGTAAACCCACACATGGCCGTCGCGCTCTTCACAAGGAAACGCAGCCGCGTAAATGCGTGAAGGGTCGAGAGAGTCGCGACCGGTCAACGAAGGAATCTCGCGGCACTGCCCAGACACCGCCTCGAACGACCAGCCATGATACTTGCAGATGACCTGCTGGCCATCGAACCATCCGTAGGAAAGCGGAATGCCGCGGTGCGGACAGGTATCGCGCATGGCGAAGTAACGGCCCGCAGCGGTCCGTCCCAAGACCAATGGGATGCCCAGCAGCATGGCCGTCGCCATGTGCTTGCCGGCTATTTTCGAGGAGCGCAGCGCGGGATACCAGTCGTCATACAGCAGCGTGGCTCCCGGCCCGGCGCCTGCGGCCTGCGTACGCGTGACTTCGCCAGTCATGGTCCTGAGTTTCATACTATAGCGGAACGCTGGCGTTGTACGAGCCAGACTGTTGCTCGCTTCAGCCGGGTTGAGATTCTATGCGCCAGTTGCCGCAAAGCTCTACCATTGGGTTCCGTCACGTCCCAAAGTACCCTGCGTCACAGGCACACCGTACTCGGCATCACAGACATACGTCCGCCACACCTTCAAACTGAGGCGTACTCCTGGGTGCTCAGGCCGGCGCATTAGGCCCTGAGCTACTCCTCAGTGTTACGAGGGCGAAAGCAGGAGCCCGCCAAAATTGGTGTCCTCATCCTGCTCGTCCGGCAGCCGCTTTGTGCATTGGCCTCTGAACAATATTTGCAGGAGTAACGAGAACCTCGCCCAGTTAGGAGCTGTTGAGCATTATGGTGGAGGGCATCCAGTCACCCGCGCAAGTGACGTACTGGTTGATCAGCGGGCGAGACCTGTTCTTGCTCCTCAATCTTCTGGGACTGGCGTGCTTTTTCTACATCGCAGCCCGGCGCATTCTGCCGCTCACACGGGGCGAACGCGATTGGCGCTTCGATCGGCCGTTAGTCCGATTGGAGAGGGTCCTGCAATTTTGGCTGGGGCAGTGGAAGCATCCGCGCTACCGCACCGCAGGGATAATGCACATCCTCTTCTTTGCGGGCTTCCTTATCCTGGCAACTCAGGCCTTCTCGCTGCTGATTCTCGGCTTCTCCCCGAATTTCGTTTTGCCGGGCTCCCCGGGGGAAATCGGCCACATCTACGACATCGTCAAGGACTATGCCGCGACCATCGTCTTCTTATGCATGATCGTCGCCGCAATTCGCCGCATCGTCTTCAGGCCCGCTCGCTACGCGGTGCCAGCCAGGTATGGTAAAGGCCACACAGTCGACGCCATCTTCCTGCTGTCACTAATTGCGCTGCTGATGGCATCCGAGAGCCTGTTCGAGGCGAGCAAGTCAGCCTCACAAGCGCTACAGGGCCAGCCTGCTGAATTCCTCGCCGTCCTGTCACTACCGTGGATGCTGAGAAGTCTTCTAATAACTTTGGCTCCATTGTCGGCACTCCAGAGTCTCCACTTCGGCGCCTATCTTGTCGATGTGCTGACCTTTTACTTTTTGCTGTGCTATCGCCCGTTCGGAATTCAGTTCCACGTCGAAACATCTCTGTTCAATGTTTACTTCGCAAAGTTGGACCGCGGAACTGTGAAGCCGGTGCGATGGGGCGTCAGCGACGAGCATCTGGATCAAGTGAAATCCTTCGGCGTCAAGACCTTCGAGGACTTCACCTGGAAGCACATGCTCGATTTCTATTCCTGCGCCGACTGCGGGCGGTGCTCGGACCAGTGTCCGGCCAATGCGGTGGGGAGGCCGCTGTCGCCCAGGTTCCTCACCATCAAGGCGCGCGATTACGCCTTCCAGCACTATCCGATGTTCGGCCGTGGAGGCAATGGCGCGCCCCTGATTTCGCCTGGCGGCATTTATTCCGAAGACGAAATCTGGTCATGTACGACCTGCGGCGCGTGCGAAGAAGAGTGCCCGTTGCTGATCCAGTACATCGACAAAATTGTCGATTTGCGGCGCGGCATGATCGACGATGGCAACGTGCCTCAGTCGCTGCAGAAGCCGTTGAAGGCGCTCGAGAGCCGCGGCAATCCCTACGGCAAGATGGAGAAGAAAAGGGCTGAGTGGACCAAGGCCAAAGAGTTCTCCCAGACATGCAACGTCAAGACCGCGGACGCCAAGAGCAATGCGGACACGTTGTACTTCGTGGACAGCATCACCTCCTACGACGACCGGATGCAGTCAATCGGCCGCGCGACGGCACGAATTCTCGACGCCGCGGGAGTGAATTTTGGAATCCTGGGAGCAACGGAAAAAGATAGCGGGCATGATGCCCGTCGTTTCGGCGAAGAAACATTGTTCATGGCGCTGCGGGACCACAACGTGGATGCCATCAAGGCCTCCGGAGTCCAGCGGATCGTAACCGCCGACCCGCACGCCTATAACGCGCTGAAGCATGACTACGAAGATGTGCCGCCCGTCGAGCACATCAGCCAGGTCATCTGCCGGGAGGTGAAATCTGGCAACCTCAAGCTCGATCCGGTGGAGAACGCAGACAACGTTTACGCCTATCACGACCCCTGCTATTTGGGCCGGCACAATCAGGTTTACGACGATCCGCGCGAGGTGCTGGATGCGATTCCCGGTTTGAAGAGAGTCGAGATGGACCGCTGCCGCGACCGCTCATTCTGTTGCGGCGGTGGCGGGCTGATGCTGTTCTACGAGCCGAAAGAAGAAGAGCGGATGGGAGTAAAGAGAGTCCAGATGGCCGCCGAAGCCGGGGCCGATGTGATCGTGACTGCCTGCCCCTTCTGCATGGCGAATATAGAAGATGCCATCAAGGTCGCAGGCATGGAAGGCAAGATGACCGCCATCGACCTGGCGGAATTAGTGGACCAACAACTCGTGCGCCCAGCCCCAGCACAACTGGAGCACGACAAGCTGATGAGTGAGGTTTTCGCGTAGAACGTTTCGCGTGGAACCTGGTCAATAACTTTCGAACCTAACCATTGGGGAGTGAGACAGTGGAGATTCTAGTTTGCGTAAGACGAGTACCGGACACGTCGGAAAACGAAATTCAACTCAACGCCGCCGGGAACGATATCGAGCGCGATGACCTGGTGTATTCGATCAACGAACCCGACAACTACGCTGTCGAAGAGGCGCTTCAGATCGCGGCCAAGGTCGGTGGCAACGTCACCGTGGTCACGGTTGGCAGCGACGACGACGAGGAAGTACTGCGCCGGGAGATGGCCATGGGCGCCAGCCGAGGCGTGCTGCTCTCCGACGAAGCCTTCGACGGCTCCGACGGCAGAGGCATTGCGACCATCCTGAAATCCTACGTAAATAAGGGTCATTTCGACCTGATCCTGACCGGCGTCCAGGCCGAGGACGGCGGCGCGCAAGTGGGTGGGATGCTGGCCGCCCTACTCGACTATCCCTTCGCTTCGCTGGTGAATTCCATCTCCGTCCTTGACGGTGGCAAGCTGAAGGTAAGCCGCGAGATCGAAGGTGGCAACAAGGAGATGAACGAAATCGATCTTCCCTGCGTGCTCTCGATCCAGACCGGCATCAATGAGCCGCGTTACGTCGGGATGCGCGGCATCCGCCAGGTGGCGTCGCTGGAAGTTCCAACCTTCGGCGCATCCAACCTCGGTCTAGATGCAAGTACTGTCGGGACCGCCGGAGCGAAGGTCAAGCGGGTGGACTATTTCGTGCCTGCGCTCGGCAAGGGCGCCGAGATGCTCGAAGGCGATCAGGAACAGGTCATCGCCAAACTGATTGAGTTGATGAAAGCCAAGGGAGGGTTGAACTAATGGCACGCGTCTTCGCCTACATCGCACACAAGGGTGGCATCGCCGATGATGCAGCGGCCGAACTCGTAGCCGCCGCAAGAAAGATCGACGCTGCCGCGTCGCCGGTGGCCGTGGTTACCGGCTGGGGCGTGGAGCTTGACGCAGTTTGCGAAACCCTCCGTGGCTCCTACGCCGAGGTATGGAAAATCGCCAACCAAGCACTCGCTTATCCCAATGCCGAGCTAGTCCGCAAGGCTCTGCTGAACGTGTTGCCGCACGACGGCATCGTGCTGGTCTCTCACTCTCATTTTGGGATCGACCTGTCACCCGGTCTTGCCATCAAGATGAACTCGGCTTTTGTCTCCGATGTGTTGGGCATTGACGGAATTGACGGCACCTATCTCAAACTGGTCCGCCAGGAATTCGGCGGACAGGTGAGCGCCCATGTGCGTTGCGACGCATCATCCGGCGCGGTCCTCAACCTGCGGCCCGGCGCATTCAAGCCGCAGGAAGTCGCTCCCATCAACGGCGTCATCGTGGACAAGTCTGCTGGCGTCGGCGCTTTGACGGCGGACGGCGTTATCTCGAGACCGTTGTCGCCGAGGCGGGCGATGTCGATATCACCAAGCACGCCGTTCTGGTTTCGGTCGGCCGGGGCATCCAGGAGAAAGACAACATCGCCATCGCTGAGGAGTTGGCCGAAACGCTGGGCGCGGCGGTCAGTTGCTCCCGGCCCGTGGTCGATGCCAAGTGGTTGCCGAAATCCCGCCAGGTAGGCTCGTCCGGGAAGACGGTCAAGCCCAAGATTTACATGGCATGCGGCATCAGCGGCTCGTTCCAACATCTGGCCGGTCTTAAGGGCAGTCCCTTCATCGTCGCCATCAACAAGAATCCCAAAGCTCCCATCTTTCAGGTGGCTGACGTTGGCATCGTCGCTGACATCCTGGAGTTTTTGCCGGAGTTGACCAGCAAGGTCCGTGGGATGAAACAAGTTTCGGTCTAAGAAACTGGAGAGAGGCACCGACAATGATCACCAAAAAGACATTGCAACTAAGTTTGAAATCGCTCCGGGATTTCGCGAAGAAACGCCTGCCGGATGAAGAGCTGATCGCGTTGGATGAACGCGATGAATGCCCGGTGGAGATTGTCCGCCACATGAGCGACCCGGACAAACTGGGTATTCAACTCCTGTTCATTCCGGAAGAGTACGGCGGCATGGGCGGAAGCACTTTCGACGTGTATCTCATCTGCGAACAGATGGCGCGGATCGATCTTGGGGTCGCCACCTCTCTGTTCGCCACCTTCCTCGGCAGTGATCCCATTACGTTCGGCGCCACTCCCGAGCAAAAGAAGAAATGGTTGGGTCGCATTGCCGACGAGGGAATTCTGTTCGCCTACGGCGCGACGGAGCCGGAAGCGGGCAGCGACTTGGGCGCGCTGAAGACTACCGCCGATCGCGTCGAAAAGGACGGGCAGATCGTCGGCTACAAGATCAACGGCAGCAAGCAATGGATCAGCAACGGTGGAATCGCCGACGTTTACACCATCCTGGCCAATACGCCCGCAGGGCCAAGCTGGTTCATCGTGGACGCGGGCACGAAGGGCTTTGCTCACGATAAGCCTGAAGACAAGCACGGCATTCGCCTCAGCAACACGGCAGCGCTCGCACTCAACGATGTGTACGTTGACGCCGACCGGCTCGTCGGCGGGGTCGAAGGCCAAGGCTTACTGCAGGCGCAGGCAGTCTTCGGTTACACGCGCGTAATGGTGGCCGCTTTTGGCCTCGCGGCCGGCTGGGCGGCGCTGGATCGGGCAATTCCCTACTCCACCAAGCGCATTCAAGCGGGCGCGCCGCTCTCCGAGAAGCAGGGTTACACGCACAAGCTGATCGTCCCGCACGTGGTCCGGCTGGAAGCAGCCCGTTCCTACATCGAAGAGACAGCCGAGCGCATTGACGCCGGCGAAGGCAGCTTGAACACCGAAGGCGCCATCGCCAAGTACATGGCGACCGAAGCCGGAGATGCGGCGGCTGACGCCAGCATTCAGGCGCTGGGCGGATACGGCTACACCCACGAATATATGGTCGAGAAAATCAGCCGCGACGTTCGCATCACCAGGATCTACGAAGGCACCTCCGAGATCATGGAGATGACCATCAGCCGCGACCGCTGGCAACTGCATTTGAAGACACGCGGGCAGTATTATCACGAGCGGGCCCGCGAGTTGGAGGCGCTGCACCTTCAGCATCCCGAGGTGGGAGCCAACACGGCGGCGCTGGCCATGCACGCGCTGGCTGAGGTGATGGAAAAAGCGAGGGCCGCTCGCCTGACCCGCTACCAGCACATGCTCCTGCGGCTGGGCGAATCGATTGCTTACGCCGAGTGCGCGGGCAGTCTGTCCCGCCGCGCCGCCCGTAGCGCGGAAGGCCGGCTCAACGAAAAAGCCAGCACGCGTTTCGACACTCCCGCGCTCACTGCGCTGGGCCGCATCTTCGCACGCGAGGCGGCCCTCAAGGTAGCCGAGGAAGGTTTGCGTTGGGTGGCTGGAGCCGGTGGCGTTACCGATGCGGAGATGACAGCGTTCGAAGCGGATTTGGGGCTGCCCGCCATCCACCGCGCGCAGGCCGGATTGATTTCGGACATGGATTACGTCGCCGACGTACTCTATAGCCGAGTGAAAAAAGAAACGGAACAACCCGTCCTGGCTTAAGACAGGAAGACACAGGCATTCGGTCCGGTTCTCGCGGGCCGGATGCCTGTGTTGTCTGGACCCAGTGTCACTCCGAGAGTATTGGCACCGCGTGCAGCACGCCATCTACATTTTTCCGCAATTTGTGCCGGGACCAGACGGGCCGTTTTACCCCCCGTCTTATATATTGTAACTCATAATGTTTGTGTGACAACACATAATAATAGCGTTGTAACATATAACATTAGGCTAGGCGCTTTGCGCCCGAACAAAATACGAAGCTGCGGAAATACGTCAAACCACGGCAAATATTGCCCTATGTGTTGTAACAGACATAGCGAGTAATTCGCTATCACCCGGCCTTGTGGTCTGCATCACCTAATTTCCCGTGCTACATCACTGACAATGCTCCACTCCCCTGTCACAGTAGGGATGCTCTCGGGCACACCCCGGTTCTCCCAGGCCGTGAGAGTGGATAGTCACTCGCCGCATGGTCAAGAGTGGCACAGGCCCTAACCTCCGAACGCCTGCTTTTCGTCGCCCGACAGCCGCCGTCTTCGTTCGAGTCAAAAGAATATCCAAAGGAAGTGACCAGCTATGGAAAACACCGCTCATCGCGCCATTGCGATTGTGGGAGCAGGGGCAGTTCTGCCCGACGCCGTGAACGTACCGGCCTTCTGGCAAAACGTGAAGAACGCCCGTTATAGCATCAGCGAGGTTCCAGCCGGCCGTTGGGACCCGTCGCTTTACTACGATGCCGATCACGCTGCACCCGACAAGACCTACTCCAAGATCGGTGGCTGGGTGCGCGAGTACGTGTGGGACCCCATGAAGTGGCACCTGCCCATTCCGCCGCGAGTTGTCGACGCCATGGACGTTGCCCAAAAATGGGCTATCGCTTGTACCCGCGAAGCCTTGGAAGATTACGGCTATCCCCAGCGGCCGCTGAATCTCGATCGCACCGCCGTGATCCTGGGTAATGCCATGGCCGGAGAAAGACATTACCTCACATCGTTGCGTGTCCACTTCCCGGAGTACGCTCGTGAGCTGGGCGAAAGCGCCAGCTTCGCCGCGCTGCCCGCCGCAGCCCGGCAGCGCATCACCCGCGAACTGCACGACCGCATTGGCAAGCTGCTGCCCGAGATTACGGAAGACAGCATGCCCGGCGAATTGGCGAACTGCATTGCCGGTCGCATCGCCAACCTCTACAACTTCCACGGGCCCAATTACGTGGTGGACGCCGCCTGCGCATCAGCGATGGCGGCAATCAGTTCGGCGGTCGAGGGATTGGTGGAGAACGATTTTGATGTGGCCGTCTGCGGCGGCATTGACCGCAACATGGGGGCCCCAACCTTCGTCAAGTTCTGCAAGATCGGCGCGCTCTCGGGCAGAGATAGCCGGCCGTACGCCGAGGGGGCGGATGGCTTTGTCATGGGCGAAGGCGCTGCGATCTTCTTGCTCAAGCGTCTGGCCGATGCCGAGCACGATGGAGACAATATCTACGCCGTGCTGCGCGGTATTGGCGGCGCCAGCGACGGCAAGGGAAAAGGGATTACGGCGCCCAACCCGATTGGCCAGAAACTCGCCATCGAGCGCGGCTGGCAGAACGCCGGATTATCGCCCACTGCCGGGACGTTGATGGAAGGCCACGGCACGTCAACCAGCGTGGGCGACGCCATCGAGCTGCAGAGCATGACTGAGGTGCTCAGCAGTTTTCATCTTCCCGCTGGATCGGTGGCGCTGGGTTCGGTCAAATCGAACATCGGGCATCTCAAAGGAGCAGCGGGCGCGGCTGGACTGCTGAAGGCGACGCTGGCTCTTCGCGATAAGGTGTTGCCGCCAAGCGTGAATTTCGCGCACCCCAATCCGGCTATTGACTTTGCCCACTCGCCGCTGTACGTCAATACCGAGTTGCGACCGTGGACAGTTCCGGTCGATACCCCGCGGCGCGCCGGCCTCAGCGCCTTCGGTTTTGGCGGCACCAACTTCCACGCTGTGCTGGAAGAGTACATTCCCGGCAGACTCAACGGAAATGGCAAGCGGTCGGTAGCTGTCACTACACCGTCGCCAATGATGGCAGAGAGCAGTTTCAATGCGGCGACAGTAACGCCTCCGTCAACTGCGCCTGTCTCTTACAAAGCGCCGTTGCGTGGCGCGGTGGTGATAGGCGCCACATCGGACACGGCAATCGCCGAGCGTCTGCAGACAGTCCAGAAAGATGCCGCGGCCGGTCGCGCCCCAGCGCCTGCCGCTCCGGCTGAATCCGACCTGAGAGCGCCGGAACGGCTGGTGATCGACTACGCCGATGCTGCCGACCTGGCCGACAAGTCGGCCAAAGCGCTGAAGGCGTTGAAAGCCAACCAAGCTCCGATCTGGAAAGCCCTGCGTCCACAAGGCATCTTCCGTGGACGCGGCGCTGCAGGCAAAGTGGCGTTCCTGTACACCGGGCAAGGCTCGCAGTACGTCAACATGCTTGAGCCGCTGCGCGCCGCCGAACCCATCGTGGCCGAAACTTTTGCCGAAGCCGATCGCATCATGACCCCATTGCTCGGCAAGCCGCTCAGCGAATTTATCTTCGTTGACCAAACGAATGAAGCCGCGGTGGCCAAAGCTGAAGAAGACTTGCGCCAGACCGAAATCACTCAGCCCACCGTGCTGACCATCGACCTCGCACTGACCCGGCTGCTGGCCGCGTACGGCATCCAGCCTGACATGACCATGGGACACAGCCTGGGCGAATACGGCGCGCTGGTTGCGTCGGGTTCGCTCTCCTTCGAGGACGCCTTGGGAGCGGTTAGCGCTCGCGGCCGCGGCATGGCGCGCGTGCCTGTGAAAGATACCGGAAAAATGGCGGCAGTTTTTGCCCCGTTGTCTGAAGTCGAGCGAATCCTGAAGACCATTGACGGCTACGTGGTGATCGCCAACGTAAACAGCGGGCAGCAGTCGGTCATCGGCGGCGCCAGCCAAGCGGTCGAACAGGCCATGGAGATCTTTCTGCAAGCTGGCTACAACGTGGTGCCCTTGCCGGTTAGCCACGCGTTTCACACGTCGATTGTTGCGCCCGCCAGCGAGCCGCTGCGCGAGATGTTGTCGCACCTGAACATACAACCACCTCGCGTGCCTGTCATTGCCAACGTGAACGGCGCGTTCTATCCCACGGGACCTGATGTTGTTCCGCAGATGCTCGACCTTCTCGCGCTGCAGGTCGCCAGTCCGGTGCAGTTCGTGAAAGGCCTAAACACGCTCTACGACGCCGGGGCCCGCGTCTTTGTTGAAGTCGGGCCGAAGAAGGCGTTGCAAGGATTTGCCGAGGAAGTGCTCGGCGAACGCGGCGACGTGGTCTCGTTGTTCACGAACCATCCCAAGGTCGGCGATATTCCGGCCTTCAACCAGGCGCTGTGCGCCATGTATGCGGCGGGGCTGGGCCGCGGACAGACTGAAGCGGCGGTCGAGGTTCCAGCGAAACCTGCGTCCGCACAATCCGCGATTCCCACTCTGGCGAACGACACCAAACCAATGTCGCTGGCGGCAACTGCTCCTCCCTCCGTCACGTTGCCGTCGAACTCCGCGAACGGCAATGGCTACAACGAACTCGGTCGCCTGTTTGCCGAAACTCTCCAGCGAGCCGGCTGGCAAATTAACCACGGCGAGAAGCCTGCCCCGAGCAATATCCCAGTCGGCATCACCGGAGCGTCGTTGGGTCTGCCTGGGACCGAGCGCATTTTCGACGATGGCAACATCGAACGCATCTTGCGCGGCGATCAATTCATCAGCGTCATCCCAGCGCGCTTCCGCCAGGACATGGTGGACAAGAACATCTTGCGCCTGGTTAAGAGTGAGCAGGGAGAGGCCACGTTTGAATCCATTCACGATGTGGCGGATGTCATCAAGCTGGCAGGTCGCGGTGGCGCGTTCGATCTGGAAAGTGAATTCGGTGTTCCCTCGGAACACCTGGCCGCTTTCGACCGCGTCACTCGCCTGGCTATCGGCGCGGGCATCGACGCGCTGCGTGATGCCGGCATCCCGCTGATCATGCGTTATAAGACCACGACCAAAGGCACCCAGTTGCCGGACCGCTGGGGACTGCCCGACGCCATGCGCGACGATACCGGCGTGATTTTTGGCTCCGCCTTCCCCGGTTGTGACTCCTTCGCCGACATAATGGGGAGTTATTACAAAGACCATGAACGCCGCGAGCAGTTGGCGTTGCTGGAAGGCCTGCGCGCCCGGTTTGCGGGTAACGGCCATTCGGACCTTGGGCAGGAATTGGACCAGCGCATCGGGGAGTTACGTCTGGCAATCGAGAAAGAGCCGTATGTGTTCGACCGGCGCTTCCTGCTCAGAGTCCTGTCGATGGGCCATTCGCAATTCGCCGAACTCATCGGCGCGCGCGGCCCCAACACGCAAATCAACTCCGCCTGCGCGACTACCGCCCAAGGCGTTGCGCTGGCGCAGGACTGGATCCGCGCCGGACGGTGCCGCCGCGTAATCGTCATCTCGGCCGATGATGTCACCTCCGACAACCTGATCGATTGGATGGGCGCCGGTTTTCTGGCGAGCGGAGCGGCAGCCACCGACGAAAACGTCGAGGACGCCGCCATTCCCTTCGACCGCCGCCGCCATGGCCTGATCATGGGCATGGGCGCCGCCGCCCTTGTGGTGGAGAGCCTGGATGCTGCGCGTGAGCGGGGAATACAGCCTATCTGCGAAGTGTTGAGCGCGGTGACCGCCAATAGCGCATTTCATGGCACGCGCCTCGACGTCCAGCATATCGGCCAGGTGATGGAGGGCCTGGTCGCCGAAGCCGAAACCTGCAGCGGCGCTGGGCGCAATCAGATGGCGCCGCAAATGGTTTTCGTTTCCCACGAAACTTACACGCCCGCGCGTGGCGGCAGCGCCTCGGCGGAGATCCACGCTCTGCGTCGCGTCTTCGGCGATAGCTCCGATCGAATCGTCATCGCCAACACCAAAGGCTTAACGGGCCACGCCATGGCCACCGGCATCGAAGATGTCCTCGCGGTGAAGACGCTGGAAACGGGATTAGTGCCGCCCGTTGCCAACTTCAAGGAAGTCGATCCCGAGTTGGGTGTGTTGAACCTGTCGAAGGGCGGTGCCTATCCCGTGAAGTATGCGATGCACCTGGGCGCCGGTTTCGGCTCACAGATCAGCATGATTCTGTTGCGGTGGGTGCCGACCAAAGACGGGATTCGTCGCGGACCGAATGCCCTGGGCTACGCCTATCGCATTGCCGACCAGAACGTCTGGAACGCTTGGCTCAGCCGGATGGCAGGCCGTCCGGTCGCCGACCTGGAAGTGGTCCACCGCACGTTGCGCGTGCGCGATCTAGGGCTGGCAGCGCGGATGGCAGTCACCGCCCAGGAAGGCGTGATGGCGACGGCAGCAGCGCCCCGGCAGATCGCCAGACCTGAACCGCCGGTTCGGGTCGCTGCGGTTGCGGCTTCTGCACCACCAAAGGTTGTGAAGAGCGAGCCGCTTCAACAAATGACACCGGCCGCGGTGGCAACGGCGCCGCCAGCCAAGGTGAAAGTGGAAACGAAAGCTCCAGCGCCGATGCCCGCCGTGACATCTCCTAAGAACGGCGTTGGCGATGCCGTGAAGGAACGCATTCTCGCCTTGATGGTGGAAAAGACCGGATATCCGCAAGACATGCTGGATGTCGATCTGGATCTGGAAGCTGACCTCGGCGTGGACACCGTCAAGCAGGCGGAGATGTTCGCCGCCATCCGCGAGATCTACAACATTCCTCGCGATGAGAACCGCAAGCTGCGCGACTATCCCAACGCTCGCACATGTGATCCGGTTCGTATACGAGAAGCGGCCCGACTTGGCCAGCGCGACTCCCGTGTCGAAGACGGCCGGGATGCCCGCAGCCGTATCAACTCCCGCCGCGACCCAACCGACGCCGCCAACACCGCAGGCGGCATCTCCTAAGGACACCGCTGGCGGTGACGTAACGGAACGCATTCTCGCCTTGATGGTGGAAAAGACCGGCTATCCGCAGGACATGCTGGATGTCGATCTTGACCTGGAAGCTGATCTTGGTGTCGATACCGTGAAGCAGGCGGAAATGTTTGCCGCCATCCGCGAGATCTACAACATCCCGCGCGACGAAAGCCGCAAATTGCGCGACTATCCCACGCTGGCACATGTGATCCGGTTCGTCTATGAGAAGCGGCCCGACCTGGCCAGTACAACCCCCGCGGCGAAGACGGCTGAGATACCCGCAGCCGTAGCAACTCCCGTCGCCACTCAACCGACGTCGCTTCCGCCGGTGATATCTCCGAATGACACCGCTGCCGATGGCGTAAAGGAACGCATCCTTGCCTTGATGGTAGAGAAGACCGGCTATCCCAAAGACATGCTGGATGTCGATCTTGACCTGGAAGCGGACCTTGGTGTGGACACCGTGAAGCAGGCGGAAATGTTCGCCGCCATCCGCGAGATCTACAACATCCCGCGCGATGAGAATCGCAAACTGCGCGACTACCCGACGCTGGCGCACGTGATCCGGTTCGTGTATGAGAAGAGGCCCGACCTGGCTGGCGCGGCTTCGCCAACTCCAATCACCGTCGAACCAGCCGCTCCCGAGCCGGCACCTGTCGCAGTCCCAGCGGTCACGGACGACGCGATCAAAGACAAGGTGCTGGAGATCGTGGCCGAAAAGACCGGTTATCCCAAGGACATGCTCGACCTGGATCTCGATCTGGAAGCAGATCTCGGCATAGATACTGTCAAGCAGGCGGAGATGTTCGCCGCCATTCGCGCGGCGTATAGCATTCCGCGCGATGAGAATCTCAAGTTGCGCGACTTCCCTACCCTGGCCCACGTCATTCAATTTGCCCATGCCGGACAGCGGACAACAACGGTAGCCACCGCATCTGTCCCCGCAACACCTGCTGCGAAAGCGGTTGTGCCACCGCGTCCGCCAGTCGCGAGTTTCGACGCCGCCAACCTTATTCCACGCCGAGTGCCGGTGCCCAACTTGCGGCCGCCGCTCACGGTTTGTAAGCCAACGGGCGTGACCTTCGCCCGCGGAAACCGCGTGGTGATCATGCCCGACAACGGTGGGGTGGCGCAGGCACTGGCGCAACGACTGGAGACAATGAGGGGTGTAGAAGTCCTGTGGATCAAGGACGCGCCGGATCCCAATGCGCTGAGCAATCGCCTCAAAGAGTGGCTGGCTGCCGGGCCGGTGCAAGGAGCGTACTGGCTGTCCGCGCTGGACAACGAAGGCGATCTTGCGGGCATGGACCTTGCGTCCTGGCATGAAGCCCTTTGGGTCCGGGCGAAGTCGCTTTATACCACCATGCGCATTCTGTTCGACCAAGTTGCGAAGCCAGGCACATTCCTGGTGTCGGCGACGCGACTGGGCGGGCAGCACGGTTACGACCGGGCTGGAGCGCTTGCGCCGCTGGGCGGCGCGGTCGTGGGCTTCACCAAGACGTACAAACGGGAGCGGCTGGATGCCCTCGTCAAAGCGGTCGATTTTGAACCTGAGCCCAAGCCGTCGGACGTCGCCGAAATGCTCATCGAGGAAACCCTTCGTGACCCTGGCGCAATCGAGATTGGCTACAAGGACGGGCAGCGCTGGACGATTGGACTGCAAGAACAGCCCGCCGCCGACGGACAGCCTGGATTGAAACTCGACAGTGACACCGTGTTTCTGATCACCGGCGCGGCGGGAAGTATAGTCTCGGCCATTACCGCCGACTTGGCGGCAGCTTCGGGCGGCACGTTCTACTTGCTTGATCTGGTGCCCGAACCTGATCCCAACAACCCCGACCTCAAGCGCTTCGTGAGCGACAAGGACGGTCTGAAGCGCGATCTGTTCGCGCGCATCCAGGCGAGTGGCCAGCGAGCCACGCCGGCGCTGATTGAAAAAGAGCTAGCCGGCCTGGAACGGGCACAAGCCGCTAAGAGCGCAATCGACGCGGTGCGGGCCGCCGGAGGCGCAGCCCACTACTTCGGCGTCAACCTAACGGATGCGGACCGTGTAGCCGATATCATCCGCCAGGTGCGCGAGCGCAGCGGGCGGATTGACGTCCTGCTGCACGCTGCGGGAATCGAGCGCAGCCATTTCATGCCCGACAAAGACCCGCGCGAGTTCGACTTGGTGTTTGACGTCAAGAGCGACGGCTGGTTCAACCTCCTGCACTCAATTGGCGACATGCCACTCGGCGCGACGGTGGCATTCAGCTCGATCGCCGGCCGCTTCGGCAACGGAGGGCAGACCGACTACAGCTCCGCCAACGACCTGCTGTGCAAGATCACGTCAAGCTTCCGCACCACCCGGCCGGATACGCGTGGCATCGTCATCGACTGGACGGCGTGGGGCGGTATCGGTATGGCTACGCGCGGCTCCATTCCGAAGATGATGGAACTGGCCGGCATCGATATGTTGCCGCCCGAAGCAGGCATTCCTCTGATCCGCCGCGAACTGACCTCAGGCGGAACACGCGGTGAGGTTGTCATAGGCCAGCGCCTGGGCATTCTCCTGAATGAATGGGATACCACCGGTGGACTTGACACGGACGTGCTTGCAGCTGCCACCGAAAAGCTGCGGCAAGGACCGATGATGGGCAAGATCACTGGAATGGGTATTCACAGTGGCTTGACCATGGAGACCACTCTCGATCCCAAAGTTCAACCATTCTTGTACGATCACCGGATCGACGGCACGCCGGTGCTGCCCGGAGTCATGGGGATCGAGGGATTCGCCGAGGCTGCCCTGCGCGTGCATCCCGGCTGGCATGTCGAGGCGGTGGAAGAGGTGAATTTCCTGTCACCGTTCAAGTTCTACCGCGATGAGCCGCGGGCCGTGACGATCCAAGCCGTTTACTACCCGCAAGGTGACAGGTTGCTTGCAGATTGCCGATTGATTGGCCGTCGCATGCTACCCAACCACCCGGAGCCGCAAGAGACCGTTCACTTCACGGCACGGGTGCGACTGTCGAAACAGATGCCAACGGCAGTGACCGGAAAGGCCCTGATAACGTCGCCCGATTCCATCGTAGAAGCCGCCGAAATTTATCGCGTTTACTTTCACGGACCGGCGTACCAAGTCCTGGAGCGGGCTTGGTGGGATGGAACGCGGATGATCGGATTGCTGGCCGGAGGCTTGCCCAGCAACCACCAGCCGTCTGACCGGCCAACCCTTATGGCGCCACGGCTGATTGAGCTTTGCTTCCAGACCGCCGGGCTCTGGGAAATGAGCGTGCAACACCGGTTTGGTCTGCCCAAAGACGCTCATCAAGTGTCCTTACTGCGTGCGCCGGACCTGGCTGAAAGCCAGTTGTACGCCGTGGTCACTCCCCATCCCGACCAGGAAAGCTTCGATGCCGAAGTTGTGGACACGAAAGGAAACTGCTACGTGCAGCTAAGCGGCTACCGCACGGCGGCGATGCCAAACAGCCTCGATGCCGGGCCCTTGAAGGCACTGCACGCCGTCATGGCATAAACGAACTTAACTTGCTCAGCTTAACGATTGGTTGATCGGAGAAATCATGCAGCACGAATTTCAACGCATGGCCATCGTGAACCGCGGTGAAGCCGCGATGCGTTTCATACACGCGGCGCGGGAATTCAATCAAGAGCACGGCGGGGCGCTGTGGACCATCGCCCTCTACACCGAGCCCGACCGGCACGCGATGTTCGTTTGCGAGGCAGACGAAGCGGTGTCTTTGGGCGCAGCCATGCTCAAGGACCCGGCTACGGGCCAAATCAAGAGCAGCTACGTCGATTACGATCTGCTCGAACAGGTGTTGACCAAAGCGCGCGCGGAGGCCGTCTGGGTGGGCTGGGGTTTCGTCGCCGAGCACCCTGGGTTCGCTGACCTTTGCCGCAAACTCGGCATCGTGTTCATCGGCCCGGATGGCGATGTCATGCGGCGCCTGGGCGACAAGATCAGCTCAAAACTTCTGGCTGAGCAGGCCCAGATCCCGGTTGCGCCATGGAGCGGCGGCCCGGTGGAAACGCTTGCCGAAGCCCAGCGCCACGCCGCGCGCCTGGGATATCCGCTTCTGATTAAGGCCACAGCAGGAGGCGGCGGTCACGGCATTCGTCGCGTGAATTCTGCAGCCCAACTCGCCGTGGCTTTTGAAGGCGCCCGCGCCGAGGCGTTTAAATCCTTCGGCAATGCCACCGTTTTCATGGAGCAACTGGTCCAGGCGGCGCGCCACGTCGAGGTGCAAGTCATCGCCGATCATTACGGGACCACCTGGCCCCTCGGGGTGCGTGACTGTACCATCCAGCGACGCCACCAGAAGGTCATGGAGGAAGCGCCCTCTCCCGCACTCACTTCCCTGCAAGACCAGGCGCTACGCGAGGCGGCGGTGCGCTTGAGTCAGGCGGCGGGATATCACAACGCCGGAACCGTCGAATTCCTGTACCAACCGGAGAGCCACCGCTTCTCCTTCATGGAGATGAATACCCGGTTGCAGGTCGAGCATCCGGTCACCGAGTGCACCACCGGTTGCGACCTGGTCAAGCTGCAGATTCACGTCGCGCGCGGCGGCCGCCTGGAAGGAGACCCGCCCCGGACAACTGGTCACGCGATTGAAGTGCGGCTGAACGCCGAAGATCCGGAAAACGGTTTCGCACCGGCTCCCGGGACGATTGAGCGGTTCAGGCTGGCCACCGGGCCGGGGGTGCGCATTGACACCGGGGTGGCAGTAGGCGATGCCATTCCCCCGGAGTTCGACTCCATGATCGCCAAGATCATCGCCTACGGACAAGACCGAAGAGAAGCGCTCGCGCGGCTGCAGCGGGTGCTGCGCGAGAGCGTTGTGGTCATCAAGGGTGGAACCAGCAACAAGGCATTTCTGCTGGACTTGCTGAACCGCGCCGAGGTGCAGCGCGCGGAAGTGGATATCGGATGGCTGGACCGGCTGTCGGCCAGTGGCAGACATTGTTCCACGCGTCACGCCGATGTGGCGCTGGTGCAGGGAGCAATCGAAGCCTACGCTGCCGAGTTGGCGGTGGAGCAGACGCAGTTCTATGCCTCGGCCATTCGCGGACGGCCGCACGTTCGCAATGAGCTGGGCCGGACGGTGGAACTACGCTACCGCGGACAAAGATACTCGCTCAGGGTTTGTTGCCTCGGCCCCCAGCAGTACCGTGTAGAAGTGGACGGATCGCGCATCGAGGCGCTTCTTCACCCTCTGGGCAAGTTCGAATACTGGCTCACCGCCTTTGGACGGCGCTTCCATGTCGTCTCCATCGTTCAAGGTCTGAGTTATCGGATCGAGGTCGAAGGCGTGTCGCACTCGATCAATCGAGATGACGGCGGAATGGTACATGCGCCCGGGCCATCGGTAGTCGTTTCGATTGCGGTGAAAGCGGGCGACATGGTTTCGGCCGGAGATACCCTGGCTGTGCTGGAAGCCATGAAAATGGAGATGGCAGTCGTTGCCCCATTTTCCGGAAGGGTCCGCCAGGTGATGACGATACCGCATGTGCAGGTGGACGCCGGGGTTCCGCTACTGCAAATCGACGCCGTTGCGGATGAGCAGATGTCGGCAACCACGGAGCGGGTGGTGTTTGGGGAGAGGCACACTGCGAGCGAACCCCACACTCAATCTCGCTGGCGTCAGGACCTGGAGGAACTGCGGCATCTCATGCTGGGCTTTGATGCTAACCCGGCCCAGACGGCGCGGCTGTTCGCGCAATGGAGCCAGTTCAAGGAAGCTCCCGCCGATAGCGACGAAATAAGACACCGCGAAGATGAGGTCCTCAACATTTTTGTGGATGTCTGCTCGCTGTTTCGCCGGAAACCGAGCATGCACGATCTCGCCGGCGGTGAAGCGCCCAGCACCGAGGCCTATCTGTTTTCTTACTCGCGCATGCTCGAAACGCAGGGAGAGGGGCTTCCACCTGCGTTTGTGGAGGCGCTCCGTCGCACGCTGGCTCACTATGGCGTGCAGACCCTGGACCGCTCGCCCGAACTGGAAGAGAGTTTGCTCTGGATCTACAAGTCGCACCAACGGGTGGAGCAGCAAGTGGCGTCTATTCTGGCCTTGCTGGAACGCCGTCTGGCGTGCGTCGACGCCTTCGCGCAGTACGCGGACGAGCCGTTCCGTTTACTGCTTGACCGGATCATCGCCATGACACGCGGACAGTTCCCCTCCGTCAGCGACCTGGCCCGCGAATTGCACTATCGCTGCTTCGAGCAGGCGGTGTTTGAGCAGGCACGTAAACAGATCTACGCGCAAGCCGAAGTTCACCTCGCCTATCTTGCCGCCAATCCGAAGGCCGCCGACCAGCGCGACCGAGTAAACGCGTTGATCGAATGTCCGCAACCGCTAGCCGGCTTCTTCTCCGGCCGATTTGCCGCCGCGGATCCCGGCTTGCGGCAATTGATGTTGGAAGTGGTTACGTCTCGATATTATCGCGGGCAATCACTGACAAACCTTCGCGCGATGCCTAGCAATGGGCACTGCTGTGTATCGGCGGAATACCTACACGACGGAAGGCGTGTCCACGTCTTCGCCGCTCATGCTGCCTACGATCGATTTGACGAAACGGTAGGCGCGATGGGCTCTTGCCTCGCAGAAGTGCCGGCAGAAGACGACATTGTCATTGATCTCTACCTTTGGAATTCCGGCCCGCTGGCCGATCCGGAGCTGACGCAACAGGAAGTTTGCTCCGGGATCAACCAAGCTCGCTTTCCTCGGCCCATCCAGCGCATCGTAGTGGCAGTCACGGGGCCAGGTTGCGGCGAGGGCATGGCCGGCATGCAACACTTCACCTATCAGCCCTCCGTGAGCACATATGAAGAGGTAAAGCTCTTCCGCGGGGTCCATCCCATGATGGCCGAGCGGCTGCATCTGTGGCGCTTGAAGAACTTTAGCGTTGAGCGGCTGCCGTCGGTAGAAGATGTTTATCTCCTGCATGTCCAGGCCAACGATAACCCCAAAGATGAGCGGCTGTTCGCGGTTGCCGAAGTGCGGGATTTGACGCCGGTGCGGGATGAGACGGGCCGCATCGTGCAACTGCCGCACTTGGAGCGCATGTTTGCCGAAGCGGTGGCAGGCATCCGGCTGTTTCAGTCGCGGCGCGCTCCGCACCAGCGGCTCTACTGGAATCGGATATTCCTTTACATTTGGCCGGTATTCGACCTCAAGCCGGATGAAATCCACGACATCGCACACAAACTGGCCCTGTCGACGGATGGCTTGGGATTGGAACAAGTGGTGGTGCGGGCCCGCATGCCTATTCCGCCGATCGGCGAGCTACGCGATACGGTGATGCGCATCTCGGCTCCCGGCGACGCCGGTTTGCTGATGACCTTCCGGCCCTTCACTAAGCTGCAACTGCTCAAACCGCTGACCGAGTACGACCAGAAAGTTGTCCGCATGCGCCGGCGGGGACTCATTTATCCCTATGAAATCATCCGAATGCTGACGCCCGATCGCGAGAATGCTCGGGGCGAATTCCCCACAGGCGATTTTATGGAGTACGATCTTGAGCCGGATGGGCGACTGGTACCGATCAATCGTCCGCCCGGGCAAAACAAGTCCAATATCATCGTTGGCGTCATCTGCAACTTTACCGCCAAGTATCCCGAGGGCATGACGCGAGTGGTGCTGTTGGGAGATCCCAGCAAGGACTTGGGCGCACTCGCCGAATCCGAATGCCGGCGCATTCTCGCCGCTTTGGATCTCGCCGAAGAGATGGGCGCGCCGCTGGAGTGGTTTGCCATCTCGGCCGGCGCGAAGATCTCGATGGACAGCGGCGTGGAAAACATGGATTGGATTGCCCGCGTGCTGCGTCGCCTGATCGAGTTCACGCAGGCAGGCGGCGAAGTGAATCTGGTGATCAACGGGATCAACGTCGGGGCGCAACCCTACTGGAACGCCGAGGCAACCATGCTGATGCACACTCGCGGCATCCTGATCATGACCCCGAAAGCGGCGATGGTGCTCACCGGCAAGCGCGCCCTGGACTACTCCGGCAGCGTATCGGCCGAGGACAACGAAGGCATTGGCGGATACGACCGCATCATGGGTATCAACGGCCAGGCGCAGTACTGGGCGCGAGACATCGATCAAGCCTGCCACATTCTCTTGCGCCATTATGAGCACACCTACGTAGCGCCCGGCGAGCGCTTCCCGCGCCGGGCCCTTACCAACGATCCCATCGACCGGGATGTGCAGACGTATCCGCACGTTAGCGGCACGGACAACGGCTTCACTCGGGTGGGTGAGATTTTCTCCGACGTCACTAACGCCGGGAGGAAGAAATCCTTCGACATTCGCAGCGTGATGAGGGCCGTAGTAGACCAGGACCATCAACCCCTGGAACGCTGGCCCGGGATGCGGGGCGCCGAAACTGCAGTAGTCTGGGATGCCCATCTCGGCGGCTATCCGGTTTGCCTCATCGGCATCGAATCCCAGCAAGTGCCTCGGTTAGGGTTTGTCCCGGCTGACGGCCCCGACTGCTGGACCGCGGGGACGCTTTTTCCCCTCTCGTCGAAGAAGGTGGCTCGCGCCCTGAATGCGACCACCAACAATCGACCGGTAGTGATTCTGGCCAATCTGTCGGGGTTCGACGGATCACCTGAGTCGATGCGCAAGTTGCAGCTTGAATACGGCGCCCAGATCGGGCGGGCCGTGGTGAACTTCAAAGGCCCCATGGTCTTTTGCGTTATCTCCCGCTACCACGGGGGAGCATACGTGGTCTTCTCGCGGGCGCTGAACGAACAGCTCGAAGTGGTGGCCTTGGAGGGGACCTACGCTTCCGTGATTGGCGGCGCGCCGGCGGCGGCGGTTGTGTTTGCCAGCGAAGTTGAAGCCAGGGCCCGCAAAGATGAGCGCCTGGAGGCGCTGACCCAGGCGATGGCCAAGGCCGACGGCAACGAGAAAGTCCGGCTGCGCGCTCAATACAACGAACTCTTCGAGGTGGTTCACTCCGAGAAGTTGGGCGAGATGGCCGTGGAGTTCGATCGCGTGCACAGCGTGCATCGTGCGCTCAGAGTAGGTGCGCTGCATAATATTCTTCCCCCCGCAAACCTTCGCCCGTACCTCGTCGATGCGGTCGAACGCGGTATAAGAAAGACGGAGCAATCAATATCCAAGGCAGCACAACTTAGGAAACAGGTGCGACGAGAGATCAACGTCGAGGAAATACTCATGGTTTCTCCCGTCGGGCAGGCATGATGGACGTCTTTTGGCTGGAACAGACCCAAGCCGACCTGCCGTCGCAGAATAATTGGTTAAGCGCCAGCGAAGCCGTCCGCCTGGATGGCATGCGTGTTGCCAAACGCCACGCCGACTGGCGGCTGGGACGCTGGACTGCGAAACACGCACTGGCGGCTTACTTGCACCTGCCCAGTTATTCGCGGGACCTTGCGGACATCGAGATACGCTCGGCGCCGTCTGGCGCGCCGGAGGTCTTTATCGCGAACCAACCAGCGGGCGTCGCCATTTCACTCAGCCACCGGGCCGGAGTGGCCGCTTGCGCGGTCACGTTGTCTGGGGCGGAACTGGGTTGTGATTTGGAGATTGTCGAGCCGCGCAGTGACGCATTTCTTGCCGACTACTTTGTGACGGAAGAGCAAGCGTTGATTGAGCAGACTTGCGCAGCGGAGCGTTCCCGGCTTTTGGCCCTGCTCTGGAGCGGAAAGGAAAGTGCTCTGAAAGCGCTGCACGTAGGGCTTCGACTGGATACCCGTAGCGTTACAGTTCGTCCTGTCGCTCCGGCGCTGCACGGAGGCGGGCGCGCACAGGCTCCTGCTCTCGCCGCTCCAGCGTGGCCCAAGAGCTGGCAGCCTCTGCAGGTGGTTTATGAGGGCGGGCAAGTCTTCCATGGCTGGTGGCAAAATACAGGTGACCTCTTGCGAACCATGGTCGCCTCTCCACGTCCGGCCGCGCCGATTTTCTTAGAAGCCACAGCCCACTCTGTGCAGTCTGCTTCTTAATTTCGTTTCCAGGGGCGGATGAAAATTGACCACGGAGGCGCCGAGATCACGGAGCAAACTCGAAAGGACCCAAGACGCCGTGTCCTCCGTGGTGACTGTTTTTGACGGAGCGAAACACCCAGGTCAAGCGTCGCATTTGCTGGCTCTATCCGAAACCCTGAGACTGCTTAGGCATCCATATATGCGAGGCTGTGATCAAGCCCCGACTGAGACGTGACGCAGGGCACAGACTCGGATGGCGCTTACGTGAGATAGCTATAGTAGGCGGTGTGGATACCCGTCCATCGCTAAGCGAATCGGTCACCGGACCCAGCTCTTGCGGTGCAGCTTCGAAGGAGAATGTCTTATGAAACCGGATGGATACTCGACGGCATATCTTCGCTACGGACGAACCCTGGTCCAGTCTGGAGTATCGGGGCTGCGTAGCGGCCGGGAATCTCATCTCCATGGACAGCCTCTTTCTGAAGTCCTGATCCAATCTGCGCGTGCATCGTTAAGCCTGGCTACCATCGGGGCCTGCGTCGGCGTCCTGCGATTCTACGCGAACGGGCGCCGTGATCGCCTGCCAAGAACGATTGCGTGGAGCGTACTAGGTAGCGCGATCGGATTTTGTGCGGGATTCGCCTGGGGGACTCGTGAACTCACCGCAAGCATGGGCCGCTCTTCCCTGAAGCAGATGGGGGCGGTGCGCGATCAACACTGGCTCGAACGCCATCCCATTGACTATGCATAGGGCGGTTCCGGAATTAGCGTATCTGCCTGCACGGGTAGTGCGGCGCTGCAGCGCCGCCTTCGCCACACCCAAACGCCTCGCTCAAACCGCAGAGGTCGAAGACCCCAGCAGTTTGAGCGATTTTTCTTCTTGCGCTTTTACGCGGGCCTGAAGACCCGCACTACCCGTGCAAATCGGACACATCGATTGCGTAACTGCGCTAGGCCGTCTTCGCCTTCCTCTCCAACCATCTTTTCTTCATCATTTCGGAAAGACGCTTGCGCGAGGCTGCGCTCATCGGCTTGCGTTTTGGGGCGGCCTTCTTCTTGCGTTCGGCCCAGCGCTTCTTCATCATCTCGGAGAGTCGCCGGCGTCCGGCAGCAGTAATGCCGCCAGTCTTGCGGGTAGCTGCTGATTTCGCTTGCTTTGCTCCGGGAGGACGGCCACGACGGCTGGCAGGCCGGGAACCCAGACCTTCGAGGGCAGCAATGGCTTGGTCGAGGCGATCACGATCGCGGTTGAGGTCGGTGAGAAGTTGTTGAATGTCCATGCGCATCCTTTCAACGAGAAAGGGGATTATACGCTTCGCAGTCAACTCAGCTGATCTTCGGGCGGCCCTGCCGCCTCTGCACCTTCCTCCGCGGCCAGTCAGCGACCAGCTTTCCAGGAGCGGTACAACGCGTCATGCAGCGGCACTTTCGGCGCCCATCCGGTTTCTTCGCGGATGCGGTGCGTGTCATACCAGCGGTCCTGCAAGGCCCGGGTTAACTGATGCTTTGAAAATCGCACACTGCCTCCGACCGGCAGCATCCGGATCGCTATCTCGGCGAAAGGCCCCGCCAGCCGGACCGGCCAGCCGGAGGAAAAATGCGTCCCGGTTTTGTCTACCGCTGTTTTCGCCTCGTGGTACTTCGCCAGGGTGAGTTCATCGTCATCGACAAGATTGAATTGTCGAAACTGCTCTCCGCCGGAATGCCCCGCCACTTGCATCGCATCCACCAAATTTTTAACGTAATTCAACGGAATGCGATGGTTGCGATTGCCGAATACGAAGTTGGTCTTCCCCAGCGTGAATCCCAGCAGCGCCACCGGAAGTTGCCTGCCGGGACCATAGATAATGCCGGGCCTGAGAATCGTTATCGGCAACGCGCTTTCCCGTGCGAAGGTGACGGCCAACTGGTCGGCCAGTATCTTCGATTGAGCGTAGAAGTCGCGCAGCTGCGGGGACTCATCGTAGGGAGTGTTCTCATCGATTCGCTGACCGTTTGCAACAGGGCCGTAAACCGCCAGTGAACTGGCATACACGACCCGGCCGACGCCCTGCCGGAGACACGCGGTCAGGACCCGTTCTGTGCCAGCTACATTGGCTTCGAGGAAATCAGCCTTGCTGCCCGGGGTATCCACTTTGGCTGCGAGATGATAGACAACGTCGGCTCCTTGCACCGCACGGGCTATGCAGTCTAGATCTCCCAGCTCTCCACGTACCACCTCGGCGCCTTGGGTTTCCAGCAGATCGGCACGGCGGGAAGGCCTCGCCAGCACCCGAACAGGAACTCCCCGGGCCAGCAAGTCTCGCACTAGGGCCGTCCCCAGGAAACCCGTACCGCCAGTTACGCAAACACGCATGCCATCGCACTCCAGTCACAACCATCATCGCCCTCGGCGCTGGACACGTCTTACCGCGGAGAGCCAGGCGGTCCCACGCAGCACGGCTGGGCCATGCGACCGTTCGACGGGGGATTTCCTCACATGTTACACTCCATGTTTCAAGAGATTTGTGAGTGGCTCGGAACCAGAGTCGACTTGGTTCCTATTTTTCCGCCGGGAAAAGTTGTCCCACGAGATTGTTTTTCCTCGGTTCCGGTTCCCGTGAAACAAATTAAGCCCATGGTTGGAGAGCAGACGGGTTGACGGTCCTCAGCTACATAGTCCTCGCTATTGCTGCCATTCCCGGCATTTATTATCTGCTGGCCCTTTACAGCTCTGCGCGATTCTGGAGTCAGCGGCGGACCCCCCCGGATTCTGACTACACGCCCCCGATAAGCTGTCTCAAACCCATCCGCGGACTCGACCTTGAGGCCTATGAGAATTACGCCAGCTTCTGCCGCCAGGACTATCCCGAATACGAAATTCTTTTTTGTGTCGACGCGGATGATCCCGCGCTACCCGTTCTGGAAAAGCTGATTCACGACTTTCCTGAACGCCGTATTCGTCTGCTGTTTGGCTCCGGTCGTACGGCAATCAATGACAAAATTGCCAGGCTCGTGCGGCTGGTAAACGAAGCTGAACATGAGTTGCTGGTAATAACCGACGGCGACGTCCGGGTCCGGCCTGATTACTTGCGGTCCGTGGCCGCGCCTTTCCGCGATCCTAGAGTTGGAGCCGCCACTTGCCCCTATGTCTCCACGAAAGAAAACACTCTTGTCCAGGAATTGCAATCGATAGGGATGATTTCCGACTTCTGGGCCGGAATCTTTGTTGCCTGGCAATTGGACGGGGTGAAGTTCACCTTCGGACAAACCATCGTTACCACACGTAAGAACATCGCTGCCTTCGGTGGCTACGAGGCCATAGAAAATCGTCCGGCCGATGATCTGCGTGTAGGTCGCCTCACCGCTGAAATGGGATATAAGGTCAAGCTGGTTCCCTACGTGATACAGACGGTTGCCGACTTCGCGTCACTTAGCGATCTCTTTTACAAACGCGTTCGCTGGCTGACGGTAATGCGGCTCATGCGGCCGCGGGGTCATTTCGGGTTGATCTTCACCTTGGGTCTGCCCTGGGCTCTTGTCGCGATTGCAACTCATCCCTCGATGGGGGTTACCGTCGGATATCTTGGCGGCTACGCCTTACTTCGAGTTGCGATGACGTGGTTGATTGGCGCCTGGGGGATGAAACAGAGGGGGCTCTGGAAAACAATGCCCTTGATACTAGCGTGGGATGCCATGGCCTTCGTCATGTGGTTAATCAGTTTCGGCCGCAAGACCATCCGCTGGCGTGGAGTTGAATATTTCATCCGGGAAGGAATCCTGGTTCCCGTTGCGCCCAAGGCTGGGTCCTAAGGAACGAGGTATAAGATCGGAATGAAAGCTAAAGTTGCGGTCGCGGGTGCGGGGGTCTACGGCGCGACCATTGCGATCAGCCTGGCCGAGGCCGGCCACGATGTTCGTCTTTTCGACCCGCTCGGTATCCTGCGTGCCGCGTCCGCCATCAATCAGTACCGCATTCATTCGGGATATCACTATCCGCGCAGCCCGGAGACGATCCGCGAAACCCTGGAGGCCCGGGCGGAGTTCCTGAGCACGTTTGCGCCGGCGATCGTGCGCAATAGCCGGCACTATTACGCGATTCCTCACGAGGGGTCGCAGACACCTCCTGCACTGTTCGAGAAGGTGATGGCCGAGTTCCATCTCAGCGTGCGGCCCTGCCGCCCTGAGTGGATGGATTTCGGCTTCATCGACAAGTGCTGCGAAGTGGACGAACAGATATATGATCCTGACATTTTGCGGGAGCTGTTATCGGCGCGTATTCAGGCGCTCAACATTCCGTTCGATCAGCGGGCATTTACCCCGGAAATGCGTTCGGAATATGACTATGTTGTGTGGGCGACTTACGGATTAGGGCCCGGGCGCGGCCTGTTTAAGGGCGTGAAATACCAAGTCGCCGAGAAGATCCTGATTCAACTTCCGCCACAGTTGCAGGGGATATCGCTGGTCGTGGTGGACGGCCCCTTCACCGCCTTCGATCCCTACGGCAGCTCCCCCCGATCGCTTTTTGGTTCAGCCAAAAATACGAACCACTGGACCACTACAAATCCCGACGAGCCGATTCCCGAGATGTACCAACCTTTGCTGAATCGGCCTGATTTCGAGCCCTTCGCGTCCACCCGGTTTGAGGCCATGCGAACAGACTCTGCCCTCGCCGTCCCGGCATCGAAGGACGCGGTTTACCTTGGTTCACGCTTCACCATTCGCGTGGTGGAAGACAACCCCGCCCAGGACCGAAGGACCCTGTACATCCTGGAGCGGGGAAAGGGCGAAATTTTCGTCTTTTCCGGCAAGGTGGTCAGCGCCGTGAAGGCTGCCCGCCTAGTCACAAAGCGAATCAGAGACGGCGCAAGGTCATAGGAAATCCAGACCTGCGCCCCAACTATTCGTAGCGCAGGCTTTCCACCGGGTCCAAGTTAGCGGCGCGGGCCGCGGGCGCAGTGCCGAAGATCACTCCTACCAAGCTGGAAACCACCACCGCGATGATGACGGACCAACCCGAGATCGGCACACGATAGTTGGTGATGAACCGTATCGAGAAGGGCAGCGCCAGGCCGAGGAAAGTCCCGAGGAATCCTCCCGCCAGCGATATCAGCATGGCCTCCGTCAGGAATTGCGCGCGAATTTCCGAATTGGTGGCCCCGACCGCTTTGCGCACGCCAATTTCGCGAATGCGGGAATTCACTGTCGCCAGCATGATGTTCATGATGCCCACTCCACTGACCAGCAGGGTAAGCACGGAAATCAGCAGCAGCACGGTGGTCAAAGTGTTCGCGGTTTTGGCGGCGACCGAGAGCAACTGGGTCAGGTTGTACACCTTGTAGACCGATTCGGGGCGATGCCGCGATTGCAGCGCATCATGAATTTCTTCGGTCGCCCGCGGGACCTCGGCCGAGTCCGACACGGAAAAGAACAACTGTTTCACGGTATCACTGGCGGTAAAGAACCGCGCCACGGTGTACGGGATCAGGATGGTGTCATCGGAAATTTCCGACTCGCCGAAAGTGTCAACCCGTTCCTTGAAGGTCCCGATCACGGTAAAGGGTAGGCCGCTGAGCTTGATCTGCTGCCCGATGGCTGCATCTTGGGACCCGTAGAGAGTGTTGGCAAGAACCTGGGTGATGAGCGCGACTTTGTTGCGCGCCCGGGTATCGCCATCGTCGAAAAAGCGCCCCGCCAGAATGTTGAGGTTGCGCACATAGCGGTACTGCCATGAGACACCCAGTGCCACAATCTCGCGTTGCTGGCCGCCAGGGATGGGGACCTGGTCGTGAAATTCGATCATCGGCGAGGACGCACTGATGCCTGGCACTCGCTCACGCACCGCATCCCAGTCCGCGAGGGTTAGCCAGTCGCTCGAGCTCTGGCCGCCATACTTGCTGCCCCCCTCGTACTCTGCTGCCATCATGTTCGATCCGATATTCTGGATCTGCTGAATGATGTACTGCTTGCCCGTGAGCCCGACGGTGACCACCAGGATCAGCGACGCTGTCCCGATGACCATGCCCAGCGCCGTCAAGATGAACCGCATTTTGTTGGTGCGAAACGTCTGGACCGCGACGCTGAGGGTTTCGCCGAAAACCAGTTTCGGATACGGACGGCCGTTCTTGCGGCTGTTTGCCATGCAGATGCTTTAAGAGTAATCGTTCACGAGTGGGGCTTCAAACGTACACGGGTAGCTGCTCTTGTCGCCGGAAGAAGTGTCCCGGCTCGGATTGTTGAATCGTCCCTCAAGTGCTATCGTCAGAATTACCCCATTTTTGATAACTCAGTGACTCATGCTGTCGCCTCTCCATCGCTTTCTGCTCCTGCTAGCTGTGCTGGTCCTCGGAATGGGCCGCATGGCTGAGGCGCAGCAAGCCTTGGGCGAGTTGTACGCAACCGACGCGCGGGTGAAAGGATCGGTCATTCTCGCCGGTTCCGGTACCAGCGTCCTAAGCGGCTCCTCGATTGCCGCCGGAGCGCAAAACGCCACCCTCAAGCTGGAGCGGGGTGGCAGCCTGCTGGTTTGTTCGGGGACGAATCTTTCCGTTAACGCATCGCAGAACGGACGCGAGCTCATGTTCAGCTTGAACAGTGGCAATCTGGAGATGAATTATCCGCTGGGCGCCGCGGCGGACACGCTGCTGACCCCGGATTTGCGGCTGCTGTTGCCCGGTCCGGGCACGGTGCACATTGCCGTGAAGGTGGGCCCGCAAGGGGATACGTGCGTTCAGTCCTTGCCGTGGAACGTGGCCGCGATCGTGGTTTCCGAAACCATGGGCGATGCCACCTATCAGGTGAAACCGGACGAAGCCGTCCTATTCAAGGGCGGACATCTCAGCGAAGCCGCGCCAACCAAGCAAAATTGTGGATGCCCGTTATCGCAGCCGATTCCGCCGACGCAGGTAGCGAAGGCGGCACCGCCGCCTCCGCCCGCTGCGGAAGCCAATCCAACGCCGCCCGCTCCCAAGCCGCCTCCAGTGGACCAGGATGTTCACATTGCGGTTAGCGCGCCGCTGGTCTTCCGCGCCGTCGATGCCGCACCGGACCTCGCCGAGATGGTGGCGACCCTAAAGCTGGAACACAATCAGGCATTGCAGCTTGACCCGGTTGTGCTGCCTCCTCCAGAGCCCCAGAAAACGCACGCTCAGCGACCGGCGCCGGTGGTTGCCCAGAAGGAACAGAAGCACGGATTTTTCAGCAAGGTGGGCGCATTCTTCGCGACAATCTTCCACTGACGAAGCGATAAGATCAATCTTTACGAGAGGGAGGATCGAATGTCGGCCATCATTCTCGACGGCACCCGAATCGCGGGGCAGATCAAGAGCGAAGTCGGCGAAGAGGTGAAGGAACTGGCCGCGGCCGGACTTCGTCCCGGTTTGGCGGTCGTGCTGGCGGGCCACAATCCAGCGTCGGAAATTTACGTTCGCAACAAGGTGAAAAGCTGCGAGCAGCTTGGCATCTACAGTGAGAAGCACACGCCGCCAGACAACGTCACCACCGAGGAGCTCCTGGCGCTGGTCGAAGACCTGAACCGGCGCGATGAGATCGATGGCATCCTGGTGCAATTGCCTCTGCCTCCGCAGGTTGATGCCAAGAAGGTGCTGCTCGCGGTATCGTCGGAGAAAGACGTGGACGGATTTCATCCCATGAACGTCGGCTATCTCTCGACCCAGCGTCCCGGCCTGGTGCCGTGTACGCCCGCCGGCATCATCGAAATTCTGAAACGCAGCGGGATAGCCATTGCCGGTGCCGAAGCGGTGGTGGTGGGGCGCAGCGACATCGTTGGCAAGCCCGTCGCGATGCTACTGCTCAACGGCAATGCCACGGTCACGGTCTGCCATTCCAAGACGTGGGACCTGCCGGCAGTCTGCCGAAGCGCCGACATTCTGGTAGCTGCCATCGGCAAGGCTGGAATGATCACGCCTGACTTCGTCAAGCCCGGCGCGACCGTGATCGATGTCGGAATGAACACAGTCACCGATCCCACCGAGTTCAAGCAGTTCTTCGCCGGAAACGAGAAGCGCGAACGGGACTTCGCGGCAAAAGGCTCAACCCTGATCGGCGATGTTCACCCCAAAGTTGCCGAGGTTGCGGGGGCGATGACTCCTGTGCCCGGCGGCGTAGGGCCACTCACCATCGCCATGCTGATGAGCAACACGGTGAAAGCGGCCAAGCTGCGCCGCGGGCAAAGAGTGGGACTGCTGGCCACGCGTTAAACAAAAGATGCGCGCGAACAACATGTATATACTGCATCAGGGCTAACCGGCTCATGCTGGCGCCCGCTTTCAACTTTGCGATGATGCGTATATGCCCATGCTGCGCGTAGGACTGACGGGCGGCATCGCCTGTGGCAAGTCGTCCATTGCCGCCATGCTGGTCAAGCGTGGCGCGCATTTTCTTCAGGCTGACGGACTCGCCCATCAGCTTTACGCACCCGGGACGGCCACCTATGACAAAGTGGTTCGCAGCTTTGGCCGCGAAATCCTCAATGCAGACGGTGCCATCAATCGCAGCAAGCTGGCGAACTTGGTTTTTCCCAACCGCATCAAGGAACTGAATGCCATCGTGCATCCTGAGGTCGTGAAGCGCCAGAATAGCTGGATGTCAGAGGTCGAGCAGAGCGATCCGCATGGCATCGCAGTTGTCGAAGCCGCGCTGCTTATTGAGGCCGGAGCTGACAAAGACTTCGACAAGGTCATTGTCGTGACCTGCGACTTCGAGCAAAAAGTTGAACGCTTTTCGCGGCGAGCCAATGTCCCGATCGAGGTTGCCCGCGCCGAAGTCGAGCGCCGCAGCGCCGCGCAGCTCTCCGACGAACAGAAGGCGCGCCGCGCGGATTACGTCGTGGACAACTCGGGTTCGGCCGACGATACCGAGCGCCAGGTCGAGTGCATCTGGCGCGAATTGCAACGAATTGAACCCCTAACAACTGAGAACTGACCACTGGCTACTGCCTTATCACATTCGGTACACTTCTATGGGTTGGCCGTCTGATTCCTCGGCGGCAACTTCGAAGCGCTGATTGCCTTCAAAAAACTATGAAATTCGCACGGCCGTTTCTTCTCGCAATAATTCTAGTGGGGGCCTTTTACTGGTACACGACCCATCACAGCGGGGTCATACCGGAGGCCCTGATCTCCCGGCCCACTCACGTCGAACTCAGTGAGGCTGCGGGCCCCGAGACCCTCGATGCCGACGAGCACAATAATATCGATGTCTATCACAAGGCCATTCCGTCGGTCGTCAACATCACCTCGAAAACTGTGGCTTACGACTTCTTCTACGGACCCGTGCCCGAGGAAGGCCAGGGTTCCGGCTTCATCATCGACAAGGAAGGGCACATCCTGACCAACTTCCACGTGGTTGGCAACGCCACGCAAGTGGAAGTGACTCTGCACAACAAGAAAACCTACAAGGCGGAGGTGATCGGACGCGACCGCGGACATGACCTGGCGGTCGTCAAAATTGACGCGCCCGGCGTAGTTCCCGCCGTACTTGGCGATTCCAAAAATCTTCAGGTCGGCCAGAAAACGTTCGCCATTGGAAATCCGTTTGGACTTGCGGGCACGATGACGCGCGGTATCATTAGTTCACTGCGCCCCATCCGCAGCCCGGAAGGTTCGTACATCGAGGAAGCCATTCAGACCGATGCGGCGATCAATCCCGGGAACTCCGGCGGGCCGCTGTTGAACTCGCACGGCGAAGTGATCGGCATCAACAGTTTGATTGCCACCGGCGGTTCCAACCAGAGCGCGGGCATCGGCTTTGCCATTCCCATCAATGTGGCCAAGGCCGTACTCAACGATCTAATCACTTTAGGCACGGTGCGGCGGCCTACCCTGGGTATAACAACGTTGCCGATCGGACCAGAGTTGGCTCAGGAGATGGGTCTACCTGCCGATTATGGGGTTCTGATCGTCCGCACGATTCCCGGTGGGGCCGCTGACCAGGCTGGTTTGCGCGGTGGTAACCAACGCGCGTATCTGGGCAATGCGCCAATCATGATAGGTGGCGACTTGATCGTTGCCATCAACGGCGATCCCATTGGCGAGCAGCAGGACCTGGCGAATGTGATGAACAAACATCGCGCCGGCGATACCGTCACCGTGACTATCTACCGAGCCAAACGCAAGATAGATGTGAAAGTCGTCCTCGGCGAGGCGAGAGAACGCACCTGATCGTCGCGTGCCGGGCCTAGCGAACGCTCATATCAAGGGTCAACAATTCCGCACGCGGGCAATCCTGTCGTCGGGACAATTGCTCCAGTCGCTGCGGGTCGGCTATAGTTCTAAGGATATGTACGACGACTTCCAGGCTGTCGATCGCTGGACGAGCAATACCGTGCACTGCCGGTATCAGGCGCTCATCGTTGCCATTGCCACACGGCACGCGGACGCGGTTGACATTAAGTTTCTGGTGGACGAGCGCCCGGCTTGGATTGCACTTCCCCATCCTGCGTGGGTGGAGTATCACCGGCAAACGGGGAATGTCATCACCGATCCGATGGCAGTCCAGATCGCGGGCCATTACTTGAAGTGGGCAATCGAATCAGGCGAAGACAATCGTCGTGAGATGTACAGCTTGAATGTCCAGGAAACGCTCGATCATCTGCAGGCGATTTTGGACGAAGCCCACCAACTTGTATCCCGCTGATGCCTGAGTCGGGGCCTGTCGTATTTCGGGAAAACTCCACAGAGCAACCTGCTGGTTGAGCGTCGTTTGTTTTCGTGGTTAATTTCTATTTCGCTTCCGTCTTAGGAGCTCTTTCATGTCCTCCGTTCTGCAAACTCCCGAAGTATCGCAACTGCTGGGAGGAGACAAGGTCCACCGCAACTGGTTCCCCGCTCCCTTGGCCGAGGCCGCGCTTCGCCGTGGCGAGGCGGAACTGGCGGCGGGAGGCTCACTGGTGGCCGAGACCGGCAAACGCACGGGCCGTTCCCCCAAAGACAAGTTCACCATCAAAGATGCGGTCACCGAAAACAAAGTCGCGTGGGGCTCCGCCAACCAGCCCTTCCCGCCGGATAAGTTCGACGCGCTCTACGAGCGCGTGCTCGACTATCTGAAAGGCAAGGAGCTTTTCGTCCAGGACCTGTTTTGCGGCGCCGATCCGAAATACCGTCTGCCCATTCAGGTGATCGGCGAATATGCCTGGCACAGCCTGTTTGTGCGGCAGCTATTTATTCGCCCTACCTCCGAAGAGCTAAAGACGCACAAGCCCGAGTTCACCATCCTCAGCGCGCCTGGCTTCAAGGCCGATCCCCAGCGCGATGGCACCAACTCCGAAGTGTTTATTCTGATTAACTTCAGCAAGAAATTGGCGCTCATCGGCGGCACCGAATATGCCGGCGAGATGAAGAAGTCCATCTTCGGAGTGATGAATTTCATCCTGCCCGAACGCAACGTCTTTCCCATGCACTGCTCGGCCAACATCGGCGCCGATGGCATGACCACGCTGTTCTTTGGATTGTCGGGAACAGGCAAGACAACGCTCTCGGCTGATCCCAGCCGCAGGCTGATCGGCGATGACGAACATGGCTGGAGCGCAAGCGGCGTCTTCAATTTTGAAGGAGGCTGCTATGCAAAGTGCATTCGGCTCTCCGCGGAGAATGAGCCGCAAATCTACAACGCGCTGCACTTCGGTTCGGTGCTGGAAAACGTGGTGCTCGATCCGGTGACGCGCATTCCCGATTATGACGACGACGGCAAGACCGAAAACACTCGCGCCGCTTATCCGGTGGAGTACATCGACAATGCCGTCATTCCCGGCTTTGGTGGACATCCTAAGAACGTCGTCTTCCTGACGGCTGACGCGTTTGGCGTGCTGCCTCCGGTTTCGAAGCTCACGCCCGAGCAGGCCATGTATCACTTCATGTCGGGCTACACCGCCAAGGTTGCGGGAACGGAAGCCGGCGTAACCGAGCCGCAGGCGACGTTCTCCACCTGCTTCGGCGCGCCGTTCATGCCGCTGCCGCCCAAGGTTTACGCCGAGATGCTGGGCCGACGGCTGCGCGAGCACAGCGCGCAATGCTGGCTGGTGAACACCGGTTGGCAAGGTGGCCCTTATGGGGTTGGCAAGCGCATGAGCCTGCCGTACACCCGCGCCATGGTCAATGCGATGGTCGAGGGCAAGCTGACGAATGTGGAGTTTGAGATTGAGCCTGCGTTCGGCTTGAGCATTCCGAAATCGTGCCCCGGAGTTCCGCCGGAGCTGCTGAAGCCGCGCAATTCCTGGCAGGACAAAGCCGCCTACGACAAGATGGCAGCCGAACTTTCCGCGCGCTTCGCCAAGAACTTCGAGCAGTTCGAGGCGCCGCCCGAGGTCAAGGCAGCCGGGCCGAAGCCGGTGGGCAAGTAAGCCTCACGGAGTCGGATGCATCACAATGTGGCATAGCTGGGGGTGATGCGGTACTGTTTGCTTATCATCCTGAGCGAGGAGGTCGCCGCGGCGACCGGCGAGTCGAAGGACCCCTATTCTCGTCACGGCGTCTTCACCTGCTGCGCTCCCAGCACTTTTCCTGAACTGTCGAACCACACCACCTCATACTGCGGGTTGAAGATCGAGTAATAGTACTTGTAAACGTACTCATCCGTGCAGCCCTTGGGGACGGCGGTAAGTGAGCCGCACGGCCCCTCGCTGCTGGGATCACCGAGCAGTTCCCGCACCACTTCGTTGGGATCGCCCAGATTGAGCTGCATGGAATTCTTGCGCAGCTCATCGTCGTGGTGATAGGCCCAAACGCCAGCTCCCACCAGGCAAAGGGCAATCACGAAAAAGAATATGCGAGTTCCCATTGTGTGCAGTTGCCAGTGGTCAGTTGCCAGTTGCTGACTACTGGCTACTGACTACGCTTCACTTCTCCTCCACCCGCAGCGATGCGCCCTTGGGAAGATAGCTTTTGCGCCGGAACCAGTCTTCCATCGCCCTCCGTAGGCGCTCCAAGGGGACGCGCGCGCCAATCTCCATTTCGCCGTCGCCGGTGGGGACCGTATCGTCGAACACCTGGTCGTTGGTGAAGTTGCGCATGCTGAAGCTGTCCAGCCACTTCAGCGGACACGGATGCCGCTGGCCAGCCTCTTCGTACTCGACTCGGATCTTGCGGAAGAACATCTTTTGATTGTAGAGCAGCGAGAAGGCGGTGAGCACTCAGCATCCAGCACTTAGCATCCAGCACTCAGCATTCAGCACTCAGCGTTCAGCGTTTAGCTGCCAACTCTGGCAAGATGTCGGCACTGTTTGCCTCTACTCGAATGTCTATAGCCCTCTTCTGTGGCTGAATGCTGAGTGCTGACTGGCTATAATCTCTTCTTATGCCCTCATTCCTCCCTGTTGACGAGCAGCTTGCCTACTTGCGCAAGGGCGCCGCCGAGATCATTCGCGAGAACGACCTGCGCGAGCGCATCGAGAAATCTTGCGCCACCGGCCAGCCCATGCGGGTGAAGGCCGGTTTCGATCCGACCGCGCCCGACCTGCACTTGGGTCACACTGTGCTGATGCGCAAGCTCAAGCACTTTCAGGACATGGGTCACACCGTCATCTTCCTCATCGGCGACTTCACCGGCCTCATCGGCGATCCCACGGGACGCTCGGCCACGCGGCCGCCGCTCTCGCGCGCGCAGATCGACGAGAACGCCGAGACCTACAAGGCGCAAGTCTTCAGGATCCTCGACCACAGCAAGACCGAAGTGCGCTTCAACAGCGAGTGGCTGAGCAGGCTCGGCTTCGAAGGCTTCATCCGGCTGGCGGCTAAGTTCACGGTGTCGCAGATGCTGGAGCGCGAAGACTTCCACAAACGCTTCGACGAGGAGAAGCCCATCGCCATGCACGAGCTACTGTATCCCATCGCGCAGGGCTACGACTCGGTGGCGCTTGAGGCCGACGTCGAACTCGGCGGCACCGATCAAAAGTTCAACCTGCTGATGGGCCGCGAACTGCAACGCCATTACGGGCAGCCGCCGCAGATCGTGCTGACTACGCCGCTACTGGAAGGCACCGACGGTGTGCAGAAAATGTCGAAGTCGTACGGCAATTACATCGGCATCACCGAAGCGCCGCAGGAAATGTTTGGCAAAGTAATGTCCATTTCCGACGAGCTGATGTGGCGCTATTACGAGCTGGTCACCGACGTGAGCCTGGCCGAGATCGAGCGCATGAAGCAGCAGGTTGCCAGCGGCGAGGCGCATCCCATGAAGCTGAAGCAGGAGTTGGGCAAGCGCATCATCGCCGACTTCCACTCGCGGGAGGCGGCCGAGCAGGCGGCGCAAGACTGGTCACGCATGTTCCAGAAGGACGAGACGCCCGAGGATTTGCCGGTGATCGCGGTGCGCTTCGATGAAGTTGCCGCGCCCAATGCCTCAACTGCCGATGGCCACGTACAGGTCAAGCTCGACAAACTCCTCGCGCGTACTGGTCTGGCAACGTCGGTCAGCGACGGCCTGCGCAAGGTGAAGCAGAACGCGGTCAAGGTAGACGGCGAACTCAAGACTGAGTTGGTTGTCGCCGTAAAGCCAGGGACGGAGTTTACCCTGCGGGCGGGAAAGAAAATGGTGAAGGTAAGCGTGGCGGGGTAAGTTGGGCAAACAGCTCATACGAACGAAAACTACTTAAGGCTTATACGGCGGGTTGTGCGGTTCCTGACCACAGGTGCAGACCTCCAGCTGGGATGTCAGAACTTCAACAAAAGCGCCGCAGCGCGGGCAAATCAGGAGCAGCTTTGCCGGCCCTCGGGCATTTCGATCCACCAGCAGTTCATTGAAAAACTCCACTTGGGCTTCGCTGCTCGGCGTGACGTGAAAAGGTTTCAAACAGTCTAGGTTGTAACAATAAGTCAGTAACACTGCTTCCGGAGTTTTCCAGTCGTTTGATGAGGCGCCCATTTTCTTACCCCGAGCTAGCATGTTCTCATGTGCGACGGCCTGGCGGAAGACAAATCGAAGTTCGGCTAAGCCAATCTTGTCTGACGTGCGGTTGGTGCTGCGGCCGCCAGGCGCCAAGGGCGTAAGCGTGTGCGAATCTGTCCCAGTTCGGGAATTTTGCGCCGAATTTCAACTGCCTGAATTTCCCCTTCAGACGCCGTCCGGGCGGTCAGCCTGCAGTTTGTGGATTACATGGCCCACCAAATTCTACGAGCGTCCGCCGGTAGTCGTGATCTCGCCGGCGCGCATGGCCTGCTTAAGGCGAAGCCTCTCTTGTGCCAACTGCGCCTTCGACATCACATCCGGCCGGGATTCCAGTTCTTTGACTTTCCGCTGGAGTTGCTCCAAGTCACGCTCCCCGTGCCGCTTTCGCAACGACCGGATGGAGCTCTCCAGCAACTCCGGCGTCAGTTCCTCGTGTTCATCCATGAGCACGGTCGCCAGCAGGCTGCGAGCGTCTTCTTCCAGAGCAAGCGACATCGGGTCGAATCCCTGTTCCTGTCCGACAAGGAGGGCATCGATAAGAGCCTCTGCCGCCGAACCGGCATGCAATCGCTCGCGGCTGAGGGCAAAATGCGCCTGACGCGCAGGCTCGAAGTCGAGGTCCTGGCCATCGCGGTTGCTCACCGGACTACTGGATAACTTCTGGCTTGCCAGCGCCCGAATCAAGACCCTCTCGGCGTCCATCAGGGCCGTGGCAGCGGGAGCGTTCACTTGCGACGCCGAACGCGAGCCCGCGGCGTGGCGCAATTCCTGGCGCAGCACCGCCGATTCGATTCCCAGGCGATGCGAGATTTCGTTGGCCCACTCGTCGCGCACAATGCGGCTGGGCACCCGCTGAATGTGCGGCAGCAGATAATTCAAGGCCTTCACTTTGCCTTCGGGTGTGCGCGCGGGGAACAAGGAACGCGAGCGCTCAACCAGGTAATCGAAATATTTCTGCGAGTGCGAAAGCGCCTCGCCATAGGCTGCCACCCCCTTGCGGCGGATGTACAGGTCGGGATCGAAGCCAGCCTCAAGTGTCAGAACCTTGATCTGGAACTCTTCGCTCACCAGCAGCGCCAGCGAACGCTCAGCCGCCGCGGCACCGGCGGTGTCGGGATCGAAATTCACCACGATGTTCTTGCTGAAGCGTCCCAGCAGCCGGGCCTGTAGCTCGGTAAAGGCGGTGCCTGAACTGGCGATGACGTTGCGAAAGCCCGCGGTGTACACCGAGATGCAATCCATCTGACCTTCGACCAGGATGGCATACTCCAGCTTGCGAATCGACTCCTTGGCCTTGTCGAGATTGAACAGCACCCGAGACTTCGAGTAGATCGGCGTCTCCGGCGAGTTCAGGTACTTGGGGCCCGACTTCTCGTCGCTCGCCAGTGTGCGGCCAGTGAAGGCGATCACCTTGCCGGATTCGTTAGTGATGGGAAACATCACCCGATTGCGAAACTTGGAATACAAGACCGCGTCGTGATCGGCGGCCTCATCCCCCTTATCCTTCCACGAGAATAGGCCTGATTCGCGCAGCAATGCCTCGTCATATTGTCCGCGCAGGGCGTCGCGCAGGAGAAAGCCCGAATCGGGCGCGTACCCCATACGAAACTCGGCGATGATCCCTGGACTGATCCCGCGCGAAGCAACATACTCGCGTGCATGTGCGGCCTCGGGCCGGCGCAATTGTTCCTGGAAAAACTTGCAGGCGCGCTCGTGGATTTCGATCAGCCCGACACGCATGCCCGCCTGGCGCTCCTCCTCAGGCGAGGAGTAGCTCATCTTGGGCAGAGGGATCTTGAGTTTTTCGGCGATCAGCCGAACTGATTCTGGAAAGGTGATGTTCTCGATCTTCTGGACAAAATTGAAGACGTCGCCTGAAGCGCCGCAGCCGAAGCAGTGGAAGAATTGCCGCGTGGCATGCACCGAGAAGGACGGAGTTTTTTCCTGGTGAAAGGGGCACAGGCCCTGGAAGTTTTGCGCGCCGCTTTTGCGCAGCGTCATGTACTCGCCCACAATGCGGACGATGTCGGCCTGCTGCTTGACGGTGTAGGCAAAATCCCCGGGATTGGCCATGCTGTACTAGTGTGCAGGAAACAGAAGGAAGATTCAGCAGGAATCGGGATGCGACTGTGAATACCCTGTGGATTTCACCGGGAAAGACGTGGACGCGCGGTGCATTACCCGGCCTCACCCATCAGTATGATCGGCGAGGTCGGCTTGTCGGAGCCCTCTTCGTTCTCCACGGTGACGGCGAAGGCCTTGGCTTCGACACCAGCGGGCATCTTGTGGTCCATCATCATGGCATTGCCGTGCTCATCGGGCTTGAAAACCCCCGCAGCCATGGGCGCGCCTTGCATCGGGATAATCCACAGCTCGTAAGCCTTGCCCGCCGGCAACGTGGGTAGATTGCTGGCCATGAACATCATGCACCTTCGCGACGCACTGAAGATCGCAGTGCCACTTGGTTGCTTGGGCGACTTTTGCGGGTTCATCGACACGTGAACGGCATCGGGCGCGGTCAGCAACCTCATCTCTTCATTTAGTCGGTCAAGTTGAATGGTCTGGTCCTGATTGTGACCGGCCGGTTCGGCGAGTTGATCTCTCATGCGGCCATTACTGCGCCACAATCCAGCCAGGGCGAAGAGCAGCACGACCGCAGCCACCGTGGGAATCCATGCCCATCCCAAGCTGCGCTGCGGAAGCGAGTCCGGCGAGGAGACCCCGCGCGGTTCGGCGGCAACGGCCCTCATCAATCGATCCTTGCTTCGCGCGGGCGGCTGTGGCCCGTTGCTCGACAAGCCAAGGATTCCCAAGTCGCCGCGCAGGGCCTGCAATTCGCGACGGCACGCAGCGCACGTGTCGAGGTGGCTTTCCAGTTCCTGGCGCTGGCTGCCAGTCAGCTCATCCAGCGCGTACAGCGCCAGACCTTCCGCGAATTGGTCGTGTGTCTTCATCACTGCAAACTTGGCGCGCAATTGCTGGAGCCCACTGCGAATGCGCGTCTTAATGGTGCCCAAAGGCTCGCCTGTTTTCTCGGCGATTTCCGTGTGTGTCAGCCCCTGAAAGAATGCCAGCTCCATGGCTTGGCGCTGCTCGGGACTCATCATGTTGAGCGCACCGCGCACTTTCTCGATGAGCAGAGCGCGCTCGGACTCATCCCGCAGGTCGGGACCGCTGGCGATGACGCAATCCTCGATGTCGGTTTCCGGGCGCCGCTTGCGCAACCGGTCGATCGAGCGATGACGGGCTATTACCGCCAACCACGCGGCCAGGCTTCCCCGGCTGGCGTCGAAGGCGTCGGGATTGCGCCATAGCTGCAAGAAAACGTCCTGCAGTACATCCTCGGCGCCGGCGGCATCCGAAAGCACACGCAAAGCCACCGCATAAACCACCTTGGAATACCGGTCGTAGAGCTCGGACATCGCCTGCTGGTCCCCGGCGCGGATGCGCGCCACCAGCCGCATCTCGTCTCCCGGATCGCGCGTCAATGTCCTCTTTTCGATCGGTTCCATATCGTAATACGTTCCAGCGAGGCCTGACAGATTGTTCCTACCAGCGCTAACCAGCGGCGTCAGATGCCAGAAAAAGGGTGCCGCAAAGAAATCCTTTCGTTGCAAAATCCGAAAGCTGTTTGGGCCACGTAAACGACTCAGCAAACGGAAACCACGAAAACATACCAGTAAACGACCTCGGCGAACAACTGGCGCGATGGACATACGCGCAATTTGGTTATGGCTTAGGCTCTCAGGGTTGAGCGAGCACCTGTCCTTTCGCTCATGGGCCGGGTAACGAGGAGTGGATGCTGGGTCAATTGCGATCGTGGTGTTTTCCGCTTGTAATTCCACTTCCTGAAGGAGACCGAACATGAACAAGAAATTTCTCGCAACGATGTTGCTGGCCTTTGCGGTAATCACCGGCGTCGCGCCGTACGCGATGGGTGCGTCCCCACAAGCGATGAACGCTCCGGCCGCCGGGGCCTCACTCTACACCCGGCTGGGCGGATATGACGCGCTGGTAGCCGTGACCAAGGACTTCATCGGCCGGTTGGCGACCGATCCGCAACTCTGCCAAGTTCTTCACCGGTCTGAACGACACCTCGAAAGCGAGGGTCGAGGCGCATGTCATTGATTTTCTCTGTGTGGCCACCGGCGGCCCATGCATCTACACTGGCCAGGACATGAAAACAGCGCACACCGGTTTGCACATCACCGACGCCGACTGGAATGTCTCGGCGGCACACCTGACGGAAACGCTGAACAAGTTCAAGGTGCCGGAGAAGGAACAGGGTGAAGTGATGGCTGCCATCAGTGGGCTGAAGGGCGACATCGTGGGAAGGTGACTTAGTGCATAGTGGCTAGTGGATAGTGGCTAGTTAGTTCCGCTTGCCACTATTCACTATCGCTCAACCCTGTTTTCCTCCGCTGCTGCATTTCCCGCAACATTTCCTCGCGCGCCTGCTCCGGCAAGACTTGGCGAATGGCCGGGAAGATCACCTCTTCTTCCATCCGCAAGTGCGCGCTGAATATTTCCTCCAGCGCTTTCGTGATGGAGCACATTTCACCGCCAACTTCCGCCAGCGTGTCGGGATTGTTTTTCACCAGCACCAGCAAGGGCAGCAGCCGCTCGATCAGTTCATCGATTGCCCGATGCTGGTCGGCCATCGCAAGCAGGGCATGCTGTAATGGTTCGTCCGCGACAGCGCGCAGGCGAGGTTGCAGAGTCTGGTCTTCATCGGCCTCGTGCAACGGCAGCGAGACGCTGTAATAGCGATGGACGCCGGCAGCGGCCTGTTCGATTTCTTCCGGAGCGGCGCCGTGGGCATGCGCCAGTTTGGCCGCCACGCCGGTGAAGTGACGAATGCGCTGATAGCAGCCGATCAACAGATCGACGGCGTCTTCGGTTTTAGGTTCGTCGGAGGTGAGCGGGTTAATCTGGTTCAGCATGTGATTCTATTATCGCGCAGAAGGCAGGGACCAGGGGCTAAGGCCTAGGGATTAGGACAGGGATTAGTGGCTACTTTTCGTTTCATCTCCAGGCTCCGCCTTATCCCACAAGAGCGAGCAACTGACAACTGGCTACTGGCTACTGACAACTGTCTTCCATCACTTCTCGAACTTCATCTCCACAGTTACCTGCACCGGCACGGCGTGTCCATTCTTCTCGGCAGGACGAAACTTCCATTTCTTCACCGTATTCACGGCACTAGGTTCGAAAGCAGGTTCATCGGTGCGAAGCACACGCACCACGTCGACACGCCCTTTGGCATTGATGCCCACCAACATGACGACCGTGCCGTGTTGCTCTGCGTCCGGGGGCAGATCAGGAAACTTCGGATCAGGCGCGTCTGTCGCTTTCGGCGGCTTCATGTCCTTGGTGATGCGCTGAAATTGCGAGAAGGTCTGGTCCTCAGCAAAATCGGCGGGTGAAGTCGAGAGAGTGGAAGAGGATTCGGGGCGCGCATTGCCGGCCTGCGCCCGAGCTGTGGCAGCAAGAAATGACAGAGAGATCGACAGAGCGATCAGCGTGAGAGTGCGCATCAAGTTCCCTGAGTCGTGCAAAACGTACGGCTATCTTAAACCAGCGCACATATTCCCACCCTATCGCCGAAGGAGGGCGAAAGGATGGGGCGCCCGCGATGTTTTCCTCTGTGTCTCTGTGTCTCTGTGCCTCTGTGGTTCAGCCGTTCCCTCTCCGTGAACTGCGTGGTGAAGCCCTGACGCACGTGGGTATTGTAAACTGATCGTACCGGTTCCGAAGCCCTCCGTTTGCCTCATCGCACGCGGTTTTCCCCAATAGGAAGGACACTAGGTTTTGAGCAAGAGTCTTCGCAACATCGCCATCATCGCGCACGTGGACCACGGAAAGACCACCCTGGTTGACGCCATGCTAAACCAGAGCGGCACTTTCCGCGCCAATGAGACCCACGTCGAGCGCGTGATGGACTCCAACGAACTGGAGCGCGAACGCGGCATCACCATCCTGGCCAAGAACACGGCCATTTTCTACCATGACATCAAGATCAACATCGTGGACACGCCCGGCCACAGCGACTTCGGCGGCGAAGTGGAGCGAGCGCTGAAGATGGTGGACGGCGTGATGCTGCTGGTGGACGCCAGCGAAGGCCCGCTGCCGCAAACGCGTTACGTCTTGAGCAAGGCGCTCGAAGCCAAGCTGCCGCCGATTCTGGTGATCAACAAGATTGACCGTCCCGACGCGCGTCCGCAGGAGGTGCTCAACGAGGTGTACGACCTGTTCATTGACCTGGACGCGGCGGAAGATCAGCTCGATTTTCCTGTGCTCTACACCAATGCCAGAGTGGGCACGGCCTCGACCGACGTGAATCGACCGGGCGAGAATCTCCGCCCGCTCTTCGACGCCATCGTTGACACCATTCCCCTGCCGACGGGCGAGGCTAACGGACCGCTGCAAGTGCTGGTCGCCAATCTCGACTACAGCGACTATCTCGGCCGGCTGGCCATCGCGCGCGTCTTCAATGGCACGCTACGCACTGGCGAAGACGTTGCCATCGCCAAGCGCGACGGGTCGATGGAGAAGATCAAGATCACCAAGCTGTTTTCGTTCTCCGGTCTGAAGCGGACAGACATCGTCGCCACCGAGTTAGGCGACATTGTTGCGGTGGCCGGGGTGACCGGCATCAACATCGGCGAGACCATCACGAACATCGAGAACCCTGCCCCGTTGCCAGTGACGACCATCGACGAGCCGACTATCGCAATCCAGTTCATGGTGAACACTTCGCCGTTTGCCGGGCGTGAAGGCCAATACGTTACCTCGCGCAATCTGCGCGAGCGCCTGGAAAAAGAGTTGCTGACCAACGTTTCCCTGCGCGTGGAAGACGCCGAGAGCACCGACTCGTTCAAGGTGATGGGCCGCGGCGAGCTCCAGCTGGCGATTCTGATTGAGATGATGCGCCGCGAAGGCTTCGAGCTGGCGGTGGGCAAACCCGAAATCGTCACCAAGCACGTTGACGGCAAGCTGATGGAGCCGGTGGAGCGGCTGACCATCGACGTGCCCGAATCGTTCGTTGGTGTAGTGATCGAGAAGTTAGGCGCCCGCAAAGCGCAGATGCAGAAGATGCACAACCACGGCTACGGCCGCGTGCGCATGGAATTCGTCATCCCCAGCCGCGGACTGATTGGCCTGCGCAGCGAGTTGCTCACCGACACGCGCGGCACCATCGTGATGAATTCCCTCTTCGACGGTTACACCGAGTGGCAGGGCGATATCCCGCATCGCGTGACCGGCGCGCTGGTCGCCGACCGCGGCGGGCATACCACCGCCTACGCGCTGTGGGGCTTGCAGGAGCGCGGCGAAATGTTCGTCGGTCCGGGAGTGGAAGTTTACGAAGGCATGGTCGTGGGCGAGAACTCGCGCGACAACGATCTGGTGGTCAACATTGTCCGCGAGAAGAAGCTGACCAACATGCGCTCGTCCACGGCGGATGACGCCATCCGCCTGGTGCCGTTCAAGAACCTGAATCTTGAGCAGGCGATCGAGTTCATTGCCGACGATGAACTGGTCGAGATCACGCCGAAATCATTACGCCTGCGCAAGAAAATTCTGCAGGAGAACCGGCGTCCGCGGCGCAATAGCCAGCCCGCCGGAGTGGAAGCCTGATGACAGATCCGATCGCCGCCATCGCTTAAGGCGCTGTTTTCGAGCCCAGCGGGCCGCGTTCCCCCGCGCTTCTGTCACCACGGCTGGCGCGGGTGAAATCGAACGCAGCATTGATCAGAGCGATATGGGAAAGGGCCTGTGGGAAGTTCCCCGTCTGCCGCTTCTGCTTGGGATCATATTCTTCCGCCAGTAAGCCGACATCGTTGCGCAGCGCAAGCAGACGCTCGAAGAGGCGCCGGGCGTCGTCCAAGCGGCCCAGCATCTTGAGCGCGCTCACCATCCAGAAGCTGCAGGCAAGGAAGGCCCCTTCCCCTGCGGGCAGTCCGTCATCCACGCGCTCGGTGCGATAACGCAGAACGAAACCATCGGACATCAGGTTCTTCTCGATCGCCTCAATCGTGCCGCGGACGCGCGGGTCGGTGCAGGGCAAGAAACCCACTTGCGGAATCAGTAAGAGAGAAGCGTCGAGTTGCTTGGAGCCGTAAGCCTGAGTGAAGCTGCCCAGTTCCGGGTCATAGGCACTTTGACAAACCTCGCGATGGATCTGGTCGCGGAGCTGGCGCCAACGCTCTAGTTCGTCTTTCTGGGCGCGCTTCTCGGCGACCTTGCTGGCGCGATCGAAGGCCACCCAAGCCATGATTTTCGAATAGGTGAAGTGCTGGCGCTCGCCACGCACTTCCCAGATGCCTTCATCCGGCTGGTCCCAGATAGTTGCCAGATGATCGATCATCGCAATCTTCAAGTTGGCGTCGCCATCGCTGGGGGAAATGCCCCCGAGGTAAGCATGGTACAAGGCGTCGCCCACCTCGCCGTACACGTCCAGTTGGAATTGTTCGGAGGCGGCGTTGCCCACCCGCACCGGCTTAGAACCCTCATATCCCTCCAGCCAACCGACTTCCCATTCCATCAAAGTGCGCTCGCCGCGAATGCCATACATGATCTGCACTTGATCGGGGCTTCCGGCCACCGCGCGCAGCAGCCAGTCGCGCCAGGCTTGCGCCTCCTCGAAATAGCCGGCATTCATCAATGCCAGCAGGGTAAAGGTGGCATCGCGAAGCCAGCAATAGCGATAGTCCCAATTCCGCTCTCCGCCGAGTCGTTCTGGCAGGGAGGTGGTGGGAGCAGCTACGATCCCTCCCGTATGCCGATAGGTCAGCGCTTTTAGGGTGATCAGCGAGCGCTCAACCGCGTCGGCGTACTCGCCTTCCAATTTGGCGCGGCCAGCCCATTCTTGCCAGAAACTTACTGTCTCGCGGAGCGCCTGCTCGGGATCAACGGACGCGGGAACCTCGTCGTAGGAAGGCCCGTACGTCAATACAAATGGCCGGGAGTCGCCTTCCGCGATGACGAAATCACTAAAGGTTTTCAAGTCCTCGCCGCGAAGCGGTGTGCTGCTGAGCAGTGCCGCCATGTCGGGACCTGCAATGGCACGGAGCACGCCATCTTGCAAGCGGGTGACCCACGGGACGGAACGTCCGTAGTCGAACCGCAAGACAAGTTCCATGCGCATCGGCACACTGCCGCGGACTCCGCGAACGATGCGAACCAGCTGAGGATGACGCGTGCGGATGGGCATGAAATCCAGGAGGCGCGCACAACCTTCCTCCGTTTCAAACGTGGTTTCCACCACCAGGGTGTGATCGAGATATCGCCGGGTGCAACGCGCGGCCGAGCGGGGCGCAAGTGACCAATGGCCGTTGTCTACGTTCCCTACGAGGGCGGCGAAACAGGCTGGTGAAGCGAAGGTCGGCAGGCAGAGCCAGTCGATGGAGCCGTGGCGGCTCACCAGCGCCGCGGTTTCACAGTCGCCGATTAGCGCGTAGTCCTCGATGGGAGCAGACATACTGATTCAGGCATGCGGCCACGAACAAGGGCTGACATTCCTGACTCACACTGAGATGCATGACGCGTACCGCAGGGCTTCAACCGGATTTATTTCGCCGCCGGATACCGCTGAAACATTTTTTCGACAGCTGTATTGACCTGTTGCAGCAGTTTCTCTGGCTTGTCACTGAGCTTGTCGGTCGCCATGCCGCGCCAAGCCAGCTTCTTCTGGCTGGCATCGATCACGTCCACCACAAGCTGGCCTTTGTGGACGGTGACCGCAGTTGTTCCTCCCGGCATGGAGCCCCACATGACGAAACCCGAGTCGAACGAGGGAATGCCGCCCATGCCGCTATAGAGTGGATTGGAGTAGCTGACGCTCATGTCCGAATCGACGGAACCATACATCTGGATGACAACGTCGGGATTGCTCTCGACTCTGCGCAGTCCTCGCTTGGTCAGCTCCTCTTCGATAGCGCCGGCGATGACCAGGGCCAGCGTCGGGCGGGATACCGCGTCATGGTGGCCCCAGGCGAAGGTTTTGAATTTGGAAAAGTCGAGGTTCTTGTCGTATTCGACCTTGATTTTCTGGGCCTGCACGCCAAGGCTCAGAATGCAGATCAACAAGAATAATGGCGCGAACCGCGACCTAACGTGACCTGGGGTCGATGACCTCATAGGGCTCCTTCCCAATCCTGTAAGCCGCTTACTGTAGCGGAAGAGGTATTAGATCACATGAGCATCGTGGGTATGCGTGGACGACCCGCCACGAAAGCGAATTACTTAGAGTGATCCGGGATTAGTGTATTCGCCCCATTCGGGTAGTGCCGGGCGTTCAGCTGGATTATTCATGAGGATCTCGCGCTTTGAAGGGGCACGGCTGAAGCCGTGCCCCTTCAACCCGAAATGACTAATTGGGATGACGGTCCGCAGCACCACGCGAGAATTGCTGTCGTCCCTTCCGCGCTGACACCTACTCGTAGCGCAAGGCCTCAACGGGATCGAGCCGCGAGGCTTTTACCGCAGGATAGATTCCGAAGAACAGGCCGACGCTCATTGCCATCAGTACCGCGGCAACTACGGCCCAGATGGGGACCGAGGTAGGCATCGAAGGGAAGATCAGCGGCAGGGAGGCAGCCGCAGCCACTCCCAGCAAGACCCCGAGAAGCCCGCCAAGTCCGGTCAGCACCACGGCTTCGGTCAGGAACTGACGGATTACATCGCCCCGCCGCGCGCCAATAGCTTTCCGTATTCCGATCTCGTGGGTGCGTTCGGTTACCGACATCAGCATGATGTTCATCACGCCAACGCCACCGACCAGCAAGCCAATCGAGCTGATGACGATGGCCATCAGCGCTACCGTACTCATGATCTGGCGAAAGTTATCGGCGATGGCCTCCGCGCTGCTCAGGCCAAAGTTGTCAGGCTTATCGAAGGGTACATTGCGACGACGGCGCAACAGGCCACGGACCTCATCTTCGGCTGCATCCTTGAAGCCGGGATAGGCCTCGGCTCCCAGAAAGTGCTCGTCGGCTGCAGGGTAATGTTTGTGATAGGCGTTGTACGGAACTTTGACCACGCGGTCGGCGGTCTCATCCTTGAAGAGCTGGCCTTTGCGCTTTTCCAGAACACCAATCACCTGATAGGCGACGCCGTCCACCAGAATGGTTTTGCCGAGGCCGTCGTGCGCCGGGAAAAAGTTCTTGTCGATTTCGTCGCCGATGACCGCGACATCCATGCTGTGGGAGTCTTCAAACTCAGTAAAGAAGCGGCCTTGCACCACGTGCGCGTTGTACACATCAGGGTAGGAACTGGTGGCGCCGCTGTAATCGAGGTTGGAGATTTCCTTCGAGCCGTAGCGCGCGACTTGTAAAGCTCCCGGCCCTCCCCGCTCATCGGGATTGATGCGGGGAAACAGTTCCGCGGTCACGTACTTGACGTGCGGGCACTCCTCCTGGATGGCCTTGGCGTCTTCCAGAGTCAGGGGCTTGCGCATGCGCTGTTCCGCGTTCATGCGACCGAAGGAAATGCCCATGTCCCAGCGGAAGATGAACAGCGTGTTGGTGCCGTAATCGTCGAGATAGCCTTCCACGTCGCGGCTGACACCCACCAGAATGGAGGCGACGAAGATCATGGCGGCGACGCCAATCACCACGCCTAGCACGGTCAGGAAGGAGCGCGTCTTGTGCTCGCGCACCGTCTGCAATGCCATCCGCGAGTTTTCACCAAAGTGCAGCATAGGAAATTAGTGGCTAGTGACTAGTGGTTAGTGGTTAGTAAGAAGACCGACCGTGCATCAGGGCCCACGAGTCTAGCCACTAACCACTATCCACTATCGACTAATTCTCGTACCGTAACGCCTCGATCGGGTCCAGCCGCGCCGCCTTGCGCGCGGGATAGACGCCGAAGAATATTCCTACCGCTGACGAGATCACGATCGCCAGGACCACAGCAGAAATCGGGACCGCCATCGGCACTGGAGTTGTGCTGCGCACGATGACCGACAGAATCCAGGCAATCAGCACTCCCATGGCTCCGCCGACCATCGCCATTACCGTGGACTCGACCAGAAACTGCATCAGAATGTCGCGCTTCTTCGCTCCCAGCGACTTGCGTATGCCAATCTCCCGGGTGCGTTCGGTAACCGACGCCAGCATTACGTTCATGATCACGACTCCGCCGATCACCAGAAAAATTGAGACCAGCCCCACCATGCCGGAGGCCAGAGTGCCGGTAAGGTTTTGCCACAGGCCCATCAAGCTGTCACTGGCGAGAATGCCGAAATTGTCTTCGTCGTTCGGCGCCAGATGGCGGCGGGCGCGCATCAACACCCGGGCTTCCTCCTTGGTACGCGCCATCCACTCTGGCCCACGGGCCTGAACGTTGACGCTCAACGTATTGTTGCGCCCGTACATCTTCAACCAGGTCTCGATGGGTATATAGACGAAGGTGTCTTGCGATTGTCCGAAGGTGTTGCCGATTTTCTTGGCGACGCCGACTATCTGGAACTCTTCTCCATCGACGGCGACGGTTTTGCCTATAGGGTCGGTATTGGCAAAGAGTTTGTCGGCCACGTCGGCGCCGATCATGCAAACCATGGCGCGATGCTGGTTGTCGCTGTCGGTAATGTAGCGTCCCGTCGCGACCTCTTCCACGTCCATGTCCCCAATGTTGGCGGTCACGCCCCGGATATCGACATCCTCCAGGTTTTGCCGCTCGGCACGGACTTTTGCCGTACGCCGCACCTCCACGCCAACGGCTTGCGCGAGCTTGAGATTGTCGTGCAGCGCTTCGTAATCTTCCCAGGTGATATCGCGATTGCGACGAGTCGCCTTCAGCAGTTCCTTGGAATCGCTGATGATGGGAAACTTGTGGATCAGAAAGACGTTCGATCCCAGGTTGGCGACCCGGCTGGCGAAATAGCCGTTCATCCCGCTGATAAGAGCGACCACCAGAATGAGGGTGGAGACTGACAGAATAATGCCCAGTAACATCAGAAATGAGCGCAGTTTGTGCGCCCGCATGGTTTGCAGCGCAATCAGCGTCGGCTCGCGGAAGAAGCTGCCGTGACGAAGCGTGCGCTTAGAAATGGAAGAGTCCATGCACCGAACCGCTGAGTTTGGGTGTTTTCATTTTCCCGCCAACACGGATACATCCCTAGATACGTAAAATCCCGCTAACTTGTTTCAGTGGAGACAGTTTAGTGCTGGAATCGTGTTGGCTGGTAGCGCCCGGAGTGTGCGACCGCACTGCCAAGTCGCTAATTCCGTCCGGCTGCGCGCAGTTGCTCTTCGCTCGCGGGCGGCTCGGGGAACGCTTCGTCTGCGCTCTCCAGCTTTCTTCCTTGCGGGCTAAACCGGGGAAGGCGGACCAGTCCCCAATGGTGAAGGGCAAACTGCAGAGTCGTTCCCAGCACGCCGAGGCCATAGGTCACGCTGCGGCGAAAATTGATGGACGACGCCTCTTCAAAGTACTTGGTTGGGCAGGAGACCTCGCCGATGCGAAATCCGAAGTGCACGCATTGCGCCAGCATCTGGTTGTCGAACACGAAGTCAGGAGAATTTTCCAGCAGCGGCAGCTCGGTCAAGACTTTGCGGCTGAACGCTCGATAGCCGGTATGATACTCGGAGAGCTTGACGCCCAGAAACAGGTTCTCGAAGGCCGTCAGAAAGCGGTTGGAGATGTACTTGTAAAGCGGCATGCCACCGTGCAGCGCCTGGCCGCCAATGATTCGCGAACCTAGCACCACGTCATACACGTCGTAGGCCACCATGCTCGCCAGGGCGGTGGTGAGCAGCGGGGTGTACTGATAATCCGGATGCACCATCACCACGACGTCGGCGCCTGCGGCCAGCGCTTCGCGGTAGCAGGTCTGCTGGTTCCCGCCATAGCCAAGGTTCTGGTCGTGCTCAAATACCGTCAGCCCCAACCGCCGGGCCACGGCGACGGTTTGGTCTTTGCTGTAGTCGTCCACCAGGATGCGGATGTCCACCAGATCCGGGATTTCGCGGACCGTCGCTTCCAGGGTGCTTTCCGCGTTGTAGGCCGGCATCACCACCGCCACGCGTTTACCGTTGATCATCAGGATGTCTCTTGAAGGGGCGTTCGAGCAGCCCTTGTACATCATACCGCGCCTGCCAGAGATGACATGTTGTAAGAGTTGTCATCACGAGCGCAGCGAGGGATCTGCTTCTTGGCTTTTCCAACGAAAAGCAGATTCCTCGCGCCCAAACCCAGGGCGCTCGTAATGACAATTCTTAAGTGACGCCCGTGGCCTATTCTTCTTCTGCTAATCTGAAAAGCTCTCCATGCATTCTGCCCTCACCGCTGTTGCCGTGCTCTGCGCGCTGCTGGCCCTGGCTGGCGCGGCTTATTTCGCGATGTGCATTGTCGCTGCCAACCGCTTCCGGCGTGATTGCTCCCGTCCCGGTCCGGGCGAAACGCCCTTCACTCCTCCGGTCAGCATCCTGAAGTCGCTGAAGGGGCTCGATCCCCACATGCACAGCGCTTTTCGGAGCCATTGTTCGCTCGATTATCCGGAATACGAAGTGTTGTTCGGCGTGAGCGACGCTGACGATCCGGCGCTGACGCTGGTCAAGAAACTACGTGACGAGTTTCCGCAAGCGAAGCTGCGCGTTGTGCATTGTCCGCAGGCGCTCGGCCTAAATGGCAAAGTCAGCAATCTTGCCCAAATGCTACCGCAGGCGCGGTACGAGCACATCATCATCAACGACAGCGACATCCTGGTGCCGCGCGATTATCTGCAACGCGTGCTTGCGCCCTTGGCGCAGCCGGGAGTTGGCATGGTCACCGCGCTCTATCGCGGACTGGCGGGCCGGACACTGGGCTCGAAGCTCGAGGCCCTGGGGCTCAGCACCGACTTCAGCGGGGGCGTGCTGGTCGCCCGCGTTATGGAGGGTGGCTTTCGTTTCGCCCTGGGGGCGACCATCGCCACCAGCAAAACCGTACTGCGGGAAATCGGCGGACTGGAGCCGCTGGCCGACTACCTCGGCGACGATTACGAACTGGGCGCGCGTACCGCCGCCGCAGGATATCAGGTCCGGTTGGCCGATATCGTCGTCGAGACTGCGTTGCCCGATTACAGTTTTCGCGACTTCTGGGCGCACGAGTTGCGCTGGGCGCGCAACGTCAAAGACCGCCGCAGGGCGCAGTATTTTGGTTTGAGCGTGAGCTTCGGGCTGATTTGGACGGTGCTCGCGGTGGTAGCGGCGCCGCGCGCGTGGTGGACGTGGCTGGTCCTGGCCGTTACTGCCGCTCTGCGCTTGACATCAGCCGTGGTGGTTGGGCGGGGAGTGCTCGCGGACCCACAAGTCTTGCGAGACTTATGGCTTCTACCGCTGCGTGACCTGGTTGCGCTGGCAATCTGGCTGGTCAGCTACTTCGGAGATGAAGTGGAGTGGCGCGGGATGCGCTTCCGGCTGCACGATGGAAAGCTGGAACGAATTCGGCAGAGTTAGTCGTGCCCGTGCGGAAGCGCGTCGCTGGGCAGGCTGACAGGACGCTGTTCGGGAGTAATCCTGCCTCCATCGCCGAACTGGTAGGTCTCACCGCGCCAGAAAAATGTTTTGCCAAAGAAGCTGGCGGCCCAGACACCAAATCCCAACAGGTCGCGGAGAGGGTATAACCAGCACAGCCACAGCGAATGGCGATCGCGCATGATGGCCCATCCCACCAGCAGCGCCAGCAACATGCGATTCAGCCAGGCCATGAGGAACAGTTCGAGCCCGCGCGAAATGATTGCCGCGTCCCAAGCCCAATAACACTGCCAGCAAGCCGAACGGGACCGCATAGGTGAGACCCGATCCGACGTGTCCTAGTGGGCGGGAGAAGCGCGTGCTCTTCATCCAGCGCAATTGATCGCCCAGCGTCCTCCGCAGCGAGCGGCTGGTGAGCACGTGTCCCACTTTATAATGCGACAACACAACTTCATAACCGGCCTTCGCGATGCGGTTGCCGAGCACGAAGTCGTCGGAATAAAAATAGGCGGTCTCGCGAATGCCGCCAATGGCTTCTACGGCGTCGCGGCGCACCGCCATCGCCGCGCCCAAGGCAAACTTCATGCCGTCCACCATCTCGGCCACGAGTACGCCCGAAGACATCTCGATCGACATGCCCAGGGCGTCGAGCTGCGACCAGAAACCGCGCTCGGGGATGCCCTGGTAAAGACAGGTCACCAAGCCGACTTTCGGATCCAGCAAGGGCGGTATCACGTTGCGCAAGAAGTCGGGGCGAACCAGAACATCGCTGTCGCTGATAACCAAGAACTCGCCGGCGCAAGAAGCCATCATTTTGCTTAGGGAGTACACCTTGGCGTTCGTGCACGACGGCTCACCGGAGATGACGATTCGCGTCGGCACCTGCGGGTACTTGGCCTGCAGCATATTGACCACTCTGAGCGCCTGGTCCTCGCAGTTGCGGACGCCGAAGACCATTTCGAAGTTAGGGTAATCCTGGCGGAAAAAGCTCTCCAGGTTCTCCTCGAGCCTCGCTTCGCTGCCATAAAGCGGCTTCAGGATGGTTACTGGAGGCAGCTCCCGCAGCGGCACGCCCAGTACTCGCTGCCGTTGGCTTCGGCAAGTCATCACGTAACGGACGGCGGCAAACAAGACCATGCCAAGAAAGATGGTCGAGGTCAGCGATCCGATCAGGGCGATGGACCACAACAGGTATCGCAACAGGTGCCAAGCAGGGGCGGCACCCGCCATCGCGAACAAGACTGAGTCTACCGGAGCTGTCAAGTGTGCTTTCTCAGGCCGCTGAAGATCCGTTCCGGAGCGCCCACGGGAGCCACAGCCGTTCCCTGCCCGGCATGGTCAAATGCGGTCCCGCCAGAGCATTGATTGTAACGATTGCTTGCCACTACCTCAATTTGGGGGCAAAGGCTACTGTTTGTGTGGCACTGTCCGATTCATGAGAATCAGCTTTCCGCCGCTGCGCGCGAGCTGGTAACTGCCGCTCTGCTTGATGAACAGCGGCACATTGTCTTCTTCGGCCCACAGAAACACGCGCTGCGGGCCTTTCCACAGGGCCTGTAGCGACGCGTCATCCTCAAAGATGGAGGGGGCATCCGGAAAAAGCGCTCCATAGTACATGTTGCCTTCATCGCGTGAGTTCACGATGTGGATGGGCTGGCGCCAACTCGCGCGCGGCTTCAGCGTGGATCGAATCTGCGTCGTCTAAGAGTGGAGGCGAAAACAGGCCAGGGACGTAAACCATGGCCCAAAGCAGCACGATCCAAATCCAACGGCGGCGTGGCGAGAGAGAGTTGCTGAGGACTTGGTTCGAATCGGAACCGGCAATGACTGCTCGGACGGTGGAAGAGTTCATTCCTGCTTTGACGGAACCCCATTATAAAGGAGCCACCGAGCGGCAAAGGAGGTCTATTCTGCAACTTGCGTGGCCAACCTGCGTCATCGTGTTCTAGTAGTCGCGGATCACTACGCTGCCGGTGGCATGTTCGGCACGTCGAGCAATCCCAGTTCCTGCTCGAAGGGGAGAAATACCGAAAAAGCGGTCCCACTTTTTCCCGCTCGCCTGCGGCTGGCGAGATGAATCGTCCCCTCATGCTTTTCGATGATGCCGCGGCTCACCCAAAGGCCCAAGCCCGTACCCTTTTCCCCTTTGGTGGTGAAGAAGGGAGCGAAAAGGTTCTTGCGGACTCCGGCGGGGATGCCTGCGCCGGTGTCGAGTATGGTAATGCGTACCCCCCGGTGCGCCGGATCGGAAGTGAGACTGGATTGGCGCAAATGCAGAATTAGCTTGCCCCCGTCGGGCATCGCGTCGATGGCATTGCCTACAAGGTTTGAGAATACCTGCCGCAGTTCGCCGGGAAATCCTCGCACCGGAGGCGCCGCATCCAAGCGCTGCTCGACGTCGATGTGGCCCTTGCGGATTTGCGGCGCAAACAAAACCAGCACACTTTGCAGCACGTTGGCAAGATTCACCTCCACCGGGGCTTGCGCTTCGCGGTGGAAGGTCAGGAGTTGTCCCGTGATCTGCGCGATGCGGGCCAGTTCCTCGCTGGCCAGCTCCAGGTACTGACTCGCAACCATGCTGGATTGCGGTTCGTGGCGCAGCAGATAGATGAGGTTGGAAACGGTGTCGAGCGGATTGCGGATTTCGTGGGCGATGGTGGCGGATAGGCGTCCAGCCGACGTCAGGCGCTCGCTCGAGCGTAAGGTCTGCTCTGTCTGGCGACGCTGCGTGATATCGCGAAAGACGAGCACAATTCCGGCTAGCTGGTTGCGATCGTTCAGGATCGGCGATCCCGTCAGCTCGATCGGATATTCCTGCTCCAGAACGGCTTATGAGGGCAATGTGGCTGGAAACGTTCACCACCCCCGGCGAGCGGCGAACCAGCGCGACCGGATCTTCAAGTTCGGTACGGGTCCTTTCGTCGATGATGCGCAAGACTTCACGCAGTGGCCGTCCGCTGGCTGCCTGGTAGTCCCAGCCGGTGAGTTTTTCGGCGACAGGGTTGAGGAACGACACGTTCCCCGAAGCGTCGGCTGGCCACGACGGCGTCGCCCAGGCTGGTAAGCGTTATGCGATACGACTCACGGCTTTCTTGTAAGAGTCGCGCTTTCTCCGCTTCGGCCTTCAGATGCTTATCGTAGGTGGAAGAAAGCGCAAACAACTCGCGTCGGGTTAGCGTGAACAGCAGCAGGACCGTGAGGAGCGCAAGCACCACGGCGGTGGCGATGACCACGTTACTAAGCAGCGTGGCGCGACGATAGCGGACTTCGTGTAAGTGTTGCTCCGCGTCCAGGACCTCGCGCTGCTTGGCGCGGACCTGGTCCATCAACTGTTTCCCGGCAATGTATTCCTGGGACGAAAGAGATCGAGCGCCCGGTTGCTGCAACAACTGCTCCGCATATTGCATCCAGCGGAGGTCGAGATCGCGAAGTTCTTGCAGGCGACGCTGTTGACTGGGATTGTCGCTGGTAAGTCGCTCCAGGACCGCCAGTTGTTCGAGTACGCCTTCCTTGGCCGAGTGATAAGGGTCGAGAAAAGACTGGTCGCCGGTCAGAAAGAAGCCTCGAAGTTCGGACTCCATGTCCGTCATGGATCGCGCCAACTGCCGGACATTGGCGATGACTTGGTCGGTGTGGTCAACCCAGCCAAAAGAGGTAGTCAGGCCAAGGATCTCAACCACCAGAGTCGCGGTGAGCAGCAACAGCAATGCCACGGGTATCAGAACCGTGCGGCGCAGCAGCTTCTGGAAACTGCGTTGGTCCATATCGACTCGTCAGTGGGCGGCCGTTCGCAGCGCGAAAGTCCTGATGATACAGCATCTTCGTGGGTCGTCAGAAGAGAGATGTGGCGCAAGCTGCGCATTCTGAGTTGTCATCACGAACGGCCCTTCAGGGCGGTGAGGGATCTGCTGTTTCTTTAACGGTCGCTCCAACGCTGACCAAAGCAGATTCCTCGCTTCGCTCGTAATGACAATTTCAGATTTAGCGCAGCAGCGTCGTCGGATCGGGATCGGCGGGCGCTTCCGTCCGCCAGCACCGCAGCGGACTCTTCGGTCGTGTCCCCTTCTCCGGGGGCCAGGAACAGATTCTGTTCGATGCCATGTTGCTTGGTGTACAGCTCGTAGTAGCGGCCACCGAACTGATAAAGCGATTGGTGGTTGCCGTGCTCGACGATTCGTCCTTCCTCGACCACCAGGATCTGGTCCGCCCGGCGAATGGTGGAGAGCCGATGGGCGATGACAAACGTGGTGCGCCCTTGCATCAGGTAGGAGAGTCCTTCCTGGATCAGGGCTTCCGACTCGGAGTCGAGACTGGAAGTGGCTTCATCGAGAATCAGAATGCGCGGGTCGGCCAGGATGGCGCGCGCGATGGAGACGCGCTGGCGCTGGCCGCCGGACAGCTTCACGCCGCGCTCGCCGATGATGGTGTCGTACTTCAGCTCATACTTCTCCGCGAACTCGTCCACGCGGGCGATGGCGCAGGCCCGGAGGATCTCCTGTTCCGTCGCATGGGGCTTGGAGAAGGCCACGTTCTCGCGAATGCTTCCGTCGAACAGAAACGAATCCTGCAAGACCATGCCCAGTTGGGTGCGGTACGACTCCAGCCGGACGGTGGAGAGATCGACCGAATCCACCAGAATCTTGCCCTGGTTGGGGGTGTGGAAGGCGGCAATCAAGCCGATGATGGTGGACTTGCCCGATCCCGAGGACCCGACCAGCGCCGTCACCGTACCCGGCCGGGCGTGAAACGAGATGTCGTGCAGAACAGTTTTCTTCTGCTCGTAGGCGAAGGTGACATCCTGGAAGGTGACGTCGCCGCGGATCTCGGGAAGCGTGACGGTCCGCTTGGGGTCTTCGTTTTCGGGGACTTCGTCGAGAACTTCGCGAGTGCGTTCCAAACCGGCCAGCGCTTCCGTGATCTGGGTGCCGATGCCGACCACCTGAAACAGTGGCGCGGCCAGATATCCGAGGAACATGGTGTAGGTGAAGAATCCGCCCAGCGTCAGCTTCCCTGCCAGGATCTGGCGGGTGCCCATGAACATGACGATCGCGCCGATGACGCCCATGAGAGTCGAGGACGACAGGCTCATGACCGAAGTCGCGGTCAGGGTGCGAAAGACATTTTGCAGCAGGCGCTCGACCCCCGAGCTGAACACCTCGTGCTCGCGTTGCTCGGCGTGATAGCCCTTGACGACCCGCACTCCTCCCAGCGATTCCGTCAGACGGCCGGTGACTTCGGCGTTGATCTTGGCGCGCTCCCGGAAGATGGGGCGGATGGTTCGAAAGGCCTTGCGCAGGCCGAATCCAAATATACCGAGAAAGCCGAAGGCAATGGCGGTCATGACCGGGCTGATGCGGATCAGCACGGCGAAGGCGATGACCGCGGTCAGCAGCCCGCCAGCGAAGTCCACCAGGCCGGTGCCAATGAGGTTGCGCACGCCCTCGACGTCGCTCATGATGCGCGAAACCAGCATGCCGGTCTTGTTGGCGTCGTAATAGGAAATGGACAGGCGCCCGACGTGCTCCTGCACGCGACGGCGCAATTCGGCGATGAGCTTCTGCGCCGCCTTGGAGAGCGTCTGGGTAAGCGCAAACGACGTGAGGCCCTGGATGAGCGTCGCCAGCAGAACCACTCCCACCAGCGGATAGAGCAATTTGAAATGCCGCTTACCGATGATGTCGTCCACCAGGTATTTGGTGGAAGCCGGAAGCACCAGCCCGGAGACGCGGTTGATGATCATCAGTCCCAGGCCCAGCGCGAGCAGGGCGCGGCGCGGCCGAATCAGTTGCCAAACTTCGGGCAGCGCCTTGAAGATCTCTGTTTTCTTCACCGGCTTGGAGGCATCCTTCTGCATGATATGAGTTAAGTCTTTGGATTCACTATGCGAGTGTTTGGGTTCGGAAGCACCTGCTCGAACAGCCCGAGCTCCTGCTTGCGGCAGACTCGGAACCGCTCGAAGCGCTGGTCATTGACTCTGGCAAGAGTTAATGAAAGCCAACGCTGGCACATCGCTTGGGGACATGGCCGGTGCGCCGTTCACCTGAGAAGCACGACACCCTCCCCAGCCAGTTTGCTGAGCGCGCGGTCAAAGGTTACCAAAATGAGGCCTTCCGTCTTTGCAAAGGCTGCCAAGTAGGCATCAGGCCACTGTTGAGGGGCAAACTGGACCGTCGTGGTAAGTTCCCGAAGCTCATTCTCGACAGCATCCGGGTCCCGCTCGGGATAGAAGGCGATGCGCGGGTCACCAAGGAGCTGATCGTAGATTTCCCAAGCCTCCCGCTGGGTCTTGACCTCATCTTGCATTACGACCGGGTGGGTAAGCAGGCGAAGAAAGCTCAATTGGGTCAGGCGGCAAAACACTACGGTTTCGCTCTTGAGTCGACCAAAGACGAATGGATCAGGCACCAGAGCAGCGGAGAGAGTGTTGCCTCTGTGATTGTTTGTCCGGATCGCCACATCGGATTTCTCGCCGAAAGTAAAATGCATCGCAACTGGAGCAATATTGTGCGCTGACGGACATGAGAGGGAAGCAAAATCCGATTGGAGTAGTTGGCTCAAATGGCGGGAGCAAAAACTTTTCGCGCAAAAATTTCTGGCCTGCGCGTGATCCATTCGGGCACTGAGCGACTTGACGCAAAGGAAAAGGCCACCCGGCAACGGGGCGGCCTTCTCTTCAAGGGAGAATAGTTCCAACGGAGGCTAAACCGTCAAAACTTTCTGCACAAATACTAGGGTCACGGAAAACCCCGTGTCAAGCAATTTCTAGGACTTAAATTGCTGTATTTTCAATGACTTACAGAAGTATTCATGGAATTGCAGGAAATTGACCGAAAACTGCCGAGTTCTCGTAGTTGGCAGCTAAGTATATTATTTTCAGCAACTTACTTGAGCTAGTCTGTCATCGCAGATGCAACTGGATGATGTCCACATCCTCGGGGCGGTCGAAGACGCGGTCGGGGAAAAGACGCTTCATCAAGATGCGAATGCCGCCAAAAAAAATCCCGAAGATGAGAGAGATCAACAGAACGATCCCCGTCAGCGCAAACACTGCGAGGATCAGATTGCCGATGTTGTCGCGCTTGCTCATCGAGGTGGCTTCGTTCCACGTGACCTCGGCCTCGTAGTTTACGGAGTTGAGAAGCGCATGTGCCTCGCTGCTGCCGACGGCGCCGGTGACGACATCGACCAGGGGTCCGCTGCGCCTTACGAGCAGAGAGTTCGGAGACGACTGCTGAGCGCTTTGCAAAGCGCGCAGGCGTTCGCCGGCGATCTGCGGCGTCGGATACTGAATCAACGTGAGCGTGAGAGGCCCGCTCTCGGACGAATAATCCTGCATCAGAATTTCGGGATCATGGCTGAAGTCAACCTGCTCGGGAGTGAGGCGGCCCCTTCTGCGCCACCAACGCCTGCGGGCCGAGGATATATTTTGCCGAGTTTTCCACAGCATGGCTCTTCGGCAAGTACTCGGGAAGACTCGGCAGGTTTTCGGCTGAAGCCTTGGCGGCGGGCAGCATCCCCGCGAGCTCCCGCAATTCAGCGGCGGACATTTCGGTCAGGCGATCGAAATCAGCTTCGACCAGAACGTTGTCGCGGAAGAACAGAATGCGCTGGTTCGCCGACGCGGCTTTGGTGCCGATCCGTTCCGTCCCCATCGACGGCTGGCGATAAAAGGTGAAGGCGCCATAAGCCCCGGAAGCGTCGTTGAATCTTGCCGCCTTCACCGTCAGCTTGCGTCCATCGGCGCGGGTGTAGGTTGCCGTCTCGGCGTCGGCGAAGCCGTACTCCTTCAAGACTGCGGGATAAGCGGCATCAGCTTTCGCCGGATCGGTGGTTGACTGCACCGGGCCAGACTTGGTCCAGCCGGCGAAGGACTGCGGCAGGAAGTCGTTGCCGCCGGACGCGAATGCGACACTCCCCAGCACGACCGACCAAACAGCGGCAACGAGAAAGCGTTTTAGGAGACAGGACAACATGGAGGGTCAAGGACCTACAGAATTAGACTACTGCGACAGGGGCAAAGTTTCCAGGAAGTCATCGAGCCAGAGTCGATGTCCCGCATCGCGGCTTTTAGCGAATTGTCATCACGAACGGCCTTAGGCCTGAGGATTGCTGTCCTCGGCGGTTGTTCTTGGGCTAACAAAAGCAGATTCCTCGCTTCGCTCGTAATGACAATTCCAGAGCGGCTGAGTGTCGGCGTCGGCCGGGTCCCTATTCTCCGCTGGGCTTGCTCAGCTTGGAGGCCACTTTCACGCCGCTGAGGCCACCGGCATATTTCGCGATGCCCTTGTACAGCGACTCGGCGATTTTCTCCCGATACTCCGGAGTTTCCAGCTTGGCGGCATCGGTAGGATTGGAAACAAACGAGATTTCCGCCAGGATGCTGGGCATGTTCGCGCCGATCAGCACCACGAAGGGTGCTTTCTTGACGCCGCGGTCGCGCAGAGTGGAGTGCTTGCTGGCCAATCCGCTGTAGAGCGATTGCTGTACGTCGCTGGCCAGCTCACGCGATTCCTCGATCTTCTCCTTCAACGTGATTTTCTTGACCAGGTCCTGAAGCTCGAAGATTGACTTTTGGGAGACGGCGTTCTCACGAGCGGCGACTTCCAGCGCACCGGGATCGGAGGTGAAGTTCAGGTAGTACGTCTCGACTCCGCGGGCCGACGGGTCGGGGCTGGAATTCGCGTGTACCGAGATGAACAGGTCAGCCTGATGCTCGTTAGCCACGGCGGTCCGCGTCTCCAGCGGAATGAAGGTGTCGTCGTCGCGGGTGTAGATCACGTCGGCGCCGAGACGAGTTTCCAACAAGCGGCCCAGGCGCAAGGCCACGTCGAGGACCAGGTCTTTCTCCATGATTCCGTTGGGGCCGATGGTTCCGGTATCGTGGCCGCCGTGCCCGGCATCCACCACGATGCGTCCGATCTTGAGTCCCAGGGCGCGGGTCAAGCTGCGGTCTCCCGCGGACGTGGGTTCGGCCTCGTGGGTGGAAGGCACATCCGGGGCTGCGACTTTGCTGGTCTTCTTACGAGCTTTGGCGCGAGGAGCGACGGCCACGGCGGTTGGAGCTGTGGTGGGCTCGGTCGTGGCCTTCAGTTCCGGACCCTTGCTATCTCCCGGACCGGAGAAGAGCGGGTCGTTCGGATTGACCGCGCGGGCCACGGTGGGCGGGGTTGTTGCTTTCGCAGTGGGCGGCTTTGCGGATGACGCCATCGCCGGAGGCAGATCATCGGTGCTGACCTCATCGTTTTCGTCCACGACGACTTTGCGATGGGGAGGGTTGGACGACTCCGCAGTGGCAGCGGAGGTTGGACGGGTTGGCTGCACGGCAACAGTTGGCTTGGTGTCGTCCCCGCCGGCCGTCTTTGGGGCGGCATTCTGCTTTGCGTTGCTGTCGCGGGAAGACTTCGCCGTGGCCTCAATCTTGCGGCCGGATGGTGCAGCTTGCTCCTCGTTGCTAGCTGTGGGCTTACCCAACTGAGCGACCTGCGTTTTGGAGTGAGGCTGGCGCCCGTGGATATCAATGATGAGGCGGTAGGGGTTGGGCAGCAGGAACGCCGAGTAGTCGGAGACGTCGGCAACTTCGAAAACGACGCGCGTGTATCCCGGCTGGTACTGCGCCACCCGGATCTTCTTCAGAAAGCCGTCTTCCACATCGAAGCTCTTGCCGACCAGGACCGACGCCAGCTTAGTGTCGGGCAGATCGAAGAAGATGCGGTCCGGGTCGGGAACGCGTCCGACTTCGTACTTCACTTCGCGGTCCACATCAATCGCCACCCGGGTGTAATCGGGAGTGGACCAATGACGGATGCCGGTCACCATAGGCAATCCCGACTTCTTTGCAACCGGTTGCGAGGCGAGTTCCGTGGCCGGAGTGGCCGGAGTATCCGCAGGTTCCGCGCGCGCTTCCTCCACAGGCTTCGTGCTCGGCTTGGGTTGGTCCAACTCGGCCAGCGCCTGCTTCGCCTCCCGTGCCAGGGACTGGCGCGGATATCGCCGCAGGAATTCCTCGAAGGTCTTGCGCGCGGCGGCGTCATCGCCAAGGTCTTCCGCGTAGATCTGCCCAATCGTGAACAGCGCCTGGAAGCGGTACTTGCTGCCCGGATACTCACGCCGCAAGAACTCATATTCGCGGATGGCCGAACGCAGGTCTTTCTCCCCGGGCTCGAACTGGCGGCCCATGGCGGCCAGGATTTCGGCCACCGCGATCACGCTGGCGTCGGCTTTGCTGGAAGCGGGCGCCACGTAATAGACCTTGCGATACCCGTCAGCCACGCGCTGGTAATCGCGACGGGTGCGTTCCTCCTCTGGGCGGCCGTTGAGCGCCTCGCGCATCTGCTCCGCCTTCGCAAACTGGCTGGCGGCTTCCTGCTTGCGACTGGCCGCACTCCACGCGAAGGCGTTTTGGCCCACGCTGGCCAGGAAGACCAGCGAGAGCATGGCGCTCAACACTTTGAAACAGCGCCTTTTGCGGCGAAAGTGGAGTGAGGAAAGGTGGCCCGCGGAGGGTAGCGCGCCGGCTGCGGAGAAGAGCGTCGCCATAGGGACATGCTTCCGGATACCCGCGTACCACAGCCGCGATCTCAGCGCGGCTACGGTCAGGTGCGATCCGGCGGAGCCTTTGTCGTCCAGAGCACCTTAATTATAGGGGTGGAAGGACCTGGCACAAGCGCGAAAGAGGACGGAATCAGGGGAGTGACCCCACCCAGCAACTCCGGCCAAGGTGATCAGGCGCTCGGGGGCGCGGGCTTTTGAAAGAGAACTCTGATCTGCGGCTGCATCAGGTACCAGATAATGAGAACGCTGATGGCAATTCGGAACAGGCGAAAACCTCCAAAAAACAGGCTCAAATGCAGCCCCATGAGGAACAGCCCGGGAAGAGAAAGCAGCAGCGCGATGGCGGCCAGCCCGATGGATAGAATGCGACCCCACTCGCGCAGGCTCCAGATTCCGTAACCAGCGACGGCGGCGATAAGCGCGAGAACCACGAAGAACACGGCCCCCACCATCCCAATCAGAAGGCCAATGCTCAAGCCACCGATGGCGTTCTCGTGACCCGCGCCGAACATTGCGCCGACAAAGCTGCCGCCAATGACCAGCGAACCGGCAAGAAACACCAGGAACAACGCGCTAACAAGGTGATACAGCGCAATCAGGACAATTCCCGTCGGGCGCATGGCCAGTCCTCCCTTGGTTTCGATTTCAGGCAGACAGTAGTGGAGAGCGAGATGTAAGTCAAGCGGAAGCGTGGCTGGGTACGGCAACAGAACTTGATCGTGCCAGGCATGACGGGAAGGCCGGTTGCTACCGAACCATCGACCGTCTCAGCGGTTATACTCTTGCTACGCTCATGCCCACCAAGCTGGAAGAGATCGTCGCCGCCACTCGCGAGCGAGTTGCCGTCGCCAAGGCTTCGGCCGATCTGCCGGGTGCTTAGCCCGGCGGCGCAGCAGCATCAGCCGCGCGGGTTCCGCGAAGGTTTGCGAAGGGCGGCCAAGTCGGGCATTGCGGTGATCGCCGAATTGAAGAAGGCGTCGCCGTCGAAAGGGCTGATTCGCGCGGATTTCCCGGTGGCCGAACTGGCCCGGGAATTGGAAGAAGCTGGAGCCGCAGCCCTCTCCGTGCTGACCGATGAACGGTTCTTTCAGGGCTCGCTCGAGAATCTGGAGATCGCATCGCAAGCGACCCGGCTGCCCTGCCTGCGGAAAGACTTCATCATCGACGAGTTCCAGTTGCTGGAAGCGCGGGCGCATCGCGCCGATGCCGTGCTGCTGATCGTCGCCGCTCTCACGCAGACGGAGCTGGCCAACCTGCATCGCCGGGCGGTTGAGCTGCAACTCGATGTGCTCTGCGAGGTGCATGACGGCGTGGAGTTGCAACGCGCCCTCGACGCCGGCTGCGAGACGATTGGGGTCAACAATCGGGACCTTGCACACCTTTCGAGTTGACCTGAACACGTCGCTGCAACTGGCCGAGTTGATGCCTCCCGGCGTGGTTAAGGTCGCTGAGAGCGGTATCGAAACTGGCGATGACATTGCCCGCCTGCGAGAGGCCGGATTCGATGCGTTTCTGATTGGCGAATCGCTCATGCGCGCGCCGCATCCCGGCGAGGCATTGCAGGCGCTGCTGGCGCAGGCGGTGGCAGCCCGATGATCTGGATAAAGATTTGCGCAACCACGAATTTGCCCGACGCGCAGGCCAGCCTGGCCGCGGGAGCCGATGCTTTGGGGTTCATCTTTGCGCCGAGTTCGCGGCAAATCGAGATCGACCAGGCGGCGGAGATCATCTCCAGCCTGACGGACGACATTGATAAGATCGGCGTTTTCGTGAACCAAACACCCGCGCAGGTCGCCGAGGTTGCCGAGCGAGCCGGATTGACCGGGGTCCAGCTTCACGGCGATGAACCGGCGGACCAGATGCCGGAATATCGGCAGGCGGTCGGACAACGCAAGATCATCAAGACGCTGCAAGCGCGAGAGTTGCTGAATTCGCCAGACAGTCTGAATGGTTATCTGCGATCGCGGCAGAGCATTGACGCGATGCTTCTGGATGCGGGCTCGCCGAGCCAGCGAGGCGGGACAGGGCAGACCTTCGATTGGACCGCCGCTGCGCCGATTGTGGCCCGCGTTCGCGCACAAATGCCGGTGATCATCGCGGGAGGATTGAATCCCGAAAACGTCGCCGAGGCCATCCGCTTGTTTGCGCCCTGGGGAGTGGATGTGGTTTCGGGCGTCGAGCGCGAAGTAGGAAGGAAGGACGAAGCCAAACTGCGCAGCTTCGTCGGGGCAGCGCGTCAAACCCAGGCGGCATTGCGGTAGAAGGGGACCATGGAAGAAACAACCAGCAACGCGCAGAATTCCGAGGCGAATCCAGCGCTCGGCAAGCCGGGCAAGCAGCCGCGTGTGCGTGCCGTCCCTGGGCGATTTGGTTCCTATGGCGGGCGCTACGTTCCTGAGACCTTGATGGCGGCGTTGCAGGAACTCGAGGCTGCCTATGCCGTGGCGCGCAAAGACAAGGCATTTCGCGACGAGTTCCATCGCCTGCTGGCCGATTTCGCGGGGCGTCCGACACCGCTGTTCCTGGCCGAGCGGCTCACCCAAGAGCTTGGCGGCGCCAGGATCTATCTGAAGCGGGAAGACCTGCTGCACACCGGGGCGCACAAGATCAACAACTGCATCGGGCAGGCGCTGCTGGCGCGGCGCATGGGCAAACATCGCATCATCGCCGAAACCGGCGCCGGCCAGCACGGGGTCGCGACCGCAACCGTGTGCGCGCTCTTTGGTATGGAGTGCGTGGTTTACATGGGGACGGAAGACATGCGGCGGCAGGAGCTGAACGTCTTCCGCATGAAGCTGCTGGGCGCCGAGGTGCGCGGCGTGGACTCGGGTTCGCGCACGTTGAAGGACGCCATCAACGAAGCCATGCGCGACTGGGTAACCAATGTCCGCACCACGCATTACCTTCTGGGCAGCGTGTTGGGAGCGCATCCTTATCCGACGATGGTGCGCGACTTCCATCGCGTCATCGGCCAGGAAGCGCGCAAGCAGGTGCTCAAGGCCGAAGGCCGGCTGCCTTCGGCGGTCATCGCGTGCGTGGGCGGCGGCTCGAATGCGATTGGCATGTTCTACGAATTCATCAAGGACCGCGAAGTGAAACTGATTGGCGTGGAAGCCGGCGGGCGCGGCCACTCGCTGGGAGAGCACGCAGCGCGATTCGACGGCGGCGGGCCGGGCGTGCTGCAGGGGACGTATTCTTATGTCCTGCAGGACCTGGGCGGGCAGATCGCATTGACGCACTCGGTTTCAGCCGGGCTCGATTACCCGGCGATCGGTCCCGAGCATGCCTGGCTGCACGATCAGGGGCGCGCGGAGTATGTGTCGGCCAGCGATCAGGAGGCGCTCGACGCCTGTCTGAAGCTGGCGCGGATGGAGGGCATCATTCCCGCCCTGGAGTCGGCGCACGCGATTGCCGAGTGCATCAAGCGAGCGCCGAAGATGGACAAGTCGGACATCGTGATCGTGAACGTGTCCGGCCGCGGCGATAAAGATATTGGGATTTTGCGGGAGAACCTGGCGTTCTGAGGGCAGACTTGCGGTCGAGCGGCTATAGGGAGTCCTTCGGGGCAGGCTCTTCGACTCCAGAGACCAATAACTGGCTGCTTTCGCTCAGGATGACAAAATAAGCGAAGAGTGACAGAGAAATCCAGAAATGACAGAAGATTCTAAAGGTGACAGTTCAGGCTTGTGATGACAAAACAAACCAGGAACGACAGAGAGAACTAGGAGCAATTTGGCAATCATCTTCAAGAAACGGCCCGGGCTGGTCGCCTACATCACCTGCGGCGACCCCAGTCTGGACGTATCACGCGAGGTCGCTTTGGCGGCGATTCGCGCGGGCGCAGACGTGATCGAGCTAGGCGTGCCCTTCAGCGATCCCGTTGCCGACGGCCCGGTGATCCAGCGCGCCAGCGAGCGAGCGCTGCAACATGGGACCAACCTGATCGGTGTCCTGGAGGTAGCCAAGCAACTCCGGCAGCAGTCGAATGCCGGATTGATTATCTTCTCGTACCTCAATCCCATTTTGCAGTTTGGCCTGGAGAAGTTTTGCGCGGCTGCCGCCGAGGCTGGCGTGGACGGCGCTCTGGTCACCGACCTTCCGGTGGAAGAGGCCGCGGAATATCTGCGCGCCATGAAGGCGCACAAACTCGCGCCCGTTTTTCTGGCAGCTCCCACCAGCCCGGAGAAGCGCTTGCGCGAAGTGGCGAAACATTCGCGCGGATTCGTGTATGCCATCTCGCGCACCGGCATTACCGGCACGCGGCAAGAGCTTGCGGGCGACGCGCGATCGTTGGTCGAACGGCTGAGAGTTCACACCAAGTTGCCGATCGCCGTCGGATTTGGAGTTTCGACACCCGAGCAATTCGCCGAGGTCGGCAGTTTCGCCGATGCGGCTGTGGTGGGAAGCGCAATTGTGCAGAGGATCGAACAAAATCCGGGGCGGGAAGCAGCGGCTGTGTCAGAATTTCTGTCTTCCCTCACCGGAACAGCGCAGGAAGCCGTGGGTAGAAGTTAGGCTTGCGGCATCGCGCAGCAGCACGAGGCAAATAGGCCATGGACATCGAGGATTGGCGCAGGAAGATCGATGATCTTGACCGCCAACTGGTGCGGTTGATGAACGAGCGCGCCCAATGCGCGCACGAAATTGGCAAGCTCAAGCGCAACTCAGCCATGCCCATTTATGAGCCGGACCGCGAGAGGATCATCTTCCAGAACATCGCGCGCGCCAACGCGGGGCCCTTGTCCGACGTGCAATTGCGCCAGGTCTACGAGCGCCTGGTGGACGTGATGCGGCAGATTCAGCGGGAAGAGATGGCGCCAGAAGCGGAAAATGAGGGTAGAGGCTAGTGGTTAGTGGTTAGTGGAGCGCCTTTGAGCCGTGACAGGTTAGTTCAGACTGCTAAGAGCGAAAAGCGAAAAGCGAATAGCGAAGAGCGAAGAGCGAATCATGATTGTTGCGATGTTGGAACATGCCAGCGAAGACCAGATCCAGCGGGTGACCGATCACCTGATGAAGATGGGCTTTGCTGTGCATCGCACTACTGGCGCGCGGCAGAGTGTGCTTGCCGCAGTGGGCAAGCGTATCGACTTTGACACGCGTGACCTCGAGGTGCTGCCGGGCGTGGAGCGCGTGCACCGTATCAGCGCGCCTTACAAGCTGGCGGGGCGCCAGTTCCATGAGCACGACACCGTCGTCAAGCTTCCCAACGGGACCGAGATCGGCGGCAAAGAAGTGGTCGTGATGGCCGGCCCGTGCTCGGTGGAATCGCAGGAGCAACTGTTTACTGCGGCCGAGATGGTGGGCAAGTCCGGCGCCAAGGTCCTGCGGGGCGGAGCGTTCAAGCCGCGCAGCTCGCCCTACACTTTTCAGGGCCTCGGACTTGAGGCGTTGAAGCTGCTGCGCGAAGCCGGCGACCGCTACGGCATGGCGGTCATCAGCGAGGTCATGGAGATCTCGCAAATCGAACTCATGCTGCCCTACGTCGACATCTTCCAGGTGGGCGCGCGCAACATGCAGAACTTCAACCTGCTGCGCGAATTGGGCAAAGCGCGCAAACCGGTGCTGCTGAAGCGCGGCATCGCGGCGACCATCGAGGAGATGCTGCTCTCGGCCGAGTACATCCTGTCCGGAGGCAACTACCAGGTCATCTTGTGCGAACGCGGCATTCGCACCTTCGAGACCTACACCCGCAACACGCTCGACATCTCGGCGATTCCGATTGTGCACAAGTTGTCGCACTTGCCGATTACCTCCGATCCTTCGCATGGGACTGGATTGCGCGACAAAGTTGCGCCTATGGCGTGCGCCTCGGTTGCCGCCGGGGCCGATGCGTTGCTGATCGAGGTGCATCCGTCACCCGACGAGGCGCTGTCGGATGGCGCGCAGTCGCTGTATCCGCAGCAGTTTTCCGAACTGATGGAGCAGTTGCGGATGATCGCTCCGGCGGTGGGCCGGACGATAGGGTGATTAGAGTTGCCATGTAACATCTATCGACTAAGCTTCTTCATTAAATCGGTTGGAAGGGGCACGCCTTTAGGCGCGCCGTCAAGCTTTTTGTTATTGTCATCACGAGCGGGCTTCAGCCCGCGAGGGATCTGCTGTTGACGGGACTTCCCACGCACGAAAGGAAAGCAGATGCCTCGCTACGCTCGTCATGACAACTCGATGGGCTAGTTTGAAGGGCTTTGAAGGCGTGCTCCACCCGCCTCTGTTCAGGAGTGAACCGCTAGCGAATGGCGATTCGGCAGATCACGATCGTGGGAACGGGCTTGATCGGCGGCTCGTTTCGGACTTGCCCTTCGCCAGCAAGGTTTCCCGGGAATTCTGGTGGGCTGCGACCGGCCCGAGGTGCTGGACGCTGCCGTCGTCCGCGGCGCGATTGATCGCGGAGACACTGACGTAAGGCAAGCGGCCCAGGGCTGCGACGTCGTGGTCCTTGCCACACCGATTGGCGGCATACTTTCCACCTTCGAAAAGCTGGCGCCCACACTTCCCTCCGGCACGCTGGTTACCGATACCGGCAGCACCAAGCTGCGGTTCGTGGAACGCGCGCGCATGATATTCGGCGCGGAGGCGGGAATCCGCGTGCTTCCCGGACATCCCATGGCCGGCAAGGAACGCGGCGGAATCGAGAATGCCGGATGCCGATCTGTTTCGCGACACCGTGTGGCTGATCACGCCGATCGACGCCGATCAGCAGTACACGGAACGGCAGCAAGAGTACATTGAACTGCTGGAGTCAATAGGCGCACGAGTGATTGCGATGGATCCGGAGCGGCACGATCGCCTGTGCGCGTGGATCAGCCACCTGCCGCAGATGATCGCCACGGCGCTGGCTTCGACACTGCGCGATGAACTCGGAGACGACGAAGCGATCAGGGAAATCGGCGGCCGGGCTTTGCGGGAAATGACGCGGATTGCGAGCAGCCCCTACTCGATGTGGCGCGACATCGCGCTGACCAACAGCCAGAACATCGACGAAGCGCTGCTGCGCTTTGAGCAGCAATTGGCGCATCTGCGCGAGAACCTGCGCGGGCCGGGGCTGCGGGAGATGTTCGAGAGCGCCAACAAGTTTGGGGAAAAGCAGTGACTAGTGGTTAGTGGATAATGGATAGTCCAAGTGCGTGCAACAGCTCTTTATCGAGTTGCATTCCTTAAGGTTCCGTGGCCGTGGACAATGGGCATACAGCGCCTCGACGACTATATGAATAAGCTGCGGGTTGGCTCGGTCTGCGAGCCTAGGCTCGAGCCGGACTGCGCAGAACTCGTGAACTCTTGACCTTTTTGCACCGAGGCGACTTGCCCCGGTACAATCGCCGGTCGGAAGCAAAATCCTATGGCAATGCACAAAGTAGTGGCGAACGCAGACGAGGCCATTCACGACATCAAAGATGGCGACACGCTGATGATCGGAGGATTCGGGCTTTGCGGGATTCCCGAAAACCTGATCAGCGCGCTGGTCAAGAAAAGCGTGAAGGACCTGCACACCATCAGCAACAACGTGGGGATCGATGACTTCGGGCTGGGGCTGATGCTGGCCGCCGGCCAGATCAAATCGCACAAGGGAAGCTACGTCGGCGAAAACCGCTTGCTGGAAGAGATGGTCCTGACCGGCCGCATCGATCTGGAGCTGATTCCCCAGGGCACCTTCGCGGAACGCATCCGCGCTGGCGGGGCGGGAATTCCCGCCTTCTACACCCCCACGGGATTCGGGACGGTGGTTGCCGAGGGCAAAGACACGCGCGAGTTTGATGGCCGTCCGTATGTGCTGGAGCTGGCCCTGAAAGCGGACTTCGCGCTCATCAAAGCCTGGAAGGGCGACCGTTGGGGCAATCTGGTGTACCGCAAGACAGCGCAGAACTTCAATCCCATGATGGCGACCGCAGCCAAGGTGACGATTGTCGAAGTCGAGCACCTGGTCGAGCCCGGCGAAATCGAGCCGGACCAGGTGCACACCCCTAGCGTTTACGTGCAGCGCATCTTCCAGGGGACCGACTACGAGAAGCGTATCGAGCGGCGAACGTTGCGCAAGGCGTGATTTGCGAAAGGCGAGGCAGGAGAAACCATGCCCGACGAAAAAGCTGTTAAGCAGAAAGACACCGAAAAGCGCGATCGCATTGTGAAGCGGGTGGCCCGCGAGTTGCGCGACGGCTTCTACGTCAATCTCGGAATCGGAATGCCCACCCTGGTGGCCAACTGCGTGCCTCCCGGCATGGAAGTCATTTTGCAAAGCGAGAACGGCATGCTGGGTGTCGGGCCCTATCCTCTGGCGGGCGACGAAGATGGCGACCTGATCAACGCGGGTAAGGAAACGGTGACGGAAATTCCGGGCACGGCATATTTTTCCAGCGCCGAATCGTTTGCCATGATCCGCGGCGGCCACATTGACCTGAGCGTGCTGGGCGCCATGGAAGTGGATGAAGAGGGCAATCTGGCCAACTGGATGATTCCCGGCAAAATGGTGAAAGGCATGGGCGGAGCGATGGACCTGGTCGCCAGCGCCCGGCGCGTGATCGTGGCCATGGAGCACACCACCAAGAGCAGCGCGCCAAAAATCTTAAAGCGCTGCACGCTGCCGATCACCGGGCTGCGCGTGGTCAACACCATCGTCACCGAGATGGCGTATATGCGGGTGACGCAGAGCGGTCTGGTTCTGGAGGAGATCGCGCCCGGTCTCACGGCGGACGAAGTACAGCGCGCGACTGAGGCTCCGCTAATCGTTAGCCCGGAACTGAAGACGATGGAGTTCTAGCAGGCCGCGGAAAGGAAAAGCAGATTCCTCGCTTCGCTCGTAATGACAATTCCAGATGCGAACTAAGATTGCAAACATTTCAGTCCGCACCGGTTGATAGTAGTAGGCCATCATAGAAGTGGAAGGCAGGTTCTTATGTGCTCACGTATAGCGTGCCTGGCAACGGCGCTGGTGCTGGCGCTTTCGATTTCGCTCGCGGCGCAAACCAGTCCCATCGCGACCTCGTCCGCGACTTCGCAGTCGGGCCCGGCCCAGATCAAAAAGTCACCCGCGCCCTACACCAATCCTAGCTCTGGCAAAGACATGTATGTCGCCTACTGTGCGTCATGTCATGGTAAAGACGGAATGGGAAACGGACCCGCGGCGGCAGCTCTAAAGACACATCCAACCGATCTGACCCTGCTTGCGGTAAAAAATGGTGGGAAATTTCCGGATTCGCATATCGCGGAAATCATCAAAGGCGACAATCTCACCGCCGCGCATGGCAACAAGGAAATGCCAGTCTGGGGCCCCGTATTCCGTACGTTGGGCCGGCATGACACGGCGCAGGAGCAGATGCGGATACACAACCTGACGACCTACCTGGAGTCAATCCAGCAGAAATAATTGAATTGGTAACGCGTCTCGGAAGAAACGCAGATCCTTCGACTACGCGCCCGCCCGACCCGCAAAAGAAGCGGGCCGGAAATTCTTTGCGGGCGCTGCGCTCAGGATGACAAGGTTCGGGTCCTTCCGTGTGCTGTCGTTGCTACACACCGACAGGCTGCTTGAGGGGAACCGGCGTCATCCAGCCAAAGCGGTCTTCCGTAGTCCCGTTCACGATGGCATAAAATTCCTTGCGAACCGTCTTGGTGACGGGACCGGCAATGCCTTTCCCCACAGTGATCTTGTCCACCGAGCGGATCGGCGTGATCTCAGCGGCGGTCCCGCTGAAGAACAGTTCGTCCGCGATGTAGAGCATCTCGCGGGGAATGATCTGCTCGATCACCGGAATTCCCAACTCCTGCGCGATGTGCAGCACCGAATTGCGGGTAATGCCGGGTAGGACGCTGTTGCCCAACGGCGGCGTGTAGAGACGATCTTTGTGCACCACGAAGATGTTCTCGCCCGAGCCCTCGCTGACATAACCGTTGACGTCGAGCGCGATGCCCTCGCTGTAACCGTTGACGATGGCTTCCATTTTTATCAACTGAGAGTTCATGTAATTGGCGCCGGCTTTGGCCATGGTCGGCATGGTGTTGGGCGCCAGCCGCGTCCAGGAGGAAACGCAAACGTCGACCCCGTCCTCGCAGTCAGGACTGCCGAGATATTTGCCCCACTCGTAATTGGCGACGTAAACCTCGGTGGGCGAGTTAAACGGGTTGACGCCGACCTGGCCGTAACCGCGCAGCACAATGGGGCGGACATAGCACGGCGACACTTTGTTGGCAGCGACCAGGTCCACGGCCGCCTGGCACAACTCGTCGAGGGTGTAGTCCAGCTCAATACGGTAGATTTTGCAGGACTGGAGCAGGCGCAACATGTGGTCCCGCAGACGGAAGATGGCGGGGCCCTTGCCACTCTGATAGCAGCGAATTCCCTCAAACACCGACGAGCCGTAGTTGACCACATGCGCCATCACGTGGATCTTGGCGTCATCCCAGGGGACCAGTTGCCCGTTATGCCACACGTAGTCACTTGCTTTGATAGCCATAGTGGCGCTCCTTCAAAGAATCGGACAAAGAATCGGAGTGGTACACCTTGTCACGCTGTTGGACCGGACGTGCAGAACACAGATACAGAAGACGCTCACTTCGAAAACCAACGCTACGGCGCTCGACCAGGGTGGGCATAGGGAATCGGCCTAACTCGGAATTATAACTGACGTTCGACCACCTCGAGCCAGGGTTTTCCTCAGCCTGGGCAGCGGGCGCCTGTCCAGGAAGAATGGATGCAGGCGGCGCGCAACCGGCTCGAGAATTCGCGGGGAATTTGTAGCCGCCCATCCCCTGATTAGCGCCTCCGGAACCGCCACGGGCATTTACAATGGGAGATACACAACCTCAGCCTGCGGTGGAAGCGCCGGGCTTCAGCCCGGCGAAATAGATTGGCACGCCAAATGGCTTTAGCCATGGGTGGGCCAGGGCTAAAGCCCGCGTCTCAAAGCAGGCTTGCGGCACGGCTGAAAACCGTGCCCTTTCACCGGTTCTTGCGGACATTCTTTTGCAGTTGTCAACAGGGCCAGGCCGCGGTCAGGAGTATCAGATATGTCTTCAAGCGCAAGAACCGCCGTTCCGGCGCGCAAGCTGGATGTGGCGTGGGTGCGTCAACAGTTCCCTTCACTGCACCAGCTAGTAAACGGCCAGCCTGCCGTGTTCTTCGATTCGCCGGGTGGCACGCAGGCACCGCAACGCGTGATTGACGCGATTGCCGCTTACCTGTCCACCAGCAACGCGAACAGCGGTGGCGCCTTCCTCACCAGCCAGCGTACCGATCAGATGATCGCTGATGCGCGCGAGGCGATGGCAGATTTCTTCCATTGCGCCAGCGACGAGGTGGTCTTCGGCGCGAACATGACGACGCTGACCTTTGCCCTAAGCCGCGCCATTGGCCGGGAGCTGAAAAGCGGCGACGAGTTGCTGGTGAGCTGCCTCGACCATGACGCGAATGTCTCGCCCTGGGTGTGCCTGGAGGAGCGCGGAGTGAAGGTGCGCACCGCCGACATCAAGCCGGGCGATTGCACCCTGGATATGTTCGACCTCTCGGCGAAAATTCGCCGCAACACCCGCGTGGTAGCCATCGGATGGGCCGCCAACGCCGTGGGCACCATCAACGATGTTCACGAGATCGTGCGCCTGGCCCATGCCGCGGGCTCCATGGCCTTCCTCGACGCGGTACACTACGCGCCGCATGGGCCGATTGACGTGCAGGCGATTGATTGCGACTTCCTGGCGTGCTCCAGCTACAAGTTCTTCGGCCCGCATCTCGGCATTCTTTTCGGCAAACGCGAGCAACTGCAACGGCTGCGTCCCTACAAACTTCGCGCCTGCACCGAGAACTTGCCTGATCGCTGGGAAACAGGCACCCAGAACCATGAATGCCTGGCCGGTCTGATCGCCGCCATTGATTACATCGCCGATGTGGGCCGGCATCACGATCCTGAAGTGAAGACGCGACGCGAGGCCATCGTCGCGGCGTACGAAGTTTTCCAGCAGCACGAGCGTGGATTGGTCGGGCAACTAATCAACGGATTGCTCGCGATTCCGGGACTGACCTTCTACGGCATCCGGGATGCCGCGAAGTTCGACCAGCGCACCCCGACGGTGGCCATCCGCATGGAGGGTTACACCCCGCGCGAACTGGCGGCGCACCTCGGCGAGCGAGGCATCTTCACCTGGGACGGAAACTACTACGCCATCGATCTGGCCGAGCGGCTGGGAGTGCAGGGCTCGGGCGGCATGTTGCGCATCGGCTTGGCGCACTACAACACTGCGGAAGAAGTGGAGCGTCTGCTGGGGGAGTTGCGGAAACTTGGCAGATAACAACTAGCAATTGGCCTTTATTGAGTGCTACATATGCAATGTCCGGCGTCGCCATTTTGAATTGTCATCACGAACGGCCTTCAGGCCGTGAGGGATCTGCTGTTTCCTGGGCGGTCATTTAAGCGCTAATAACAACAGATTCCTCGCTTCGCTCGTAATGACAACTCCCTATCGACGTTTCCCCCCTGGGTTTATAATCCGCCCGTGCCCAAAAGGAGAGGGCCGAGATGCGCGGCGTGCCTCGCTGGGTGGCAGTGTTGGCGGTGATCGCGATAGGCGTGGGGGTATGTGCCTTCACCGTTCGCCGCGCGATGGCGCCCGCATCCTTGATATTGCAACTCTCCCCCACTGCGGTCCCCGCCGACGGATTCACTTCCACAAAGCTTAAGATCACGCCATCCGATGGCCGTCCACTGCGCGACGTGCAGGTCACGGTGGAAGATCCGCACCGCGCGGCGGTGGAATCGGTGACGATTGACGGCGAGGGCGACGTGGCAACCGCGTCGCTGCGCGCCGGCGTCTTGCCGGGCGAGACCAAGATACGAGTCACGGGTCGCGGCTTCGCGACGCAGGAGATCGCGTTAAGCACGATGCTCGACGGCACTGACACGATCGGCGACGGCACTCCCGACTTCTTGCGCTTGCACGATCCAGCCGACCGCCTGGCTTTCCGCCGATGGTTTACCTTGCTGGCGGAGGCACAGTATTTCCGCAGACGAGCGCTTCCGGCCGAAATTGACGATTGCGCTGCCCTTTTGCGCTTCGCCTACCGCGAAGCCTTGCGCCCGCACGACGCCGAGTGGGCGCGGGAGATGGCGCTGCCGATCCCAGCTTCAGCAAGCGACATCCAGCAATATCAATACCCCTACACGCCGCTGGCGGCGGCATTGTTTCGGGTGCGTGGTGGGAGCCTTCAGGCCAACGATCTTCGCGACGGCGCCTTCGCGCAATTCGCGGATGTGGAAACGCTGTGGCGGCATAACACGCACTTCGTCGGGCGTAATGTATCGCGCGCTCGACCCGGCGACCTGCTGTTCTTCCGCCAGGATGGTCAGAGGATGCCCTTCCACGCCATGGTCTTCGTCGGGCAAAGCCAGATCGAGCTGGGCAGCGAGCCGTACATCGTCTATCACACCGGCCCGAGTGGGAGTTCGCCGGGGGGCATCCGTCGTCTGTCAGTTGCGCAACTCCTAAACTATCCTGACGCGCGCTGGCGGCCGATGGCCGCCAACCCCGGCTTTCTGGGCGTCTATCGCTGGAACATCTTGCGGGGAGCGGACTGATGCGCTTGAAATCCGCTTTCGTTGCAATTGTTCTGTGCCACGCACTGGTGCTGCCGCTATTCGCCCAGGAAGATGCCGGTGGCGGCAGCGAGCAGTCGTTTTCCCTCACCAGCCAACGCACCTACCTGCCCGGTGAAAAGCCGGAGGTCTCGGTCTATTCCCACAACGTGAGCGCGCTGGAGTTCCGGGTCTATCGGGTGAACGACCCGGTGAAGTTCTTCAGCCAGATGCAGGAGTTGCATAACTTCGGCGGTCGCGCGCCCAGCCTGCCGAAGCAGGCGCGCACCTGGCTGGAAAAGTTTCACGCTTGGAAGCACCGCGTGTGGGCGCGGATCCGCGACTTCATTCGCGCACAGTTCTCGCCCGAATCGCGCCAGCAGATCCGGCTATGGCAGATGGGCGGCGGCGAGAAGAAATCGGGAGCGAAGGTTGAAAGCTACGCACAGGTGCCGGTCCTGAACCAACAGCAGGTGGTTTCGGTTTGGAAGTGGACGGTGCCCTCGCATGAGCGATGGGAGAGCACGACCGTCGCGGTCCCGGTCAGCGAAAAGGGCGTGTACCTGGTCGAGGCGACCAATGGCATGCTTCGTGCCTACACCGTCATCGTCGTCACCGAGATCGCGGTCATCACCAAAGCGGCGCCGGGCCGGCTGATGAGTTTCGTAGTCAATCGCCGCAGCGGCGATCCCATCGCTGGGACCACGGTGCGCGTGTGGGTCGACCAAAAAGAAGTTGCGGCCAAAACGACCGACCAGCAGGGATTATTAGATACCACCCTAACGATCGAGAAGCCCGAGAACGTTGCGGTCGTGGCGACGAGCGCAGACCAGTTCGCGATCAACACACCCGGCGCATGGAACCTGGGTAACGATCCTGACAGCAGTTTACGCGGCTACACCTACACCGATCGGCCGGTGTATCGGCCCGGCGACACGGTGCAATTCAAATCCATCATTCGCGCCCAGACGGTGAGCGGCTACATCATTCAGCAAAACCGCGAATTGCAGTTGGAACTGCGCGATCCTCGCGACTACAAAACCATCTGGACGCAGACCGTGAAGCTCTCCGACATGGGTACGGCGGAATGGAATTACGTGATTCCCGCCGAGGCCAACCTCGGGTTCTATTACCTCTCGATGCAGATGGGCGAGCGCTACATCGAGGGCACCAGCTTTTCGGTGGAGGATTACAAGAAACCGGAGTACCAGGTGAAGGTGACGGCGCAGACGCCGCGCGTGCTGCAAGGCCAGCCGATCAAGGCCACAATCGACGCCCGCTACTACTTTGGCGAGCCCGTTGCGAACGCCAAGGTGAAGTGGGTGGTGCACACCTCAACCTATTGGCCGATGGGGCGCGATGAAAGCGACGGAGAAGCCGGCGCAGATCAGGAGCGCGACAATTCCGACGCTGATAATCCAGAGGGCGATGACACGTACGGCGGAGAACAGGAGAGCGAGAACAGCGGGGTGCTCGACGCCGACGGCAAGCTGCAAATTACGATTCCGACCAAGGTTGACAGCAAGAAGCAAGACCTGACCTATCGCATCGAGGCGCGCGTGACCGATGCGGGTAACCGCGAGATCGCGGGACACGGCTTTGCACTCGCGACATACGGCAGCTTTTTTTTGATCGCCGAGCCGGATTCCTACGTTTACACCAAGGGCGGCACGGCGACCGTCACCATCACCGCGCAAGACTATGAAAAGAAACCGATCCAGACGACGTTCCACGTGGAACTTAATCGCTGGGACTGGCGCAAAGGCGCGGGACAATCAGTCACCATCACGCAGGGCCAAACCGACGCCAGCGGCAAAGCTCAGATCAAGCTCATCATCCCCGATGCCGGCGAGTTCCGCGTGCGCGTGACCGCGACCACTCCGCAGAATCGCACCGTCGAGACCGCCACCTTCCTATGGGCCCCGGGCGAAAGTCCGTGGTGGAGTGGGCCCGCCCAGGAGCGGGTGCAGATTGTCCCGGACAAAAAGACCTATCAGCCTGGCGACACGGCGCGAGTGCTGATCGTCACCGGCAAGGAACCGGCCTCAGTTCTGGTGACGGTGGAAGGCAACGGGCTCTACTCCGGCCAGGTGATCAAGAGCAATGGCGGCAGCATCACCGTGGATGTTCCCATCAAGTCGGAGTACGCCCCCAACTTCTACGTGGCGGCGGTCTTCATTCGCGGCAACAAACTGTATCAAGGATCGAAGAGTCTCACCGTGCCTCCCATTCAGCAGGAGCTGAATGTGCAATTGCTGCCATCCAAGCCGGAGTACCAGCCGGGCGATGCGGCCAGCTACACCATCAAGGCGACGGACAGCAGCGGCAAGCCGGTGGCGGCGGAGTTCAGCCTGGGCGTGGTGGACGAGGCCATCTACGCGATTAAGCCAGAGACGGCAGGCAGCATTGTGAACGCCTTCTATGGCCGCGTCTATTCGAGGGTGAACACCGAAACCTCGCTGACCTATTACTTCAGCGGGCAGGCAGGGAAACGCGCCATGCAGTTGGCCACCGTGCGGTCGTCGAAAGCGATGGCGCAACTAAAGCCGGAGCGCCTGGTGCAGCCCAAGGTCCGCAAAGCATTTCCCGACACCGCGTACTGGATGGCAGACGTGCGCACCGGCAGCAACGGACAAGCCACGGTGCGGTTTGATTATCCCGACGCCATCACCTCGTGGCGCGCAACCACGCGAGGGGTCACGCAAGACACCAAGGTCGGCAGCGCGGTGGTGAATACCATCGTGCGCAAGAACCTGATGGTGCGCCTGGTGGTGCCGCGCTTCTTCCGCCGCGGCGACGAGATTACGATCTCGACCATCGTGCAGAACTATCTGCCCAGCGCCAAAGTGGCGCGGGTCTCGATGGAGCTTGCAGGCCTCCAGGTACTGGATGGCGGGCAGCGCGATGTCAGCGTTCCCAGCCGCGGATTGATCAAAGTGGATTATCGAGTGCGTGTGCTCGATGTGGATTCGGCGCGCGTGCTGGGCAAGGCGCTGACTGACGTCGAGAGCGACGCCATGGAACTGACGCTGCCGGTCGTTCCCTTCGGAGTAAAGCTGGCGGTGGCGAAGTCGGGGTCGGCCGCGGTCCCGGGCAAGAGCGCCACGCTGCAGCCGTTGAGCTTCCCGGCGGGCGCCGAGGCAGGGACTCGCAAGCTGACAATCGGCGTGACGCCCTCGATTGCGGGCACGGTGTTCGCCGCGCTCGACTTCCTTACTTCCTACCCCTATGGCTGCACCGAGCAGACCATGTCGAGCTTCCTGCCCGACGTGCTCGTGGCAAACTCGCTGAAGAAGCTGGGAGTGAAGTCGAACATCGATCCGCAAAAGTTGACCAAGCAGGTGCAGGCGGGTCTCGAGCGGCTATACAACTATCAACATCCCGACGGCGGCTGGGGCTGGTGGCAGACCGACGACAGCCAGGTGTTCATGACAGCGTACGTGCTCGCCGGTCTGAGCCAGGCGAAGGCGGCGGGCTTTGAGGTCAAGCAGGACGCGATCGATCGCGGACGCGGTTGGCTCATTCCGGAATTCACAAAGTCGAGCAAGGTCCGCACGGACCTACGTGCTTACACGGCGTACGCGCTGGTGCTGAGCGGCAAAGATTACAACCCGACCGTTCTCGATTCTGTGTGGACACAGCGCTCGACGCTGACTGCCTACGGCCAGGCCCTGCTCGGATTGGCCATGCTCGAGATGAACGATAGCCGGGCAAATGAGTTGACCAAGCAAATTGAATCCGAGGCGAAACAGGACGACTCGCAAGCCTGGTGGCCCAGCGACAACAACTATCTGCTGGATTTCTACGGCGACGCATCCCCCGAGACGACGGCCTATGCGCTGAAACTCCTGGACCACACCGACGAGTCGAGCCCGCTGCTGTCGAAGGCCGCGGTTTATCTGGTGAACCATCGCGACCAAGGCTACTACTGGGAGTCAACCGAGCAGACAGCGATGGTGATCTACGGGCTCACCGATTACCTGGAACACACGAAGGAGTTGCAGCCGAACTATAGCGTCGAGGTCCAGGTGAATGGCAAGACGGTGGCAACCAAGAGGTTCACCGCGGCCGAGGCGCTGGCCCCCGCGACCACGGTGGTGCTGAATGAGTCGCAACTGGCGCCGGGAGCGAACCAGATTCGCATCGCGAAGTCGGGTGAAGGGCGGCTGTACTGGTCGGCGCGAGGAGAGTACTACTCGAACGAGTCGAAGGTGGTGAACACGGGCAGCTTCAAGCTGAGCGTAGTACGCCAATATTACCGGCTGTTGCCGCAGCAGAAGGACGGCCGCGTGGTGTACCACCTCGATAAACTCGCGGGGGCGGTGCAGGTGGGCGACACTCTGGCGGTGCGCCTTAGCGTCGGCGGCAACAACTGGAGGTACTTGATGATCGAAGATCCGATCCCGTCAGGGACCGAGTCGATCGCGCGTGACGACCTGTATGAACTGAATGAGCGTCCTGATTGGTGGGGCCGTTGGTTCAGCAATCGCGAGCTGCGCGATGATCGCACTACCTTCTTCAACATGTACTTCCCGCAAGGGCAGCATGAATACGTGTACCTGCTGAAGGTAGTGGACCCCGGAGTTTTCCGCGTCAGCCCGACCAGCGTGGAGCCGATGTATCAGCCCGAGTATCTTTCGACCAGCGACGCGTTGACGGTGACGGTGAAATGAGCGCGAAACATAGTGGCGTGGCGAAGCTGTGGCTGCTGAACCTGGTCGGCAATGCCGCATTGCTCAGTGCTGTCTATTTCTGGCTGCTGATGCCGGACGCGCATGGCTGGCAGGTGGGAGTCTCGGCGCTGGCCGCAGTGGTCGTCATTTTTTTTGGAGTGTGGCTGCGCACCGGGACGTTCGCCTACTTCAGAGTTGCAGACTTTCGAGACAATGCAACCGTGTGGCGCGCCTTTCGCCATGCGTTACGGCACATGGTGGCGCTGGCGATGTGGGCCGTTTTCCTGGCGGCGACAGCGTGGCTCCTGATTTCACTTCGCAAATATGCGCCGCAGTTCGGAGTGTGGTTCTGGCAGAAGTCGCCTTCGTTCCTGCGCTTCGGCACTTCGCGGCAAGTCTTTCATGCCGCCGACTGGCTATTGTGGTTCTTGCTATGGATGCTGGCGCCGGCGATGTGGCTGCCCATCGCCAGCACGGTTGCGGCCGCCGGATTTAGGTTCAAGCGCATGACGCTCTCTCTGCGTGCCTTGCGGCGGCCCGCCTACTGGTTATGGTTCTGCGCGCTGATGCTGGCCGGGGCGTACGTTCCGTACAAACTGGTCTGGTGGATACCCGACCTCAGCGAAGTGCGCAAACAGGCATGGAGCATGGGTCTGCGATTCCTGCTGGCTTACGTGATCTTGATTTCGGCTTGGATCGCGCTGGTGTTGGTGGTGGGGACGCGGGTGGAGAGGGAAGACGCAGAAACGATTAGTGCGGCTATGTCGTGATACGGAGGCAAGACACGGTCAATGCCGAACTTCACACCACCGGCTGCCGTTTTCCTCGACAATGCTGTACCTGCCATAGTGATCTTGAAACCAAGTTAGCTCGGTCAGGTTTAGCTTCTCCACGCGGCATCCCCCTTCCTCCAGCTTCTGTGTAAAAGGGTCGACGTGCATAAAACCACAGAGGCACAGTGCCACATCGACACGCGAGTTCAGTATTCGCGAAGTCCACTCTCTTTCGCGAATCCCGTCTTTTGCGGGCAGATACAAGCATCGGTAATCCGCATTCTCGGCTAGGCCAAGAGGCTCGCGTCTGCGCTGTGTTAGCGCCTCGTAGATTCCAGCCAGCTTGCGGTCAGCCGTACTCATGTCGATGTCTAACGAAGGCGTGTCATACTTGAAGGCGAGACGTTGGGCAACTGTTGTCGGTAGACCGCTGGCTTCCTCAGCGACAAGGCCGACGCCTGCATTGGTTAGTTGTTCCTCAATAATTTTCCGGAGGTCTCCCGTAGGATCCTTCCATTGAAGGGCGTGATTCAGGCCGAGCAAAATGATCTTCACGGACGCCTCTCCCCCCACTTGTTGTCCGAAGTCAATCGCCCACCAACTCACACTGACCGCAGAAGATCATATAATGTGCGCCCTCTGAGATTTTCTCGCGAAATCGGAGAGTTCCCCAATTAATGTTGAATTCCCACTTCATGGGAGTCTTCTGTCGCCAATAGTACCCTCCAAGACCCAATCAGCCCTCGACGGGTCTTTCGGGTCGGCATTGTCGAACATTTGCTCACCCATTACAATGCCGTAGTCAAACTTATCCATATACAGGAGATCGCTGTTCTGGAGTGCCTTCAATTTCTCTCGCTCAGCAGCAGTCATCCGTTCATAGGCTTTCCTCTTGATAATGTCGGCGATTTGCCTGGAAGAACCGATCATTGCAAAAGTCGGGTCATCCCACCTTTCTTCCTTCTCGCTTAGTGAGGTTTCCTGCGTCGCACGGAAACAAACATAAGGTAACAACGGTAAAGCGTGGGCTTTCTTGGCCTCCTCATAATAGTCACGAGCAGACTTGTTCTGAGCGAGGGAAGTCGTTAGCAGGGCAATCATCAGCAGCGGAACAAGACTCTTCATTGGCGCTCTTCCCGGCCAACCGTAATACCGTATCCGCTCACTTGCCGCTAGGCAAGGTCGGTGAGGCGGAAGCTTCCGCGGGCAATCCGTTCTGCACCCAATCCAGGAGTGCTGCTTTGCCATGCTGTCGTGCCAGTTGCGCCACCCGCGCATGGGCGCCGGCGTAAGCGTGCCGTAACTCTTCTTCACTTGCCGGAGCCCGCAGCGACTTCTCCAGGCCCCTCAAATCATCGACGTTGTCGTCTTGTTTTGAAGAGGCGTTCGGCGCGGTGAGGTAGAGCACCAGTCCTTCACGAAACCACAGCGGCGTTCCCGGAAGCGCGTACGAGTCGATCAGCATGTGCAGAAGTTCGTGGCGAATTGTGCTCTCCAGCGTGCCCGCCTCGCGCAACACGTTGGAGGGTTGCATCTGGATGGTGCGTCCGCGAGTCGAAGCGGCCACCCATCCCGGCTCGCCCGTAGAGTTGCGGAAAGCTGCAACCGTCGGATAAATCTTCAAGCGCGGAGAGGCGCGATAGAGCAGTCCGGTATTTTCTTCGGACTCATGCACAAACCCGGTCGCCAGCGTCAGCAGCGGGCGATCGCGATCGGGACTAGTGGTCAGCAACGTGACATCTTCGTTGGCGAGCTGCTGCCACGGAATGCCTTGCGCGCTGACGCCCAGACGCGTCCCCGGGTAGTAGAAGCTGAGGATCTCGCGGTAGGAATGACCTTCCTCGCCCATGACTTCGGCGCCAACCTGGCACAGACCGACCCCGTGCCCCGAGCCCCGGCCATGAAAGATGAGCCGGTCGCCGGCGTCGCTCACGTCATACCAGTTGCTCTTCATGCGGTCCCATCCGATGTGCCGGCCGATGGCCGAGCGAAACGTCAACGCTGGTATGGTGATGGCGCCTTTGCCCGCGACCCGAAGGAACTCGACGCGTCCGCTGGGCGTGCGATGCAGAACGGACACCGTGCGCAGGGCGCCGGGAACAACGATGCCATCCGCCGCGAGCGCGCGCTGCAACTCGCGCTTGGCAACCTCGGTGCGCCACTGAGTGCTGCCGTTGCGCACGCAGTACTGATCGGAATGCTGCACCAGAAATGGGACGGGGGGCTCATTGTTGCCGAGAACAAAGTGTCCGTCCTCGGTCGTGCCGCCGCAGTTGGCGTGATAGTAAGTGGCTGCCGGCTCGCCGTCGTACCAGAGAACTTCGCCCGCGGTCGCCTCCGCGATGCTGCGCAAATGGGCGTCAATGCCGGCGATGCGCAAGTCCTGGCAGTGGGTGGTGTCGCAGAAGTCGAATCCTTCCAGGGCATGGCGGCTGCCAAAGTGCATCGCGTAGGTGCGCGCCGCAACCGCCATGGCCTTCAGCGCCTCATCGGATTTGAAGTTTCCGGTTTCCCCGGCGAGCACGCCCGCGATGTATTCCCCCATCGGCATGAATGCGGTGATAAGCAGGTGGCTGTCCCCGGCGCGAATCTCGATGGGAAAATCGCCGCGCAGCGGCGGGTCACCGGTCGCATTCATTTGATACATGCCGGTCATGCGAATCTCGGAGAAGGAGGATTTGTTTCCCGCGACGGCAATCTTCGGTCCCGTGGCGCGCAGGGCGGCAGCGGTGATCGTGGATGTTGCGCAAGTTGCGCAGGTCCGCATCTGCGCCCGACCGGCGTCAGCGCGAATTCGCAACTCGCGCGGCGGATGCAGATACCAGAGCCGCACGCGCACAGTCTGCGGAAATCCAGTGCGAGAAGCTTTGGCGGTGGCGTGATCGTCCAACTCAGCATCGCCCGCCGCACACAGCAGGAGCAGCAGACCGAGAGCCGCCAACCGGCGCTTCATTTCCGCGCTCCCTTTGCGGCTGCGGCGACCCCGGCAGCGTGGTCAATCGCGAACGCCGCGAAGATCTCGCGTGCGACGCTGGCGGCATCCGTGCCGCCGTGTCCTTTTTCCAGGAAGACGACCAGCACGATCTTGGGATTCTCAGCGGGCGCATAACCGGCAAACCAGGCATGCGTCCATGGACCTTCGTCAGCCATCGCGGTCCCAGTCTTGCCCGCGACTTTCATCGGCGCATCCGGCTGCGCTATGCGTCCCATGCCGTACGTAACGGATTGTTGCAGACCTTCAAGAATTGGGGAGAGCTTCCCGTTGGGATCGCTGTTAGCGAGCGCAGCCAGATCGCGATAGCCGTGCAGCAGCTCCAGCGGAGTTACGCTGATTCCCGACTCGCCGATCGCTTGCAGTTGCAATTCCTCCGGGGAGTGAGCGAGGGCAACGCTTCCGGCGACTTCATCCGGCGACACTCCGGTGGAAGATCTGAAGCCGGAGCGCACAAAACTGTCGCGCAATTGTGCGGGCGTCAGGCGGGTTGCGACGCTGGTGAAATACGAATTGCAGGAATACGCCAGCGCGCTCGCCGGGACCAGCGGCTCCGGAGTTGCTGGATGGGCGCAGTCGAGCTTGCGTCCGCCAATGGAAACCATGCGCTTGCACATGAGCGCGGTGTGCGCGTCCAGCTTTCCCGCTTGCAGCAGCGCCAGCAGGGTGAACGGCTTGATGCTGGAGCCGGGATGCACCACGCTACGAGCGGCGACGTCGAGATGGTAAGCTGCCAGGACATGTCCCGATTGGACGTTGACCACTACGGCGGCGCCACGACGGCCCGCCATCGCTCGCGCAACCGCTTTCTGCAACCCCGTAATGCCTGACTCTCCTGCGATGGCATGGAATGCCGTCAAGCACACAACGATCTCGGTGAAGCATAGGCAGGCCAGGCGGCGCATGAGTCGATTGTAACGGCGTAGTGCAAGCGCAGCGGCAGGTGCAGCCGGGGCGAATCCGGATGGACACCCCTATCCAGTTTCACGGCGCCAAGTCGGCACAAACCCACTCATTGAGCAAGCGGAGGACACAATTGCGCCGTTGCAAGTTGGACGCGAAAGCCTACAATTAACCTGTGAACCAGTAATTGGGTGGAGGTCGCCATGATGGAACTCCGGTTGACCGCGGAAGAAGAAGAACTGCTTATAAATCTCCTGCAAGAACATCAGACGCATCTATTGCGCGAGATCGCTAAAGCCCATCACCACCAGTTCAGGACCGAATTGCGTCACCGCTGCACGGTGCTGGAGGCGATCCTCGATAAGGTGCAGGCGCCGGTGCCCGCAGCCTTCTGAGGTTGTGTTGACAGAGCTGTCGCGATGTCTGCGGGGGAATTCCCGTGCCTGTCGCGGTGGAGTGAGTTCTGTCGCCAAATTGTGCGGCAGTCAGGGCACCAGCACGATCTTTCCAAGCGCGCCTGACGGCTTCATGATCTCAACATGCGCGCGCGGCGCCTCGGCCAGCGGAATCCGCTGCCCGATCACCGGACGCAGCGTTCCATTCTCCAGTCCCGCGACCAGCGCGGCGTGCATGACCTTATACTCCTGCTCGGAAGTGTTCATGAGCGTCAAGCCACGGATGTCCGCGTCCCGCGCCATGGTGTCTCGCGGATTGATCTCGATTGTGCCGCGGCTTCCAATCACCGCCACGCGGCCTTTCCTGGCAAGCACCGTCAGGTCCTTAGCCAGGTTCTTGTTCGCCAGCATTTCCAGGATCACGTCCACGCCACGGCCATCGGTGAGCGTCATTAACTCATCAAGATAGCCGTCGGACGCGTGGTTGAGAACGTGGTGCGCGCCTTCCTTCTTTACCAGTTCGAGGCCACGCTCGCTGCCCGCAGTACCGATGACCGTCATGCCGGCGGCGCGCGCCATTTGTACGGCTGCGCTGCCGACTCCGCCGCTGGCGCCGTGAACCAAGACAGTCTCGGCAGGCTGCGCCTCAGCACGCTGAAACAATCCGCGATACGCCGTGCCGTAGGGAACGCCTATGGCAGCGCCTTGTTCGAAGCTCACATTATCGGGCAGGCAATGCACCTCGGCCTCGCCGCATAGGACCTGCTCGGCGTACGTGCCGCTGTTAGGGAGGGTGGTATAGACGCGGTCGCCGGCCTTCACTCGCTTGACACCTGCTCCCACAGCCGTGACCACGCCACCGGCGTCCGTGCCCGGCGTGTAAGGCAGGGTGGGTTTCGATGCGTAGGTTCCGGTTCGGACGTAGCTTTCGACGGGATTCACCCCGGCGGCGTGAATGCGCACGACAACCTGCCCGGGACCGGGTTGAAGATCGGGCACATCTTCCAACCTCATGACTTCAGGGCCGCCGAATTCGTGGACTCGGATCGCTTTCATCACTTCCTCCTGCGTACAGATTTCCTTTCAGATTTTACGCAGAGACGGCCAGGTTTGCATGGCGCGGTCCCTAGGTGCCGGGCTGAACTTGCGTGGCCTTCCCGTTGGTGTAGGTCACGCGCAGCGGATGGCCATTGTTCGGGTAGTCGACAATGCGGGGATTCGACATTCCCGCGCCCTCGGGGACTCCCATTCCAATTGCGAAAGAGGCCTGCAATTCATTCATTCCGGGCTGCACTTGATGGGCGTCGATCAGCTTCCACACCTCGGCGGGCCAATGCTTGTACAGCTCGTGCGGATCCTGAATGAGCAGGATATCGTCGGAATAGATCTTGTAATCGCCGTTCGCCACCACTCCGATGGGAAACGCGAAGCGTTTGCCGTCCTTCTCAAATACGGCCATCACCTGTTTGTCACTGCCGGAGTCGGGCGGGCGATCGATAACAACGTCTTTGATATCGAGCTTCTCGATTGGATCTAATGTTCCAGCGGGGTGCTGGAAGTCCGTGTGTCCGGCGTAAGGATAATAAGTAAAGCGATAGCCCTCGCGAATCCAAACCGGCTGCCGGGTCAATTCCTTGGCATCCTTCAGGTCCTGCGGATGCAGCTTCTTGGGCGTGACGTAGTAGTCGGGATCAAGCGCAACCTCCGGTTTCGCAGGTCCTGCCAGGCCGGAGCGACGCTCGCGCAGGTAGAAAAATAAGTTGATGGCCGCGGCCACGATGGCCACGAGCAAGACGGCCTGAACGATCTTGCTGGTCTTCGACATAGCGTTTACAAGCAAGGTTGGATGCAGAAACTCCGCGGTCTAAGGCCCATTTCCTAAGCCGACTAGGTTGTCTGCTCCATATGGCGCATCCCCAGCCAGGCGCATACTGCAACTAACTCTAGCTCCTGGAAGCGCCAACGTATCGTCTAGCTCACCTTTGCGCTGATCGCCGCTCGCTGCGGCAATGCGAGTCTCCCTACCTGGAAGTGGTAGAGCGGCGACGAAATTTTTGTTTCCCAACTTCGTTGTGGTCGGTTAATCTTCTTCATCTCCTGCGAGATAACTGGTTCGCCAGAAGGATGCCTGACCGCTGTGACGGGTGGCCGTTGCGCTGCACGGCATTGCAGTACGCCGAGATTTCCGAGTGAGAGCAACATCTGCAATATCGATTCTATGGGCTGCCATGACGGTTGCCATGCCCGCGTTCACACAGGATCGGACGCTCGCACGTCTGGAACACGACCGTGTCCCTGCGGTGACGCAACCTCGCGTTGACGCGCGCGACGGCGCTGCTGGAGCGATCTCGTCTCACGCCGAACCGCTCTCCGAATCGGCTCTTTCGCGCTCCGCTGCGACCGCAATGTTTGTGAACGGCGACCTCGTCCGTGCGCACCCGCTTGCCGAGCGCGCCTGGCGACGCGACCATCGCGACGCCGAAGCATTGTTTGTGCAGATGGAAGCCGCGGCCATCGAGGCCGACCAGGCCACCATGGTGAACGCGGCCCTGCGTCTGTGCGATATCGGGGACGCGGCCAGGCAGGACCCGCGAGTGCGCTTAGCGGCCGCTCGTCTGCGCGCGTCGGCGGCCAATACGCCCGAGTTTCGCGCTGTCATCCCTCGCCTGCAAACACTGTTGGCGAACTTCAACCAGGATTGGCCGGAACTGAACGCCGCGCTGCTGCATGCTGCGATGGATGGAGCTCCGGGACTGGATGCCCAAGCCCTCGCGCGCGCCTCGGGTGTCTTAACCGAGTGGCGCATTGTGGGCCCGCTGGGCCGGCGTCCGTTGCTCGACTTCGACCAGCTCTCGATCTCGCCGAATGACGACTTGACGCAGGCGTCTTATGACAACCGCGCGGTGGAGAATTTTGAATTTCCCGACGGCATCATTAGCTTGCCTCCCTATCTCCCGCCTCGGGGAATTTTTTATGCGGTCGGGCATTTTTCCTCGCTCGCCGCGGGAACGTGGACCGTTCGCTTTGAAAGTGCTGGGGCGCTGGAAATATACGTGGATGGCAAACGGGTGCTGCGGCAAGATACCAGCCTGCGCGGGACTCGCGTTCATGGCTCGGCCATCATCGATCTCCTGGCTGGTCCACACCGCGTGATGGCGAAATTCGCCGGCGGCGCTACGCCGCTAAGGATTGCAGTATCGCCTTCGACCTCCGCGGTATCCACTCCAGCAAAGGCCAAGCTGTCCGTGGAGGAGTTGACTTACGATCTGGCTGCGGCTGCCTACGCCGACGGGGAGTTTGGAACGGCGATTGAGCAAATCAATGCGCTGCCATCGGCTTCACATTCGGTCGCACTGCAATTCTTGCTGGCCGAGTCGTGGGCGCGCAATAACCCCGCGGCGCCCGAAGGCCTTCAGGCGTGGGACCGTGTCCGGTCGCTCGCGCCCGGAGCCTTGGCTGCCGATCAGTCACTCGGCGAACGGGCATTGGCTGGCGGACATCTGGCCGAGGCGGCCAAGTTTGCCCGACGTGTCCTGGCAGCGAGACCCAACGACATCCGGGCGCTGGAGACATTAGGCGGCGCAATCGCTGGCGATGCGGGGCTGGCAGAATCCGAAGGCCAGGCGCAGTTGATCTGGTCGCGGCGTTTGGCGCAGCATCCCTCGTGCGAGACGGCAAACAACGCAATGATGTTCTATCGCAGCCGGCAGCAATTCGCGGAGGCCGCCGCTGCGCAGCAGAAGCTGGACGGGTGCGCTCCCGAATCATTGGCGTATGCGCAGTCCTTGGCTGCGCAGGAGCGCCCTGGCGAAGCCGCAAAGGCGCTGCAGCAATTGCTGGCGGCGGCCCCGTTGAATCGTTCGGCGCGGCTGATGCTGGTTGGTGAGTTGCAACTGGCGGGTGACGATCCCGGCGCGGAACGGGCTGCCGCCGCCTGGTTGCGGATTGCGCCAAACGCTCCCGAGTACCGTCGTTTGGCTGCCGCCGGTAGCGACGATTCGGCTGACGACGCGAAAAACTTCTACGCTCCCTATCGCCGCGATGCCACCCAAGCCGTGTGGGCCACCGCCGCGCAAGTCCCCGGCGCGCCCATCCTGCTGATAAACGATCACGTCGCCATTGCGCGGCCCGATGGCAGCGTCTCGCTATATGTTCACACCGCTACTCGTTTTTCAAGCGCGGAGGACATCGAGCGTTTCGCAGGGACTAATCTTCCCCAGGGTGCGCAGATCTTACAGCTACGGTCCTTCCATTCCGACGGCAGTGTCACTGCGATGAAACCTGACCCGGAGAATCCGCGGAACGCGCTGCCGGCGCTCTCGCCGGGCGATACGGTCGATGAAGAATACGTGGTGAACTACGCCGGCGATGGGGGGATTCCGGAGCATCCGGAAGTCTTCCAGTTTGTTTTTGGGCGCTTCGACGCGAAAGTCCTAAGCGCGCGCTTCACCGTGTTGACCCCTGCCGAGGCGGCTGATCGCGGTGTCGTGATCGCCTCCAGCGATGCTCCTCGGCTGGTATCGCAGGTGAAGGACAACATGTTGGCCCGCACCTGGGAGCGCAACGAAGTGTCGGTGACGACGGGCGGATTGGTGCTACACAATCAAAGTCCGGCCATCGTACGCGTGGTTGAACAGGAGAATGGCTGGACGGTGCCCAGCGATGCCGAGCACCGTCGCCGCATCGAAACCATCCATCCCGGGCCGCGATTCGAGGAATCGTCAGGCTCGGTTGGACGCGGCAGAAGCCCAGCGTCCAAGGTGACAGAACTCTGATGTTTACCAACTCCCTGTAGTGTCCCAGCCTCTGATGTTCTGACAGTAAGCCGCAAGACGGACCCAGCCGTTTCCCGTTAGACTAAAGCCAGAGGTTTACATGGCACTGACCCAGGAAGACGTCATCTCAGCGCTCAAAGAGTGTTACGACCCGGAGATCCCGGTGAACATCGTCGATCTCGGTTTGATTTATGAAGTCCGGATGAAGCCGACGGAAGTTCCCAACCTGCAAGGCGAAGATATTGAGGTCGAAATGACGCTGACGGCGCCCGGCTGCCCGTCTTCCCAGGACATCAGCAATCAGGTGCAGCAGCGTCTGCTGCGAATGCCGGGCGTGGGCAATGCCACGGTCAACATTGTGTGGTATCCGCAGTGGACGCCCGAGCGGCTCAGTCCCGAGGCGCGCAAGCAATTGGGAATTGAGTGAAGTATTAAGGCAATCTCAGGAACTGTGCGCCCGCCGATCGCGCCAGGCGCTGACGCTGCGCCGTTCCGCTTCCTCGGCAAAGCCTTCTCCCATTTTTTCCAGCGCGGAGAAAATCTGCAGGCCCTTTTGCAGGTACTCCGGAGCGCTCTCCCACACCGCTTCGAATTTCTCGGGATACTCGGAAGCCAGGACGGCGAGACCGGCGGCGGCAAAAGCCATTCCCAGAGGACGGCGGCGGGTGATGACCAGCACGGCGCCGACGCCGATGGAGCCAAATACGATTGCCTTCTTCCAACTCTGCATGGTTCACCTCAGGCGATGCGACGCAGGGCGCCGCGCAATAGGTTAGGGCCGCTCCGGCCTGCTGCCGTTGCATGACCAATACTTTCTTGCGCAACGGTTCATTGTAAGCCAAATGCGCCAGGGCATTGTGGAATGGCGATGTTCGGTAGTGTCCTAAACTTTTAGGACACTACCCGATGTTCGGCACCGCAGTACCCAGCTACGGCGTCCTCTGTTATTGTCTCTCGCAGATTGATCAGCCGCTCAAGACCGAATGGGCGCGATCCATAACAACGACCGAGGTGACCGATGGCGTGCGACCCGCAAGAATTGCGACACGTTCCACTATTTGCGCTGCTCGATGATGAGGAGGCTGCGGTGCTGGCCGCGCAGGTCGAGCTGAGGCGATTCGCCCCACGGCAGCGCATCTACAAGATCGGCGATCCGGGCAATCAGGCCTACGTCATGATGTCGGGAAACGTTCGCGTCACCACCGTGGACGAGGACCATCAGGAGGTCGTGATTGATGAACCCGGCCACGGCGATTTCTTTGGCTTCGCCTCCATGCTGGAGCAGACGCCCCACCAAACCAACGCCATTGCCACGGAAGAAACCGTCTGTCTGGAGGTGGACCGCAACGACATTGCCATTCTGCTGCAACGCAAGCCCATGGCCGGCATGGATATGTTGACCGTGCTCGGCCGCCAGTTCCATGCTTCCCAGCAATTGATAAGGGTACGGGCCGCCCGCAATCCCAATCAGGTGATTGAGGAGACTTCGACTTTGGGAGAGCACATCGCCGACTCAGTCGCCCAATTCGGTGGATCCTGGACCTTCATTATCCTGTTCGGCATTGCGATCATCACCTACTCAGGGCTGAACATAGCCCTGAAAGGCCAGGCGTGGGACCCGTATCCATTTATTCTGCTGAACCTTTTCCTCTCCATGCTGGCGGCCATCCAGGCGCCGGTCATCATGATGAGCCAAAATCGCCAGGACACGAAGGACCGCCTGCGCGGCGAGCTGGACTACGACGTGAATCTCCGCGCTGAGACCGAGATTCAAGGCTTGGCGGACAAACTGAATCTGTTGACCGACAAAATCGGAGACGTTGACGATCTGCTCTGCGAAAAGCTGAGGTAAGGTGTCCTGATTGCCTGCCGCGGCGAGACCCCCGGCTAGGCGCTCAGGCGCTTCTTTGCCTTGATCTCTTGCAAGAGCGCATCGATTTTCTGCTCGCGCTCCAGCGTGTGGAACCGTCCATCCAGGTCGTCGCCCAACAATTCACCCTTAGCTTTGCCCAGAGCTTCCTCCCCTGCGATCTTGGAGCGCATGCGCTCGAACGTGCGGTTCTCCCCGCCCGGAGTCTGCCGGGCATCGGCCGCCCGATTCATCGCCCGCGAGCGCCGATGCTGCGCGATCAGCAGTTCCGCCTTGCCGCGTGCCTCGGCAAGCTTGACTTCCAGCTTCTTCAGGGCCGACTTCAGCAGTTCGACCTGCGCTTCCTGGTCCGCAATCTGCTCCTCGAAACTTTCCGTCAGTTGTTGAAAGCTCATGGCTCGCTCCAAAGCCGCGCGCGCCAGTTCGTCATCCTTCTTTTCCACGGCAAGCTCAGCTTTGCGCATCCATTCCGCGTGCTTTTCGGCGTTTTCCTTCTTCCTTTTCTGCAAGAGATGAAGGTCGGCGAGCGCGATGGCCGCCTGCGTCTTCACCTGTACGAATTGGTTTTCGATGTCGAGGATTACCTGCTTCAACATCTTTTCGGGATTCTCCGCCCGATCGACGAGATCGTTCAGGTTGGCCCGCACCAGGGTTGCTACGCGATCGAGTAATGCCATAACCGCTCCTTGCTGAATGTTCATGATGTGCGTTCAGCGCGCACGATAGTTTTCAAGAAGGTCCTAGAGAGAGCGCTGCATACGTAACGTCCACTCTCGTAATCTTTGAGTTGTCATCACGAACGGCTTTAGCCGTGAGGGATCTGCTGCTTCCCCAGGTCCTTCGCAGCGCGAAACAACAGCAGATTCCTCGCTTCGCTCGTAATGACAATTCCAGATGATTGGGTGCCCCACCCTTGTTGCCGCTCTTGCGACAGGGTGGGCCTCCTTCTCACTTCACTTACCTGCCCCCGCCCCCTTAGACTTGCTGTCGTCTCCGCCTTCACTTGGCGGCAGCTCAGGCGATTTATCCCCAATCGTCCTGATCTTCCCTAGCAGGTCCGACATCTTCATTCCGGAAAGCGCCTCGAACAGCGCCGGCACCTGCGCAGCCATCTGCGTGAGGTCACCCGTAATCTTGTTCATTCCCGCCGAGCTGCCGTCGCCAGTGGAGACAATCGTGATGCGATCGACATTGGCCAACGGGCTGGCCAGAGCCTTCACGACTTCCGGCAAGCCGGTGATGAGTTTGTCGTAAACGGCGGCCTGGTTGTACTCCTGGTAGGCTGCGGCTTTCACGTTCATCGCCCGCGCTTCAGCGTCGCCCTTCTTGAAGATGATTTCGGCTTCCGCCTCGCCCTGGGCGCGAATCGCGCTGGCATGGCCTTCGGCTTCCACCGTCAAGCGCTGCCGTTCGGCTTCGGCCAGGGTCTCGATCCGCTGGCGCTCAATTTCGGCGCCCTTTAATACGGTGGCGATCAATTCCTTCTCGCGGCGCAGGATTTCGGCCTCTTGCACCTTCACCTGCTGTTCCTTCTCGACTTGTTGCACCTTCACCGCTTCCGTGGTGACCTGCTGCTGCATAACGTTGGTCTGGATCTCGTACGCCTTGTCGGCCTGCGCCTGCTGGCGCTTCACCATTTCGGTGTAGGTCGCCTTCTTCACTTCCAAATCGCGTTGCGCCTCGGCTTGGCGCGCCAGGGACGCCGTTTCGGCGGCGACGCGCTCCTGGTCAGCTTGCGCTTTGGCGATCGCCGACTCGCGCAGCGCAATGGCACGGCGGATGGCCGTGTCGCGTTCCGCTTCGGCGGTGGCCACGTCGGCATCGCGCTTGATGCGGGCCACATCCGGCCGCCCCATGTTGGCGATGTACTCATTCTTGTCGCGCACCTCTTTGATGGTGAACGAAATCACCTCCAGGCCCATCTTGTTCATGTCGTCGGCACAGGTGGAGCGCATCCGGTCGGCGACCATTTCCGGCTGCTTCACAATCTCTTCCACTGTGAGCTGGCCGATGATGCCGCGCAGATGTCCTTCCATCACCAGCCGGATCAGGGCTTCCCGGTCTTGCGGCGGCTTGGTCAGGAACTGCTCCGACGCGGTCAACACCGACTCCGGATCGGACTTCACCTTTATCTGGGCCACGGCTTCCACCGTGACCGCAACGCCCTGCTTGGTGTAGAGGTCCTGTTGCGGCGCCACGTCGAACGACATCAACTCCAGCGAGAGCTCGCGGAAGGTCTCAACCATGGGGAAGATGACCGTGCCGTGTCCCTTTACGACTCGAGTGCCGCGAAAGCCATACACCACCAGGACTTCGTTAGGCCCGGCTTTGCGGTACAGCCTGGCAAAGACCGCGATGATCAGCACGACCGCCGCTACTGCGGTCCAAGCCACAATTAACGCCTCTGTTGGAATGTGAAAACCCATACCGCCTCCTTGAAGCAATTAGCGACTAGCAATTAGCATTTAGCACTTGGCATTCAGCATTCAGACTTAGCGGTTCATTTTTTAAATCCACATCGCTGCAGGAAAACTCTCACCGGTTCTGTCTCCTGGAGCCACTCAATTTTCATCAGCACTGCCGAGAATTCTGTTGAATAGTAGTTGCTAACTGCTAAGTGCTAGCTGCTAGTTGCTCGTCACTTTTTTCTCTGCCAATTCTTCCCAGCGCCGTACATAGGCGATGCCGTGTTCGTAGCGGGTGACGATGACCTCGGTCCCGCGCGGCAGGGCATCCTGGTTTTCGTTACGCGCGCCGCAGGTGTGCCGCGTACCCTCTTGCGAAAAAATGATCTCCCCGGTACCGCCCTCGCGAATGGGGCTGCTGATGCGCGCCACCACTCCCACGCGCTCGTAGTCCGCCGGATCGAGTTCACGATCGTGCTTGAGCAGCAGCTTGGCTACGAACCAGAAGACGATCAGCGCGCCCACTAGTCCGGCGACGATGGCCAGGGCCAGCACTCCCGCGACTACCAGCGAAGAATAGCGCGTCATCAGGTAGCCGGCTCCACCGAACCACGCCAGAAATGCCGCAATCGTGCCGAAGTTCAGGAACGGCATATCGCCGCCAGCACCGGCGTGCGCGCCGCCATGCGGCAAGTGAAGATGGAGGTGGGGCAGGTGAAAGCTTCCGCCGAGGAACGACAGCACGCTGAGCGTCACTCCCACCAGAAAGCACACCAGATAAAACATCGTCCAGGTCATAGCTTCCCTCCCGCCAATCTCTTCTTCCTGGCAACGCGATGCACGGGCTCGCTCAGAGTCGGCTTCAGAACTTCGGTCAAGCGCTCCACCAGCTCCGGTGCTTCCAGAATCGCCCCCAGCAGCACCAGGCATTTGCGCGAGTCCTTATACTTGGCCACCTCGACCAGCGCCTGGCTCAACTCGGGATCGGTCGAAAACTGTTCGGCGCCACCGATCAGCCAAAGATCGAGCCGGTCTTCCCGGGCGCGCAAGTCACTGGTCAGCTCGGTGTGATAGCCCTCGGGATCGTCAACCAGGTATCCGGGATGCACTTTGAAGAAGCGCGCCAGCAACATACGGGAGGCGTTGGTCAGGTGCGGCCGCGCTCCACTTTCGATCTGCGAGAGATACGACTGGCTTAAACCGCTGCCCACTTCTTTCTTAAGCGCGATGGCCAGCTCCTGCTGCGTCATTTCGCGGTCCAGCCCGCGCAAGGTGGCCTCCACCAAACGCAGATACCGAAGTTTTTCTCCGAGTTTCATATTACAATCCGCAATTATAATATTGCAATATGCAATGTCAAGAAATGGATTTGGTTTATTATCAATCGATTGGGAGGCCAGGGCTTCCGCCGCGCTGCTATCCGATGGGTATGAACCAAATACCAGATGATCTCAATGACTTTCTAATCGCAATCAGTCTGGCGATGGGGGTTTACTGCGCGTTCCGATGGCATGGTGGTGGGGGGACTGTTTGGAAGATTGTCTTGGGAGCATGTTTGTACTTCTTCGCCGCGGGTTTGTACCAGAAGTTTATGAAGCAAAACAGAACTCTGGAGAAGTGACCGAACCAGCTTGACTTCGCCATCCTTGGGGGTTATCAATGAACTCTTAGCCAAGGGTGAAGGAGTTCACCCCAAACCGCTGTCCTCTCTTTTACCGGGACAGATGATGACTCCTGACGAGGAAGACTTGTCGCGGAGTCATGTCCCCGGCGAGCTTTCCAACCAGAGCTTAGGAGCGCTAAGGCACCGGGATATTGAGAATGGCGCCTGCGATCGAATCGGTGGAAGAGCAAGAATTGCGCGAACGCCACATCACGTTGAATCCGAGCCAGCGCCAGCGCTTACTGGTCACGTGTAAGCACATCGACAAGCTGTTGGGGAACATTGAAGAAACCCTGAACGCCGCAGCTTCCAAGAGTGTCTTTCCCGGCTACCTTGGCGACATTCTTCCCCAGCAGCGGAAGACCATCGAGGACTACATCGCCCGGCTTCGGGAACAACTTCTGCAAGTCTTGGCGAGGCAGTCACTCGCGCCGGAAGAACCCCGTATCTCGGCGGCCCATGCCATTCACGTCGATCTCACTTTCATCGAGATTGCCATCGCGGAACTTGCTCCGCATTACATGCGAGGTTACGGCGCAGTATCGGAGCAGGGCGCCAGCGATCTTCAGGGCGTGATTGCGGAGCTACAATCCACGGTCAAAGAACTGCATGGGTATGTGCTCCAGTCGAGCCCGGGCAACCAGTCGGACAGCAGCAATGGCGAGGCTGAAGACACCCGCCGGCTTCGGGGCAAAGATACGGATGATGCTTGCCGGTCTCACAATTTTCGGACGTGAACAGGAGGTCGAGCAACTGCGTGCGCGCTTTGCGGCCCGGCGTTCGTTCCTCTTGCACGGCCCCGCAGGCGGTGGAAAGACCTTGCTGTTGCGGTGGATATTCCCGGAATTTACTGACGTCCTGTACAGTCCGCAGAACCCAACCCCGCAGTCGCTGCACCGAAATCTGGCGGAGTCGCTGCTGGAACTGGAGCATCCCGTGCTCACCAAGTCGTGCCAGCGCGGGACGGAGTCGCTTGAGACGAGAACCGCCACCTCCGTGAAAGGACTTGTTCGCGAGGCACTGCACAACTCGAAATATCTGGTGATCGTGGACCATCTGGTGCGTCCCTCGCAGGCGCTGGCGGCTTCAATTCGTGAGCTCATGTTGAGCTGGTCGGTCCCGGTGATCGCGGTATCGCGTTCGGCCCACATGGAGGATGTGGGATTCGTTCTGCCGCTATTTCCCGATCGAGCTGAGAGGTTCGCCCTGCGGAATTTCGATCCGGAAGTTGCACGTCGTTTTGCAACGGCCTGTGCCGAGCGAGAGGGTTTAACGGCGGACAATGTCGAGCAGTTTCTGAATAGGGTGGTCGAATACGGCGAGGGAAATCCCGGAGCCATGCTTCAGATGATTCGCATGGCCAAGGCCCCGAAGTACTCTCACCAGAACCAAATCAAGATCACTCCTTTGTACATTGATTACAGAATCGCGATGGTGAGCCAATAATCCGCGCGGTGATGGAAGCTGGTTGATCGAACCTGCTTGAGCCAACCAAATATGCACAACGTTGAAGACATCCCGATTCCCAACCAAGCTCCCGTTGCCCCGCCTCCCCACGCGCAAGCATTGGATCGACTGGCGGCGATGGCTGAGCAGTTGGGCGAAGGTTCGGTCAGCGCCGACGTGCGGCAGTTGGTCCCACGAATCAATGAGGGGCGCTTCTTCGTCGCCTGCGTTGGCCAGTTCAAGCGCGGCAAATCCACCCTGCTCGATGCCTTCGTAGGAGAACCGGTCCTTCCCACCGGCGTTGTGCCCGTGACCACCGTGCCCACGGTGCTGCGTTACGGGGATGCGCGAACGGCGCGCGTTCTCATCGACACAAAGTGGCAGACGATCCCGCCGGAAGAGCTGCCGCAGTATGTTTCAGAAGAATTGAACCCGGAAAACTCCAAGCAAGTTGCCGGAGTCGAAGTCTTCCTCCCTTCACCGCTGCTGGCCGGTGGAATGTGCCTGGTCGATACCCCGGGAATTGGCTCTGTCTTCTCCGGGAACACGGAAACCACCAGGGATTTCATACCGCAAATCGATGCCGCCATTCTGGTCGTGGGCGCTGACCCGCCGATTTCCGGGGAGGAAGTGGCGCTGATCGAGGCGGTCGCCGTCAATGTTGACGAGATTCTGATCGTGCTGAACAAAATTGACCGCGTCTCGGCTGCGGAACGGCAACAAGCGTCGGAGTTCGCCAGCAAAGTTCTTGCGGACCGTCTCAAGAGGCCGGTTGGCCAGATTTATGAGGTCAGCGCGCTAAATCGGCTTAACAACTCCATCGGTGCCGATGACTGGAGCAGCCTGATCGACAATCTCAAACTCCTGGCCAGCAGGTCAGGGCAGGCCATGACTCGTGCGGCGGCGGAGCGGGGTCTGCGGCGATTCTCGGCTTCGCTGCAACGGTCGATCGAGGAACGCCTTCGGGCGCTGAGAGAACCGCTTGCCAACTCGGAACAAAGGATTGCGAACCTCCGGCAGACCGCAGGCCAGGCCGAGCAATCGCTGCGGGACCTCGGGGCGCTGTTTTCCGCCGAGCAGATGAGGCTGGCGATGACGCTGCTTGGTCGCCGCAAGGAATTCCTGAAGCAGGTTCTGCCAATCGTGCGGGAAGAGCTTGAGCGCGAGACCAGCGCGGTCGCGACTACGTTTGGTCCGAGGAGGCGGCGCGAACTCATGACGATTGCCCAGGCGGTCGCTCGGAGTCACGTCATGCCGTGGCTGGACATGGAGGAGACGCAGGCCGAGGAACTCTACGGCGCGGTCACGCAGCGCTTCGTGAATCTGGTAAACGGGCTGCTGCAGCGAATCTTGGAGGAGCAGGCGGCCGACTTCCCGCACTTGCCAAAATCGTTGGACGCCGAGCACGGCTTCCGTACCCGCTCGCGCTTTTTCTTTCACGACATGGTCACCATCGCGCAGCCGGCGTCGCCGCTGTTGTACTCGTTCGACTGTCTGATGGGAGCGCTTCGCATCCGTCGCTGGATGCAAAAGGACGCGGCGAACTTTTTGGAGCAGCTTCTGGACACCAACGCCTCGCGCGTTCAGGGGGATGTCGAACAGCGAGTGGTGGAGAGCCGTCTGCGGCTTGAATCCGATGTTCGCAGGCTGCTGCGCGAGGTGGGCGCATCAGCCGAACAAGCGCTATCCAAGGCCAGAGAGCTTGTGGCCGCCGGCACCAATGCCGTGCAAAACGAGCTGGAGCGCTTACGCAAGCTGCAGCAAGAACTCACCACCCTTGCGGCCGTTCAATAGGCACCGGCGCAGAACATTTTTTTTTGCCTTCTGCATTTCTATTCTGCGAAATATTCGCACCAGACCTTGGTCAGCGTAGGTTCGTGTCGATCCGGATTAGCGACCCACGGTTTCATCTCGTTTGCGAAGCGCTGGTAAAGCAGGCCAAAGCTGAGATTTAGTTTGGCGGCAAGATATTTCACGTCTTCCCGATCGTTGGGACTGTTCCGGGTGAGTTTCGAGAGCATCAAGTCATCAGCTTCGAGAACCTTCAAAGAGAGGTTCTGCAATCCGAGCTTCAGATCCACCAGACGTTGCTCGTAGTTCTCGGGCAGGTCAGTTACGCCCTGTCGTTCGCCAAAAATAGATCGCATCGTTTTTCGGGCTGCACGACGCACGCAACCAGTCAATCAAGTTCGTCGATCAGCGGTTCATCGCAGAGATCCACCAGCATCGAATGGTGTTGGAAATCAAACCAACGGCAGAAGACATCGAACCCGAGGTCTCGCGGCCAGGACTCTTCGTCTCGGAACCAACCCGCCAATTGCGCCACGAAAATCTCCTCGCACAATTCCTCCAAGACTTCGCGGACGTCCTGTTCCGTGTCACACTCCGGAATCAGGTAGATCGTCGGCTCCCGAGTCAAGTCACGTAGCGTGAGCCTGTGGCTGGTTGGATCGGCCGTGTGCAGCCAGTCCAGAAAGGGCTGCCTTGGCTTCACCACGATGGCCGATCGGTTCAGCATGAATCACCCGTAATTCTCCGCTCTCACGCCGCGCGGCGTTCATATCGGTGGTGCCGGCCACCCACTTGGGGAATGGCAAGGATCTTTCCTTGGCTCATGACGGCCCGCGGTTCAGGAGCGTCCTTCCCTAAACCCAAGTGCGTCCGGGAACCGTGATAGTACGTCAGATACTTCTTCAGCAACCTGCGCAGGTGTCGCTCATTCAAAACCACGACATGGTCCAGACACTCACGTCGAATCGAGCCAATCAGCCGCTCGGCAAAGGCGTTCTGCCACGGACTTCGGGGTGCCGTGATCACCTCCTTCACCCCCAGCGACTGGACCCGACGCCGAAACTCGTTGCCGTAGCTGGCGTCACGGTCACGGATCAGATACCGTGGAGCCTCCCGCTCGGCGAAGGCCTCCACCATCTGCTGCCCTACCCATTCCGAGGTCGGATGTTCCGTGACTCCAAAATGACGCACCTTTCGCCGCCGATGCTCCAGGACGATGAACACGAATAGTACGCGCATCCTGACTGTGGGTACGGTGAAGAAGTCAATCGCGGCGATCTCCCCCAGGTGGTTCTGTAGGAAGGTCCTCCAGCTCTGCGATGGGGGCCGTTTGACCGTCCGCAGGATGCGAGAAACGGTACGCTCGGAAATCTTGATTCCGAGCTTGAGAAGCTCGCCGTGAATGCGCGGCGCACGCCACAAAGAATTCACCCGAGCCATCATCTGGATCAGATTGCGGATCGGTTTGCCAATCGATGGCCGTCCCACCTTCCTTCTCGGCTGGCAGGACAGTTGTGCCCAATACCTGCGGAAACGCTGCCGCTGCCAGCGAACGACCGTATCTGGGTGCATCAGAACCAAGGCTCGTCGCCAGCCCTTCCAAAGTCCTGCCAGCACGATCCAGAACATGCGGTCAGAACGCCTTAACCGCGGACGCTTGTTGTGCCGCTTGTAGACAGCCAATTTTTGACGGAGCGCGAGGTTCTCCAGGACGAGGGCTTGATGGCCTCTGGTGAACAGCCAAATCAACCGAAAACCAACCGAGTAGGAATGCGGACATGTCGGCTGATTGTTCCCTCTAGGTTGTTGAAAGTCAATGTCGTTCTGGCGATCTAATTTTGGCGAAGGACAACAAAATTGGGCACAGCTTGAAAAGTAAGGAAATTGGCGGATTATCAAAGCAGCCGCAACTTACTGAAGGGCAAGGCAAATTCTGGCGCGCCCGGAGAGATTCGAACTCCCGACCTATTGCTCCGGAGGCAATCGCTCTATCCAGCTGAGCTACGGGCGCGCTCCTCGAAAATTATACACGCGCCACACTCATAGTCGTGGTGGGCCTTGCGGACCGGAGCTACCCCAGTGTCCCGCAGCCGTCACTCCGTGTGTTTCATTTTCATGCCGGCCTTGTTCGCTTCCAGAAACTCGCGAATCTGGTCGGTCTGGTCGAGCAACCGAATCCATTGCTCGTAATAGAGGGTGACCGGGAACCGTCCCAGGCCATAGACGCTCATCCCGCCTTTTTCGCTGACCTTGAAATCCAGGCTGCCCCGCTTGCGTTGGGTCTGCTTTTCCAATTCCTGGACTCGGGCTTTCAGTTCTTCGTAACTTGGTTCGGCCATCTTGATTTCCTCCCGAAATAACTACGCGAATCTCTGCCGCCCACATGGCCGGACGAATCGCCAGCCGATGTATCCCTGAGAAGCGGCCCGATCCATCCTACCCGTTTTGCGCCGTCGTGAATGTGAGCTACTGCACACAGCGGTGTTCAGGCAATTTGTGAATGTCCTTCGCCGGAGGGGGAGGCGAATCCGGTTGGACCGGGCGCACATCTGTTGTGCTTTAATCATCTCACTGGGGTGAGGGTGATGCCGTGGCCTGATCCATTGCGGAGGACCATCTGGGGCTGCCGGGCGCTGGTGTGGCTGGCGAGCTGGCTGGCGCCGCGCGCGCAACGGCGGGAATGGCGCGCCCTCAGGTCGGAGCACCTGTGGCATTGGTGCCACTTCCTGGCCGAGTCAGGAGAACTTAATCGCGAGAAGAAACTCGAACTGGCAAAATACTGCTGGGGCTTGTTCTTCGGGGCCTTTTGGTCTCGCTACCAGCGCGAAGGGTTCCTGCGGCGGGCCGATCAGATGCGGCGCGCACCGGCAACCTGCCTGATGGCGATCGTTTTCCTGCTGGTGGCGATGATCTGGGGAGGCGGATTCATCCCGTTTGCTCGGTCGCTATTTTCCTCCGCCGTCCCCAATCCCGAGCGGGTGTGCATCATCAGCCTGAATGGCAAATTCAGGCGTTTCCGGTCCGAGACCCTGCTGGACCTTACGTCGGCATGGAAGGCGAGCAAGTTGCTCGACGCCGTCGCGCCTTACTCGTGGGGTCCCGGCAAGCTGGCCGCCGGAAAGCGGATAGTGCCGATCTTTTCCGCACGAGTCGCTCCCGACTTCTTCGACATTCTGGGCGTGAAGCCAACCCTGGGACGCGCATTGCAAAGCGGCGATGGGCAGAGTTGCCCCAACTGTGTGGTACTCAGCAACGAACTTTGGTCGCTTCAGTTCAAGAGCCGCCCCGATACCATCGGCCGACGCATTGTGGTTGACGGCAATGAAAAGATCGTCGTCGGAGTTCTGCCCCGCAACTTCCGCCTCGTCTCCTCCGGCATAGGAATCTGGACCTTGTTGGATTCCCACGCCCCGCCGTTCACAAATTTTGTCGAACGAATTGGCGCTGTGGCCGTGATGAAACCGGAAGCGACGGAAGCGCGAGTGGAATCTGATCTCACCGACCTCAGCGAAAATGCCGGGTATGTATTCCCCGCGTCGCTGCTGGAGGTCACCTCGGCCAAGGAGGAGATGCGCCGTACGCTGGCTTTGTACTTCTTGTTCCTGATGCTGGCGATCGCCAGTGCGGTGGCGATTGTGTACGCGCGGCGCCAGGGCGCAGGCTTGGGATCCGCTCCCATGAGTTTGCAGCAACGCTGCCGCTGGTGGGCCTTCTTTGTGGCCAAGTCTGCACTGGTGCTGATCGCAGCCTGTCTGCTGGCCTGGGTGAGCATTCACTCCCTAGCGGTTTCGCTGGTCCCTTCGGTGTATCCGATGGCCGACGGCGTGGCCTTGTGGCTGTTCCTGATGCTGTCGATCGCTCCCTTGTCCTGGTCGGTCCGCGACCAACAAAAGCGCTGCCGCGTCTGTTTGCGGCGGCTAAGCATTCCCGTCTGGATCGGCGCCCCGGGCAGCATCTTGTTCAATTGGTCAGGAACGGAAATGGTGTGCGCCCAGGGCCACGGGGTCCTCTACCTGCCCGATTCCGAGGGCAAGTGGTTGGAAGGTGATCGCTGGAACAACTTGGATGATTCCTGGGCCGGCCTGTTCCGCGCAGAATGAAGCGCGAGCAGGCATTAAGCCAGGGCGGCGCGAACCGCCAATGGCTGGTGGACGGCAGTGGACAAGTCGGCGACACTGAATGGTTTCTGCAGAAATGCACTACCCTGCAACAGGATGTCGCGGCGCGCCGCACTGTCTTCCGTGTAGCCTGACATGAATAGCATTCGCACCCCCCGGGTGACGCTGGGCTAGCTGGCCCGCCAGTTCATAGCCTCCCATGCCGGGCATCACCAGGTCGGAAAGGACCAGATCGATTTTGCCGTGCAGACGGTCGTAAACCTGCAGCGCGGCCTCCCCATTCTCAGCTTCGACGACGTGGTAGCCCAACTGCTGCAAACACTCGCGCACATTGCCGCGAATGGTGGCTTCGTCTTCGACGATCAGGATGGTTTGCCCGCTCGGCTCCGAGTACGCCTGGCTGCACACCAGCGGATTCTCCAAGGGCGCGGTAATCGCGGGGAAGTAGAGTTTGAAGGTTGTGCCATGCGCCGGTTCGCTGTAAACCCAGACGTAGCCGCCGCTCTGTTTCACAATGCCGTACACGATCGACAGCCCCAGGCCGGTGCCTTTGCCCACTTCCTTGGTGGTGAAGAAGGGATCGAAAATACGCGGCAGAATCGATTTGTCGATGCCGGTCCCGGTGTCGCTAACCGCTAACATCACGTAGCGTCCGGGTTGGACCGGCGGATGCTCCTGGGCGTAGGCATTGTCTAAGTCGATGTTGGCAGGTTTCGAGATGGAGGACGCCACCTTCGGGCATGGCATCGCGCGCGTTGACCGCCAGGTTGAGGATCACCTGCCCCAACTGATTGGAATCCAAGCGGGAATTCTCCAGGGTGCCGCATAGGTTGGTCACCAAGCGAATGTCTTCTCCGATGATGCGGCGCAACATGTGCGAAGTTTCGGTTACCACGGAGTTCACGTTGATGACGCGGACCTGCATAATCTGCTGCCGTCCCAAGGCCAGCATCTGCCGGGTGAGGGCGGCGGCCCGGTCGGCGGCGTTGGAAACTTGCAACAGCGACTTGCTCAGCGGATTGTCCAGCGTGATTTGGGCCAGCATCAATTCGGTGGAGAGCTTGATCACCACCAGGATGTTGTTGAAATCGTGGGCCACGCCTCCTGCCAATCTGGCCACGGCCTCCAGTTTCTGCACCTGCCGGACCTGCTGCTCCAGCGCGCTCTGCTGCGTCATGTCTTCCATATAACAGGTGAAGTACTCCGCATCGGTATGAGGGTGGCGAGCGAGCGAACCGGAGATTCGCAGTGGCACCGTGCTGCCATCACGCCGCAGCAAGTTGAGTTCATAACCCTGAACGGTTGCATTTCGCCGAAGGATCTCCATCAGGCGGCCGCAGTCTTTAACATCGGCATAAACCTGGGTTGATATTTTCAGGCGCGTGGCTTCGTCGAGACTGTAGCCGCCCAGGATCTTCAGCATCGCTGGATTCAAGGATTCAAAGCGATCCTCGTCAAACAAAGAACGGCAGATACCAAACGGTGCATTATCCACCAGCGATTGCAGCGGAGGCCTGCGACTGCCCTCAGCGCCTCCTCCGTAAGCTGGCGCTGGGTGACGTCGTTGGCCAGTACTAGCTTGTGGTAACAGCCGTTTTGCTCAAAGGTGAAGCCTCTGATCTCGACCAGTAGGAGACTGCCGTCCTTTCTCTGGTGGCGCCAGATTCCGGCGCTGTCAAACCCAGGATGGAGATTCACAGAACCCAGTAACGTCGGGGCTTCCTCGGGAGGACGTATATCCAGGATGGTCATTCCCAGAAACTCCTCCCGGGAGTACCCGTAGGTGCGCACTGCCGCATCATTCACGGAGACAAAGCGCAAGGTCGCGCAGTCAAAAATCCACATGGGATAAGGATTTGCGGAGAAGAGGAGCTGTAACTGATTTTCCGCGTCGCGCGAACGGGCCGATTCGGCCGCCAATCCCTGGCGCAGGCGCACCAGTTGCCGATCACTAACAAGCTTGCACCGAAGCAGCCAAAGCAATACTGTGGCCCCGGTCCCTAACGCGACGATGACAATAAGCGGCATCCGGCCAGATCCGCGCAAGAACTATGGCGCACGCACATCCGCAGTCACCCATCCCACTGCGCAAAATACGGAAGTTGTAACGTGCTTGTCGTGGGCTTGCGCACCGCAGATTGCGCAAGGTCGCCCACTGTCTATCGGCGACTTCTGTCAGCCGCGCAAGACTTTGCGCGGCGCGTGCGTTGTCGATGGCAGTTCATCCCAGTGTGACGCAACAGGAAAGAACGCCATAAACTCCGCCTGAGGATACCACCTTCAGACTGCAATCAACAGCATAATCTGGCGTGCACAACTGAGACTTTAGTAGTTCGTAGTGCCAATTTGGAACTGCGGGAGACTTCGGTGCGTCTTGCCCGCTTCGTTCCCTTTCGTCGTCACCGCCCGAAGCTTCCCGCCCCTGCTACAATGCAGGCGAAAATCATCCGCACGTCCAAAGTTTCTGGCCAATGCAAGAGCGGGCGGAGTCTGCCTGATCCGATCGAACTTCTGGTCGTGCTTCTTCGTATAAGTCATTAGCAGTGAGTGGGATTGGGCCAGCAGTCACGCCCCTTGGGAGCGCTGATTGGACGATATCCAAGCCGTCAATGCCCTCGTCCGTCGCTGTGTTACAGGCGACGCTGCGGCTTGGCAGGAAATCGTTCAGCAGTATCATCGCCGGATCTATAACATCTGCTATCGCTTTTCGGGATCGCCCGACGATGCGGCTGACTTGTCCGCAGGAAGTATTCATCAAAATGTATCGCACGCTAAGCACCTTCGACACCACGCGGGCTTCGTTTATGACCTGGGTCACCACGGTCACACGAAATCTGCTGGTGGACCACTTTCGCAAGGGAAAGTACGACCGCATCACCGACTCCCTGGAGGCAACGCCGGGCAACCAGGACGATGGCCTGACCCTGGCGGAGAAGCTGGAAGATCGCTCTGCCGGTCCCGAAGCCCGGGTGCGCAGCCGGGAGGCGCAGACGACTGGTCCATCAAGCTCTGCGCAAGCTCTCTCCCGAGTTGCGAGAGGCGGTCATTCTGCGCGATCTCCAGGATATGGACTACAAAGACATTGCCCTAGTCCTCAAAGTCCCTGAAGGCACTGTGAAAAGTCGTATAAATCGGGGGCGAACGGAACTTGCGAGGCTGTTACAACGTAGTTACAAACAGGTGAGTTGATGCCCAGCGAGAACCAATCCGGAATGCAATGCGTCGAATGCGAAGGCCTGCTGGCCGAAGCCATCGATGGCGCTCTGCACGGCTCTACGCTGGCCGCGTTTGAGGCGCACCAGCAGTCCTGCCCGGCATGCCGCACCATGGTCGAAGAGGCCACGGCCGGCCTGCACTGGCTGAAGGGGCTGGATGAGGTTGAACCGCCGCGCCACTTGGTGCACAACATTCTGGCGCAGACCATAGGGGCGCTGCCGTCGGAGCATGCCGTAGTCTCGCCACGTGGCGAGGGCTGGCTCGACAAGCTGAAGGGCCGTTTGGCGCCGATCTTCGCTCCGGTCGCCACCCCGCGCTTCGCCATGTCGTTTGGCATGGCATTCTTCTCCATCACGCTGCTGCTCAGTATCGCCGGGCTTCATATCAGCGATCTGCGGCGGCTCGACTTGAGCTCCAAGGGCATTGCCAGGACTTATTCCTCGACCCAGGCGCGTGTAATTCGTTACTACGACAACCTTCGCCTGGTGTATGAGATCGAGTCGCGGGTGCGTGACTTGCGCCGCGTCGCCGCCCCGGAAAAGCAGCAGCCGGAAGAACCGGCACCCAAGACCCAACCAAAGAGCGATAACCGGCAAGACCAAGACAAGAGTCGCACTAATCAGAACTACAGCCGCGACACCAGCCAGCCCGAGCTGGCCAGCGTCTCCGGCTGGGAATGAACCAGGGATGAAGAATTTAACCAATCAGGCCCGGCTGAACAGGAGAACCGCATGAACTGCGCCAATCATGCCGACGTTCCCGCAGTCGCATTCTGCCGTACGTGTGGCAAACCACTGTGCAACAGCTGCGTGCGAGACATCCGTGGCGTTATCTCTTGCGAGGGATGTTTGGCCTCGCAGCTAGGCAGCGCCATGCCACCACCCGGCACTGCCGCCGTGCCGCCGGGTGCTCAACCCGTACCGGGGGGCGGAAGTCCTCGCCTCGCCGCGCTGCTGGGATTCATTCCCGGGGTCGGAGCCATGTACAACGGCGAATATGCCAAGGGCTTCGTACACGTGCTGATCTTCGCCACCCTGATCTGGATGGCCGCGCACGTGAATGGCATCTTCGGTTTGGGCATCGCTGCGTTCGTAATCTATATGCCGATTGAGGCGTATCAGACCGCGCGTGCCCGCGAGATGGGTCTGCCAGCGCCCGATCCGCTCGGCCTTAACCACTTGTTCTCAGCGGGAGGCCCTGCGCCGAACCGGGCTCCAAGTGTGGTTGCCGGCGCCGCGCCGGTGGCGGCGACCACGCCTTCGACAGCAGCTCCGGAGGGACAGCCTGCAGATGCCGAATGCTGCCCGCCCTCGCGAGTACCGATTGGAGCGTTCATCCTGATCGGACTAGGCGTGCTGTTCTTGCTCAACGAGATGGACGTGGTGAACTTCGACCGTATCTGGCGGTTTTGGCCGCTCGTGCTCATCGCTGTCGGCATTCGGGTGCTGCTACGCCGCCGCGGGATGGGCTGGTGAGGAGGGCATCATGAGATTCCGCTATAACCCTTATTGTTCGTGCAGCCGTTGCCGTGCTCATGGCTTCATGGGGCCGGTTGTCCTGATCACCATCGGGGTGCTGTTTCTGCTTGACCAGTTGGGACACTCGCATTGGATGGACTTTGGCAGCACCTGGCCGGCGCTATTGATCGTGATCGGCCTGATCATGTTCCTGCAACATAACGCTTCGGCCGAAGGCCATGTGCCGCGCGACTGGCCAGGCAGACCGGCACAACCGATGCCTCCTGGTGCTCAGGGGTATCCGCAGTATCCGCAGCAACCGCCGACGGTAACACCGCCGCCGGTTCCTCCGGCCAGCCCCATCACGACGGATGCGAATTGGAAGAATCCCAACGATCCGGAGGTGCGCAATGGCTAGCTCAAATGTTTATCCGCCGCCACCACCACCGCCACCTCAACCGCCTCCGCCGCAGTATGCGTATCCGGCGCCGCCGTATCGCTATCGGCGCTCAATCGCGGGACCACTGGTTCTGATCGTCATCGGCCTGGTATTTCTGCTGCGGAATTTCGGATACCGGTTTCCCTTCTGGCACTTCTTCGGACACTGGTGGCCCTTGCTGCTGATTCTGTTTGGAGTGATCCGGTTGATCGAGTACTCCATGAGCCAGCGCCAGGGTTACCGCAGCGGTGACCTGGGAGCAGGCACTGTCCTGCTTCTAATCCTGATCATCATCGTCGGCCTGTCTGCGCATTACAGCTCCGACATCGACTGGGGTGGGGTTCGCGATCACATCCAGATGGACGACGATCTTGGCGGCATCTTTGGCACCGCGTTTACCTTCGACGACAAGCTGCAGCAGGCGTTTCCGGCGCACGGCAACTTGCGCGTGGTCTGCGATCACGGCAGCCTGAACATTGCGCCCGCCGACGACAACACCCTGCGCGTGGTGGTGCACAAGAAGGTGTATGCGCAGAACCAGACGGACGCCAATAAGTACAACGACGGCACCAAGCCACAGATCACCGTGACGGGAAATTCGGTGGTGTTAAACGCCAACACCAACGGCGCCGGGGAACACGGAGTGGAGGCCGACATGGAGATCTTCGTGCCCCGCGACGCGATCCTCGATATTGCCAGCAAACGCGGCGACGTGACCGCCAATGACCGCAAGGCTGATGTCAAGGTGGCCTTGCAACATGGCGACGTTACCCTGAACGATGTCGGCGGCGCCGTGAACATCAGCTTGCAGAACGGTTCGCTGCGCGCCTCCAAGATTGCAGGCGATCTTGAGGTGGAAGGCCATATCGACAATGTCACCATCGAGGAGGTGGCCGGCGCGGTCCATCTTAACGGCGACTTCTTCGACGACATCCGCCTCAGCAAGATCGCCCAGACTGTGACCTTCAAGTCGTCGCGGTCGGACATGCAGATTGCTTCTGTGCCCGGCGACCTGGAAATCGCCGGCGACGAAGTGCGAGGCAACGATCTCAGCGGTCCCAGCCGGCTCATCTTCAACCGGTCCAAGGACGTCCACATCGAGAACGTGTCTGGTGACTTGCAGCTTGAGAACACGAATGGCGATATCGAGGTGCGCGCCGCCGACAAACTGCCGCTGGGTCGAATCAGCATTTCCAGCAAACACGGAGCCATCTCGCTGGTATTGCCGCCCAAGGCGGGATTCCAGGTGCAGGCCAGCACCAGCAAGGGCGACATCACCTCCGAGTTCGAAGCCCTGAAGATCGACCGCAGCAACAACTCGACGCGGGCGTCGGGCGCCGTCGGCAACGGCGCGAGCAAGCTGCAAATCAGCACCGACACCGGCGACATCCGGATAACCAAGGGATGAAGCAAGTGGTTAGTGGATAGTGGATAGTGGTTAGAAAGGCGATTCGCCAGTGACTCGAGGGTGCCCCGTCCAAGCCTCTTTTGCTTGGGCGGGACTTTTTTTGCAACGAGTCAAGCGACGGTGGACAATCCGATTCGAAAATTGTCACCCAACGAGCGATTTGTCCATCAAGACAGCGTTCTCATGACCCTGAATGGAGGCGAACACGACTTGGTCTTCGTACCTGAAGCCTCGGTACGATACGCTGAAACGATCTACAAATCCCAGCTTGCGAAACACGTGCTGGGAGACTCTTCCCGTAGCTTCGGTTAGCGCCCTTCGATATCCCTTCCGAAATCCATTTTCGAGACAAGCCTCAACCAGTCCCTGGCCAATTCTGCGTCCTGCAAATTGTTCATCAACTGCCAACATAAACAGGTGCAGGTACTCGCCAGCAGAAACTGTTCTCCCTTTACGGAATTGCTCATCCAGGGTTTCCAACATAGAGAGGATGGGTAGAAATTTCGTGCTGATGTGGCTCACGTCCAGGGCGGGAGGTGAAGCAAAATCATCCGTGAGAAGCACGCCGGCCAGCTTCCCGGTGTCTCCGCTCCGCGCCAGAACGGTGAGTCCGTCCGCAATAGCTGTGGGCGCAAAAAGCTGAAGAAATTGTTCCAAATCTCCGGAGGAAAGGCCCATCGCCACGGCGGGCGGTTCGGACTCGCTGAACACCGTGGCGAGCAAGCGAATGATTTCTTCCGCCTCAGACGGTCTTGCGACGGTATAGTCCACAGGTTCCTGCACCAGCGACTGGCTTGCCGGGCCGGTCATGGCAAGACTTCGTAGTCGGTCATCATGCCGCCTTTCATATGGTCGCTGAGATGGCAATGGAACATCCAGATGCCCACGTTGTCGGGCACCATGTCGGCCACCACAAACTGCGCCGGCGCCAGCGACAGAATATCCGTGCGGTGCTTGTCCACGGTCACGACGTTCCCATGCCAGTGCGGCGTGTGAAAGTTGAAGCCGTCCCCCATCGTCATCAGATACCAACGAACATGCTGGCCCTTGTGGATCTGAATTGGCGGATTATTGCCGAAGATGTAGCCGTTGATGGTGAACTTGTGATTGACCAGGGCAAAGCCGTGGCCCCCCACCAAGTCAGCATTGCCGTCCGCGTCTTCAGGAACGAGTTCCAGCTTCTTCACCGACTTAGGATCGCCGGCATAGGTATCGATGTTGTGCTGGAAGTAGTGGCTCTGGTTCTCATCGAAGATCATGAAAAGTGCGAAGACTTCGCGGTCCACATCCCGGGGACTGCCATCGGCCAGCGCCATCCCCTTCGCCGTAATAACGATAGGGCCAATCAGCCCGGCATTCACGTCCTTGGGCTCGTAGTTATGTGAATGGTAGAGCCACACCACGGAACTGCCGTCGTCGGCGCCGGGTCCAGCACGCTCGGGCACCTCCCACGTGTACCTGTGGGTGTGGCCGGGGGCGACCAGGCCGGTGGATTCCGGTGACATGCCGGCATAGGGCGCCCCTTCGGAATCCTTGTTGTAGAACACACCATGCGGGTGCATGCCATAGGGCTGGGTACCGTTGTTGCGGAAGATGATTTCGATGGTGTCACCCACCTCAGCGCGGATCACCGGACCGAGAATGCCCATGTGCTGCTCCTCGGCCGGGCGCGGCTTCAGCGTCTGAAAGGTGGCGTCGGTGTATTCCCGATAGATGGCTTTGCGGTACACCTGGCCGATGCGGTCTTTGCCTTTCTCCACCCAGATCACGGTGGACTTGTCGAAGGGCTGTCCGGTCATGTGGTCCATGTTGTGGGGCGCGTAGTCCCACTCGACTTCATCGGCCGAAATGTAATAGGTGCGCGTCTTGCCGGCCGACGCAGCGGGCTGGCCCTGCTGGGCAGCACAGAGCAACGTCGCCAGACAGAAAGCAACGGAACACACTCCCGGTACTACGGGCGTTCTCATCGTTGGTCGTCCTCCAAAGTACGTGTAAGGAATCAACTGATTATGCCGGGACCTTGAGCGGACGCACGGCTCGCAGTCAACTCCAGCCGTGCAATCACAAAAGAGCGGTCCTTCGACTCGCTCCTCTGAACCAGCAGACTCATACAGGATGACAAATCTTAGATTTGAAACGTGAAAATTGAAAGGAAAAAACTCGAAACTCGAAACTATCCACTATCCACTATTCACTGACCACTTTCTTCATGATCCCCTCCACCTCCGCGACCACATCGTCAATGCTCTTGTGCGTAGTGTCGACGTGTACCGCATCGGGCGCGGCGACTAGCGGGGATGCCGAACGCGTGCGATCGCGCTGATCGCGCGCCGCCAGTTCCGCCATCACCCGTTGCGTGTCTTCCGCGGAGCGCAGTCCGTTCTGCACTATCCGTCGCTCGGCGCGAACGCTTTCCTCGGCATCGAGAAAGATCTTGACATCCGCGTTGGGAAACACCGCAGTGCCAATGTCGCGGCCCTCCATCACCACGCCACCGCCCAGTCCCAACGCGCGCTGGCGCTGCACCATGATCTCGCGCACCGGCGGATGGATGGAAACGCGCGACGCCGCGGCGGTGACATCCGCGTCGCGTACGCGCTGCGACACATCGCGGCCGTCCAGCAGCACGCGGTTCCCTTCCCCGCGAGGTTCGAGATCAATTACGGTGCTGGCCGCCAACTGCCGCAGCGCTTCGCCATCGTCCAGCGAAACCTGCTGCTCCATCGCCTTCAGCGCCAGAGCACGATACATGGCGCCGCTTTCCAGGTTCACGTAACCCAGCTTCTTCGCCAGGCGCGCGGCGATGGTGCTCTTGCCCGAGCCTGCCGGCCCGTCGATGGCGATCACCAACTTGCGGGCTGTGCTCATTCCTTGCCGGTGTCCTTGGCGGGAGGGACTGGGGTTGATTGCGATGGCGATGCCGATTTTCTGGGCCGACGCTGTACCAGCGGCTTGCCGGGCCGAGGTGGCTGCGGCGTGAAGCGCGGCTGGAGTTTGAACTTCCGCTCAGCCGGATGCACGGCTGGCAATTCCAGGGAAGAGACTTGCAACAGAACGCGGCCGGCAACGTGGACGAAACTCAATTCACGCGCAGCTTGCAGCGCGCTGATGGCTTCGCGGACCCGCGCTCGACCGATGAGGTTGGAGAAGAAGTGCTCCACCTCTTCCTGTTGCGCGGCCAACACGCAATCGAGATATTTCGACACCAGCGCCGTCAGCGCCTCCGCCACCGAGACGTGCATGCCCACTTTCACCGCCTCGGGGGACCAGCGGAAGAGCACGTCCCAGAACACACCTTTTTCCTGGCTGTAATCCACGCGGGTGATGCGCAGCTTGGCCCACAATTCATCCAGCGCGCGATCCAGGGCCGCGGCCGAGATGTCGCCGCCCAGCAACTCGCGCAGCCGGTGCTCGGGGATCGGCCCTTCCTTCTGGATGATTTGAAAGGCATCGATGGCGAGCGGAGAATATTCGGAGCGGGCCCCGGCTTTCGGCGCCTGGCGCGGGTTTCGATCTCCCACCAATCCATAAAAATAAGGAAACACCGATGCCGAAACGATGAAGTTGTTATCGGGGAAGACGTTCGCCTCGTAGGCCGCTTTTTCGCGCAGCAGGCGGACCATCAGATGCTTGGCGTCGCGGGCGCTGGGATCGGCAAAGGCCATTTGCCGGGCGGGCAAATGCTCGTCACTGCCGGCATAGGCGCCCACGAAGGTCGGCGCCAGGACCGCCGGCCGTTGCGGGTAAAGCAGACAAAACCCCACCGAGTCTATAAATTCCCGCGCCTCGTCCAGCGTGCGGATGGGCCGCCCGTTCAAGCGCCACTTTTCCCGGCGCAGCTCCTGTAGTTGCTGTTCGTGCATAGAAGTCGGCGGGACGTAGCAACTAGCAATTAGCAACTAGTGCAAAACACGTAACGCGAAAAACTCTAGCTCCAGCAAGCCCTATGCCAAATCCTAAGTGCATAGTGCCAATGCTCAACGCTGACGGCTGAGTGCTAGTTGCTAGTTGCTCGCTTCAGATTCGCTTAAACGCCCGCTGAATGTCCTTAACAGAATACCGCAGGACCACCGGCCGCCCGTGCGGACAGCTCATGGGGCAATCGGTTTTCGCCAACTCACTCAGCAGCCACTCCATTTTGTTCTGCTCCAGCGGCATGTTGACCTTGATGGCGGCATGGCACGCGATGCTGGCGGCGATGCTGGCGCGAATCTTCTCCAGGTTCAGCGCCTGTTCCTCGCGCTCGAACTGGTCCAGGATTTCATGCAGCAGGTGCTCGACGTCCGCCGCCGTAACGCCCGCTGCCGTGGTCTTGACGGCGATAGTGCGCGAGCCGAACGGTTCCACCTCAAAGCCGTTGCGTGTCAGTTCGTCGGAGATCTCGGCGAAGACCGACATTTGGCCCGGAGTCAACTCGACGATGAGCGGCATCAGCAGTTGCTGCTTTTCGGGAGACTCGGCCAGGCGCTGCTTGCAGATTTTCTCGAACAGAATGCGTTCGTGCGCGACATGCTGGTCGATGATCCACAGGCCCTGCGGATTGATTGCCAGGATGAAGGAGTCGCGAATCTGGCCAACCGGGCGAAGCGTGCTCAACGAATCCAACCCGGCAGGCGCATCGTCGTCCGCAATGACGGCAGAACATGCGTCGGCGCTTCGCGTCATGTTTGCAGCGGCTGCTACCGGACCTCCAAATGTTTGCGGAGGGAAGCGGGCCACGGGAACAGCCGCATTGCCTTCGACGGCAAATCCTCCGTCCTCGAACTGCAACCGCGCATTGAACGGTGGGACCTCGGGCGGACGCAAAGCAAACGCCGCGTCAGCAGCCGTCACCTGCAATTCGTCGGTCGTGAAGTCACGGGCCCCAGACGTGAGCGAAGGCGAAGCGGTGGGCTGCGCGTGAATCTCCGTCATGAACGCGGGTACGGGACGAGATTTCATCAGGACGGCGCGGACTGAATCGCGAATGAAATCGTGCAGCACCGACGATTGCCGAAAGCGCACCTCGGTCTTGGAGGGATGCACGTTCACGTCAACCTCGGTGAAGGGCATCTCCAGGAACAGCAGCACGATGGGAAAGACGGTGGGCGGAAGGATGTTGCGGTAGGCCTCGGTGAGAGCGTGCTGCACCACGCGATCGCGAATCAGGCGGCCATTCACGAAGATGAAAATCGAGTTGCGGTTTAGCTTTTGAATCTCCGGCCGCGAAACAAAGCCGTGCAGTTTTACGTCGCCGGCCACTGGCGCTTCGTAGTCTTCGTCGCGCCGCCACGGCGGAGGCTGCGGCAGTCCCGCATGCGACAGCGGCAGCAGCGCGCTCAGCGGAATCAACTGATCGAGCGTCTCCTTGCCAAACACCTGATAGATACGCTGCGAGTGGTCGGCCACAGGCGGGGCGATCAACATGGCATTGGTCGCGGCGTGCAGCTCCCAATGCATCTCGGGATGGGCGAGGGCGTAGTGGGTCACCAGCGATGCAATGTGCGACAGCTCGGTGGACTCAGCCTTCAGGAATTTTCGGCGCGCGGGAATGTTGAAGAACAGGTCGCGCACCGTGATGCAGGTGCCCAGCGGCAGGCCCGCCTCCTCGACCGTCAGCAGCTTTCCGCCGGCGATCTCGATCACCGTTCCGGCAGCGTCTTCGGGCGCATGGGTCTCCAGACGCAAACGGCTGACGGAAGCCATGGAAGGCAGCGCCTCGCCGCGAAATCCCAGGGTCGCGATGTTCAGCAAGTCGTCGGCGTTGCGGATCTTGGAGGTGGCGTGGCGCTCGAAGGCCAGCATGGCGTCGTCGCGCACCATGCCGCAACCGTCGTCGGTTACCTGGATCAGCTTCTTGCCGCCCGCCTCAACGTTGACGCGGATGCGGCGCGCACCGGCATCCAGCGCGTTTTCCAACAACTCCTTGACTACCGAAGCGGGGCGTTCCACCACCTCGCCGGCGGCAATCTTGTTGGCTACGTTTTCGGAGAGAACGTGGATGCGGCCCATCGTTTAAGAGTAATTCACCACAGAGGCAAGTTTCGAGTTTCAAGTTTCAAAGTTTCCAGTTTCCCGGTTTCGCCGCACTCCGGCTTCTAGGGGACCGCGATCTCCCCTATGGCATTTAAGCGGCCTCCCCTAAGGCTTTGCCCGTATTGAGAGTGGTCTCGCCAAGTCCCATATTGCCAACAGCGTTGGTCGCGTCGCAGCGACAATCGGTGGCCGACGACACTCACCTTGAGGAGTCAACGTGAAACATTTCCTACTTATTGCGCTATTGTTCACCGTATCCTCGTCCTTCGCACAATCGGCCCGCGGCGGTTTGCCCATTCCGCCGCCGGGTGCAATCGTGTTCAACCAAGTCAACCAGATGTCGGGATGGCAATCGTGTCACGATCCGGGCTGTGCTGGCGGCAGCGGCCTCGGGACCTACTGGATGGCGCAGTTCCAGAGCCAACCCTCGCTGTCGGGCGCCAGCGCCGAAATCTTCAACTCCGGTGTGTGGGCCAATGCCCTGTGGTGGAAAAAGCTCGGCGGCAACGACGGCATCAGCAATCTGCTGTGGGACTTCTACGTTCAGGTGGACTCGAATGCCGCCTCCGCGGCCCAAGCCCTGGAATACGATGCCTTCCAGTTCGTGGCCGGGTACAACTACATGATTGGCAGCCAATGCAACATCGCTGCGGGCCTCTGGGACATTTGGGATGAATACAACGGCCATTGGATCCACACCGCCATTGCCTGCCATGGCTTTACCGCCAATACCTGGCATCACATTCAGTGGTACGTGCAGACCAACCACAGTAATCGCACCTATCATTACGTTACCCTGGTTGTGGATGGACATCCTTACACCATCAATCAAACTTATTCGGCGAAGTACCTGGACTGGGGCAGCAACCTCGGGGTCCAGTACCAGCTGGACGTGAATGCCAGCGGACAGGGCTATCACGAGTGGTTCGACAATTCGAAGCTGACCGTCTGGTAGAAGGCGGTCCGTCGCGGGCCAAGGAGCAGAGATCCGGCGCTGCGCACCTCGTGATAAGCGCAACGGCTGACACCCCCCACCCGGTTGTGCCACTGGACGCTGCCCTGAAAGGCCGGCTCTACCGGAACTACACCAAATCCGAAAACGCCATAAACTGAGTTCATGCAAGCAGAGCTTGATCGGCTTTGTGTGGTCTTAGTTGCCCCGCGCAACCCGCTGAATATCGGGGCTGCGGCCCGCGCCATGAGCAACTTCGGCTCTCTGCGCCTGCGCGTGGTGAATCCCTATGAGGTCGCGTTTCGCGAGGCACGCTCCGCCGTCGGCGCCTCGGAATTGTTGGCCAATGCCGTGGAGTACAAGAGCCTGGCCGACGCCGTTGCCGATTGCACGCTGGTGGTGGGCACCACCGCGGTCCGGCATCGCGAACTGCAACATCCGCTCAAACGGCTGGAACACGGGGCGCGGTTGATCCGCAAACAGCTCGCCTCCGGCCGGGTGGCGCTGTTGTTCGGCACGGAGAAGTTTGGCCTGGCGACCAAGGACCTCAGCCACTGCCACTGGCTTATGCGCATTCCCACGCGCGAAGAGCACATCTCCATGAACCTGGGCCAGGCGGTGGCGGTCTGCCTATACGAACTCAGCCGCGATTCCAAAGCCGCACAGCGTACGGAGAAAGTGAAGCGCGCCAGCGCGGGCGAAGTCGAGCGCATCAGTGAAGTATTGCTGGAGGCCCTACACGCCAGTGGGTATGTGAATCCCCGCGCCGAAAGTTCGACCGAGGACAAAGTGCGCCGCCTGGTGCGCCGACTGAACCTGCAAGCCGGGGACGCCGAACTCTGGCTGGGCATGCTGCGACAAATGCTGTGGAAGATTCGCGGCGGGAAGCACTCCTAGCCTTTCGTCTGGCAGATGACGTCAATCGGCATAGGGGGGACGGTCACCCGTCCGCCCCTGCCACACCACCGGACATGCGGGTCCGCATCCGGCGGTTCGGTAGATTGAGCTAGGTATCAGCGAACCATCGTGGAAGTCCGAGCGAATCAAAGTAGGCGATAGGAAAGGCGTAGCTCATGGCTGGGCTATTGGCTATGCGGAAGGGACCGTGAGCACTCCCAGCCGTTTGTGCGGCCAGGGTCTTGCTCACTCCCCGCTCATATAGCTTGGCGAAGCGTAGCCTTCCGCGTTTCCATTGCTTCCAGATCACGGATCGCAGCCTGCGCCGTATCCATTGATCCAGCGCCTGCAGCACCGAGGGCGTCTCACAGAAGCCGAAGTAGCTCTTCCAGCCACGCAAGTAAGTGGCTAACTCCTTCGTCATCCGTTCCACGCTTATCCCCCGGCTCCGGCCCGTCAGCTCCCGTATCTTCTGCTCAAACCGCAGCAGGGCCTTGGGCGCAATGCGCCGTTTCGGCTGCTTGCCACCGCTCAGGCTGAAGCCCAGAAACTTCCGCTCTCCTGGCCGCGCCACCGCGCTTTTGGCCGCGTTGACCTTGAGCTTGAGCCGCCGCGTGATAAAGCCGGTGATGCTCGCCATCACCCGCTGCCCCGCCCGCTCACTGCGCACGTAAATGTTGCAATCGTCCGCGTAGCGTGCAAAGCGGTGTCCGCGCCGTTCCAACTCCCGGTCCAACTCCTCCAGCACGAGGTTCGACAACAGGGGCGACAAAGGCCCACCTTGCGGCGTACCTTCGTCCACCGGACTGACTAGCCCATCCTCCATCACCCCAGCTTCCAGAAACCCGCGGATCAACTTCAACATCCGCTTGTCTCCGATGCGCCGGGCCACGGCGCTCATCAGTCGGTCGTGGTTGACTCGATCAAAGAACTTCTCCAGATCGAGGTCCACCACCCAGCCGTAGCCCTCGCGCACATATTGCTGCGCTTGTGCTACCGCCTGATGCGCCGACCGCTGCGGCCGAAAGCCGTAGCTGTGCCGGGAGAACGTCGCGTCCCACTGTCCTTGCAGAACCTGCATCACCGCTTGCTGGATCAATCGATCCAGCACCGTCGGAATGCCCAACTGGCGCACTCCCCCGTCCGGTTTGGGGATTTCCACCCGCCGCACTGGTTGCGGTCGGTAGCTTCCACTCAGCAGCTGTTCGCGAATGGCTGGCCAGTGCTGTGCCAGATAGTCGGGCAGTTCCTCGACGGTCATGCCGTCGATACCTGGACTACCTTTGTTGGCCTTGACTCGTTGCAGAGCCCGCTTGAGGTTCTCCCTCTCGCAGACCTCCTCCATCAGTTGTTCCTTTATAGCCGGGCTTATCGGTCCTGCGCTCCGCCGTGAGCGATTCGGTCCCTCCCCGCCGAGCCTTCGGAGCTTCACTCCTCCCCTCGCCGGTGAAGGCCAGCGCTAGCTGTAGCTGGTTCTTCTGCCGCTTGTCGCTCATCGAGTCGCGCCGCCTACTGGCCGCTTCCTTCCGTTTGGGCCTTCGCCGCTCGCGCAGCTACTATGCCCGCTGCTGACTTCTGCCGCACGCTCCGAGTGGATCGCTCCCCTCTCAGTCCCGATTCCGGGACATGCAGCAGATCTCCCGAGGTAAGTTCCACCGCCTTCCACGCGCAACCGCCAGATTTACAACCAGCGCCTTTGATGGATATGGACTTCGCGATCAATAGCCCGCTCGTCCGGCACCGTATGCCTCGTATCTGGTTCTTGTTCATCGGCTCGCATTTTTGCTCCACGCTTCTTTCAGACCACACCTCACAGCGTCGCCCTTGCGCTTCGCTATCACTTCTCCTCCATCAGGATGTGAAGAGGACTTTCACCTCCAGGCTGTCAAACATGCTCGCCACACCACAAAAAGGGCGCACCTGCGCGGTGCGCCCTTTCTCGATATTGGACTGCAAGCTAGCGCCCGAAATACTTGGCGTTGCGCTCGGTGTACTCTTTCCACTTCTCGGGCAGATCGTCGAGCGCGAAAATCGCCGAAACCGGGCACACCGGCACGCAAGCGCCGCAATCAATGCACTCGACCGGATCGATGTACAACATCTCTTCGGTCGGGAACTTGTCGCTGTCCTTCTTGGGGTGGATGCAATCCACCGGACAGGCATCGACGCATGCTGTGTCTTTGGTGTTGATGCAAGGTTCTGCGATCACATAAGCCATAAAACAGTGTCTCCCTAAACCCTCTCGAATGGAGAAAATCAGACCGGAGTAATAACTACGATAGTATCAAAAACCGCAGTTGTGTGGCAGCCAGCTTGCCTTGATCGAGCCGCTCACGCCGCGTGGGCGGGTTCGCGCTCGGCCGCCGGTTCGTACTCGACGATGTAGCCGGCGATGGCGCTGGCGGCCACCGTCAACGGACTCGCCAGATACATTTGCCCCGGACCGCTGCGCCCCGGAAAGTTACGGTTCTGCGCGCTGATCACCACCTGGTCGGGACGCGTGGAGACACCCGGTCCGGCGTTGATGCAAGCCCCGCAACTGGGCTCAATCACCTGCGCGCCGGCCTTAATAAAGACGTCGAGATAGCCCTTGCGCACGCAGTATTCGCGCGTCTCCTGCGATCCGAACTGGAGATAGAACTTGCAGCTCTCGGCAACCCGCTTGCCTTGCCGTAAGGCATCGCTGAGCACGCGCGCGTACATGTCCATGTCTTCGTTCTTGCCTGCGGTGCAAGTGCCGCCGTAGGCGATCTCCACCGGCACCGGCGTGTTCAGCTCGCGCACGAACTTGCCATTGCCGGGATCGCCGGGCGTTGCGACCATAGGATAGATTTCCGCGGCTTCGAGTTCGATCACATGCGAGTAGTGAGCGTCAGGATCGCTATACAAACCCTCGACCAGCGTCTGCGCTTCGTTCTCGCTCATCCCGCGCCGCTCCATCAGGAAGTCAACCACCTTCTGATCGGGCGTCACGATGCCTGTGAATCCGCCGATCTCCGCCGCCATGTTGGTCATGGTGGCCCGTTCATCCACGCCCAGGGCCTCGATGGCTTCGCCGGAATATTCGATGACCTTCGCCAGGGCATCCCCGTGTCGGATGTACTCCAGCGAGAGCAGCTTCAAGATGAAGTCCTTCGCGGTCACGTTCTCGCGTTTCTTGCCGCGAATCACGACCTTCACCGACTCCGGCACTTTCACGCGAACGTCTTTGGTGAACCAGGAGTTGAAGACATCGGTAGTGCCGATGCCGAAGGCCACGCATCCCATCGCCCCGACGTGCGGCGTGTGCGAATCGGAACCGACGTTGAGCTGGCCGGGCAGCGCGTAGCTCTCGGTCACGATGGAATGGCAGATGCCTTCCGAGCCTTTGCGATCGCGCAACTCGCCGTGCAACTTGATGCCGCGCAATTTGGCGAAGTCTTCCTGCTTCAGCTTCAACTGGGTGGCCAGGTCCAGCAGGCCCATCTTGCGCTTTTCTTCCGACAGCACTTCATCGAGAAAGGTGAGGTGATCGCGGAAGAACAGGATGGTGCCGGCGTCGGTGACCGGCGCGTCCTTGCCCAGAAAGTGCTCGAAGAAAATCGCTGCCATGGGGGTGACGTATTCATGGCTGAAGCGCAGATCGGTGCGCGCGAACCCGGTGTCGCCGGGCTTTACCGCCTCGACCCCAACCTGATTGGCGCCGTGCACCATGTGGCGCGCAAAAATTTTCTCCGCGATGGTCATGGGGCGAGGCCTGGTCCGGATCGGCGGCAGGAAGACCTTGCCCTGCAGGCGGGCCACGTTGAACGGAAACAGACCGCCGTATTCGATCACCTGGCGAGTGATCTCGTCTTCGCCCCGGGTGAACTCCGTCAGCGGAATCTCTTCGTCCCGGCGGACCTTGTCGATCAGTCCAAACTCGGTCGAGGTCAGCACGCCCAGGTTCTGGCAATTCTGCTTGTAGATGCGCTCAATGTTTTCCGCGATCACCAGCTTGATGCCCGCCGACATCTCGGCGTAGGGCGACTGTTCACGGCTCGATCCTTTACCGCGCCGCTTGCCGCTGACCGCGCACACGAAGCCGCCGCGCTTCACATCGCCGCGCTTGATCGGCGTTTCATTGCCGCACTTCAGGCCGGTGTAGGGAAATTCGCCCAGTGTCTCGTCGAAGAAAAAGCAGATGTGCGCCGGCGTAATTTCGTCGGTGGAGATGTCGTCGCGCAAGTTGGGATTGCGCTCGGGATGTTGAGTGTCCCAGGGCAGATCCTCGCCCGCGAGCTGGCGCTTGATGAGCTCGGGGTCTTCGGTGAGGAACAGAATGCGACCCTGGAGACGGACCAGGGCGGGGCGCTGGGCAACGGTGCGGTTCAACAGCGAGTTGTTCACCGAGTGATTTTACCGCAGAAACAGCGGTCCCAACGCAGCCCCGAACTTTCGTCCGAGACGATGCACGGGGCCCAAAACCGCCCCCACATCTCGAATCGGTCTGACGCCCAGCGACCGGCTATTTCGCGCCCTTGATTGCGCCGTCCACCTTTGCCGCCATCTTGTTCAGGGTGAAGCCAATAGCATTCTGGGTCGAACCTGTGTCCTGCGCTTTGAAAGAACCGCTCGAGGCCTCGGCCCCGTCACTCACTTTGTTCAACTTGTAGCTGATCGTCACAAAAAAGTTAGGGACGCTAGCTGCGTTTGGGCTCACGCCGGGTGGGTAAGCCGACGCGGTGTGGGCCTCCACCAGATTCGTGGTGACCACGTACTCGCAGGCCTTCTGCTTGGCCTCGGCCAGGGCCTCATCCGGAAGGGACGACTCAAGCGGAACGGAAGTAAGCGGCGGCTTCTTCTGCTTGTTGAGGTGCTTGATTAAGGTGTCACGGGCCACCGTACCGGAGATTTGGCCACCAGCACCCTCTAGCACGCCAACACATAGGTGAGGACCCGCGTTGTCTTCCGCCAGGATAGGAATTGAAGCAAGACAAAGGGCAACGAAGATTGCGCAAATCGCAACTCGGTACATAAGTGCACCTCTAGGCATTAGGCCTGGCGAAATTGTAGTCGAGAGTAGCTGGTGAAACTAGACGAAAATACGATAGTTACGCAGGGCCCTGCGGCAGGAACATGGACGCAGCGAGTGCGCGTCTGGGCGCGGGAATGCGATAATTTCCGATTGCGCCGGAAACGGGTTGGGAGAATGAACACTGCGGTTTTGCTGCTCAGTTGTCCGGGCATGCTGGCCCGGCAAGGCGTGGTGGCAGCGATCTCCAATTTCATAACCGCGCACCATGGCGGTGTGCTGCACTCCGACGATCATCCCGACAACGGACAAGGCTTGTTCTTCTCGCGGCTGGAGTGGGACCTGGAGGGCTTCGACCTGCCCATCGATGAGTTTGAAACGCATTTTCACCACGTCGCCGACCGCTTCTTGATCAAGTACCAACTGGCGCTTTCTGACCATCGTCCGCGGGTGGCAATTTTGGTTTCCAACTACGATCACTGCCTGGCCGACCTGCTCTACCGGCATCACAATGGCGAACTGGCTTGCGAGATCCCGGTCATCTGCAGCAATCACCCGACGGCCGAGCGGCTGGCCGACTTTTACAAGGTCCCGTTCCTGGCGATCGTGGGCAAGGAGAAGGCCGAAACCGAGCAGGAGATGCTCAGCGTCCTGCGCCAACACGATGTCGATCTGATCGTGCTGGCGCGTTATATGCAAATCCTATCGCCGGAGTTCGTCAAGCAATTTGAATGGCGCATTCTCAACATTCATCACTCCTTCCTGCCGGCGTTTGTGGGCGCCAAACCGTATCATCAGGCGTTTGAGCGGGGAGTGAAGCTGATTGGCGCTACCAGCCACTATGTGACCGCCGATCTGGATGAAGGACCGATTGTGGAACAGGATGTTGTCCGCATTTCGCACCGCGACAGAATTTCGGACTTGATTCAAAAGGGCCGCGATCTGGAAAAGGTGGTGCTCTCGCGCGCCGTGCGCTGGCACCTGGAAAATCGCGTGCTCATCTGCGGAAACAGGACGGTAGTGTTCAATTAAGGATGGTTGTCAGCAGAACGCGCGCATAAGCTAGCTGCGCGACTTGGCGTACTCCACCGGAGACGGCAGCGGCTCCAGCCCGCGTCCGGCGAAGATTTCCTCAAAGTTCGTGATTAGCTCCTGATGAATGAGACCGTTCGTCGCCAACACTTCGCGGCTGTCGAGGCGAAACGGCGAACCGTCAAAGCGGGTCACGCGTCCGCCGGCTTCCTGGACCAAAAGCGCGCCCGCGGCGGTGTCCCACGGATTCAGATTGAATTCCCAGAAGCCGTCGTAGCGGCCGCAGGCGACGTTGGCTAAATCGAGTGCCGCCGATCCGGCGCGGCGCAAGCCGTGCGAGCGCAACGTGATCTGGTGATAAAAGTGGATGTTGGGATTCTTGTGCCGCTTGTGGCTGGGAAATCCAGTGCCGAGGATTGATTCCGCCAAGCGCTGAGTTTTGGAAACGTGGATCGGTTTGCCGTTCAGGGTCGCGCCCTGGCCGCGCTGCGCAGAGAACATCTCGTCGCGGGTCGGATCGTAAAGTACGCCGACCTCGAGTTGCTCATGCTTTTCACCGGGATCCCCAACAAGCGCCGATTTTCCGCTTGGGGTGGCATTGCGCACCAGCCCGATCGAGACGCAGAACACGGGAAAGCCGTGAGCAAAGTTGGTCGTACCGTCGAGGGGATCGATGTACCAGCGATAGTCGGCGTCGGGAGCGCTACGGGCGCCCTCTTCGCCAACGATGCCGTGTTCCGGCCAGCGCGCGCGCAAGCGCTCGACAATCATTTTTTCCGAGGCGCGGTCGGCCTCGGTCACCAGATCGACGTCGCCTTTGTACTCGATGGTGACGTGGCCGGCGAAGTAGCCCATGAGCAGCGCCCCGGCTTCGCGGGCAATCGCTTCCACTTCTGGCAGGTAGTGCGTCATTCTTGACCGCGGGCCGAGTTGCCGTTCCTGGCCGAGGCCGGGCGATCGGGACGCGGCTTGCGTCCACTGTCTTCCGCGATGTAGGCAATCTCGTGCTTGAAGATGAACAGGTTGGGCGCTCCCTCACGGGTCAGGCGCACCATGCGACGGTCGTAATACTCGATCCAGCCGCGAACAAGGTCGCCGTCCATCAACTTGATGCGAACCGGACGCTGTTTTTCGCCTAGCATCTTGAGATAAGCCGCTTCCTGGCGAGTGTCCTCCGGCGGTGGAGACTTGCCCTTGCGCGAGTTGCCGTCGTTGCCCGATTCCTGGAAGGCCATGGCTTGATTCTACACGCAGACGCGCTCTGGTCCGAAGCTGCGACCGGAACAATATGGAAGCGGTTGCGACGGTGTCTCAGGCGAGTTCGGGAATGGAACTCGGCTGCTCGGACCGCGGTTGCCGATTGCCAATTCTTTGTCCGCACACGAGGAAATTTAATCGCGCAGAAACATTTCTTAACAATTTTCCCCTCGCTGAAGGACCAAGATTAATCTGCCGGAGGTCCCGGCACCAGCATCTTATTGGGAACGTGCCGCGAATTGGGAATGTGCCACGCGCGTCGCCACTTTGAATCCACTCTGGTGTTACGAAGCTAGGTGCCATCTGCCAATACTGATCTTATGCATCCGCAATTTTGTTTAGCAGTGTTGAAAGCCCCGGCCGCGATGGCGGCGCTGTGTCTCGGCTGCGGTCTGGCCGCGTACTTTGGTCTGCGCAACTTTTCCGGAATTGTGTTTGCGCTCTCGCGCAGCCGCTCGCAGTTATTTTCCGTGGGAGCGGGCATGACGCTGCTTGCGATTGTCTTCCAGATGCACAACTGGGGCCGGAGCCAGCCGGCAGGGGCCTATGGTGAAGACCTCATAGCAGCAGCCGAGCCATTTGCGGCAAGCGGAGCCGGGATGGTTGACCATGCCGCCCTCGTCGCAGTGAGCACCTACCACAACGACAATGCCCGTACCGGCCAGTACCTCAACGAAACCGTACTGACGCCGGCAAACGTGAATCCCGCGCGCTTCGGCAAGCTCTATTCCTATCCGCTGGATGGGTATGTTTACGCCCAGCCGCTCTACATGCCGCAGGTGGCGATTCCGGGAAACGGAGTCCACAACGTCGTGGTGGTGGCGACCCAGCACGACAGTGTTTATGCCTTCGATGCCGACTCCAGTTCCGCGACGCCGCTGTGGCGAGCCAACTTCCTGGACCCAGATGCCGGCATCACCACCGTGGGCCCGGCGGACGTGAACGCGAGCGACATCGTGCCGGAGATAGGAATCACCAGCACTCCCGTCATCGACGTAGCCAGCAACACGATCTATGTAGTGGCGGCCACCAAGGAGAATGGCGCTTTTTATCACCGCCTCCACGCTTTGGATCTGGCTTCGGGCGCGGAAAAATTCGGCGGGCCGCAGCCCATCCAGGCAACGTATCCCGGGGCCGCGCGCGAAAGCGTAGATGGCGTGCTGGCTTTCGACTCCCGCTTCCACCTGCAAAGGGCGGCGCTGCTGCTCGACCAAGGCCGGCTGTATGTCGCCTTTGCCTCCTACGGCGATTTAGGCGCTTATCACGGCTGGATCGTTGCGTATGACGCGACCACCCTGAAGCAGACCGGAAGTTGGGTGACCACTCCCAACGGCTATCAGGGAGGCATCTGGATGAGCGGCTGTGGGATCTCCGCGGATACGGACGGCAACCTTTATTTCTCGGTTGCCAATGGTCCGTTCGACGCATTCGGCGAGCCGCCGGGTGTGAATGTGAGCGACAGCGTCGTAAAGTTGAAGCCGGGGCCGGCCGGTTTGTCGCTGCTGGATTACTTCACGCCTTTCGATCAGGCAGCCATGGCGCGCGATGATTTGGACCTGGGATCGGCCGGCGTGGTCCTGCTGCCTGACCAACCCGGTGCTTATCCGCATCTGGCGGTGACCAGCGGCAAGAACGGCCACATCTACGTCCTCAACCGCGACGCTCTCGGCGGCTACCGGGCGGACGGAAGCCGCAATCCCCAGGTGGTGCAGGAAATCTCTGGGCTGCGCGAGCAGATGGGCACGCCCGCCTATTGGAATGGCTACGTCTATTTTGGATCAGGAGTCAGCCCGTTCAAGGATTCGATACGGGCTTTCCCGGTCCGCAATGGGATGCTGGCGCATCCCGCCGCTTCGCAAACCCAGGCTATCTATTCCTTGACGCGCAGCACCGTGAGCGTCTCGGCGAATGGCGACGCGAATGGAATCGTGTGGGCGGTGCAGACCGACGGATACTACACATCCAAGCCGCCTGGCGCCGCCGTTCTGCACGCCTACGACGCCAGGAACCTGGGACGCGAGTTGTACAACTCCAATCAGCGACTGGCCCGCGATAACCCCGGACCGGCATCGAAGTTTACCGTCCCTACCATTGCGAATGGCAGAGTATTCGTGGGCACGGCAAGTCAATTGAGCGTTTATGGACTATTGTCGGCGGCAGATTAGCAACTAGCAATTAGCAACTAGCAGCTAGTGATCGGCTGTACAGCGGCTGCCGATTGTCATTTGCGATTAGCAACTGGTAGGCCGCATAATTGCATCCGCTGTTGGGGCCGATGGCTGACGGTGATTGCTGTTTGGTGGTTTCTAATTGCTAGTTGCCAATTGCTAATTGCTAATTCCATGAGAAAAATTGTCATCCTCTGCTTAGCGCTGCTTTGTTTGCTGGCAGGCTGTTCGTCGGGCAACAAAACTGACAGCAGCAAGGAATCGCGCCTGTCCACCAAACCTGTCGCCAAACCAGCCGTATACGAAACCGGGCGCACTGCCTTCCAGAAGCTGTATGTGTCGGCCCGCATGTGGGCGGCGGATGTGAAGCCATTCCGCTTGCAGTCGCAGTTCTCCGCCGACGCTCCCACCGATCAAGGCAAGAGCGGCCTATGGCGCGGCTCGTTCGCTTCTCCGGGGAGGCGCATGATGAAACTGTTTGTCTGGTCGGGTTTGGTGGGGCCCGACGCGCCGGAACCAGGCATCAGCTTTTCCGCCGAAGATTCCTGGAATCCCCGTAACACGTCGACCGAAGTATTCGACCCCGGATTTCTCAAGGTGGACAGCGATGCTGCTTATTCGGTGGCACAAAAGCACGGCGGCGAAAAACTCACGCAGAAGGACGCCAAACAGCCGCTCTTCTTCGTTCTCGACTGGGACGCCTCGAAGAACCAATTGCTATGGCACGTGATCTACGGAAACAGCCAGGACGAAGCCAAGTTGCGGATTGCCGTGGATGCCACCAGCGGGGAATTTGTGCGGGTGGAAAAATAGGGGGAAACTCTCCCCGCATGAATGCAGGGAGCTCGCAACAGACTAACGTCTATTTCCCTGCGGACTTTGAGGGCTTCCATCCGGCCCAGATGGGAACGCCTTTCTCGTCGCGCAGCGTTGCCGTGTTGGTTCCATCGATGATTTCGCGGGCTAGTATCTCTTCTTCCGGCGCATCCGGAGCTCGTGCACCCACCACTTCCACCTGGTCCCCTTTATTGAACGAGGTATCTATTTCTTTCAGAAATTCACTGGGAGCGACGTGCACCAGCACCGTCTTGCTCTCGGTTTTTACGACCAGGTGAAGACCTTCGAATTCGCCCGGCACCTCACGGACTTCTACGATGACGCCCTTTATCTTTACCTCGTTGGCCCTGTCATACTTGGGGCCCGTTGTCTTGCCTGGGTGCTGGCCTAGGGCCGCGGATGAGGTCCAAGCCGTGACGGCAACGATGAATAGGGCTTTCAACCACAATCTGGAGTTCATAATCTGTACTTCCTTCCGGCCACAAAACACTCCGGCATCTCCAAAGGAGGTGCTCACCGGGACGCGGGGCTTTCCCCCTGGGGTCCCACTGCGTCCTACCTAAACGGTCGTGGCGCTCTTGCGACGCCATATGCGTCCCAAGCTCATTGCTCTGCAAGCTCAAACGTAGCCCCAGAGCTTCACAGGAAGCAGTGAGCCGGGTCACAAAAGCGGGTGACTCTTTGCCTGAGTTCGCTGGCCTCCGCCCGGCCCTCGGAAGCTCGCGTTGAGCTTGGGTCCTTCGTCCAGCGATCTCTAAATGCGACTTTCTTGCCTGTCACCACTCGATTCAGGTTTGCGGTTTGGCGCTTTAGTGGCATAATCGAGCGACTTCCAGCAGATTCGCCTGAAGGTATAACTTTGCAACCACCTTCGTCTTCTCGCAGGTTTCTGTCCCGGCTCCAGACTTCGGGGCCCCGGTACGAAGACCGGCGTGTGGAGCAGGTGCTGGCATTTTCACGTTTATTTCTGGCACTGACGTCATTAGTTGCCTGGCAGATCCATCCTCTAGCCAGCAGCCCGTATTACCACTTCGGACGATTTGTCCTGCTGGGCTATGCCGCCCACAGTCTGCTGCTGCTGGCGCTGCTGCGGATACACCGCGTACCGACTCGGGGCTTCGTAGTTTGGGCCCAGGTCAGCGACATCGCATGGCCCTCACTTTTGTGTCTGTTCACCGATGCACCCAATAGTATCTTTTTTATTTTCTTTCTCTTCGCCATGCTGGCGGCGGCCTTCCGATGGGGCTTCGTGGAAACCATGACCACCGCCATAATCGGGGCCGGGCTGTTGCTATTTCAGGCGGCAGTCGTGAGATACGGACCTCCTCTGCTGCAGCATTTGCTGTCAACCAACGTGGACACGCCGCGTCTGGTCCTGCGCTGTGGTTTTCTGTTGTTGACCGGATTCATGCTCGGCTTTCTTGCCGAAGGGGAGAAAGAACTGCGTGCCGAGATCGACCTGACCAATCGGCTCTTGTCGCTGTCCCGGGTCGGCGGTCGTTTCGCGGTGTCTCTGCACGACGCCCTGATGGAATTGGGCCGCGTCTTTGACGGCCAGCAGGTGTACGAAGTTGTCTGCCAGAGCAGTACCGGGCGGGTCTTTAAGTGGGTACCTATGGCCTCTCCGGAGCGGCCCGTCGCAACCCAGGAAGTTGCTCCAGCTCAACAAGCATCGGAGCTGATGCGGAGTTATCCTCACACCTTCTACATGCAAAGCACGGGTCAGAGACAGAGATACCGTATCGCCGCCCTGGACGACGAAGGACGGCGGCTGGAACCTTCGCAGCTACAGCATCTGCCCATGCCTGTCCCGGGGGCCGATTCGGTCCTGGCGGTGAGCCATGAGATGGGACGGGATTGGAGTGGCCGGTTTGTGGTGGTCAACGGTTACGTCGGCCGCCGACGCGAACTGGAACTTCGTTTTGCGCAGAACATCATGCGCCAGGTTGGACCGGCGCTGTATTCGGTTTATCTGTTTCGCCATTTTCGTTCCCGGGCCGGGGCGATGGAACGCGCCCGGGTAGCCCGCGAGTTGCACGACACTGTGATCCAGTCGCTGATCGGTATCGAGATGCAAATCGATGTGTTGCGCCGCCGTGGCAACAATGATTCTCAACTTCCCGCCGAGTTGCAACGGATCCAAGATTTGCTGCGCCAGGAGGTCTTGAACCTTCGCGAATTGATGCAGACCATGCGGCCTCCCGATGTTGGGCCGCATCAATTCCTTGACTTTATTGCCCAACTCGTAGAACGTTTTTCCAGAGACACCGGGGTGGCCGCCCGCTTTGTCTCCGAATTGCAGGAAGTCACCCTGCCCGCTGCTACCTGCCGCGAGCTGGCCAGGGTGGTGCAAGAGGGTCTGGTCAATATTCGGAAACACAGCGGCGCGCAGTCGGCCATGGTGCACTTCGGTTCGCAAAGCGGTTCGTGGAAGCTGGTCATTGACGATGACGGCAAGGGTTTTCCGTTTACCGGCCGCTTCACCTTGACCGAGCTCGACGAGTTCCGCCGCGGACCGACCGTCATCAAGGAACGAGTCCGGGCAGTGGGGGGAGACATGGTGCTGGAATCAAGTCCGGGCCACGGATCCAAACTCGAAATCACCATTCCGCAGAAAGGAAACGAGTCCTATGGATAAGAACGACCCGTCAGTGCGCATTGTCATCGCCGATGACCACACCATCTTTCGCGATGGCCTGCGCCGCTTGCTGGAGGCCGAGCCCGAACTGGAAGTCGTGGGCGAGGCGGCGGACGGCGCGGAGGCCGTGACCCAAACCTGCCGCCTGACGCCTGACATTCTTCTGCTGGACCTGGCCATGCCGCGGGTGCCGGGAATGGATGCGATGCGCGAACTCTCGACCGCGGACGAGGCCACCAAGACCAAGATCATCGTGCTCACGGCGGCGGTGGAGCGCCTTCAGATCGTGCAGGCGCTGCAGATGGGGGCGCGCGGCGTGGTCATGAAGGAAGCCGCCACCCAATTGCTGATGAAGGCCATTCGCACTGTCATGAGCGGTCAGTACTGGATCGGCCGCGAAGCCGTCGGCGACATTGTGGACTTCATGCGCACCAATGCGGCGGGCGAGAAACCGCCGCGTAACTTCGGCCTTACCAAGCGCGAAATGGAGATCCTGGCGGCCATCGTTGCCGGGCTCAGCAACAAGGAGATTGCGCGCCGCTTTGCGCTCAGCGAAGACACGGTGAAACATCACCTCACCAACATCTTCGACAAGGTTGGGGTTGCCAGCCGCCTGGAGTTGGCGCTCTTTGCGATCAACAATCACCTTACTGACCAGCAGAATTAATTTTGTGACCGCGGGAGTTGAATCGTCGGCTCGGGTTCCGTCATCGCCATCAGAGAGCGCGGGTTCAGCCCAGCGCGACAACTCTGACGGACGAGTGTTTATATTTCCAAGCACCGTCTTTTGGACTCAAACCCTATTCAGGAGCGCTAGTGCACATGAGAACCAAGGCATCCCTGTATGCCATTTTGATGCTCGCAATGGCGCTCGGTGTTTTGGCTGGGTGCTCCCGGAAACCGACCCCTAGCGACGCCCAGATTACGATTGAGATACAAAGCAAGCTGTACAGCGACTCGGCCATTCAGAGCCGGCAGATCGAAGTGCAGGCCGCCAATGGCGTGGTCACGCTCAACGGCCAGGTCAGCAACGATAGCGAACGTGCCGCAGCGGCTGCCGACGCGGCCACCGTGGAAGGCGTAAAGACGGTGGTCAATAACCTTCAGGTGCAGCAGGCCGAGGCATCGCCGCCGGCGCGACCGTCCCGGCGAATGACACCTAAGCCGTCTTTCGCTGGGGCCAGCAAGCTATATATGTCTGAATCCCAAAGCGCCAGCCGGCGGCGCAGGAACGAAAACGATGCGGACAACGCTGGGGCCGGCGCTCTCGTGGCCGACGACATTGCGCCGGATGCCTCCGCTGAGCGGACGCCTCCGCCTCCTCCGCCGCCACCCGCTCCTCCAAAGAAGGTCACGGTACCGGCGGGAACGCAGTTGACCATCAGACTGGACAACCCACTCGATTCGGAGCGCAACCAGGTCGGCGACACTTTCCATGGTTCGCTGAGCGACCCGATTGTGCTGGACGGTGAAACCGTGATTCCGTCGGGCGCGGAAGTGGTGGGCCGAGTGGCCGATGTGAAGAGCGCCGGCCGCTTCGCCGGCAATTCGGTGCTGACCCTGGAATTGACGTCGCTATCGGTGAACGGGAAGACTTACAACATTCAGACCAACCGCTGGAGCCGCGCGGGAAGCGGCGAGGGCAAAAGCACGGCGACTAAGGTGGGTGCGGGCACCGCCGCCGGCGCCATTCTGGGCGGCATCTTTGGCGGCGGCAAAGGCGCCGCGATTGGCGCCGCGGCCGGAGCGGGCGCCGGAACTGGAGTTGCAGCGTCCAAGAAGGGACAGCAGATCCAGTTGCCGGCTGAGGCGGTGTTGAACTTCCAGACCATCAACGCCCTGACCGTTACACCGCAAGACAGCAATGAACACAACGTCGGACGCACACCGCTGTCGTAAACGATTACTCGAAGCGATGCGCAGGCGCAGTCACAACCCGGCTGCGCCTTTTTCGCGTCTCGGTTGGTACGCAGCCTTCCCTGGCTGCGGTATCCTGACTTGAGCGGTTCCGAGGTTTCTGTATCTAGCAGTGGGTGGAGCACGCCTTCAGGCGTGCATACCAAAGCTGCAGAAAAAGGGCGAGGCTTTAGCCGCTGAGGTAAGGCCTCTGGTTACCTCAGCGGCTGAAGCCGAATTCGGAGGCAACTCTCAAATGCACCGCTGAAGCGGTGCTCCACCCGGATACACCAACTCAGAATCTGCCCTAGAGTTCGCTCAATGCCTAAAATCACCGCTCTGCTGCACACCCATAACGATGCGCTTCGCCTGGGCCGGGCGTTGGACTCGCTCCGTCCCTGCGACGAGGTGCTGGTGATTGACGAAGGCTCGGAAGACGATACGTCGCGGGTCGCGCGCGAGTATGGAGCGACTCTGAAGACTGCAATCCCCGGCGTCACGATTGGCGCCTATGCCGCCGACGCCGCGCATGATTGGATTCTCAGCCTTCGCCCCGACGAGACCCTCTCCGACGATCTGGAAGCGGCTTTGTTCGATTGGAAGAACGAGGAGCCCGGCGAGAACATTGCAGGCTATCGGATCTCGATCCGTGAACAGAACGGCGACGGGGAGTGGCAAAGCTGTCCCCCCGAAACCCGGCTGGTCAATCGCAAGCTGGTGAACTGGATAGGTGAAATGCCGCCGGACGAGTCCGGCGAAATGAAACTGAGCGGAGACCTGCTGCGCCTTCCTCAACCGTAGGAGAGGACGACCACAACACGCTTTGGACCTAGCTATCGAATGCGCGCTGTTCGTCGTGGGGCTGGCATTGGGCAGTTTCCTGAATGTCTGCATCAGCCGCCTTCCCCGCGATGAGTCGGTCATCCGCCCCAGGTCGCACTGCCCGGCGTGCGGCGCTTTTCTGCGCTGGCATGACAATATTCCGTTGTTAAGCTGGCTGCTGCTACGTCGCCGCTGCCGCCATTGCGGAGCGCCAATTTCACTGCGTTATCCCGCAGTCGAGTTGTTGACCGCCTTGTTGTTCACCGCGTGCTACCTGTCATTCGGTGCGACGTTGGCGACGGCGAAATTCTGCATCTTTTGTTTCCTGCTGGTGGGACTGATTTTCATGGATGCGGAGACTGGCCTGCTGCCGCGGGAATTCACCTACTCCGGAATCGTGCTGGGGCTGGCGCTCTCCTGGTTCGCCCCGACCGACAGCACCGCAACACAATTTTTTCTGCGCGTGTACGGCGCGCAGCTTCCGGCCCCGGCGCAACTGGCGCTACTCGATTCCGCCATCGCTGCTCTGCTTGGGGCCGGCTTCTTCTACCTGGCGTGGGCGTTGTACTACCTGGTTCGCAAACGTCACGGATTGGGATTCGGCGATATTGCGCTCATGGCCATGGTGGGAGCGTTTCTGGGGCTGAAGCTCACGCTCTTGGTGATTTTCTCCGCGCCGTTGGCGGCCACCGTTTATGCTGCCTTGCTGCTGCTCGCCGGGCGCTTCCGCAAGACGCCGGAGACGGGCGAAGCGCTGGCCGAGCAGTCTTCTGGTCGAGAAAGGTTTCTGGCGCAGGAACTGCCGTTCGGCGTATTTCTGGGCGCGTGCTCTCTGGCCGCAGTTTTTTTTGGCGAATCAATATGGCGCTGGTATCTGAGTTCTTTCTAAAAGCGGTTCCAGGATTGGGGCATCCGCTGGTACGGGTAGTGCGGGCCTTCAGCCGGGGCCCCAATTCGCGCCGCTTTTGCGCGAATTGGGGTGGGAGGCCGCGTCTCGGGACAGCAAGAAAGAACGCTTCAGCCGCTGAGGTCACCGACCTGAGCGGCTGAAGCGAGGAATTGTGTGGGGGCTTAACGCGGGCCTGAAGGCCCGCACTACCCAAGCTGCAGCCACTCCGGAATCGCTCTAGCTATCGCGGATCGCTCAAGCGCGGCCAGAACTGGCCTGCTTTAATCGCCTCTCGATTTGCTTGAGATGGTGCCGGGCATGGGTGCGATGGAAACGGCGCCAGTCTTTCGTATTCATGGGGCCGAGGACCGGATGGTCGAGTATCTTGGCCATCCTGCCGAATCGTTTCTCCGCATTGACCAGCGTCGCATCCATGGCCACCAGGGCGTCATTGAATTGCCGCAACGACTCCACTCCGGAACCATTCGCAGGGTGGCTCGCCTTCGGCGCCCTCCGCCCGGTGGGCAGGAATCCCATGTTGGCCACATAAAAGGTCGCTAGTTTGTCCTTCAACGTGGGCTGGCCTCCCAAGGGCCTGCCCGTTTGCAGGGCGGTCTGGGTCCCCTCATCCTCGTCCAAATTAACTCCGCTGTGCTGAGCGTCGCCGGGAAGAAGAAGGCTGAGAGTCTCTGATAAGTTGAGTTTGCAAAGACCAACGAGTCAGCGGAGGACTCAGCCTTGAACAGAGTATGCAGCATTTTCTCGCAGATTTTGCAGCTCATTTCACGAACCGGCTTTGACACAGCGGCCCGTAAACATAAAGCCGAACGGCACGCGCGCGGATTCAGCAGTTGGGGACAGTTTGTCGCCATGCTGTTTTGCCAACTGGGCGGGGCCAAGTGGCTGCGCGAAATGTGCGGCGGACTGGCGGCCAGGGAGGGGAAGCTGCGTCATTTAGGGTTGCCGCAGGCGCCGGCGCGCTCCACCTTGGCCTACGCCAACGAGCATCGTCCGTGGCAGTTATACGAAGAGCTATTCCAGCCGCTGCTGACCCAAGGCCGGGGGTTAGCCGTGCAGCAATCTGCGGGCCGACGCCAGTTCCGCTTCAAACACAAGCTGATCAGCATGGACGCGACGGTGATCGATCTGTGCGCCAGGGTTTTCGATGGGGCGCGATTCCGCCGTACCAAAGGCGCGGTCAAGCTGCACCTGCTGCTGGATCACGACGGTTTTCTCCCCTGCGATGCGGTGATCACCGAGGGCCAGCAGCATGAGATTGGAGTAGCCCGACAACTGCGCTATGAGCCGGGGACCCTGCTGGCCATCGATCGCGGCTACCTGGACTACGGGTGGTTCGCCGCTCTGCGCGAACCGGGCGTGTACTTCGTCACCCGGATGAAGGACAACGCTGATTACCGGGTGGTGGAAGACCGCGAGTTGCCGCACCGCAAGGGTCTGCTACGCGACCAGGTGATTGGCTTTTACCAGCAGGCACGGGACGGACAGCAATGCTATTTCCGCCGCATCGAGTTCTACGCCGAAGAGCAGGACCGGGGGCTGGTGTTTGTGACCAATCACCTGACCCTGGCTGCCGCCACCGTGGCAGAGGTGTACAAGCAGCGCTGGCAGATCGAGCTGTTTTTCAAAGCCTTAAAGCAAAATCTTCGGGGGAAGACCTTCATCGGGACTTCCGCCAATGCCCTGAAGACACAAGTCTGGGCGGCGTTGATTGCCATGTTGCTGATCAAGTACCTGCAGTGGAAGGCCACCTTCGGCTGGTCGCTTTCCAATCTGGTGGCGCTGCTGCGGCAGCAGTTGTTCGTCTACCGTGACTTGTGGGTGTGGATCGATCATCCCTTTCCAGCCCCGGAGTTGCCGGAATCGCTACCGGAACAACTGGCGATGGTCTGGCAGTAGTTGGACAGCAGCCCACTTCTCAAGGAAAACATCGTGGCCAAATTGACCATTTCGGGAGCTGCAATCGAGACAGCATCCATCAGGGGAACCGATTTTCGAAGGGGCCAACCTGCTTTGTGCGAAGGCAGGAGAGGATGATTATGTCCCGCATTTCAGCAGCGCCGAGCCGAGTCCCTAGCTAACTTGGACAGCGATGGGGTCCCCTGGGTAGTGGCTGTGTAACTCAACAGAAGGTGTTCCAGAATCTGGGCGCAACTCCACTTCCCCGGCGGGGCATAGCGCCAGTCGTGCGGCGACATCGTACTGGTAATGCGTTCCACTTCACGGCGGATATGTTCCAGCTCAGGAGACACAACACCACCCCGCAAAAAAGAGAAGTGGGCTGATAGCAGCCTCGACGGTTGCATTAGTATGAACCACAATTCTTGACTTTGCTCCAGCGAATTTCTTGTTATAAGTTAATTTTGCGACAACCTACACACCTAAGTGGCGCGAAACAGTTAGGGATGACTCATCGCTGAGCCGTGGATGGATTTCCATTTCCGACACCAGACTTATGCGGCTGCACCGACTACAGCTATGCCTGGCATCGAAGTAATCTTAAGGCGCAAAGGGAATCTAGGAAGATTGCTGGCTGCGGGTCGGCTCCGTTTGGGTCAGCGACGCCAGCATGGGCAATCGGGCCGCGCCATAGAGTCCGGCATCGCTGCCCATCAAGGCCCGCGTAACAATGGTGTGCTTCTTTCCCGCCATGGCGCCATCGGGAGCCGTGACCTTGTAGATGAAGGAGCGAAATCTCAACTCCTCGAACATTGTGGGCGCGAAAGCGTCCCACGCACTGGCCACTCCGCCGCCGATCACGTACATGGGAAGATTCAGCGCGTTTACCATGCTGCCGATACCAATACCCAACGCGCGTCCCACCTTTTGATAGATCCGCTGCGCCGACACGTCGCCTTGAATGGCCAACTGGTAGATGACCCGCGAATTGAACTCGACATTGCCGCGTGTGGCGCGGGCCAGATCGTCCGCTTGTCCGCTGGCGATCGCTTCATGCGCCATGCGCACGATGGCCGTCGCCGAAGCGTACTGCTCAAGGCAGCCCCGGCTTCCACAACCGCAGGGATGCCCGTCCGGTTCAACGCAGAAGTGGCCGAGCTCTCCGGCCATGCCGTTCATGCCATGCCAGAGGCGGCCATTCAGCACCAAGCCGCCTCCGACCCCGGTGCCCAGCGTGTACATGGCCATGTGATCGGTATCGCGGCCGGCGCCCAGCCATTTTTCTCCCATGGCGGCGGAGTTGGCATCGTTCTCCAGAATCACCGGCGTTCCCAGCCGGCGCTGAATCTCATCGCGCACCGGAAAGTTCGCCCAGTCGGGAAGGTTGGGCGATTGCATGACGGTACCGGTATCCATGTCGATAAATCCGGGGACCCCAATGCCGATTCCCGCCAGTTGCCCCAAGTCGCGAAACTTCGCCTTCAACGACTGAATGGCATCGCACATCTCGCCGATGACCCAGTCGCGCCCGCGGCTTACCTCGGTTCCGGTGGTCAGCTTCTCCAGCAGTTTGCCTGCGATATCGACCGCGGCGATGCGCAGGTTGGTCCCGCCCAGATCCACTCCGATGGAATAAACGCCCATGTGCAACCTCTCCTAAGAGCCTCGCGCTTTGAGGCACGACTTTACAAGCTGCGGAAAAAGTCGCCTACATTTCGCTTTGAAGGGGCGCACCTTCAGGTGCGCCGTTTAGCCCTCTATTTTTGTCATCACGAGCGGGCTTCAGCCCGCGAGGGATCTGCTTTTCCGACTTTTTCCGCAGCCTCTTCAGCCGTGCCATAGGTTGCTGTGAACCGGCTTACTTCTGACACCGCGGACAATAATGACTGCTGCGTCCTGCGATGATAACCCGCTTGATGGCGGTGCCGCACGCCAGGCAGGGCTTGCCCTCTCTGCCGTATACGCGATGTCGCAGTTGAAAGAACCCTTCCTTGCCATCGGCATTGACGTAATCGTTGACCGACGACCCGCCCAGCTTGATCGCCTCGCGCAAGACCGCCTTTAGTGCGGCATGCAGTTTTTGCAACTCGGCGCGGGTGAGCGACGCCGCTCGCCTGCGGGGCCGAATCCCAGCGCGAAACAGCGACTCGTCAGCATAAATGTTTCCCACACCGCTTAACAGCTTCTGGTTCAGCAGCGCGCTCTTGATGGGAGTTTTGCGTCCGCGAAACAGGGCCATGAATGGCCCGATCAGCGACTTGAGCGGCTCATCGCCGGGAGCAGCAAATCCCGTGGCGCTCTTCGCTTCAATCCGCACCACAGCCAGCCGGCCGAAGCGCCGGGGATCCACGAACCGCAGTTCCCTTCCCGAGGCCAGCTTCAGAACGGCGTGAGTGTGCTTGGCCGTTTCCATTTCCGGCGAAGCGATCAACAGGCGGCCAGTCATCCCGAGGTGCACAATCCATTGCCCGTCAATGACTGCCGCTTTCCGGGACGAGTTTCGCTGCGAGTGCTGCAAATCGAAAACAATGTGCTTGCCCACGCGCCGCACTTGCACGATTCGATGATGCTCCAGCACCGACGCGATCTCGGCGGCAGATGATTTCAGCGGCTCCGGTTTTTCTCCCAGCCACACCGAGTCGATCACGTCGTCAGCGATCCGCTGGTTGAGTCCGCGAGCTACGGTTTCGACTTCCGGAAGTTCGGGCATAAACTGTTAGTGTACGGCGATTGGGGTAGAACGGGCCTCTAGAAGATTGCATGAGTGGGGTGCCCCGTTCTAGCCATCCTTTGGCTAGGGCGGGCCTGCCTATCGCCTGTGCATTGCGCCACCTTTAGTCCACCCTGTAAAATCAGGAGTACGCGGTTCGTCTCCTTCAACTTCCCCGAATTCTGATCTTGTTTTGCAATCCAGAGGCGAGTTGTGTGCGAATCTGCGCGGCCGTTCGCGCTCGATGCCGGGCGTCCGCAATTGGAGTACGAAGTTGAAAACTGGCAAGACAGCAGTAATTGTTGGCGCGCAATGGGGCGACGAAGGCAAAGGCAAGATCGTTGACGTTCTCTCCGAGCGCTTCAATGTAGTCGCGCGCTATTCGGGCGGCCACAATGCCGGACACACGGTCACCATCAAGGGCAAGAGGTTCATCCTTCAGCTCATCCCCTGCGGCGTGCTGCGCGAGGGATGCCGCGGCGTGATCGGCAATGGAATAGTGCTCGATCCCTTCGCCTTTATGAAGGAAGTGGATGCGCTGCGCGCCACCGGCGTGCACGTTGACGGCAATCTGTTTGTCAGCAACCGCGCGCACGTGATCCTGCCCTACCACCGCATGATTGAGCTGGCATCGGAAAACGCTCCCGGGCGCGTGAAGATCGGCACTACTTCGCGGGGCATCGGGCCCACTTACGAAGACAAGATGGCGCGCAGCGGATTGCGCGTGCAGGACCTGCTCGACAAGACCCTGCTGAAGAAGCACCTTGAGAATGCCTGCCGCGAGAAGAACACCATCGCTCACGCCCTGTTTAACAGCGAGCCTCTGGATCCCGACAAGATGTTCGCCGATTACGCCGAGATCGCCGACCGTGTCGCGCCTTTCGTGACCGACACCGCGCTGCTGCTGAACCGCGCCATCGCCAAGGGCGAGTCGGTGATGTTTGAAGGCGCGCAAGGCACCATGCTCGACATCGATCACGGAACCTATCCGTTCGTCACCTCGTCCAGCGCGACATCCGGGGGAGCGGCGACCGGCACCGGCGTGCCCCCGACGGCAATCAACATGGTGATCGGCGTAACCAAGGCGTACTGCACGCGCGTAGGCGGAGGTCCGTTCCCCACCGAACTGAAAGAGAAGGTCGGCGAGGCACTGCGCAAGAAAGGCAACGAGTTTGGCGCGGTAACCGGACGTCCGCGGCGGACCGGCTGGCTGGACTTGCCGCTGTTACGCTATTCCAACATGATCAACGGCACCAGCTGGCTGGTCGTAACCAAGCTCGACGTGCTGGATGATCAGCCGGAGATCCCGATTTGCGTCGGCTATAAGGTTGACGGGAAGGAAACCCAGGAGATTCCCGCGCAGGCGTCAGGGTACGAGGAGATCGAGCCGGTTTATGCCAAGCTGCCGGGCTGGAAGTCGAGCACGTTTGGCATAGACAACTTCGATCGGTTGCCGGCGAAGGCGAAACGATATTTGGAATTCGTCGAGAAGGAATCGGGCGCGAAGGTCGGTATTGTTTCGACTGGCCCCGATCGCGAGCAGACCATGTTTATTCCCGAGTTCGCGAAGACGCTGAACAGTGTCAGCTGGAAAAGCAAATAGGAACGAGCGCGCAACCTGGAGGACGGAATGGTCGTACTGGCCGTGACTTGGATGGCAAAACCGGGACATGAAGACGAAGTCGCCAGGGTATTCGGCAAACTTCAGACCGCTTCGCGGCAAGAGCCGGGATGCCTGATGTACATCGTGCATCGGCACCGAACGGACGCCACGAGCTTCTTCATCTACGAGCAGTATCGCGACGAGGCCGCTCTGGAGGCCCATCGCGAATCCGCGCATTTTCAGCAGTACGCGATCGCTGCGCTGCAGGGCATCGGGGAACGCAAAGAAGGCGAGTTGTATACTCCGCTTTCCGGCGAGTAGCGCGTCACGCATCGCCCGCCGCGGGCAAGGTTTTTTCCTCCCTCAGTTCTTCGCGCAGAATGTCGAACAGCGCCACTAGAACTGACGCCACCACCGGCCCCAGAAACAATCCCAGGAACCCGAACGCTTCCACGCCACCGAAAATAAAGAAAAGCAGGACCAGCGGATGTAACTCCACGCGCCCGCCCACAATCCACGGGCGGAGGATGTTGTCGACGCTGCTGACGATCACGACGCAATAAACCAGAAAAACCAAGCCCTTCGCAATGGAGACGGTCATCAGCAGGTAAATCACGACCGGGACCCAAACCAGCGCCGAGCCCACTACTGGAATGATGGAAGCAAAACCGGTAGCCAAACCCAGCAACAGGGAAGACTGCATGCCGATGAGGCGCAGAGCGACCCCGACCAGCGTGCCCTGCGCCACCCCCACCGAGAGGATACCGTAAACATTGGCGATGATGGTGTCGGAGATATTGCGATACAGCCGCGCCACCTGCTGGTCCGAGAGCGGGAGTAACGTTCCGGCGCGATAGGCCCACTGCGCTCCGTCGCGAAACAGAAAGAACACGACCACAAACGTGATCAGCGCGTTGGTGATGAAGCGGGCGATACCACTCAAGACGCTGGCGCCGAAGCCGACCAGCCACACACTGACTTTCTGCGCGTTGGCGCCGATCATGGCTTTCAGATCGTATTTGGAAAGGTCGGTCCAGCGGCCAATGTAGTGAATGGGGCCGTTAGCTAGGTTCACCACCAGCGATGGGAATCCGCCCTCTTCAACACTCCTGCGGCCCAGATAGTGCGCGGCTGCCAGTGCTTCGTTGGCTGCCAGCACCGCGATGATGAAGCTCGGCACCGCAAATACCAGTACCAGGAGCAGCGTGGAAAGCAGGGCCGAGCTGCCCGCCCGGCGCTTGTTTCGTTGCAGAATGCGTTCGTGCAGAGGATAGAAAACGACCGCCAGAATGATGGCGAAGGCGAACGGCTCCAGGAAGGACCGGGTAATGACAAACGTGAGCCCCAGCGCAATCAGCAACAGCACGGAAAGAAATAGGATGGTGGCGCGTTTGCTGTTCATAGGGGCCGCTCAAGTTGTAACACGAACCTTCCGGGTAGCACAGTAAAGCAGAAATTCACCACTGAGACACAGAGGCACAGAGAATTTCCGTTTCCTCACGGCTCGTTCTTTGTTGGCTCTTTCCCAGCCAGCCCCAGTTCCCCGGCAACCCCTTTCATCGCCTCAATGCAGAACGCAATGTGCTCGTCCAGATCAATGCCCAAGCCGGCAGCGCCGTTGATAATGTCCTCGCGGCTCACGGAGCGGGCGAAGGCTTTATCCTTCATGCGCTTTCGAACCGACTTCGCATCCACCTCGGCCAGTGATTTGTTGGGCTTGATCAGCGCCGTCGCGGTGATGAAGCCGGCCAGCTCGTCGCAGGCAAACAACGCTTTCTCCAGATTCGATTCGCGACTCACGCCCGTGTAGTCGGCGTGCGACATAACGGCCCGGCGGACGTCGTCGGGATAGCCGCGCTCCGCCAGGATTTCATTTCCCTTGTAGGGATGCTCTTCCGCGGTGGGATATTTCTCGTAATCGAAATCGTGAATCAGTCCGACAATGCCCCAGCGCTCCTCGTCTTCACCGAACTTACGGGCGTAGGCGCGCAGGCACGCCTCCACCGCCAGCGCATGTTTGCGCAAACTTTCTGACTGGGTGAACTCAGTTAGTAAACACCAAGCATCGGAGCGGATCATCCCGTGTTTCTCCCGTGTTTCATATGGTTTTCTTCCGCCTCGTTGGCGTGCGATTGACGGATTTGCACAGCTGTCTCGGTTTTCATCCGACAATCCACTTGACTCTAGCAGAGGAATGCCGCAAAGTTACGCTTGAGTTGAATGTTGTGCCTGCTCTGGCACTCGCGCAACCCGAATGGCCACGACTCTCGCACCCGTAGATTCCCGGGAAGTGGTGAGATGCGACCAATGTCATCTCGTCCAGTTTAAAACTACCAACAATCTTTGCCGTCGTTGCCGCACATCGCTGGATGAGGATGAGCCCGAGCCAATCTTCGTGCCTTCCCTCCAGCTTGCCGTCCCGGCAGCGTCCTCTCACTGCGAAGTGCGGGTGGCGCAGGCCATTCGCAGCTTGCGCCTGCGCGGCGGGCTAAGCCAACGCCAGCTCGCGCTGCGCATGGGCGTGCCTCGTACTTACGTCTCCAAGATCGAGAACGACAAGGCCACGCCGACGTTGTCCTCGCTGAACCGCCTGGCGACGGCGCTGGAGGTCAGCGTGCCCGACCTGCTGCGGGCTTGCGGGCCGTCGCGCGAAGACGAGATCAACGAGCTGCTGGCCGATCCGTTCGTGGCCGAGCTGCTGGAGTTCACCTCCAAGCTCAATGCCATGCAGCTGTCGAGCGTTCTCGCCCAGGTGCGCGACATGGTTTTGCATCCGCGGCGTGGTGCGTAAGAGCGAGGAATCGCGACCGGTCGAATTCTTGAGAGCGTTGCCCTGCGCGGTGAGGTCCACCCTTAACATGCGCACATCGGCGTGTGCCGGGGGAACGGAAGCCGCGTAAACCCAACCGACCGGAAGTGCCGAGGTCCCCCGCCTCGGCATTTTCTTTGCATGCAGGTAGGCCGCCGTTTCGTTGCAAGCGCGTGGGGCGTATGCTAATTTCAGTAGATCATTAGAGGTACGCCTTGCGCGCTCAAGTGCCAGCCGGGCTGAACCGCAAAGAGGCCGAGATTTTCTCCCACCTCGATCCGGAGCGGCTGCCCCACCACATCGCCATCATCATGGACGGAAATGGCCGTTGGGCCAAACGCCGCCATTTGCCGCGCATCGCCGGGCACCGCTCGGGCGTGGCTGCGGTGCGCTCCACGGTCGAAACCGCAGCGCGCATCGGCATCCCGGCCCTCACACTGTATTCGTTCTCGGCCGAAAATTGGAAGCGGCCCAAAGGCGAAGTCAGCTTTCTGATGAACCTGCTGCGCCGTTACCTCAAGATGGAGCTGCCCACCTTGATGGAAAACAACATCCGGCTGCAGTACATCGGCCGCCAGCAGGAGCTGCCGCAGGAAGTGCAGGAGCGCATGGCGTGGGCACGCGCGATGACCGAAAAGAACACCGGCATGGTGCTCACCCTCGCGCTCAACTACAGTTCGCGAAGCGAGTTGGTCGATTCGTTCAACGCGCTGGTGCACGAGGCCTCACGCAACGGCGGCGTCGAGCACCTGAAGATCGACGAGAGGTCGATCGCCTCGCACCTTTACACCAACGGCCTGCCGGAGTTGGACCTGGTGATCCGCACCAGCGGCGAGATGCGGCTCAGCAACTTCCTGCTGTGGCAGGTAGCGTACTCCGAAATCTACGTCACCGAAACGCTGTGGCCCGATTTTCGCGGCACCGAGTTGCTGGAGGCCATCGAAGCTTTCCAGAAGCGCGAGCGCCGCTTCGGAGGCTTGGTCGGCGATGACGGGCATGCCTCGTGAAACGCGTCCTGACCGCAGTCATCCTGATTCCGGTTGTCGTGCTAGCGCTGTTTCGAGCGCCGCTGTGGCTGTTCACGTTGCTGGTGCTGGGAGTGGCGCTGCTGGCGGCAAAGGAGTATCTGGATATTGCGGCGGCGACGGGGTTCAGGCCGTTTCGGGGACTGAGCTACGGGCTACTGTTGTTACTTTTTTTTGTAGTAGCCATTTCGGTAGCAAACAACGGTAAAATCGAACGGACCAACAACAACCTGAGCGGCGCGGCATGGATTGCGGCCTTCTCCGCAATGAGCGTCTTACTCTTATGCCCATACATACTGATGGTCTTCTCGATGCGGCGGGAACTCTTGTCACAATCACTAGCAGACGCGTCAGTCTCTTTCCTGTTGTTGCCCTATGTCGGCGTTCCGCTTGTGCTGCTGCTTCCGCTCCGGGCCATCGAATATGGCTCTCTGTACTTGATGTTCACGATGCTGCTAGTGTGGACCGGCGACATTGCCGCGCTATACGCGGGGCGAGCGTTCGGAAGAAATAAGCTGGCTCCGCGAGTGAGTCCGGGTAAAACGTGGGAGGGGACAATCGCATCCCTCATCGGAGCGGTCATCGTCGCGGTGGTCTTACTCCACTACGTGAATCCCATTGCCGGCGCGCTCACGCGCGTGCATCTGATACCCGACCCCGCACTAGGAGGCGACTTATACCCCATTCCCGGAATTTCAGGAGTCATGCCAATCCTCGGCGTTGCGCCGATCTGGCTCACTATAGTCTTCGGGTTGAGTGTCAACGTCGCGACGCAATTCGGTGATCTAGTCGAATCGGCAATGAAGCGCGGCGCTGGCCTAAAAGATTCCGGCACGCTCTTGCCCGGGCACGGCGGCGTACTTGATCGTATTGATGCTCTCTTGTTCGCGCTCCCAGTGGCGTTTTTCTTCTACATTCCAATCGGCAGATATTTTCAGCTTCATGGGATACGATAGTTAGGCGCCCCGCTAAAAGCAGATCCCTCGCCGACTAAAGTCGGCTCGTGATGACAAGAAAATAAGGCGCGTGAAGGCGGGGCTAAAGCGCCGCACTACCCGAGATAAATGAAGCGCATCGCCATCCTCGGCTCCACGGGTTCCATCGGCAAGAGCACACTCAACATCGTCGAGAGCTTCCCTGACCGTTTCTCCGTGGTCAGCATGGCGGCGGGCAACAATATCGAACTGGCCTTCGAGCAAGCGCGCCGCTGGCGTCCGCAGATCTTGTCGATGGGCACCGCCGATGCCGCCCGCCAAGTTCAAGACAAGCTGCACAAGGCCGGACTGGGAAGCGCGACTGAAACGGTGCACGGATCGGCGGGATCGGTCAGGGTCGCGACTCATCCTGACGCCGACTTTGTGGTCAGCGCCATCGTAGGTATCGCCGGACTGGAGGCGACGTACGAAGCCGTCAAGGCCGGCAAGACGGTCGGCTTGGCAAACAAGGAATGCCTGGTCGCCGCGGGCGATCTGATCACGGCTGAGGCCCGCAGACAAGGCAAGCCGCTGCTGCCCATCGACAGCGAGCACAACGCGATTCACCAAGCCATGCGCGGCGGCCGCCGCAACGAGGTTCAGCGGGTTTGGCTGACCGCTTCGGGTGGCCCGTTTCTGCACACTCCCGCCAGCGAGTTCGCCAACGTCACCGTCGAGCAGGCGCTGAATCACCCGACGTGGAAGATGGGCAAGCGCATCACCATTGATTCGGCAACCCTCATGAATAAGGGCTTTGAGGTGATCGAAGCGTGCCGGTTGTTCGACATGCCGCCCAGCCAGGTCAGCGTTCTGGTGCATCCGCAGAGCACGATCCACTCCATGGTCGAGTTCGTGGACGGCAGCCTGCTGGCGCAACTCTCGGTCACCGACATGCGATTACCGATCTTGTATGCACTGTGCTATCCCGATCGTATCGAGTCCGACCTGCGCTTTCCGGTGGAGGAACTGCGGCGGCTGGATTTCCTGCCACCTAACTTGGAGAAATTCCCCTGCTTACGTTTGGCTTACCAGGCAGTCGAAGCGGGAGGCGCGAAGACGATTGCGCTTAATGCCGCCGACGAGGTGGCGGTGGCCGCCTTCCTCGAAGGTGCCATTGGATTTCCGGATATTCCGGCTACAATAGAAGCAGTTGTGAGGGAAACACCAGCGCGGATACCGGAATCGATTGAGGAAGTATTGGCCGTCGATGAGAAAGCGCGTCTCCGCGCACGCGATCGCATCCAATACGTGGGCTCCAAGGTTGGGGTCAAGGGCGTGAGTTCCCCGCCCTAGCCAAACAAGGGCTGGAACGGGACACTTAGACTGATTTCCCCATAGTTAAAGAGGTTTATGGAATCATTTCTAATTGCCGTGGCTTCGATGGCGGTGGTGCTCGGGATCATGATCCTGGTGCACGAGTTCGGCCATTACGCTGCTGCTAAATGGTTTGGCGTACGAGTCGATGTGTTTTCCATCGGCTTTGGCAAGCGTCTTACGGGCTTCCGCCGTGGCGGCACCGACTACCGCATCAGCGCCCTGCCGCTGGGCGGGTACGTGAAGATGGCGGGCGAGAGTCCGATGGAAACGCGCAGCGGCGCGCCGGACGAGTTCATGTCGCATCCCCGCTGGCAGCGCTTCGTGATCGCCGTCGCCGGTCCGGCCATGAACATTATCCTGGCTGTTGTCCTTCTGACCGGGGTGTTCATGGTGCACTATGAGCATCCGGTCTATCTCGACCAGCCCGCGGTGGTGGGCTGGGTGATGGAGAACTCGCCGGCGGCCAAGGCCGGGATCGAGCAGGGCGACCGCATCGTGCGCATCGATGGCCAGCAGAATCCCACCTGGGAGGATGTCCTGCTAAAAGTGGCGGTCACCTCCAAGGGACCGGTGGATGTCGCCATTCAGCGCGGCAACCAGGTCCTGGAAAAACAAATCCAGCCCGCGCCGGATGGGGCGGACCAGTACGACACCGTGGGATGGTTGCCGGACGAGCCGATCACCGTAACCTATCTGGAGGCCGACATGCCCGCAGCCAAGGCCGGGCTGAAGGTGGGCGACGAGGTGGTCTCGGTGAACGGTACGGCCATGCGATCGCTGCTTTCCGTGATCCACTTCCTGCGGCAGAACGGTGACAAGCCGGTGGATGTCGCTTTGTTGCGCAACGGGCAGAAGTTAGACATCAAGGTAACGCCCGTCCAAACCGAGGACAACGGCCAGAAGAATTATCGCCTGGGCTTCCAATCCAGGCCGGTGCAAATCGACAAGCTGCCGTTCGCGCAGGCGCTCAGTCGCTCCATCCAGGAAAACAAACGGTATTCGCTGCTGATCGTGGACCTGGTCCGCAAGTTAGTGGAGCACAAGGCGTCCATCAAGCAAATGGAAGGCCCCATCGGTATCGCGCGCGCTTCCGGAGATGCGGCGCGGCAGCCGGGATGGACCCCGCTGCTGGGCCTGATGGCCATGATCAGCCTCAACCTGGGCATCTTCAACCTGCTGCCGATTCCCATCCTCGATGGTGGCATCATCCTGTTGCTGCTCATTGAGGGCGCTCTGCGGCGAGACATCAGCATCCGCATCAAGGAGCGCATCTACCAAACCGCATTTGTTTTCCTGATCCTGTTCGCGGCGGTGGTGATTTACAACGACCTGATGAAAGCGCTGCCCGGACTGGCGCAACGGCTTCCTTGAGGGAAAGCTTCTTGCAAGTCAAAACGGGGCGCATTCTGCGCCCCGTTTTTGATTGCGGAATTTTCTTCACTCACCTTGTGCGGAAGTTAAGAGTGTCATCCTGAGCGGAGCGCAAGTCCGCGGTGGCGGACTCGCGCGCAGTCGAAGAACCCCTATAGCTGCAAAAACTCACAGCGTGGACACGTAGCGTAGCAATAGAGTCGAGATTGCTGGCGGCCAAAGGGTTCCTTCGACTCCTCGCTCCAACACCCCAGCAAGCACAAACCCGGTGCTTGCTGGGACCCCGTTTGCGCTCGTCGCCCAGGATGACAACAACAAAAATCGACCGCTGCGCTGACCCTTCACGACTCGACTACTCGTTTCTCAACCGGCCTATATGTTCTTCCCGACACCGGTGATACGGGTGCCATCGAATTTGGTGAACGAGAAGCCCGCGAAAGGTTCGTTCCAGTTGTGGGCCATGTCGTTCAGCATGGAAATAGCCACGGCCTCGCCCAGCGGCAGTGAATCGGCATAGTCGTAGCGCCAATGGACCGCGGCATGGGCGCGGCCAAGTCCGATATTGGCGGCCAGCTTATTCATCTCGCCGCCGACGGTCAATTGGTCCCCATCAGAGCCTTGGTAAGGCACCAGCGACAGGCCATCTTCACTGGCCTGCACCACCTCGAATCCCGGGATCGAGGTGAGCTGCGTCAGATCGTTGAACCATGCCTTCACGATGGTGGCGCAGGCGCCCGCCACGGTTGCGTGGCCCTGACCGTACGACGGATGCTGCGGGCAGCCCTCGGGGAAGGCATGCGGCATGAAATATGTGCCATGCTGAGCAAATACCCGGCTGAGCGCTTCCGAGTGCATCACGTCCGACTGCATGGGGTAACTTGCCTGGTGGGTCTTGGTCATGTGGACCAGTCCGCCGAAGGCCTCCGGGCGCAGGTGCCGGTGCACGAACCACTTCTGATACCAGACGGCTTTCAGCGCGCGCTGCGAGACTTCGGCCACCAGAGCTTTCAAGTGTGGTGCTCCAAATGTCCCGAAGCCGGTCTGCGTCCTGGAACCCAGGTAGGGATTGTTGGGGTCGAGTGGCGCCCCAACATCGATAAGCACCAGACAGGCGTTGAAGTTGGCTTCAAAGAGCACATCGACGTGAACGTAGGCTGCCAGCCCACACCCATTGCGCATGTACTGCAAATTCGGATCGTTTTGATTCTGGGCAAACGGGCCTTGGCCGTTCTGCACCGCCAGCCACGAGGCCTGGTCGGTCATGTAATCGACGCCGGGCACATAGGTTGTCATCAGTTGGGTAACCGGCAGCGCTCCAAACAAGAAGGGCTTCAGGATGAACTGCGATGCGTACGGCCCCAGCACGTCACCGGCGGTGAAGCCGCGAAACAGGTTTTGCGGCGTGACCGGTCTCGGGCCATGAAACTGCGGCAACGTGTTCAGCTCGGCGATGGCCGCCTGGGTCAGCGGCTCGTTGCCGTATTGCGTAAAGTTCACGTCGCGGCACAGCGCCATCCAATAGCTTTCCACGGCGGCATCCGCAATTGCCCGGCTGGCCACCGAGGGCGGCGTTCCAATTGCCAGTTGATGCGAGTCGGTTCCCTCCAGGTCGAACGCAAGCCCGGACTGAGGATCGACCAGCGGCGTATTGCCGCCAAGCTGAATCTGTTCGAACAAACTGGGATTTCCGCTGTTCACCGCGGCCAAGAAGCTTTGATACGAACTGCTCGTCACTTCGCCGACGCTGTTGTGCACCAGGCCTTTGGAGAAGTTCCCGATGTAGTTGGGGAAATTCCGCTCGTCGCCGTTGGTGATCTGCCGGGGAACCGGGACCTGGGCTTCCCGCTGGGCTGCATTGACGCGGTTTTCAAACGACTCCCGGACGCGCCTGTGGCTTACATCCAATCGCTGCTGCACGCCCCTAAGACTATCGGACTCGCCGGACTGCGCTGAAGCCACGGATGGCGCCGCCAACACGCCCGCGGCGACCGTCGCTGCAGCCCCGGCCTGAAGCAGAAACCTTCGCCGGTCTGGGGATTCCGCAGTCTGTTGGGTGGAAGAGTCGCCTGCCTCCATAACACAACCAACTCCATTCTTATCTTGGTTCATTAGGGCACGTCTTTCTCCTTTGTCTTTCGTTGAAGTGAATATCCGGCCAGATTTTCAAATGCGGCCGTGAACTCCCTTGCGGGTATATGGAGGTCACGTCGGGCTTAGTAGAAGACACCGCTTCACCAGCGATCAGGGGAGCGCTGTTGAGGTACCTGCGGCACTTCTCTAACGATGGTTTTGTCGCTTGTTCCGGCCGCGCAATCTGAAAATTTGGCCACCCGGAACGCTCAGGTTGTGCATTTGACGAGGCGAGTTTAGTTCGCGCGGGGATGAAATGCTACAAAGAAGTTGTGCTTCCCAACATGGGAAAAGCCGAGGCACCGGATACGGTTGAAACCCGTTGATGCGGGACCGCCCAAAAGCAAAAGGCCCCCTTATCTGGGGAGCCTTTCAGCGCTCGATGAGAACGTGGTTTACGACTGCGAGCCGTCCTTGCGCTTCAGTGTGGGACGGTCGTCGTCGGTCTTGCCAGTGCCGCTTCCGCTATCGGTGGAAGGATTGTCGGCTGTGGCCCGCCGCAGCGTCGGCCGGTCTTTATTGTCCTTGTCGTTCTGCACCTTGTGGCGGTTCTGGATGGAGGCCAGGCGCGCCTTCACGTCCTCGAACTCCGAGGTGTCCACGATGTACTCGGGGCGCGCGGGAAGAACAGTTTTCATTTCCTGCTGCGCGGCCGCAACGCGGTCATCGGTCATGGGGTGGGAAGCGAACGCCTTGGCGATGGTGCCGGGCTTCTTCTTTTCCAGAGCTTCGACCTTCTCGAAGAACGAGATGAACGACTGCGGATCGTATCCCGCCTTGTACATGTATTCCATGCCCAGGAAATCGGCCTGCGCCTCGAAGGTGCGCGAGAACTTCATGAAAGCGACCGGTACGCCAATGCTCAGCGCGGCCTGCGTACCCTCGTACACCGCCCAGCCGCCGGGAATGAAGATGAGCCCGATGCTGGCCAGGTTGGCGATATTACTGCGGGTCTGCTCGCGAGCTACGTGACAGGCCGCGACGTGACCAATCTCGTGCGCCATTACACCGGCCAACTCAGCTTCGTTGTCCGCCGCCAGAACGAGGCCGGAGTTCACGTAGAAGAACCCACCGGGCAGCGCGAAGGCATTGATTTCGTCGGTGTCAATCACCTTGATGGTGAAGGGCACCTTGGCATCCGAGTTGCGCACCAGGTTCTGGCCCAGCCGGTTGATGTACTCGGTGACCACCGGGTCCTGCACCATCTTGGCGCTGTGCTCCACTTGCTGCGAGTACGCGCGCCCCATGGCTACCTGCTTGTCGAGCGAGTACCAATTGCCCATTCCCTTGTCGCAGCCGACATTGCGGTTGCCGATGGCGTCAATGTTATTCATCGTGCTAGGGCTGGGGGCGTTTTTGTCCGGCTTCTGCGGCTTTTCCGACGCCGGCGGATTCGAGGTGTCCGGCGCGGGCGCATTCGAGGTATCGGAAGCAGGCGGACCTGACGCGGCGTTCGGATCCTGGGATGTAGAACTCTGGCTCTGAGCAACGCCGAATGGAACCAACAGGAGTGCCAGGGCGCAGCAGCCGAGGAAACGGGATGGGTAACGCATGATGTACACCTTTTCGGGCCCGATGGCGGGCCAGATAGACTCCAGCCTTTGAGTCCCCTTAGCCCTGTTATAAACCCAAAGCGGGCCGATTTGTCGCCCGGTCAACCTTTTATTTTCCGCGAGGTTACCGGTCAAAATCCAACCACAATTCGAGGCTTTTACTAGTGAGATGAGCCTCCTCCATAAAAGGGTTCCACATTATTGGACGGCCGAGTTCCGGAATTCGTAGCCTTCCGATATTGAGTTGTCATCAGGAACGGCCTTCAGGCCGTGAGGGATCTGCTGTTCCTCAATGTGGTTTCCAGAGCTAACGAAAGCAGATTCCTCGCTTCGCTCGTAATGACAATTCCAGAGTAGTGCCATCCGCCGTGTTAAACTTTTCGGTAGTCCTGTATGGCTCAAATTCAGCGCAGAAAAACTTACACAGCTTTGGTGGGCGGAGTGCGCGTCGGCAGTGATGCACCAATTGTGGTGCAATCCATGACTAACACCGACACCGCCGATATTGACGGCACCATTCGCCAGGTTGCAGCTCTGGCCCGCGCCGGTTCTGAGCTGGTGCGCGTCACCGTCAACAACGATGCCGCCGCGGCTGCCGTGCCCCACATCGTGGACGGCCTTGACCGCCTGGGCATTCCCGTGCCGATCATCGGCGACTTCCACTACAACGGCCACATCCTGCTGAAGAAGTATCCCGCGTGCGCGCAGACGCTGGCCAAATATCGCATCAACCCCGGCAATGTCTCGATTGGCAAGAAAGATGACGACAACTTCCGCACCATGATCGAAGTCGCCATCGCAAACAACAAGCCAGTGCGCATCGGCGTCAACTGGGGTTCGCTGGACCAGTCGCTGCTGACGCGCTTGATGGACGAGAATTCCAAGGCTGCCGACCCCAAGGACGCACGCGACGTGACGATGGAAGCAATGGTCCAGAGCGCGCTGCGCTCCGCCGACCTCGCGGTCAGCTACGGCTTGCGCAAGGACCAGATCATTCTCAGCGCCAAGGTCAGCGGGGTGCAGGACCTGATCGACGTCTATCGCGAGCTGGGCCGCCGTTGCGAGTACCCGCTGCATCTGGGACTCACCGAAGCCGGCATGGGCGCCAAGGGCATCGTCAGCAGCACGGCCGCGCTGGCCGTACTGATGCAGGAAGGCCTCGGCGATACCATTCGCGTGTCGCTTACGCCTGCGCCCAATGGCGATCGCACCGAAGAGGTCACGGTTGCGCAACAGATTCTGCAATCCATCGGCATCCGCAGCTTCACGCCGCAGGTCACCGCGTGTCCAGGTTGCGGACGCACCACCAGCACCTTCTTCCAGGAGATGGCTGAGCAGATCCAGAGCTACCTGCGCGAGCAAATGCCGGTATGGAAGACGCGCTACTCCGGCGTGGAAGAGATGAAGCTGGCGGTGATGGGTTGCGTGGTCAACGGACCGGGCGAATCCAAGCACTCCAATATCGGCATCTCGCTGCCGGGCACATTCGAAGAGCCGAAGGCCCCGGTTTACGTGGATGGCCGCTTGATGCTCACGCTCAAGGGCGACCACATTGTCGAGGAGTTCATCAAGATTCTCGACGAATACGTGGACTCGCACTACGCGGCAAAAGAGCAGAAGCTGGTGGGAATCAGCAGCAACTAGCAACTAGCAATTAGCAACTAGCTCTTAAGAACATGGGTTCAGCAGCCTAGTAGAGCTGGCCTTCAGGCCAGCGTTTGAGCGCTCCCTAATTATTTTGTCATCCCGACCGAGGGCTTCAGCCCGAGCGGAGGGACCTGCTTTTCTTCTCCCGACAATTTTTCACCTCCCTCCGCATCATTCTCGGAATTACTCTAGAATTTCCTTATCGCATCATCTTCACCCGCCATGAAATCATCCGCGAAAAATACGATCGCCTGACAACGGCGCCAAGCCCGTCTCCGTGGCCACGCTGAAGCTGCGCCTGCTGAAGAAGCTCAAGTGCACCCTGAAGTACGAAAAGCTGGCGTGGGACTCGGGCGCCAAGCTCGTGGCCGGCGTGGACGAAGTCGGTCGCGGATCGCTGTTCGGACCGGTGGTCGCGGCCGCCGTGATCCTCGACCCCAGCTATCGCATTCGCGGGCTGCGCGATTCCAAGCTGCTGGACCGCGAGACCCGCGAAAAGCTGGCGCCCCGCATTCGCGAACACGCGCTGGCATGGGCGATCGCCGCAGTTGACGTTGCCACCATCGATCAAATCAACATTTATTGGGCGTCGAAGCGCGCCATGGAAGTGGCCGTCGGGAAGCTCACGCTTATTCCCGACCACCTGCTGGTCGACGCCATGCGCATCAACTTCCAATGCGCGCAGACGCCCATCATCCACGGAGACGCTCTCTCGGCCTCGATTGCCGCGGCTTCCATCATCGCCAAAGTCGAGCGCGACGCCATGATCACCGCCTGGGACCCAGTGTTCCCGGAGTACAGGCTTGCGTCCAACAAGGGTTACAGCACGCCTCATCACCTGAAAACGCTGCGCGAGAAAGGCCCAAGCCCGCTGCACCGGCTGTCGTTCGCGCCGGTGTGGACGTCGTCAGCGCCGCAGGAGGTGCTGGAATTCATGCTGGAGGGGGATAGCAACTAGTCTCCTTGCAACGAGTCAGCCGCTCGCGCATCTTATCCAACGTGGCAAATACAGAGACGGCGATTCTCGGCGGCGGATGCTTCTGGTGCGTGGAAGCCGCTTTTCAGCAGTTGCAAGGCGTCGAGGCTGTGGTGTCGGGCTACATGGGCGGGCGCGTTCGCAACCCGACCTACGAGCAGGTTTGCGGCGGACAAACGGGTCACGTCGAGGTCGCGCAGATCACCTTCGACCCGGCCATCATCAGCTACGAAGATTTGCTGGAGGTGTTCTTCACCCTTCACGATCCGACGACGCTGAACCGGCAGGGCAATGACGTCGGTGAACAGTATCGCTCGGTCATCTTTTATCGCGATGAAGAGCAGCGCAAAACCGCCCAGGCCGTGATCGACGATCTCACCAAGGAACACGCCTTTGCCAATCCCATCGTGACCGCCATTGAACCGGCTTCAACCTTTTACGCCGCCGAGAATTACCACCAGAACTATTTCAAGAACCATCCAAACCAGCCGTACTGCATGTTCACGGTCTCGCCCAAGGTGAAGAAGATTCGGGAGAAGTTTGCGGCGCGGCTGAAAGGTGGGGTGTAGAAGCCCGGCCTCACTTGCCATGCTTGTGGCGGTCGGGCATGCCGAGACTGCGCACCGTGTCGTTCTCGAAGTCGAACTCGATCAGCACGGCCGGCGCGTCGCCCACCACCCAGCCGTCGTGACCCGGCTCGATCACCACCACCTGAGGAGCGCTGAATTCCACGATGCAGCCGTCGTCGTACTCAATGTGGATCTGCCCGAAGGCCAGAAACCCGGCGTGGGCATGCATGCACAGATCGGTACCGCTGACGGGTTTCATGTGCTTTGACCAGCGAAATCCCGGCGGATAGATGACACGCTTGATGCGGGCCGCTCCGGCGGCGGCGATGTCGAGCTGGACACCGCCGACTACGCGGTGCTGAGTTCCCTTCATGGGTGCGAGGAGAGGATTGGCATCACTCATCAGAACGTCCTCCGAAGTCTCGGCGCGAACGCTGGAATCGCTTCAGGGTTCTGCAAACGAGGGAAGCGCGCGTCCGGCGTGTCCCTGAGGATACCGCAACCAGCCTGCCTCCGCCAGAATCGCCGAGAAGAAAAGCATCTTCTTTTCACCACCGAGAACACGGAGGGCACCGAGAAAAAACAAGAATTGACCTCCGTGTTCTCCGTGTCGCAGCCTGCCCTGAGCGAAGCCGAAGGGTGGTGACGACGTTCTTCCCCACTCACTCGCACCAGCCGACAGCAGACGCGCTAAAATATCGCGATGGCCGACTCGCTTTATTTGAGCATCTGGTTTCCCAGCTTCCGCGCAGGGGAAATGATGGCGCGCGCGGTCGGCGTGCTGCGGCAATTCCCTTTCTCGGCGGTGCGCGAGGGCATCACCTACTTGTCGGTGCATCCGGTGGCGTGGTCGGAGCCAACGGTGCTGGAACGCCGTTTCACTCCGGGGATGTCGCCCGAGGAAGCTGCCGAGCTGGCCGGCGAATTTGCCCACGACGATTTCGCTTTTGTCCTCGAAGCGTTTTGGGACCTGTGGGTGCCGAATGAAGACGAGCACGGCGATACCTGGGTGCAGCGGCCGGCTGCAGTGCGCTTTCTGGTGCACGGAGTCGAGTTTGACGAAGGCATTTACAGCGAAGACGGGCACGTCGAAGTGGACTTTGGACTGGACACGTCCTTCGTGTACGAAGGACTGAAACTTTCGCCCTTCGTCGAAAAGCACCTGCGCGCCAACATTGCCAAGCTGGTCGCCTTTTCCGCCGCCGTCGAAAAGAATGGCGCACTCAGCGGACGGGTGCTGTGGTCGGAGTCGGAGGAGAACCTGGCCCAGAAGCTGATTGCCAAATTGCAGCAGACGCAATAGGGGCGGTGCCTTTTGCGAGGGACCTGCTTTAGCTGAAAGCTGATTTACAGCGAATCCTTGCTAACAAATTCCGGAAAGAAAAACTGGTCGAGGAGCGAGATGGCTAAGTCGCTTACCGACACCTCCTCGCCGTTCTGCTTAATACAGACCACCCCATCATCGCTAACGTCGAAAGTCAGCTTGACCGCCTCCCACCCTATTCCATCCACCACAATGCCCGACCTGTCTTTTGCAAGGGAGAGGGTTAGGCGCTTAGGATCGGAGCGGGACTGGCCGGGGAGCACCGGAGTAGAGAGAATAACTACTCGCTCATAAGGAGTTCCATTGGTAAAGACGGGCATGTTTCTTTTCTTCGCCTCGTCCACCCAAGGGGTTATGGCGTCCCACAGATTATTAAGAATCGTTCCAGCGGCTTGCTCTATTAGTGCAGACCGGCGGAAAACGGATTCGCGCTGCTTCAGGCGGTCGTCAATCCAATTCATTCCGCATAGCCCCTTACTGCTCTTTTTGGTGCCTAAATTCCGAAACTTAATTTCCCTGGGACAGGCACTTTCAAGCGGAACCCAAGCTCATCAACGACAAGACTATTCAAAGCCTAATTCGTTTCTCCGGTGCGCTCGCTTCTAGGGCCGAAAAGGTGTGTTGCCCAGACGCTTACGTTCTTACCGCCGAGCGGCGCGGCTGAGGCCGCGCCTCGAGTCGCCTCACTTGCACTTTCCATGCGAACCGGCGCTATAGACAAGGTCCACCTCGGCTCCCGTCAATTCCCGGTTGTAGATCTCCAATTCGTCAAGGTCGCCATTGAACCAGCCCGACAGCGGAGGCGCCGCCGTCCGAGTACCGATCCGCAGAGGGCTATTATTTACCAAGGATCCAAGGTGGCCTGCGGTGACCTGCCCCATAGCGACGCCGTCGAGGTAAAAGGTGATCCCGTTTGGCGCAGTCCGGTTGACGCTGACCGCGACGTGATGCCACATTCCGTCGTAGAGCGTAAGGGCGGTGGAAAAGTAGTTTGAGTAGCCACTCGGGTCGGCGAGTTGAAGTCCCAAATAGTGTTTACCCAAGGCGCTGGCACCTCTGTACACGAAGAAGTGATAGCCCAGCAGCGGCGAGTCGCTTCGCTTGTCCACAATGGCCATCACGCCTGGGGGCGCCGAGGCGGGAATGTTGACCCACGTATCAATCGAGAAGTTTCCTAGGCAGGTCGAGTAGCTGCCGTTGCCACTGTACTCGGGACCGACGCAAGTTGTCGTCGTGCCCCCCGGACCGAAGTTGGTGGCGATCGTGGAAGGAGATTCCACGTACTGATTGGTTCCGTTGAAGTTCGCAGCTCCCGCGACTTCCCCGGCAGTAATTCCAAGTGGACCGTTTACTTGCGTGCCAGGGTTGCCTGTGGCCAGGTTTGCTGAAGTGGTTATCGGAGACGGCTCGTCGAAGGGGTACCAGGCGACCATCGTAGTGTTAGGAGGTGTGTAGCAGGCGGATTATTCGGGACCGTTATGGAGAGCTCATTCATCAACACTGGGTCGCCAGTATCCGTAACGAACGACATAAAGTAGATTCCTGGAGTCAGATGGCCAGTGGTATCAAGGTCTGCTATACCAAAGTAAGGGGCGCTGCCATCCTGTTTAGCTCGATTGTAAGGTACGCTAACATCAACTGGGTTACCAATTTGATTGAGATTTATGTCGTATGCTGTCATCTCTAGGCCTATGGACCTTGGGTGGCCGGGGACGAACTGGGCTCCAACCTGCGATACACCTTGGTTGAAGAAGAGACCGACAACAAACAGCCCTAGCAAGCAATCTCCTTGCACGAAGTCTCCATAGAAAGTCGGGTCTCCAAGATTTAGAAGCTATTGGGTGCTGCTTCTACCGCCACGTAACTACCACCTTTAAATTTCATAGATATCGGGACGGGGCCAAGAAACGGAGAGGATGCAACAGTGCCCGGAGCCCCAAACTGGCACCAGAACGACAAACTCCCGTTATCGTTAGCTGTTCCGGGCCTGGTGGTGACAGCTACTACGTTTTGTCCCACCGCAGTTGCGATCGTGGCCAGCACCAATAGCCCGGAGAAAAGTAGCTTCCTTTTCATCCGCATCCTTCCTTATGCCTTGGGTTTCTTCCCACAACTGAGAACTAGTTGCGACGGTCAATGCATCTAAAACAGCATTGCACTCCCGAGAAGGCCCCATGTCAACGCTATTTCTCATGCCGCTCTTGAGCCCTCCGATCGCACTGCTCCCAAAGGGCACACATCCGGGATTTTGTATGCGTTCACCCCTTGCTTCTTCCCGCGTTCAATTGACACAAATTCTGACCACAAAAAGCACACAGCCCGTGAGATGGGCTCACGGGCTTAACCTACCCGCAAGGATTCTCGGAATCTGGGCAGGTTTGCGCCTCTGCATCGCTCCCGAGAACCCCTGCGGAAACTAACCAGAAATAGGGTTCGAGGCCCAGTATGCCTGAACCGCAGATCGCTGTCTGTGACAAAGAGCACGTTTTCAACTTACGAAGGTAACCAGTGACTTCAGATCGCCCATCTGTGACGCGGCAGTCCGTAAGGACCGTCGTTCAAGAAAATGCAGGCCCTGTACTCTGTCGGCTGTATCCTGCCGGATTCATATACGTTCACCCTTGCTTCTTCCCCCACCTTAGCAATACGTAACTAAAAACGAGTAACAGGCACATAAAAACGTATTGCTAAGGTGGGGGAAGAAGCAAGGGTGAACGTATATGAATCCGGCAGGATACAGCCGACAGAGTACAGGCACCTTAATCCTGCATTTTCAGAACGACGGTCCTTACGGACTGCCGCGTCACAGATGGGCGATCTGAAGTCACTGGTTACCTTCGTAAGTTGAAAACGTGCTCTTTGTCACAGACAGCGATCTGCGGTTCAGGCATACTGGGCCTCGAACCCCTATTTCTGGTTAGTTCCGCAGGGGTTCTCGGAGCGATGCAGAGGCGCAAACCTGCCCAGATTCCGAAGAATCCTTGCGGGTAGGTTAAGCCCGTGAGCCCATCTCACGGGCTGTGCTTTTTGTGGTCAGAATTTGTGTCAATTGAACGCGGGAAGAAGCAAGGGGTGAACGCATACAAAGTCCGATGTTGCCCTTTGGGAGCAGTGCGATCGGAGGGCGGAAAGAGCGGCATGAGAAATAGCGTTGACATGGGGCTTTCTCGGGAGTGCAATGCTGTTTTAGATGCATTGACCGTCGCAACTAGTTCTCAGTTGTGGGAAGAAACCCAAGGCATAAGGAGGATGCGATGAAAAGGAAGCTACTTTTCTCCGGGCTATTGGTGCTGGCCACGATCGCAACTGCGGTGGGACAAAACGTAGTAGCTGTCACCACCAGGCCCGGAACAGCTAACGATAACGGGAGTTTGTTGTTCTGGTGCCAGTTTGGGGCTCCGGGCACTGTTGCATCCTCTCCGTTTTCTCGCCCCGTCCCGATATCTATGAAATTTAAATGTGGTAGTTACGTGGCGGTAGAAGCAGCACCCAATAGCTTCTACAATCTTGGAGACCCGACTTTCTATGGAGACTTCGTGCAAGGAGATTGCTTGCTAGGGCTGTTTGTTGTCGGTCTCTTCTTCAACCAAGGTGTATCGCAGGTTGGAGCCCAGTTCGTCCCCGGCCACCCAGGGTCCATAGGCCTAGAGATGACAGCATACGACATAAATCTCAATCAAATTGGTAACCCAGTTGACGTTAGCGTACCTTACAATCGAGCTAAACAGGATGGCAGCGCCCCTTACTTTGGTATAGCAGACCTTGATACCACTGGCCATCTGACTCCAGGAATCTACTTTATGTCGTTCGTTACGGATACTGGCGACCCAGTGTTGATGAATGAGCTCTCCATAACGGTCCCGAATAATGCCGCCTGCTACACACCTCCTAACACTACGATGGTCGCCGGTACCCCTTCGACGAGCCGTCTCCGATAACCACTTCAGCAAACCTGGCCACAGGCAACCCTGGCACGCAAGTAAACGGTCCACTTGGAATTACTGCCGGGGAAGTCGCGGGAGCTGCGAGCTTCAACGGAACCAATCAGTACGTGGAATCTCCTTCCACGATCGCCACCAACTTCGGTCCGGGGGGCACGACGACAACTTGCGTCGGTCCCGAGTACAGTGGCAACGGCAGCTACTCGACCTGCCTAGGAAACTTCTCGATTGATACGTGGGTCAACATTCCCGCCTCGGCGCCCCCAGGTGTGATGGCCATTGTGGACAAGCGAAGCGACTCGCCGCTGCTGGGCTATCACTTCTTCGTGTACAGAGGTGCCAGCGCCTTGGGTAAACACTATTTGGGACTTCAACTCGCCGACCCGAGTGGCTACTCAAACTACTTTTCCACCGCCCTTACGCTCTACGACGGAATGTGGCATCACGTCGCGGTCAGCGTCAACCGGACTGCGCCAAACGGGATCACCTTTTACCTCGACGGCGTCGCTATGGGGCAGGTCACCGCAGGCCACCTTGGATCCTTGGTAAATAATAGCCCTCTGCGGATCGGTACTCGGACGGCGGCGCCTCCGCTGTCGGGCTGGTTCAATGGCGACCTTGACGAATTGGGAGATCTACAACCGGGAATTGACGGGAGCCGAGGTGGACCTTGTCTATAGCGCCGGTTCGCATGGAAAGTGCAAGTGAGGAGCGATCCGAGGCGCGGCCTCAGCCGCGCCGCTCGGCGGTAAGAACGTAAGCGTCTGGGCAACACACCTTTTCGGCCCTAGAAGCGAGCGCACCGGAGAAACGAATTAGGCTTTGAATAGTCTTGTCGTTGATGAGCTTGGGTTCCGCTTGAAAGTGCCTGTCCCAGGGAAATTAAGTTTCGGAATTTAGGCACCAAAAAGAGCAGTAAGGGGCTATGCGGAATGAATTGGATTGACGACCGCCTGAAGCAGCGCGAATCCGTTTTCCGCCGGTCTGCACTAATAGAGCAAGCCGCTGGAACGATTCTTAATAATCTGTGGGACGCCATAACCCCTTGGGTGGACGAGGCGAAGAAAAGAGAAGATGCCCGTCTTTACCAATGGAACTCCTATGAGCGAGTAGTTATTCTCTCTACTCCGGTGCTCCCCGGCCAATCCCGCTCCGATCCTAAGCGCCTAACCCTCTCCCTTGCAAAAGACAGGTCGGGCATTGTGGTGGATGGAATAGGGTGGGAGGCGGTCAAGCTGACTTTCGACGTTAGCGATGATGGGGTGGTCTGTATTAAGCAGAACGGCGAGGAGGCGTCGGTAAGCGACTTAGCCATGAAGCTCCTCGACCAGTTTTTCTTTCCGGAATTTGTTAGCAAGGATTCGCTGTAAATCAGCTTTCAGCTAAAGCAGGTCCCTCGCAAAAGGCACCGCCCCTATTGCGTCTGCTGCAGCTGCGCAATCAACTTCTGCGCCAGATTGTTCTCCGACTCCGACCACAACACCCGTCCCGCCGACTTACCAGTTTTTTCGACCGCGATCGTGAACGCTACCAGTTTGGCAACGTTGTACCGAACATGGTCTTCGATGAAGCGGCGACAACTGCAGTCCCTCGAACAGAAAGACGTGTCCAGACCGAATCCACTCTACGTGCCCGTCGTCGCGTAGATGCCCTCGTCGAACTCGACTCCATGCACCACGAAGCGCACCGCTATCGGACGCTGCACCCAAGCTTCACCTCCGCGTCATCATTCGGCACCCACAAGTCCCAGAAGGCTTCGAACACGAAAGCGAAATCGTCGTGAGCAAACTCGCTGGCGATCTCGGCTGCTTCCTCCGGCGAGATTCCCGGGTTGAACCGCCGCTCCAGCACCGTTGGCTCCGACCACGCCACCGGATGCACCGACAAGAGGTGATTCCCTCGCGCACCTCCGAAAAAAGGAACTGCCGCATCACGCCGACCGCGCGCGGCACATTTCCTCTTCGTGGAAGCTGGGAAACCACATGCTCAAATAAAGCGAATCGGCCATCGCGATATTTTAGCGCGTCTGCTGTCGGCTGGTGCGAGTGAGTGGAACGTCGTCACCACCCTTCGGCTTCGCTCAGGGCAGGCTGCGACACGGAGAACACGGAGGTCAATTCTTGTTTTTTCTCGGTGCCCTCCGTGATCTCGGTGGTGAAAACAAAATTTTTTCTTTCTGCGTTTCTGGCGGAGGCTGGCTGGCTGCGGTATCCTCAGGGACACGCCGGACGCGCGCTTCCCTCGTTTGCAGAATCCTGAAGCGATGCCAGCGTTCGCGCCGAGACTTCGGAGGATATGTTGATGAGTGATGCCAATCCTCTCCTCGCACCGATGAAGGGAACTCAGCACCGCGTAGTCGGCGGCGTCCAGCTCGATATCGCAGCCGCCGGAGCGGCCCGCATCAAGCGGGTCATCTATCCGCCGGGATTTCGCTGGTCGAAGCACATGAAGCCCGTCAGCGGCACCGATCTATGCATGCATGCCCACGCGGGGTTTCTGGCCTTCGGGCAGATCCACATTGAGTACGAGGACGGCTGCATCGTGGAGTTCCGCGCTCCGCAAGTGGTGGTCATCGAGCCGGGTCACGATGGCTGGGTGGTGGGCGACGAGCTGGCCGTGCTGATCGAATTTGACTTCGAGAACGACACGGTCCGCAGTCTCGGCATGCCCGAGCGCCATAAGCATGGCAAGTGAGGCCGGGCTTCTACACCCCAGCCTTTCAGCCGCGCCGCAAACTTCTCCCGAATCTTCTTCACCTTGGGCGAGACCGTGAACATGCAGTACGGCTGGTAGGGATGGTTCTTGAAGTAGTCCTGGTGATAGTTCTCGGCGGCGTAAAAGGTTGAAGCCGGTTCAATGGCGGTCACGATGGGATTGGCGAACGCGTGTTCCTTGGTGAGGTCGTCGATCACGGCCTGCGCGGTTTTGCGCTGCTCTTCATCGCGATAAAAGATGACCGAGCGATACTGTTCGCCGACGTCGTTGCCCTGCCGGTTCAGCGTCGTCGGATCGTGAAGGGTGAAGAACACCTCCAGCAGGTCTTCGTAGCTGATGATGGCCGGGTCGAAGGTGATCTGCGCGACCTCGACGTGACCCCTTTGTCCGCCGCAAACCTGCTCGTAGGTCGGGTTGGGAACGCGTCCGCCCATGTAGCCTGACACCACCGATTGAACGCCTTCCAACTGCTGAAAAGCGGCTTCCACGCACCAGAAGCATCCGCCGCCGAGAATCGCCGTCTCTGTATTTGCCATGTTGGATAAGATGCGCGAGCGGCCGAGTCGTTGCAAGAAGAGTGCTAGTTGCTTTCCCCCTCCAGCATGAACTCCAGCACCTCCTGCGGCGCCGACGACGTCCACACTGGCGCGAACGACAGCCGATGCAGCGGGCGTCGGGCCTTTCTCGCGCAGCATCTTCAGATGATGCGGCGTGCTGTAGCCCTTGTTGGACGCCAGCCGGTACTCGGGGAAGACCGGGTCCCAGGCGCTGATCATCGCGTCGCGCTCGACTTTGGCGATGATGGAAGCCGCGGCAATCGAGGCCGAGAGCGCGTCGCCGTGGATGATTGGCGTCTGCGCGCATTCGAAGTTGATGCGCATGGCGTCAATCAGCAGATGGTCGGGCCGCAGCGTGAGCTTCGCAGACGGCCACTTCCATGGCGCGCTTCGAGGCCCAGTAGATATTGATCTGATCGATGGTGGCGACGTCGACTGCGGCGATCGCCCAGGCCAGCGCGTGTTCGCGAATGCGGGGCGCGAGCTTCTCGCGGGTCTCGCGGTCCAGCAGCTTGGAATCGCGCAGCCCGCGAATGCGATAGCTCGGGTCGAGGATCACGGCCGCCGCGACCACCGGTCCGAACAGCGATCCCCGGCCGACTTCGTCCACGCCGGCCACGAGCTTCGCGCCCGCAGTCCCACGCCAGCTTTTCGTACTTCAGTGTGCACTTCAGCTTCTTCAGCAGGCGCAGCTTCAGCGTGGCCGCGGAGACGGGCTTGGCGCCGGGGTCGCGCGTCGGCTTTTTCTCGGAGGACGGCAAAGCAGGATTACCACGGAGACATGAGGTCACGGAAGTATTAGAACACGAGAGCCATCGGAGCGCGAGCAACAACAATTGACGGCGCAGACAGAGAAGCAGGTCCCTCCGCTCGGTCGTGAAGCCCTCGGTCGGGATGACAAAATGAGATAAATAGAGGGAGCGCTCAAACGCTGGCCTGAAGGCCAGCTCTACCAAGCTGGCTGAACCGAAGTTCTTTAAAGAGCTAGTCTAATTGCTAGTTGCTAATTGCTTATCCCCACCAGCTTCTGCTCTTTTGCCGCGTAGTGCGAGTCCACGTACTCGTCGAGAATCTTGATGAACTCCTCGACAATGTGGTCGCCCTTGAGCGTCAGCATCAGGCGGCCGTCGACGTACACCGGCGCTTTCGGCTCCTCGAATGTGCCCGGCAGCGAGATGCCGATGTTGGAGTGCTTCGACTCGCCCGGCCCGTTGACCACGCAACCCATCACCGCGACCTTCATCTCTTCCACGCCGGAGTAGCGCGTCTTCCACACCGGCATCTGCTCGCGCAGGTAGCTCTGGATTTGCTCAGCCATCTCCTGGAAGAAGGTGCTGGTGGTGCGCCCGCAACCGGGACACGCGGTGACCTGCGGCGTGAAGCTGCGGATGCCGATGGACTGCAGAATCTGTTGCGCGACCGTGACCTCTTCGGTGCGGTCGCCGTTGGGCGCGGGCGTGAGCGAGACGCGAATGGTGTCGCCGATGCCTTCCTGCATCAGGACGGCCAGCGCGGCGGTGCTGCTGACAATGCCTTTGGCGCCCATGCCGGCTTCGGTGAGGCCCAGATGCAGCGGGTACTCGCAACGGCGGCCCAGCTCGCGATAGACGTCGATCAGGTCCTGCACGCCGCTGACTTTGGCGCTGAGAATGATCTGGTCCTTGCGCAAACCGTAGCTGACCGCGAGGTCGGCGGAGCGCAACGCGCTCTGCACCATGGCTTCCATGGTCACGTCGCGCGCGTCCTTGGGATCGTCGAGCTTGGAGTTCTCGTCCATCAGGCGCGTCAGCAGCGACTGGTCCAGCGAACCCCAGTTGACGCCGATGCGCACCGGCTTATCGTTCTCGATGGCGACTTCGATCATGGTGCGGAAGTTGTCGTCGTCTTTCTTGCCGATCGAGACATTGCCGGGATTGATGCGATACTTGGCCAGCGTCCGCGCGCACGCGGGATACTTCTTCAGCAGGATGTGGCCGTTGTAGTGGAAGTCGCCGATGATAGGCACCGGCATGCCCAGGCGGTCGAGGCCGTCCACGATGTGCGGCACGGCGGCCGCGGCGGCATCGTTGTTGACGGTGACGCGCACCAGCTCGGAGCCGGCGCGGGCCAGAGCGGCACACTGCCGGATGGTGCCGTCGATGTCGGCGGTGTCGGTGTTGGTCATGGACTGCACCACAATTGGTGCATCGCTGCCGACGCGAACTCCGCCAACCATGGCGGTGTAAGTTTTTCTGCGCTGAATTTGAGCCATACAGGACTACCGAAAAGTTTAACACGGCGGAGGGCACTATTCTGGAATTGTCATTTGAGCGAAGCGAGGATCTGCTGTCGTTAGCTCTGAAAACCACATTGAAGAACAGCATATCCCTCACGGGCTGAAGGCCGTTCCTCATGACAACTCATTCCGGAAGGCTGCGAATTCCGGAACTCAGCCGTCCAATATGTGGAACCCTTTCATGGAGCAGGCTCATCTGACTGGTGAGAGCCTGGAATTGCGGTTGGATTTTGGCCGGTAACCTCGCGGAAAATAAAAGGTTCAGCGGACGACAAATCGGCCCGCTTTGGGTTTATAACAGGGCTTAGGGGACTCAGAGGCGGGAGTCTATCTGGCCCGCGATCAGGCCCGAAAAGGTGTACATCATGCGTTCCCTATTCCGCTATCTCGGCTGCTGCGCCCTGGCACTCATGCTGGTTCCTTCGGCGTGGCTCAGAACCAGAGTTCTACATCCCAGGATCCGAACGCCGCGTCAGTCCGCCAGCTCCGATACCTCGAATCCGCCCGCGCCGGACACCTCGAATCCGCCCGCGCGGAAAAGCCGGAGAAGCCGGACAAAAACGCCCCCACCCCAGCACTATGAACAACATCGACGCCATCGGCAACCGCAACGTCGGCTGCAACAAGGGAGTGGGCAACTGGTACTCGCTCGACAAGCAAGTGGCGATGGGGCGCGCGTACTCGCAGCAGGTGGAGCACAGCGCCAAGATGGTCAACGATCCGGTGGTCACCGAGTACGTCAACCGTATCGGCCAGAACCTGGTGCGCAACTCGGACGCCAAGGTCCCTTCACCATCAAGGTGATTGACACCGACGAGATCAATGCCTTCGCGCTTCCCGGCGGATTCTTCTATGTGAACTCCGGCCTATTCTGGCCGCCGACAACGAAGCCGAGTTGGCCGGCGTGATGGCGCACGAGATCGCCCACGTCGCGGCCTGCCACGTGGCCCGCGAGCAGACCCGCGGCAACATCGTCAACCTGGCCAGCATTCCGCTGATCTTCGTTCCCGGCGGCTGGGCGGTTACGAGGGGACGCAGGCCGCGCTGAGCATCGGCGTGCCGCTGACCTTCATGAAGTTCTCGCGCAACTTCGAGAGCGAAGCCGACTTCCTGGGCATGGAGTACATGTACAAGGCGGGATACGATCCGCAGTCGTTCATCTCGTTCTTCGAGAAGATCGAAGCCCAGGAGAAGAAGAAGCCGGGCACGCTGGCCAAGGCTTTCTCTTCGCACCCCATGACGCCGACCGCGTGGCGGCCGCGCAACAAGAGATGAAGAACGTTCTTCCCGCGCGGCCGAATACATCGTGGACACCTCGGAGTTCGAGCAGGTGAAGGCGCGGCTGGCCTCGATCGAGAACCGGCACAAGGTGCAGAACGACAAGGACAACAAAGACCGTCCGACGTTGCGGCGGGCTACGGCCGACAATCCGTCCACCGATAGCGGAAGCGGCACTGGCAAGACCGACGACGATCGTCCGACCCTGAAGCGCAACGACGGCTCGCAGTCGTAAACCACTATTTTTATTGCCCCCAGAGAGGCTCCCGAGATACGGGAGCCTTTCCCTTTTAGGAACGGGTCGGTATCCGCCGCGCTCATGCCTCCCGTTGCCTAGGCTTTCCCATGTTGGGAAGCACAACTTTTTTTGTAGCATTTCATCCCTGTGCCAGAATGAAGCTCTGCCTTGTTAAATGCACAACCTGAGCGTTCCGGGTGACCAAATTTTCAGATTGCGCGGCCGGAGCAAGCGACAAAACCATCGTTAGAGAAGTGCCGTAGAGTACCTCACCAGCGCTCCCCTGATCGCTGGTGAAACGGTGTCTTCTACTAATCCCAACTGAACTCGACATACCGGGAATGCAGTTCGCAGCCACATTTGGAAATCTGGCCGGATATTCCCTTAGAACGAAAGACAAAGGAGAGGAAGTGCTCCAATGAGCGAAGATAAGAATCGAGCTGGTAATGTTCTAGAGGTGAGCCGCCCCTCCACCCCAAACACTTCCGAATTTCCAGACCGGCGCAAGTTTCTGCTGCAGGCCGGGCCGGCGGCGACGGTCGCCGCGGGCGTGTTGGCGGCGCCATCCGTCGCTTCCGCACAGTCCAGCGGCACGGACAGTCTGGGCGGCGTGCAGCATTCACCTGGCTCTAAGCGATAGGCGCGTCCGGGAGTCGTATCAAAATCGCGTAGATGCAGCCCGCCAGGAAGCCCTGGTTCCGGTTCCCCGGCAGATCACCAATGGCGACGAGTAGAAATTTCCCCCACTACATCGGAAACTTTTCCAAAGGTTTGGTGCACAACAGCGTCGGCGAAGTGACGAGCAGTTCGTATCAGAGCTTCTTGACCGCGGTAAACAGCGGAAATCCCAGTCTGTTCGAACAGATTCAGATTGGCGGCAATACGCCGCTGGTGGATCCTCAGTCGGGGCTCGCGTTCGACCTGGAAGGATGCGACTCCCATCAAGTGCCATCGGAACGCCGCCTTCGGTGGCCAGCCGGGCGATCGCGGACGCCGCGGTCGAAACTATTGGATGGCGCTGTGCCGCGACGTGAACTTTACGCAATACGGAAACGAGCCCCTGACCCAGGCGGCCATCGCCGGGCTGAACACCCTGCCGCAGTTTCATGGCCCGAGACCGGTCACCCGCAAAATCTGTTTCGCGGCTTCACCGCCGGTGACGTGCTGGGGCCTACCCATCGCATTCATCCTCAAGCCCTTCTTGTTTGGAGCGCTGCCGGTTACCCAACTGATGACAACCTATGTGCCCGGCGTGGACTACATGACCGACCAGGCCTCATGGCTGGCGGTGCAGAACGGCCAAGGCCCATTTGCCCAGAATCAAAACGATCCGAATTTGCAGTACATGCGCAATGGGCGTGGGCTGGCAGCCTACGTTCACGTCGATGTGCTCTTTGAAGCCTACTTCAACGCCTGTCTGGTTATTGATGTTGGGGCGCCACTCGACCCCAACAATCCCTACGTGGGTTCCGGGAACGGACAACGGCTTCGGGACATTTGGAGCGCCCCACTTGAAGACCTTGGTGGCCGAAGTCTCGCAGCGGGCGCTGAAAGCCGCCTGGTATCAGAAGCGGTTTTTGCGGATCGCCACCTGCGGCCGCAGGCCTTCGGCGGACTGGTCCACATGACCATCACTGGCCAGCAAGTTATCCTGATGCAGTCGGATGCGATGCATTGCGAAGCGCTCAGCCGGGTGTTTGCGCAACATGGCACGTACTTCATGCCCCACGCTTTCCCCGAGGGCTGTCCACACACCTCGTTGTACGGCCAGGGTCATGGCGTCCGTGGCGGGCGCCGCGCGCCACCATCGTGAAGGCATGGTTCAACGATCTGACGCAGACTTACTCCATCCCGGGATTGAAGGAGGCGCAGGCCAGCGAAGACGGCTCGTCGCTCGTGCCGCGACGAGGTCCCATGGATAATCAATTTGACCGTCGGGCGGCGGAATGCAAGAAAGCTGGCCGCGAGATTGCATGGGCCGTCTCCACGCCGCTCTCGATTGGCGCTACGACTACGCCCATTCGCTGCCGCTGGCTGAGGCTGTGGCGATTCCCATGTTGACCGACATGGCCCACAACTGGAACGAACCTTTCGCGGGTTTCTCCTTCACCAAATCTCGATGTCACCCGCATCACGGGTGTGGGGAGGAACACATAGGCCGGTTGAGAAACGAGTAGTCGAGTCGTGAAGGGTCAGCGCAGCGGTCGATTTTTGTTGTTGTCATCCTGGGCGACGAGCGCAAACGGGGTCCCAGCAAGCACCGGGTTTGTGCTTGCTGGGGTGTTGGAGCGAGGAGTCGAAGGAACCCTTTGGCCGCCAGCAATCTCGACTCTATTGCTACGCTACGTGTCCACGCTGTGAGTTTTTGCAGCTATAGGGGTCCTTCGACTGCGCGCGAGTCCGCCACCGCGGACTTGCGCTCCGCTCAGGATGACACTCTTAACTTCCGCACAAGGTGAGTGAAGAAAATTCCGCAATCAAAAACGGGGCGCAGAATGCGCCCCGTTTTGACTTGCAAGGACCTTTCCCTCAAGGTAGCCGCTGCGCCAATCCCGGCAAAGCTTTCATCAGGTCGTTGTAAATCACGACGACGCAACAGGACGAGGAAAACAAAGGCGGTCTGGTAGATCCGCTCCTTGATGCGCAGGCTGATATCGCGCCGCATCAGCGCCCTCGACGATCAGCAACAGGATTATACCGCCGTCGAGAATCGGAATAGGCAGCAGGTTGACGATGCCGAGGTTGAGGCTGATCATTGCCATCAGGCTGAGCAGCGGCGTCCATCCGGGCTGTCGGGCGGCGTCGCCTGAAGCGCGCGCGATGCCGATGGGACCATCCATCTGCTTAATCGACGCTTTGTTCTCTACCAGCTTCTGGACGAGGTCCACCATCAACAGCGAGTACCGCTTGTTTTCCTTCAGCGATTGAAAGCTTGCGGCAGGGAAGCTTGTCGGTTTCATCGGTTCGGAGTGGAAGCCGAGACGATATCCCTTTTGCCCGTTCTCCTCCGTTTGCACCGGGGTTATATTGAGTGCTCTTTGCCGTCGCGGAAAACACTGACGTCCACCGGCTTGGCGCCGTTCTGTCGCAGGTATGGATGATGGAAAGCAGCGAGCCATGGGCCGACCGTTGATCGCCACGTCTCGTCGCCTACTTGAGCGCCGGCCCGAGCAGCGGGCATGTCCGCAACCAGTTCGGTTACGGCGACGGCTCTTCAGGCTGCCAGCCGACGCTGCCGTATTGGTCGGACCCATCTTGCAGCTCGGGCTGGATTTGTTTCTCCACAATCTCGTTGCCGCGCTGAATGGCGACATCGATGGGCCTCTGGAGGTGATCGCCACCTTGAGGATGACATCTTCCCAGGTGGGATTCTGCTGGCCATCGATGCGGACGATGCGGTCGCCCTGCTCGATCCCCGCCTTGGCCGCGGCGAGTTCTCCATCACCCATCCCATTACGGCGGGCTGATCGAGATAGACCGGACGCTCATAGTGCACCATGAAGACGCCGGTGAGAAGGACGACGGCCAGCATGATGTTCATGGCCGGACCGGCGATGGCGATCACGAAGCGCTGCCAGCGGGGATGCGACATGAATTCGTCGGGCGCGCCGCTGCGCGATTCCAGCGGATTCTCCCCGGCCATTTTGACGTAGCCGCCAGCGGCAGGACGCTGATGCGATATCGGTTTCGCCGCGGCGGAAACCCCAAGCCGCTTGCCGAAGCCGATGGAGAACACATCTACGCGTACGCCGAAGTATTTCGCGGCGGCATAATGGCCAAATTCGTGGATCAGGATCATGATCCCGAGCACGACTGCCATCGAAACCACGGCATAGAAACGATGCGATAAATCTTTTTGACCCGGGGAATCCGCTAAGTGTCCCGTTCCAGCCCTTGTTTGGCTAAGGCGGGAGAACTGACGCGCTCGAATCAACCTTGGAGCCCAGCGTACGAATGGATGCGATCGCGTGCCCGGCGACGAGCATCATCATCGAATGCCAATACCTCCTTTATCGATTCTGGGACCCGGGCCGAAGTTTCCCTCACGATCGCTTCTATTGTAGCGGGAATGTCCAGAAATCCAATAGCTACCTTCGAGGAATGCCGCCACGGCCACTTCGTCGGCCGCGTTCAGGGCGATTGTTTTAGCGCCTCCTGCTTCGACTGCCTGGTAAGCCAAACGTAAGCAAGGAAATTTGTCCAGGTCAGGAGGAGCGAAGTCCAGCCGCCGCAACTCCTCCACCGGAAAGCGCAAGTCCGACTCGATGCGATCGGGATACATCAGCGCGTACAGGATCGGCAAGCGCATGTCCGTGACCGAGAGTTGAGCGAGCAGGCTGCCGTCCACGAACTCGACCATGGAGTGAATCGTGCTCTGCGGATGTACCAGCACGCTGACTTGCTCGGCGGCATGTCGAACAGACGGCACGCCTCGATGACCTCGAAGCCTTTATTCATCAGGGTTGCAGAATCGATGGTGATGCGCTTGCCCATCTTCCAGGTCGGGTGATTGAGGGCCTGCTCCACCGTGATTCTGGAGAATTCGCTGCCGGGGTGTGCAGAAATGGACCACCGGAGGCGGTCAGCCAGATGCGATGGACCTCGTCGCGACGCCCGCCACGCATGCATTGGTGAACGGCGTTGTGCTCGCTGTCGATAGGCAGCAG
>CAVTSI010000013.1:0-116540 GCA_963737435.1 uncultured Acidobacteriaceae bacterium | reverse complement strand
GTCGCGTTTAAAGAGGAACGGCTTCGCCTGGCGATTACAACGTCTAGTCATCGTTATCTACCGCCATCTACCGCGCCACGGGGAGCGTGCCGGGTTGTTGCAGGCGAAATTCGAGCAGAGCCTCGCTTGGCACAGACACCTGCTTGCCCTTGGTAGCTGCGGATACCGTAGTGCCGGCTGCAGCTCCAACCCCCGCGCCGATTGCGGCGCCTTTTCCCCCGCCGGCGATACCGCCAATGAGTGCCCCGAGTCCCGTGCCGCCAACGACCCTCTTGGCGGTCTTGCTACCCTGACCTTGTGAGGCTACCTGGTAGGTACTGGTCAGAAGTGGATACGCAGTGCCATTGATGACGATATCAGTCAGTTCGAGTGTCAGTTCGGCGCCGCCGGACATGTTGCCCGCCGATTTAGCTGTGGCAAGCCGTCCATAGACCGTGGTTCCTCTGGGCGCCACTACCACGTCGCCCACCTGCAGGTTTGCCTCGAGATTGGCGGTGAAGCGATAGCCCACCTGTTGTTTGCTCGAATCCACGGAATTGACCATGCGGATCAGGATCCGCGTTCCCGCGGGGACGGTTACTTTCCTTGCCGCTGCTTGCGCTTGTCCTACCGCTGTGAGCGCCAAACCCAACCCCAATATTGCCGCTGTACGGACTATGGCGTATCGCATGTTTCTTCTCTCCCTCGTTGATCTCAGTACTCATGCCCCACAATGGGCAAGGCCGACTCAATTTGAAGATCAATGATTGCCAGCAACTGATCTTCAATCTGAAGGAAGCGGGCAGCTTCGATGGCACCCAGCGACTCCTTTACGCGGCCATAATATTCCGCCAAAAGCTCCGATCGCTGCTTGCGGTATTTGAAAGCATTCTGAATCAGTTCATCCGCCTTGGCGTCGGTCATTTGATCGGAATTGCGCGCGTATTCCTGAATGTTTGCGAGCCTAAGATTGTTCAGTTTGGTTAATTCCTGGTCATAGGCGCTGTAGATGGGCCAGAACTTGGCCGCCTGGTCGACATCCAAGCCCATCATGGCTCCCATAATCTCAGCCTTCTGCTGTCGAACGTCACTGCGCAACAGTTCAACGTATTCCTGGATGTTTTTCTGTTGCGTATCCGTCGCAGCCGGCTTAGCTTGCTGCTGTGTATTTTGGCCTTGCGCGGTTTGCTGAGAAAACGTAATCACGACAATGGGAATCAAGAGCGCGCAATACATTGCAATTCGTTTCTTCATCTGCATCTCCTCCTTCAAAACCGGAGAATTCTTAGGTACACATCTTGCCTATCCACCTGAGTCGCTGCGACACAACAAGGGGAGGGTTAAGTCTTGCACGCATCCCCGGAAAAGAACGCCCCAATCCACAAATCGGGACGAATAACAGTAGGTTCATTTTTGAACTTTGTCGCAGCGAAAGCCCTTGCGGGTGCCGTTTTGGCGTTTTGAAACGTGACGAGATTGGCTGACCCTCCAAATTTCCAGCGATACCCCGTCCTGCACACCTTCGTCGTTCACAGTTCACTACAGTTTGCGCCTGGCTGTCCACTGTCACTTGTGACAGTGGACACTAACGGGCCGCCGATTCCTTTTGTGCGGCGCGAATGTACGCGCAAACGTCCCCCGCGCCGTCTCGTACCTGTCACAAATGACAGTTGCAAGACCTCCAGCTTTGTCGTGAAATTACGCTTGCTCAGGATGCTTCAGTCTGAAGAACCATTCCGCCGAGGCAAGGGTGAAAACCTTAGCAGGCTTGAGCAAATGGTAGGCGGATAGTGTTGCCAACTGGTGATTGAAACGTTGTAAGTAGCGGCTTAGGGCGGCAAATGAGTATCACAATCAGCCTGCTGGTGTTAGCGTGTGTATTCGGTGGTACTCTGTTTGGCATGTTTCTTGGCGGCGTTGTGCCCACAAGTCATCTGGGAGATGCAGCAAGAGATGTCGTGAAGCTGTCGATGGGACTGGTCGCCACGCTACTGCCGTGATTCTCGGTCTGCAGCTTCGCCCTCAGCGCCCCCCTAACGCCACCGTGGCCACCGCCTTATTGAGCTACGGATTGTAATGCCTCGAGGGTGTGGGATGACCGGGCTGGACAGTGTTGTCTCCTGTGAGGGAAGTGATAAGGACCTACGCACGTCCAAGGAGTGTGCAGTGCTGCAAAAATACAAAAGCGGCCTCAGATTGCCAGGTGTTTTGCTTTTGGGACTCGTTATCCTTGCCGGTTGTTCTTCGAAAAATACCGCACCCGCGCCGCACCCTCCAAGTGTGACCGTGGCGCCAGTGATGCAGAGAGACGTAAGCATCCATCAGGAATGGGTCGGAACGATGGCCGGCAACACTGATGCCGATATTCGCCCCAAAGTGGAAGGCTTTCTGCTGAAGCGACTTTACATGGAAGGGTCTTTCGTACAGAAAGGCCAGGCGATGTTCCAGCTCGATCAGCGCCAGGCACAGGCGGCACTGGAGCAGACGAAAGGACAACTGGCGCAGGCCAGGGCCTTTCTCAGCCAAGCGCAGATTGACGTGAAACGCTTCACGCCTCTCGTTGCAGAGAAGGCCGTAAGCCAGGCCGAACTGGACAAAGCAACGAGCATGGAAAGGTCCGGCCAGGCCCAAGTCCAAGCGGCCCAGGCCGCTGTTGACAATGCCAATTTGAACCTTGGCTGGACGACCGTAACCTCACCGATCTCTGGAATCGCTGGCATTGCAAAGGTTGGCATCGGCGACCTCATGACCCCCAACACGGTGATGTCCACAGTTTCGACTGTAGATCCGATCTCACGATTAACAGATTTGGCTAATACCATGCGTGGGAATATTTAGTGGAAGTGGTGAGCTTCAGCCGGAAAGCCTCCAACACAAGTTGGACACTCTTGGTCGGAAGATTGGAAACTCGCACTAACGTTTTGAAAGCAAAAAGTGATCTTCTAGCCAACAGGGACTGTGAACGACAATGAGAACAATTGAGAGACTTAGTATGCTGATGTGGCTGGCACTGTTGCTTGCATTGCATGTATCTGCACAGAGCATACAGCCGACGCTCGAAGACACGATGACCTTCATCGCAAATACGTTGAATAGCCGTGGAGTAGTTTCTTGGACTACTACTGCTCAAGCTATGGCTGGCGGCAAATGGACGACTACCGATAGCCTGGCACAGGTAAACGCGGATCCGTCAACCTGTTCGCTCGCTTGGACAAATATCGAAATGCAATCTGCCGACAAGACGGTGGAAACCTACTTAGTGCAGATCCAAGCTGTTTCCGGTGTGAATGTTCAGTCTTATTCACGGAGTATGGCATCAAAGAGTAGTCAGGGGAAATTACAGTTCTCGCCCGAGACCTACCTGATCCAGATAAAAACGACCAAAGCAATTAGCGGACACAGCCAGTCGTATAAAAAAGGTAAGTTGAAGTCCACAGCCAACTTGCCGAACGATCATGCGGCAGACATTCAATTCGCAGATGAGCAGACCGCCACAAGAGTCGCGGACGCCATTCGCCACGCGGCTGGTCTTTGCGGCGCAACCCAATCTCCTCTTTGACTGTCTGGTGACATAACTGCCAAATTATGTTGAACTATCCACTTCCGTTCTTCTTAGTCTCGTTGCTGTTACTGTGGCTCTCGGCGCAGATCGGGGCCTCCTTTCGCGGGCGGCGGGCCTTGAGAGACGAGCAGCGTGAAGATTTCGGTGTTGTTCAGACCGCTACCCTGACGATGCTCGCCCTCATCATCGGATTCAGTTTCTCGATGGCCACCACCCGTTATGACCTACGCAAGAACTACGAGGAAGCGGAGGCCAATGCGATTGGCACCGAATATGTCCGGGCAGGGCTGCTGCCCGCCTCGAATGCGGGAGCGGTGCGTGCTCAGCTTCGAAAATATATCGATTTGCGCATTTTGTTCTACCGAACCCGCAGTGGGCGTGAGCTTCAGCAGATTGATGCTGATACCGCCCAACTGCAGGCGGAGATGTGGTCGGCGGTGCAGGCTCCCGCTCTGGCGCAACCCACACAAGTGATCGCCCAAGCGGTTTCGGGCATGAACGACGTGTTGAATTCGCAGGGATACACCCAGGCGGCATGGTGGAACCGCATTCCGACGTCGGCCTGGGGTTTAATGATAGCGATTGCCATCTGCTGCAACCTGTTGGTGGGCTATGGTGCGAGTACCGCGCAAGTAAAATCAGGCCTGCTTCTTGTTCTGCCGCTGGTTGTCTCCATCGCGTTCCTTCTAATATCGGACATCGACAGCCCGCGTCGCGGCCTCATTCGCGTAGTTCCCCAGAACCTTATAAGCCTGTCCCAGTCGTTGCCCAAGTGATTGTTTCCCCGTGCTGATGCCAGCGAAGAGGGTGAAAGGACTCGAAATCGTTAAGCGAATCTTGCTCTTATCGCTTTTCGTTATCTTGTTTGACGGCATATGGGCATCCGCACAGGATAAGTCGGCTTCTTGCGCGCAAGATCGCATCGCTCGCAGCCGACGCCCCGGAGCACCAGGATGCAAGATGATGAGTTAGATTTCGGAAGTATGTACTTTGCGCAACCTATTGATTTCGATTCTGCTGCTTTTTTTGTATCCGCCAGCGGTCCTGTAAGACATTCTTGGGGTGCCCACCCAAGCCGGCCTTCCCGTCGAGTGGGTGGACTGCGAAGATTGCACGCCGTACCGCCAGTTGTAAACGGTTTTACAGGCTCATCAAAGCGCAACCATTGCGTTGTCAAACAAGCCATTCCGCAGTTTGAGGAACACTGCCGTTGGATCAAGCCGTATTTGACATAGGACTTATACTGCCTTGCTGCCGGCCCAAAAATGCGCGCATGCGAAGCAAAGCGGCTGAGGCGGAGGCTGCCCGAACGCTCACATGGACTCACGATGGGATTCGGCGGGCTAGGCACCCTTTGTACGTAACAACTAGGGAAAGCCCTAGTCGCCAGAGATGGGTTGTACAGTTTATTGTTTGACCAAGAAAGAAGGCTCTCATTCGGTAAGAAGCGAAAGGCCCGTTACAATCAGAACGTGAGCCCGATTTGGAGGCTGAGTTATGGACGCGCGGAGTTAGAAAAAGCTTTGCTCTCCGCCGCTTCGCTGAGCCCAGCCGGGACCGGAGGCTACCAATTGCTGCTGACGGGTTTGACGATCACATTCCTTAAGGAGTTTGGCTTGGGTCTTTGGCTATGCTCACCCCTTTTGTTGAGCCTCGCGGTAGCCATTACGCTGCTGGGACGAGTCGCTGGACGAACAGAAGGGTGGTCGCGGTTCGACAGCTTCTACTGGTCCTTCGTCACGGCGACGACCGTAGGCTATGGCGATGTCCGGCCGGTAAATAGAGCATCGAAGGTGATTGCCATCGTAATCGCCCTGATGGGGCTAACGATGACAGGCATTCTGGTTGCTGCGGCAGTGCATGCCGCCACGTTTGCACTGGCGGCACATGATGCTGCAACGAAAGTCAGGTAGGGCTAGCCGTACAAAATTTTTGTACTGAAGAGTTTGTGGCAGCCGAGCTTCTTTAATGGAGAAGGCATGCTGATTCCGCCGTTGCCGTTGCTCAACTTTTTCGTCGCAGTCGTGATGATCTCCATTGGGCTGCGTGTCAATGCCGGAGAACTGCTCGACATCCTGCGTAACCGCGCTCTGTTTACGCGCACCCTGCTGGCAAATTGTGTTCTTATACCGGCCATAGGCTTCCTGCTGGTCCGTATCTTCCCGCTGGCACCCGACGCAAGCATCGGCATCCTGCTGCTGGCCGCGCTCCCCGGGACGCCGATCGCGTTGCAATTTACACGAATGGCCAAAACGCGGCTGGCCTTCGCTGCCGCCATGACCTTCGTGCTCTCGCTGGTGAGCATCGCCATGACCCCGCTGGCCATCGAGGTGATGCCGGAGATTGGCGCAGCGCGACCAGCGGCCGATGCTGCTGCTCGTCGCCAGCATTGCGCTGTACATTGCGCTGCCACTGTGCGCCGGTCTGTGGGCGGCGCGACGCGCGCCGAAAATTGCCTCCAGGCTGGTATTGCCACTGGGCGTGCTGGCCTCGATTGTCTTCATTTTCCTTATGTGGGAGACGCATCTGGTACGCCGTCAAGCCTTTAATGCAATCCGCGGTGGCGGGACCATCCTGGCGATGCTCTTGTTGCTGCTTCTATCGATGTTGATCGGCTGGCTAATCGGCGGCCCCGACCGCGAGTCACGCCGGGTATTGGCGACCTCCACCGGCATGCGCAGCGTTATTCTCGTGCTGTACGTGGCGCGGTACTGCTTTCCCGGCACTAACGTCTACACGATTCCGATTGTCTATCTATCGCTGATGGTGCCCACGAACCTGCTTTTCCATCTGGCATTCACCGGCTGGCACAAACTGCGTCCTGCGGCGCAGCTTCCTGGGGCGACGATTGCGCGCGTACCACCAGATCTCCAGGCAGCAGGAGAATTGCACAGAGCAACGCCACCACGACGCGGACGGCTCTGAACGACGGCCTTGCTTTGAAGTAATCCCATTTTCATGGTTTGACAATCCAACCTTCTCCACAAACTCTGTCACACACCCTCTCTCCCTGAGGGGAGTCCAATTTCTTCCACGGATTTCTACCTCGCGCGCGTTCCCGAAAGCACGAGAGCCAAATCCGCTAATCGCGGGATTACCGAGGATCGATCCACCCCTCGAGAGGCGCCAATTTGTCTGCCTCGGCTGGTCCCCAAGTACCGGGAGTGTACGCGTAAATCGGGGTGGCATTGTCTAGCACGGGATCTACGATCCGCCATGCCTCTTCGACATAATCCTGACGCGCGAAACGCGATGAGTTCCCGCCAAGCGCATCTCCCAGTAATCCTTCGTATGCTTGCATTTCGTTTGGATCTGAGCTCCGGGAGACGACAAGCTCGACCTGCTCCCCAAGCAACCCGTCGCCCGCTACCCTGACGTGAGAGCCAATCGCAATCACAAGATCAGGAGTCACTCGAAATCGCACGTAATTAGCTGGAAGCGGATTCTCCAGAAAAATGTCAGGAGGCTGCCGAAGAGTGACGATTACCTCGGTGGCGGTTGTTGGCAGAGACTTGCCGGCGCGAATGTAGAAAGGCACACCTTTCCAACGCCAGGAATTGATGAAGAGGCGCAGGGCGACGTATGTCTCCACCTGCGAATCCGCCTTCACCCCAGGTTCATCGCGGTATCCCTTGAACTGTCCACGAACTACGTCTTTTGACTGCAGGGGACGAATCCCTCTAAGCACCTTGACTCGCTCATCGCGGAAAGTTTCGACGTTCAAGCCAGGCGGCGGTTCCATGGCGACGTTGCTCAGCACTTGCAAAAGGTGATTCTGGACCACGTCACGGATGGCGCCCGTGCGGTCATAAAACGAACCTCGGCCCTGTACCCCGAAATCCTCCGCCATCGTGATCTGCACACTTTGCACATACTGGCGATTCCAAATCGGTTCAAGAAACGAATTCGCAAAGCGAAAGTACAATAGGTTTTGAACGGCATTCTTGCCGAGAAAGTGATCGATCCGAAACACACTTTCTTCGGCGAAGGCAGCGTGAACCACCTCGTTCAGAGTGTGAGCCGAAGCCAGGTCATGACCAAATGGTTTCTCGATGACCACGCGCCCGCCAACCGCACATCCCGACGCACGCAACTGCTTCAGGACCTCCGGAAATAAGAACGGCGGAATCGCAAGGTAGTGAAGCGGATACCGGGAAGAACCGAGCTCCCGGCGCAACTTAGTGAAGGTCTCAGAATCGCCGTAGTCGCCGTCGATATACTTAAGTCTTGAGATCAGTTTGGAAAAGGCTTCGGCATCCAGTCCTCCGTAGTTCTCGACACTGTCCCTCGCGCGCTCTTGGAGCTGTTGCAGATTCCATCCGGACTTAGCGACTCCGATGACGGGTATTTCCAATCTCCCGTGTTTGGCTAGCTTCTGCAAAGCGGGGAATATTTTCTTGTGCGCCAAGTCGCCGGTAGCTCCGAAGAACACGAGCGCATCCGATGAAATCTGCATCGTTTGTTTACTCCTGGGATGTGAACCGCAGGCCAATTTGAGATTTGGCTGTAACATAAGCCTAGGCTTTTGGCGGCGGACAGTCCACTCAAGCATCGGGGCACATTCGTCGCTCAGCCTTTGCTTCATGTCGTCGGTCAACAACCTATAGTCTATTGACCGCCACAATCCAGCCACATCCGAGCCTCTGAAATCAAGCACATAGCCGCCGCGCTGCGCGACCCCTTTTTGACCAGTGGTCGAAAAGCGTCACCAAGGCCTGTTCATCCGATTAAGAAATTGCTCTTGTGCGCGAGACTTGGAAGATCAGTGGAGCACTGTCAGTGGAGGATCAGGGTGCGGGTTTCTTATCGATTCTTGTGCGCCAACGACCTAGAATGGGTGCGTGAGGTGAGGGGGAGGGAGCATCTTCCCCATGGACAGCCGAGCGTTCGGCTACGATTTACTCGTTGGCATCGAGCTGGGCCACTACCGCATCGTCGAGAAGATCGGCGCTGGCGGCATGGGAGAAGTTTACCGCGCCCACGACGAGCACCTCGCCCGTGATGTTGCGATCAAAGTTCTCCCTCCCGGTACGCTCATCGACGAATCGGCCCGCAAGCATTTCCGCAACGAAGCTCTGATTCTCTCGCAGCTCAACCATCCCAACATCGCTACCATCCATGACTTCGATACGCAGCAGGGGGTGGACTTCCTGGTGATGGAATACATCCCCGGGATCACCCTGAGCGAGAAGGTGGCGGGTCGGCCGCTGGCGGAGAAGGAAGTCCTCCGGTTGGGTGTGCAACTGGCGGAAGGCTTGGCGGCAGCCCATGACCATGGGGTGGTTCATCGTGACCTGAAGCCCGGCAACTTGCAGGTTACCAGCGACGGACGGCTGAAGATTCTGGACTTCGGTCTGGCCAAGCTGCGGTTTCCGGTCACGGATACTGCCGCGACGGACAGTTTTAGCGAGACGCAAGCCATGGCCGGGACTCTGCCCTACATGGCACCGGAGCAATTGCTGGGCGCAGAGATCGACGCTCGCACGGACGTTCATGCGGCTGGGGCGGTGCTGTACGACATGGCCACGGGGCAACGCCCGTTTGCTGAGGTGGAACGCTCGCAACTGATCGGTGCCATTCTGCGCAGGCCGCCACTCTCACCTACGGCTCTCAATCCCAATTTGTCCCCAGAACTGGAGAGGATCATCGGAAAGTGCCTGGAGAAGGAACCCGAGAACCGCTACCAGTCGGCCAAAGAGCTGGCGATTGATCTACGGCGGCTGCTCGCACCGAGCACGGTTAAAGTGGCCGAAGTCCCTGCAGCGACCAGGAAACTCTGGAAGGTTCTTGTTCTCGCGGCCCTGATACTGGTCGCTACTGCCATCGGAGGAATATGGTACTTCCGCTCGCACCAGACTACGACCCTCCTGACCGACAAGGACACCATCGTGCTCTCCGATTTCGACAACAAGACGGGCGATGCGGTGTTCGATGACACGCTGAAGCAGGGACTCTCGGTACAGCTTGAGCAATCTCCGTTTCTCGCCCTGCTGTCAGATCGCAGGGTAAATGAGACCTTGAAGCTGATGGGCCGTTCACCCGATGACCGCCTAACGGCGAACGTCACACGCGAGGTCTGCCTGCGAACGGGCAGCAAGGTGATGCTGACGGGCTCGATTGCCGCGCTGGGCAGTCAGTACGTGATTGGCCTGAAGGCGGTGAACTGCAGCACGGGGGACGTGCTGGCGGAGGCGCAGGAGCAGGCGGTTGGCAAGGAAGCGGTGCTGAGGGCTCTGGACAGTGGGGCAGTCAGTTTGCGGAGCAAGCTGGGCGAGTCACTCAGCTCGGTGCAGAAGTACGCCACGCCGTTGGAGGAAGCGACCACACCATCGCTGGAGGCGCTGAAAGCCTACAGCCTGGGAATTAAAACGCACGGTGCGCAAGGGAGCCCCGCCGCTCTGCCCTTCTATAAGCAGGCAGTAGAACTCGATCCGAATTTCGCCATGGCCTACCGAGCCATGTCGATCTGCTACACCGACCGCAACGAACTTGGGCGGGCGGTGGAGAATGCACGCAAGGCTTACGAACTTCGCGAGAAGGTCAATGAGCGGGAGCGGTTCGCCATCGAATCAGGCTACTACGAGTGGGCAACGGGAGAGTTGGATAGGGCAGCGCAGGTGTGCGAACTGTGGCAGCAAACCTACCCGAGAGACGGTTCGGCTTATGCGAACTTGGGACTCATTTACAACTACCTTGGGAACTGGGAAGGGTCATTGGAGGAGGATCGCGAGGCACTGCGCCTGCAGCCGAACAGTGGGGTCAACTACACCAACTTTGGCTACGACTACGCGAGCCTCAACCGGCTCGATGAGGCGGAGAGGGTGTACAAGCAAGCCGAGGAGCGCAAGCTGGGGAACGAGTACCTGCTGCAGTACCGCTATCAGTTGGCTTTTCTGAAAGGCGACGCGGCGGAGATGGCGCAGTTGGCAGCAACCGCTATGGGCAAGCCAGGCATGGAAGACTTGCTGCTGGCTTCGCAAGCGGACACCGAAGCCTGGTACGGGAAGTTGAAAAACGCACGCGAACTGACGCGACGGGCGATGGATTCAGCCCAGCACAATGACGCCAAAGAGACCGCCGCGACCTACCAGGCAGCGGCGGCTCTGCGCGAAGTGGAATCGGGCAACCGGGAGGAGGCCCGTGCCGATGCAGAGGCAGCATCGAAGCTGTCCCCCAGCCGCGATGTAAAGGCGATAGCGGCGCTGGCCCTGGCTCGGGTAGGCGATACGACAGGAGCGGAGAAGCTGGCGGCTGAACTCGACAAGACATTCCCGCTGCACACACTGGTCCAGAGGTATTGGCTACCCGCTATACACGCGGCAGTCGCCTTGCAGCGCAAAGACCCTAACCACGCAGTCGAACTTTATGGCGAGCGCAGTCGAACTCGGCCAACCCACGAACCTCACTGTAATTCTGTGTCCGGTCTATTTGCGGGGAGAGGCTTATCTCATGCTGCACGACGGCAACGCGGCAGCAGCGGAGTTTCAGAAATTCATCGACCACTACGGCCTGGTGGGGAACTTTCCCTATGGAGCGTTCGCCCGACTCGGACTGGCACGCGGTTACGCCATGCAGGGCGACACGACCAAAGCCAAGGTTGCCTATCAGGATTTCCTCACCCTCTGGAAAGACGCCGATCCCGACATCCCCATCTACACGCAAGCTAAAGCGGAGTATGCCAAAATGCAGTAGTCCACGAGATGGATCCCACCCCTTCAGCTAATCGCCCGCAGCAACGCTCGTGCCGTACGCTTCTCCGCTCGCTGCAGGCGCTTTCTTACACACGCAGGCAGAATCGCAAAGGCCAGCAAGGTTCGTACGGTATTAAACCTCTGTACCCACCGCAATGGTGGGCTACGGAGGAGTCGGTTTGTCCCGAACAAGAACAGAAGGTTGTGGGTTAGAGGTAAAGCCTACGTGCGCTTCGGCACAGGGGCAGGGCGGCTCCGTCTCTTCGATTCAAGGCTTGCGTTTCGGGTCACCTTCCAGTAAGTTCACCGATGCGACACCAGTGAAGCGGAGAGGCAAGAGCATGTCCCGCAGAACTGGTCAGAATGGTTATATCGAGAAAAGTGGTAAATGGTGGGTTGTCAGATGGTGGATGGACGTTTCCGGTCAAGAAGGGAGGACTCACCGGAGGGCAAAGATTTGCCCGATTTCCGGACTCGGAAGTCTGTCTGCGTCGGAACGCACTCGCCGCGCTCGTGAAATCATCGCTGAAAGCGGTGCCGACACGGTCGAATACTTCAACAAAACAGTAAAGCAGGAGACCGCCAGAACTTTTCAAGAACAAGCTAAGTCGTGGATTGAGTTCATGCGGACAAGGAAGCGGAAGCCTGTTGCACCGGGCACCATCGAGGACTCGGAGCGTACCTTGAAGAATTGGTTGAACCCACATCTTGGGGCATTACCTCTCTCTTTGGTTAACAATGGGGAAATGAAACGGGTCGTCGCGATCATGTCCGAGGCGGGCTTATCGCCGAAAACAATCGGAACGTACACGGGAGTCGCAAAGATGGTCGTGGCTTCTGCGGTGAACAAGGAAGGAGAACAGATTTACCCCCGCAAATGGAACCATGAGTTCATCGATTTGCCCGTTGTCGACCAATCGAAACAAAACACCCCTTGTTTCTCATCGGAGGTGATGACGGGATTGGCGAACTGGAAGAAGCCTAGGGAACGAATGCTGTTTATCCTTTGTGGTGCCGCTGGCTTGAGGATCGGAGAGGCGCTTGGAATCGAAATTGGCAAGCACATTTCCTCCGATTTTTCGACCATCAGCATCCGGCAGAAGGCTCGCCATTGCAGGATTGAAGCGCGGCTCAAAACGCCAAGCGCGGGAAGGGACGTGGATTTGCATCGTGCGATCGCCGATTTATTGAAAACGTTCGTCGGCGAGCGTAGAACCGGGTTCCTGTTCACTTCTCGTAACGGGAAACCAATCTCATCCTCGAATGTTGTCCGGCGCCATCTCCATCCCGCCTTGAAAGCTCTGGGATACGTGAATCCGCACACTGGAACGCCAAAAGCTGGCAATCATGCTTTTCGGCGTTTCCGGAACACATATCTGAAGAATCGCACCGAGTGTCCGAAAGGGCTGTATGACTATTGGTTGGGGCACGCAGGAAAGGACATGAGCGACCTCTACGACAAAATCAAAGAGGATGTTCCGTTCCGAAAGGGGTGGGCGGAGAAGTGCGGATTCGGTTTCGAATTGCCCTCGGTTGTACCGAATGTACCGAAAAAGGAAGACAAATCGAAATCAGCCAAGGCCGCGTAAATAGCTGAATAGGTGAGAGAAAGATTGGTCGGGGAGAGAGGATTTGAACCTCCGACCCCCTGGTCCCGAACCAGGTGCTCTACCAGGCTGAGCCACTCCCCGACATGAAAGCCACTGCGTCAACCATGCAACGCAGTGCAGGCACCCCAATCCTTTGGTTGATGCAGATGGGTGAGCGCCAGAGCCTGATTATAACAGAGCTGCCGCCGCCCAGCCGTGCACTGGCACAACTGTCGCCGATGCGTTGGTGTCGCTTGGTTGGCAGAGATACATTTTCTCCGAAACGGCTCTGCCGTCTGACCGCGGCATCGTACACTCAACCGAGCATCGTACACTCAAGGGTCAGACATTCGCTGAAGGGTCAAAGCCTACAACGTGTCAACCGTTCTACTAGCCCGGCAACTGCTTACTCCGCTTGAGTGCATCGAGGAGGCCGCACTCGTGATCGACGGCGGAATCATAGCCGCCGTCGGCAGGAGAGATGCCGTGTCGATTCCATCGCAGGCGCGAGTTGTGGACTTCGGCGATTCCATCCTGACGCCCGGGCTGATTGACATCCATGTTCACGGGGGCGCGGGGCACGATGTGATGGAGGGCTCCGACGAGAGCCTTGCGGCCATCGAGCGATTGATGGTGCGGCATGGCGTCACCAGTTACTGCCCGACCACGGTCACTGCCCCGCTGGAGCAAACGCTGAAGTCTCTCGAGGATTTGGCCAGGGCGGCGGAACGGGCGGACCGCGATGTCGGCAGAGATCCCACTCGCGCGCAGCCGCTTGGCATTCATCTCGAAGGCCCGTTCCTCAGCCATGCCCGGCGCGGGGTCCACTCCGGTATCTACCTGCAGCCGGTCTCGGGCGAAGCTTTCAACCAAATGTGGGATGCAGCCGGGGGTCACATCCGAGTGCTCACCATTGCGCCCGAGCTAGAGGGTGCGCTGGCTCTTATCGCCGATGCCTCTCGTCGCGGAGTATGTGTCAGCGTAGGGCACTCCAATGCCACCCTGGAGCAGGGGATCGCCGGCATCCAAGCCGGAGTTCGGCACGCTACGCACACCTTCAACGCCATGCGCAGGTTCGATCATCGCGATCCAGGATTGTTGGGCGCGATTCTCACTGACCACAGGCTAACGGCCGACATCATTGCGGATGGAATCCACGTGGATTCCATCATTGTTGACCTGTTCGTGCGCTGCAAAGGAGTGGATGGCGCGATGCTGATTACCGACGGCATCAGCGCGACTGGTATGCCCGACGGGACTTACCGGCTGGGTTCGCTTGAGGTGCAGGTCCGCGATAACCGTTGCGAGTCGCATGGGAAACTTGCCGGCAGCGTTTTGACACTGGATCGTGCGGTCCGGAACATGATGAGTTTTACGAGAGTCAGCTTTCAAGACAGCATTCGCATGGCCACGCTGAATCCTGCGCGAGTGCTGGGTATTGAACACCGGAAGGGCGTGCTGCAACCTGGCGCCGATGCCGACGTCGCGGTGTTCTCTTCCGCCGGCGAAGTGCTGCACACAGTCGTGGGCGGAACGGTCAACTAGAGCTAGCTTTAGCGTGTCAGTTGGAGGCGCTCTTCTTCCTTCTTCATCCTAGCAATGGCGACCAGTTCCACGGCCTTCTGCGCGATGTGCTCGGCACTGACTTCGAACTCCTTGATCAGTTCCCAGGGCGCGCCGGAATCGCCGAAGCGGTCCTTTACGCCGATGGCGCCCGTGATGACCGGCGTTCCCAAAAGCTCGGGACTTTCCGTGATAACGCCGCTCACGCGCCACGCCAGGGCGCCGATCTGGTGCTCCTCGGCGGTGACCACTACGCCCGTCTCCTTGGCCGCCCGCACGATGGCCGCTTCATCAATCGGCTTCATGGTGTGCATGTTGACCACGCGAGTTTCGTAGCCAAATTCATGCTTCAGTATCCACGCCGCACGCATGGCCTCGGGCACCATCGGCCCACAGGCGATAATGCTCAGGTCTTCGTGCTCGTTTTCATAATTGGGAGCAAGCACGGTTTCAAACGCATCAATCATTTCCGGCGATTCGAGGCGGAGACGGCTCACGTTTGCCACGCCAAAGACAAATGGCGTGTTCTCGCGAGTGACAATCGGCGTGGCTTCGCGCGCGAAGCGGATGTACTTGGGTCCGACATGCTGGAGCAGCAGATAGTCGGTCGCCTTGCGCGTCTCGATGGCGTCACAGGGCACCACCACCGACATGTTCGGCAGTCCGCACATGGCAAATAAGTCTTCCAGCGCCTGGTGCGTGGCGCCATCGGGTCCCACCGAAACTCCGCCGTGAGCGCCGGCGATCAATACATTGAAATTTCCGTAGCAGATGGAGACCCGGATCTGGTCCAGATTGCGCGCGGCGGCAAAAGTTCCATAGGTTCCGAAGACCGGCAACTTCCCTTCCCGCGCCAGTCCCGCGGCGGCAGCGGTTGCCGACTGTTCCGCAATGCCCATGCTGATCCAGCGATTCTTGCGTTCCGGGTTGCCAGAATAGAAGTCGCTGATCGTGATTGAGCCGGAGATGTCGAGGCCGAGGCAGACTACTCGCTCATCGCCGCCATTATTCTGCAGCGATTTTCCAAAGCCCTTGCGGGTCGGCTCCATCTTCACTTTCATCTGGCTCGCGCTGTTCCACCAATATTGGTGCGAGAAGCTCGGAGTCTTGGCGGCCAGGGTCGCCTCCACTTCCTTCTGATACTCACCCGCTTCCTTCAGCAGGGCGTCGTAGGCGATGGTCTGTTTCACGCCGAGTTCTTCCAGGGCCTTCACCAACTCGTCATAGCTGGGCGCTTTGCCGTGCCATCCGGCAATGTTCTCCATGAAGCTGACGCCCTTGCCTTTCACCGTGTTGGCAAGGACCAGAGTTGGCTTGCCGGAGACTGGAATGTTCTTCGCTTTCTGCAAAGCGTCCAGGACTTGCGTCATGTCGTGGCCGTCAATCTCGATGACTTCCCAGCCAAAGCTGCGATAGCGCTCGTCCAGCGGCTCCACGTTCATTACGTCCTTGACCCAGCCGTCAATCTGCAAACGGTTGCGGTCAATGATGGCCACCAGATTGTCGAGCTTGAAGTTCGATGCCTCCATGGCGGCTTCCCAGATATTGCCCTCCTGCTGCTCGCCGTCGCCCATGATGCAGAACACCGAATGCTTGCCGCCGTCGAGTTTACCGGCCAAGGCCGCGCCGACCGCAATGCTGAGGCCCTGTCCCAACGATCCGCTGGAGACTTCGACACCCGGCAGCTTCAACCGGTGCGGATGTCCCTGAAATGGCGAATACAGCTTGCGCAAGGTAACCATGTCTTCGACGGGAAAGTATCCGGCGAAGGCGAGGCCCAAGTACAAAGCCGGGGCTTTATGTCCGGCAGACCAAATGACGCGATCGCGTTCCTTCCACTCCGGATTGTTGGGATCGTGGTTGGCGACCTTTAAGTACAGGGCGGCAACAATGTCCATGATGGAAAGCGTGCCTCCGGAATGGCCGGAACCGGCGGCGCAAAGCGCAACCAGATCGTAGCCGCGCATCAAACGTGCGGCCTGTTTGAGTTCTTCCAGGCTGAACTCGCGGACTACGGCTTGGGAGGAAGAGTTGACGATCGGCATGATGAATCCTTTGTGCGAGTTGGGGCGCGCCTCAACGCACGAACCCGCGATATATGGACCCCAATAAGTAAGGCTAGGCTGGAGAAAACATTGGGTCTGTGAAGAAGATCACGTGAGGATGTGACGGGCAGAACAGAAGACCACGAATCAGCTAGCCGAAAAGTGGTGAGAGGAATGGTGCCGACGAGATTGAGTTGGCTATTTCCTTGACAGGCACTCGCGTTGTGCTATTGTTTGCACCACACAATCCCACTTTCGGGAGGACCGCCAAATGAATGTGCGCCAAAGTCAGTTTGTGCTCGGCCTCACTATCGCGGTGATATTAGCAGCGTTGGGATGCACTAGCGAGAAGCCGCAGGTTCAGCTAGTGCGCGGAGGCATACTGAAGGAAGCAGCGGCTACGCAAGGAACGTCTTACAACGTTTGGACAGTTACGATAAAGCCTGGCAGCGCACCGAATACATGCACTGCAGATTTTCCATGGCAGGAGTTGTACACGAATACATCAGATCAGACCGAAAATGACCAGGTTAGGTTCAAGTCGTACACCACACAAGCCTACACAATAACATTCCCTATTACTTCGCCTCTGACCACGCAAAACGGTATGCCTGTCCCTTCTATCTCTGTTCCAGCTAACAATGCCAGCCCTAATTTCGCGGGCCCTTACGTGGCCGTTCAGTTACCTCACCAGTGCGACCCGACAGGTGGTATTTGCGCGTACCCTTATAACATTGCCTTTAACGAGGCCGCACAGTGCAACAACGGCAATTCTCCGCCCAACGGTTCCGACGGCCTTATAGTTAAGTCGGGACAATAACCTGTCCTCCCCTAGTCACCACTTACCAAGACCTGAAATCTTGGATCTGGGCGAAGGGGTCCGAAGTCTGGCGTGTCTCTGATAATGGCTCGCGAGTAACGCGCATCCACTGCCTTTTTTAGAAAGGAAAGGGCCTGTTCCGTTTCTTTGAAATGGTTATATACCAAGCCCGCTCGGAATAGTACCTCGGGATCCGACGAAGCCACTTTTAATGCCCGTTGCAGGTAACTGAAGGCCGAATACCTGTCTTCCATCATCGCGTAATAGTCTGCCATGTAAGCCAGAACTTCACCGTCCTGAGAGTTAACCTCCAACTTTGGTAATGCAAGTGAAACTGCAGTCTGATAAGCGCGAAAGGCCTCTGCCCGGCGATCTGGCGTCCAATATAGTGCATCGGCAAGATTCCCCCAGTTTTGCCATTCGCGATCCGCGGGTTTCACTGCCTCCAATGCGGTAACCGCTTCACGAAATCGGCGCATTAGGAAATATGTGTACCCAAGGTTACCGTATGCTTCAGTACTAGGTCGCAGAGCAATGGAATGCGTCAATGCCTCAATCGCATCCGCATAACGGCCTTGAGCAACATACATGGCGCCGAGGTTGGAGTACCCGAGGTAATTGTCCGGGGCCAGCTCAGTCGCTTTTAGAAACATTCTGGCTGCATCAGAGTAGCGACCTTGACCGTAGTAAAAGAACCCGAGAGAGCTATACACGCCCCAATAGTTGGGGCGTAGGGAGACTGCTTTCTTGTAGGTTGATTCGGCTGCCGTAAAGTTCTCTAGATTGGTGTAGGCGTTGGCCAGACCCGTAAGAGCGTCCTCGCTGCTTGGCTCCGATTGCAACGCGCGCTCAAATTCCTCCGCTGCCTTTGCGTACTGCCCAGTGCCATTGAACACATTTCCCAGGCAGACGTGACCTGCCCCCAGGTTCGGATTCAATGACAGCGCCCTCTCGCAATTGCGCGAGGCCTTGGCGACCCACTCGTTTCCTTTTGAGAATTGCTGAAACCCAAGCCGGTAAGCGTTGCCAAGTGCGGCATAACCCGAGGCGTAGTTCGGATCAATCGTAATCGCCCGTGTGAACTCCGCAACTGCGCTGTCGATGTCCTCGGGCTTCTTGAATTGTTGGACATAGCCCCGACCGCGCATGTAAGCCTCGTAGGCGGCAGGCTGAGTATCCTGCTTAACATTTAATTTGCGCCGTTGTTCCGGCTCGATTTGCGCCGGTAACATGTCCAGAGCTGCGCTGACAACTCTGTCTTGCAGGCCAAAAGCGTCGGTGACCTCGGCCTCGATGGTTTTGGCCGCAAGTTGCCGGTGGGTCTTCGGATCCACTAGAGAGCAGTTGATCCGGATTATTTGTCCAGAGCGCTGGAGGCTACTTTCCAAGACCAGATCGGTTCCGAATGCACGCCTTGCATCCTCGGCGGTTTTGACTCCTTGGTCTCGCAGGTCGCGTGGCGAGACCACCTGGATCGCATCGTTATCGCTGGCTTGCACCAGCTTGGCTGTGACCGTCTCCGTCAAACCCAGCCCCAAGGCACTCGTAGCAGGGTCCTGGCCCACTGTGTCGATGGGCAGCATTGCCATGATCTTCTGCCGAGCTTGCGGTGGCTTCGGCCATTTCCAGATCAAAATCCCTGATGCGATTCCCACCAGCAGGACGGCGGCCAGGCTGATGCGGATCCCCCGGTTCCGAGCCTTGGCGGCGAGTTGTGCTACCGCAGACTCAGTGGACTCCGCTGCGGTTTGTCCCGAACGGAGACGTTTCAAATCGCCCAGCAGTTCGCCGGCCGATTGGTATCGGGAATTAGGGTCTTTCTCCAGGCACTTCAAAATAATGGCTTCAAGCTCGGGCGAAATGTCCTTTTTCACCGTCCTCGGTGCCGGCGGCACAGAATGCACGATCGCATCCCACAGCATCTGGCCCTGTTGCGGGAAGGGCCTTGAGCCAATGGCCATCTCATACAGAACCACACCCGCGGAATAAATATCGGTGCGGACGTCAGGCTCCTTATGTTCAAGCTGTTCCGGCGCCATATAGGGCGGAGTACCGGCAACGCCGGGTGCCTCGATGGTCACCGTCTCGGCTTCGGTGAGCGTCTTTTCGTCCAGCGCTCCAAAAAGCTGGGCCAGCCCAAAGTCCAGGATCTTGAGAACATGCTCCGGCGTCACGCGCAGGTTGCCGGGCTTAAGGTCGCGATGAAGAACTCCTCGGGCGTGAGCGGCTGCCAGCCCGCGGGCCAGTTGCACTCCCAGTGAGATGACCTCATTCTCCGGGAAAGGGCCTTGGTGCAGACGGTCGTCGAGCGAGGCGCCAGGAACATACTCCAGCACCAGGTAGTCGAGGCCCTGCTCGGAATGGAAGTCGTACACCGCTTCAACGTTGGGGTGATTGAGCCGGCTGAGGATTAGCGCTTCGCGGTGAAAGCGTGCTTGCGCGGTGACGTCGCGTAAGGTCTTGGCGTTCAATACCTTGACCGCAACGTCGCGCTCCAGGCGCTCGTCGCGCGCGCGATATACGATCCCCATACCACCCGCGCCGATCTGTGCGATAAGCCGGAAATGGCCCAGAGTCTGCCCCGGGCGTGGGGATGGCGTCGCCATGCAGCGAATCGTATGACGGTTTCCACCCTGCGTCAATGAATGACACCCGGTTGACTTCGGGGGCTAAGAGCGCACGACTTTCGTCCTGGCGCTCGACAACTCCAATTCCAAGGCAGTCAGCGAGAGGACAATGTCGCGGATCGAGTAATAAATCGAGATCACCAGTGAAAGCAGGCACAGCGCAAAGAAGGGCAGACCCACGAAATCGAGCGCCAGATGGAAGACCTGTTCTGCGAATAGCGACAGGATGGTGAGCGACACGAAGAAAATGCCGCACGAGCGGAAGACCATGGAGGCGCGCAGCAAACGGGCGCGCTGATGGGTGTGCCGCAACTGATCTTCCAAGTGTCTTACGTCGGCGCCCTCAGGATCGCTATTTTGAAGCTCCCGCATGAGCAGGCGTGCACGGTCGATCACCCGCCCGTAGCGGTTGGTGATACTGAGCAACAGTAGCCCCACACCTGAGATCACGATGACCGGGGCGATGGATGCGGTCAATATCTGGACCACAACGTGAATGGGCATTGGCGGCGTGCTCCCCGTCTATGATGCACGAATCAGGTCTGCCCCGCCATGCCCCCTTTGCACTGCTGTAAGGCAGTCACGGACTACAATGTTCGCATCGGTCGAGGCCCAACGGAATGCAAACAGCAGAAGTGGTGATTATCGGCGGCGGCATTGTAGGTTCCAGTATCGCGTGGCATCTCACAGAGGCTGGTTGCCGTACGGTCCTGATGATTGAGCGCGAATCCCATCAGGGCAAAGGCTCCACCGGCAAGAGCATGGGAGGCGTGCGCGCGCAGTTTGCCACCGCTCCCAACATACAGATGTCTCTGTACTCCATTCCCTTCTATGCGAATTTCGAGGAGCGGTTGGGCCATCCTTCGGAATACCGCGCCCAGGGCTACTTATTCGTCGCTACGAAACCGGCGCACATGGAATATTTGCGAACCAACCAGCGGCTGCAAAAATCGCTGGGGCTCACAGAGGTGCGAATGCTAGCGCGTGAGGAGATCGTGGCGATGGTCCCGCAACTGCGCGCCGACGACATCCTGGGCGGAAGCTTCTGTGCGACTGACGGATTCGTCGATCCCTACAGCGTGATGATCGGATTCACCGCTCGGGCTTGCGAACATGGCGCGGCTCTGTGGCGCTCGACGGAAGTCACGGCAGTCCATTGCGATAGCGAAGGAATCAGCCGGGTAGAAACCACGCGTGGAGCGGTCAGCACGCGAGTGGTGGTCAACGCAGCCGGTCCGTGGGCCGCCGACGCCGCGGCGCTTGTCGGCGTGAAGCTGCCGGTCGAACCGTTGCGCCGCATGTTGATTCCGACCGAACCCTTCGACGGCGTCCTGCACACCATTCCCATGGTGGTTGACATGACCAACGGTTTTCACTTCCGGCCGGAGAGCCTGGGATTCCTGCTGGCATGGAACGATTTCGAAGAGACACCCGGCTACAAGGCAGACTTTGATCCGGCCTTCATCGAGAAGGTGCTGACTCGCGCCGCTGACCGGGTGCCCTGCTTTGAGAACCTGGCCGTCAATCCCAAACGCGCCTGGGCGGGACTGTACGAGATGTCGCCCGATCACCACGCAATTCTGGGCGCTGTTCCCGAGGTGCACGGCTTCTACTGTGCCAACGGCTTCAGCGGACACGGGGTGATGCACGCCCCGGCGACGGGAAAGATCCTGGCTGACTTGATCCTTCGCGGCACCACAAAGGTTGTGGATAACATCGAAGTGCTCAGTCCGGCGCGTTTCGCCAAGGGCGAAATGTTGCATGAGACGGCGGTGCTATAAGCACTTCGCGAGAATGCTGAGAGTCTATGGCTATTCCCTACATCAAGCTGAAGCACACCGATCTGGAAGTCTTGCGCTTTTGTTTTGGCACCATGACGCTGGGCAAGCCGCTCGATCAAGCTGGGGCGACGCAGATCGTCAACCGCTGCATCGAAGCCGGGATCAACTTTTTCGACACCGCGAACATGTACCAGTACGGTGTGGCCGAAACCATGCTGGGGAACGCGATCAAGGGCAAGCGCGACAAACTTGTCGTGGCCAGCAAAGTGTTCTTCAAGATGGGCGACGGGCCCGATCAACAAGGGCTTTCGCGCAAGGCCATCTTGCGCGCTATCGACGAGAGCCTTGCGCGTTTAGGCACGGACTACCTCGACCTCTACTACTTTCACGCGCCCGACCACAAGGTACCGGTCGAAGAGTCCATGGAAGCAATGGAGTCGCTGGTTAAGCAAGGCAAGGTGCGCTATCCCGCATCGTCAAACTACGCCGGCTGGGGAGTGGTGCAGATGCTTTGGCTCGCGAAGGAGCGCGGCTGGCACGCTCCGTACATTTCGCAGCCCATGTACAACCTGCTGGCGTGCGGCATCGAGCAGGAATATTTGCCGATGTGCAAGCAGTTTGGTGTCTCGACCGTGGTTTACAATCCGCTGGCCGGCGGCCTGCTCACCGGCAAGCACCGGCAGTCGCAAGTCATCCCCGGCACGCGCTTTGACAACAACAAGCTGTATCAGGACCGCTACTGGCATGAGCAGTATTTTCATGCGGTCGAGCGGCTGAAAGAGATTGCTCGATCCGGCGGAAGGTCGATGGTCAGCCTGTCCTTGAACTGGTTGCTACATCACAGCGCAGCTGATTGCGTCATTCTCGGCGCCTCCAGCATGGAACAGCTCAACCAGAACCTCGCGGCTGGTGAAGATGGTCCGCTGCCCGAGGACATGGTGAAGGCATGCGATCAGGTGTGGCAGGAACTGCGTGGTCCGTTGTCGGTGTACAACCGCTGAAGGATCAAGTCAGGACCCGCCGCAGAAATCCCCGCACGCCGGTCCATCCCAGAACAGCGAGGCCGATCGCCAGCGCCAGAAACGATGTCCACGCCGGCATGTGCGGCAGGCTGGGAGTCAGCGTGGAACGCAGTCCTTCGCTCATGTAAACCAGGGGATTGATCAAAACCACTATCTGCAGCCAGCGCACCTTCGCCAGCATTGCCCAGGGATAATAGACGCAGCCCAGAAACGTGATGGGGACCACCACAATGCCGAACATCAGCGCGATCTGCTCGGGCCGCACCACCGTCCCGATGGTGAGACCGACCGCTCCCGAGACCAGGCTGGCCAGCAGCAAAATGCCAATCAGCGTCGGCCAACTGGAAATGTGGATCTGCACCGGCGTGGCGGGAATGAAGTAAGCCATGGGAAAGATAACCAGCGCCGCCAGGATGCTCTGTAGGGCGCTGAAGAAGATTTTCTCCACCGCAACCCAGGTGACTGGAAGCGGCGACATAACGCGGTCGTGAATCTCGCGCGTGGCGCCGATCTCCATGGAAAGCGGCAAGGCCGTGGCCATGATGCCCTGAATGAAGATGCCCACGGCCAACAGTCCCGGCAGCACCAGCGTGCCGAAGTTGGCGCCGGCGGAACTCTGAAAGCCCTGTCCCACCTTCGGGAACAGGTAGGTGAACACTAAGACAAAAAATAGCGGGTTCATCACCGTGCGGATCAGAAAGGAAATGAACTCCCTGCGCAAGACGCTGATATCGCGCAGAAACAATCCCCAGAAAGCTCGCCAATACAGAACAGAACTAGTCACGCAGTTCCCTTCCCGTCAGCTTGATGAACACCGTTTCCAGGCTGGTTTCGCTGACCGACATGTCGCGCAGATTGTCGCCCGCCAGCACGACAATCTCCGGCAGCAAGCCGCTTCGTCCGTCGGTAAACACACGCAATCCCGAAGCCTGGCCCTCCACCGCCGTCACCCCCGGCAAGTCGCGCAAGCGGGGTTGCAAGCCGTCCGCCTGCGCATCCTGAAGGTGCAGCTCGAAAACTTTTTGCGCGCCCACGCTGCTCTTTAACCTGTCGGGCGAATCGCACACCAGGATTTTGCCGTGGTCGATGATGGCCACACGATCGCACAGCTCATCGGCTTCTTCCATGTAATGAGTGGTCAGGACAATTGTGATGCCCTTCTCGCGCAGCCCGCGGATGACATCCCACAATGCCAGACGTGTCTGGGGATCGAGGCCTGCGCTGGGTTCGTCGAGAAAAAGCACCTGGGGATCATGCGCAATGGCGCGGGCGATCTGCACCCGCTGCGCGAGGCCTCCTGACAGCTCGCGGGGAAACGCTTTGCGGCGCTCGGTCAGCTTGAACAGCTCAAGAAGTTCTGTTGTCTTCTCCGCAGCGTGCGCATGGCTGAATCCGAAATAGCGGCAGTGAAAGTACAGATTCTCCCAGACCGTGCATTGGCGGTCCAAGGTATTGAACTGCGTCACCATCCCTATGAAGCGACGGGCCTCAGCGGGATGCGCCACCACGTCCACGCCAGCAATCCTCACTTGACCGCTGGTCGGGAGGGCACGAGTAGTGCAAACGCTAATGGTCGTGGTTTTGCCGGCGCCGTTCGGGCCAAGCAGCCCGAACAGCTCGCCGCGCGCAACGGCGAGATCGATTCCCTTCACCGCCTCAACCGGCGTCTTGCCGGGATAGGTCTTGACCAATTCCTGAATGTTGACAATCAAATCTACGGGTGCGCTCACGGCTCTCCGCTGTTGAGTAAGGTTGTGGTCCCCAGAAACGGTTGACAGCAGTTTACCAATCCCGCCGAGGACGACAAGGAATTGAGATTCGAAATTCGATGACAAGCTGCTAGACCGCTTGTCCGGCGCAGAATCCTGAGGCCCAGGCCCATTGAAAATTGTGACCGCCGAGATGACCGGTTACATCCACTACTTCGCCGATGAAAAACAATCCGGGTACTTTACGGCTCTCCATGGTTTTTGCAGAGAGTTCATCCGTGTCGACCCCGCCGGCTGTCACCTCGGCTTTTTCGTAGCCTTCAGTTCCGTCCGGCAAGACCTCCCAGCGGTGAATCTGGCGTTCCATTTCATCGAGAACGGCATTCGTCCATCGCTGGGGCGGATGCAGTTCGAGCCAGCGCTCTGCCAGTCGGATGGGCAACGCAGCGTGCAATGCGGATTTAGCCGCCGCAAGATCGCGGCGCGTGCCGTCTTGCCGCAGCCCAGCCGTAATCTTCAGTCCAGGAGCCAAGTCGATCGCGATCGACTCCGAACGCTGCCAATAGGAGGAGATCTGCAGGATGGCGGGTCCGCTCAATCCGCGATGGGTAATCAACAATTTCTCGCGAAATTGCTGGCGTCCAGCCGACACGACCACCTCGGCCGCAACTCCTGCCAGATCGCAATAGCTCTGCTTATCTTTTGCGTTGAAGGTGAGAGGAACCAAGGCCGGCCGTCATTCTCGAATCTTGATGCCAAATTGCTGTGCGATTTCATATCCCAAGGCAGTTGCGCCAATCTTCGGTATCGACAAGCCGCCGGTCGCAACTACCAGAGCAGGCGCCAGGAATTCGCCGGTTTCAGTTCGCACCTCAAACCCGTTGCGGTGGCGAACTTCTAGCGGCTTCGTCTTTACGAAAATTTGTACTCCGGCAGCGCGGCACTCGGATTCCAGCATTCCCACGACGTCTTGCGCCGACCGGTCGCAGAAAAGTTGGCCAAGCTTTTTCTCGTGGTAGGGAATTCTGTGCTTCTCGACCAGTCCGATGAAGTCTGCGGGCGTGTACCGCGCCAGCGCCGACTTGCAGAAGTGCGGATTAGCCGAGAGGAAGTTGTCGGGCCGGCAGTGCAGATTGGTGAAGTTGCAACGCCCGCCGCCGGAGATGAGGATCTTTTTGCCAATGCGATCGGCGTGCTCAAGCACGGCGACCCGGCGGCCACGCTTGCCGGCTTCGAGGGCACACATCAGGCCAGCTGCGCCGCCGCCGAGAACAATTACGTCGAAGGGTTGGTTGGCCAAGTCATCAGTTTCAGGTTTCAAGTTTCGCGTTTCAAGTCAAAACTGAAACTGGGCGAGTGGAATAACTAGACGCTGCTGCCTGGCTGAACGGGGGACTTTGGCCCACAACTCCCGCCGGAGTGCTTTCACCAAGCAGTTCGATTCCCTCAGCCATCACATGGCGACGGGGGACGACCCGTGCCTGGAGTTGCTGCGCATCCTCGCGTTCACAATCGGAGATACGCTGTGACGACCGGCGTTGCTGGACCTGCCGCGTCAGCGCCCGCACTTTCTCTATCAGCGAATCATTCCGCCACGGCTTCTCGATGAAATCGGAAGCGCCGTGTTTCATGGCGCTGACCGCCAGGTCCACGTTGCCCCATGCGGTGAGCGCAATGATGGGAACGGTGCCATCTACCTGGCGCAGTCGCTCGATTAATTGCACGCCTTCGAGGCCCGACGTGCTATCGCGCTGATAGTTCATGTCGATCAGCGCCAGATCGGGCGGGCGCTGCTGCGCCGCGGCCATCGCCTCGCCAGGAGAAGAACACAGCGTGACTGCGTAGCCGTGGCCGCGAAGCAACATCGATAGCGCCTCACGCACATGTTCCTGATCCTCGGCCACTAGGATTGTCGATTGATCGAGTGGGGCGGTCATGTCGTCTCCGCGAATGACGTTGCAGATCGAATGCCAACATCATGAGGGCAGTATCTGCCGTCGAGAGAGTCAGATAAGCTCTATGCCGGATCGAGGTTCGCCCATAAACACAAATGCTCTGTCCAAATATGGACAAAAGTGGCTAGACACCCTAGTATTCTGTCACCATCGATGTCAAAGGCAACAAACTGCTGCCGTATCTGCATCGAATCTATCGGCAGACTGAGCATCCCCATTGACGACCACTAAGAAAATTCTGGCCAACGGCATCCCCGAGCAGGAAGCGATCGACCGCGCCAAACAGGGCGATGCCGAATGCTTCGAGGCCCTGTACGGGCTGCATAAGCGCCGGGTGTATTCGCTTTGCCTGCGCATGGTCGGCAACACGGCGGAAGCGGAAGACCTGACTCAGGAAGCCTTCCTGCAGTTGTTTCGCAAGATCGCCACCTTCCGCGGAGAATCGGCGTTCTCCACCTGGCTGCATCGCCTGGCGGTGAACGTAGTGCTGATGCACCTGCGCAAGAAGGGGCTGCCCGAAGTTTCGCTGGAGGAGACCTTGGAGCCGCAGAACGAAGATGGTCCGAGAAAAGACATCGGCGCCCGCGACAATGCACTGGTCGGGGCCATCGATCGGGTCAACCTGGAGCGGTCCATCGAGAGTCTGCCGCCGGGATACCGTATCATTTTTGTGCTGCATGATGTCGAAGGTTACGAACACAACGAAATTGCCGAGATGATGGGCTGTTCCATCGGCAATAGCAAATCTCAGCTCCACAAGGCAAGGATGAAACTGCGGGACCTTCTGAAGCTGAGCCAGGCGGAGAGGGCCGCAAAACGATAGACGGTAGAAGATGAGTGGAGAGGGCGTTTCTCAGGGGCAATGCAGGGAATCCTATCAGGATAGAAAGGAACACATTCATCCGGATTCCTCGGGGAGAGCATTCATGACGTGCGCGGAGTTTCAAAAGGTCCTGCCTTACATCATTGACGGGGGCGGTAGCGCTGAGGAGCAGCAGCACCTGGCCACCTGTCACGTCTGTTCCGATCTAATTGCCGATTTGCGCTATATCGCGGAGGCCGCCAAGCTGCTGGTTCCCATGGAAGACCCCAGTCCCCGGGTGTGGACCGGCATTCAGGAATCCCTGGAGCGGGAGGGCATGGTAAAACCAGCCCGCAAGCATGTTTAGCGCCCCGACGGACGGCTGGATAACTTCTAGCCCGGCCCGGACACGGTCAAGCGCCAAATCTTATCTCAACTCCTCCCGGAAGCCACAGCTATTTCACTTTTCCCGTGACCGGAACCAAGGCGCCAAGCTAGTATTTAACTAAGTCAGCTCACTGCGATGAGTTTTGTTGCTCGAGGCAGAAATCATGTCGACAGTAACCGCGTCGCTCGGCGACCGCGTCCTTGCTTTTATTGCCCAGTTGTTCGACGCTAGCACCGCCGCTTCTCCTCGCCACGGCCTTGCTCATCTCAGCCTTAGCTGCCTCTCATCCCTCGGGTTGTTACGGTATTGACTGGAGGATACTGTGACCCTGAACAATGCCTCCTGGATCGATCGCTCCCTGCTGAAGGCGGTGCGCAGCGCCGTGGGTACGGCTCCCATTTCTCTGGCTCTTCCCCACTTCGAAAACCGGCCGAGCACGACCTCGTCGCCGATTGGCACTATCCGCATAGCCGACCGCGCTACCCTGACCGCGCTGGTGATGAATCCTGAGGTGGTTTTTGGAGACGCCTATTCCGACGGTCGCATTGAAGTTGACGGCGATCTGGTTCGCATCCTCGAGTCCATTTACCCGTCATCCCGCGCAGTGCGGAACTGGCGCTGGCGACTGATGTCGAAGTGGCTCGCCTGGGCGCAGGCCAATAGCCGCTATGGCTCGTCACGCAATGTTCACCATCATTACGATCTCCCTACCGAGTTTTACAAGCTCTGGTTGGACGAGCTGATGGTTTACACCTGCGCCTACTTCCCCAACCCCGACGCTTCGCTGGAAGAGGCCCAGGAAGCCAAACTCGATCTGGTTTGCCGGAAGTTATGGCTCAGGCCGGGAGAAACGGTGGTGGAAGCGGGATGCGGCTGGGGCGCGCTGGCCATGTATATGGCCGAGCACTATGGCGTGAAGGTAAAGGCTTTCAACATCTCCCACGAGCAGATTCGAGTGGCGCGGGAAGTGGCCGAACAGAAAGGCCTCTCGTCCATGGTGGAGTTTGTGGAGGACGATTACCGCAATATCACCGGCCGTTACGATGTATTTGTGTCCGTCGGCATGTTGGAGCACGTGGGCCGCGAACATTACCCCGAGTTGGGCCGGGTGATTCAACGTACCATCGGCGATCAAGGGCGTGGCCTGCTGCATTTTATCGGGCGTTGCCGCAGTCTGCCGTTCAGTGTCTGGATTCGCAAGCGCATATTCCCCGGCGCCTTTGCACCCACCTTGCGCGAGGCGATGGCGGTGCTGGAGCCGGCGCCCTTCTACGTGCTCGACGTCGAGGACCTGCGTCCGCACTACGCCAAAACCATCGAGCACTGGCTGAGCCGGTTCGATCGCGCTTATGACACCGTCGTGCACCGTCACGGGGTGAATTTTGCGCGCATGTGGCGGCTTTATCTTGCCGGGTCCATTGCCGCCTTCCGGGTCGGCACGCTGCAATTGTTCCAGGTCGTATTTACCGGGGCCCACTGTCCGTCGGTCCCATCGACACGCACCCGCCTGTACAGCACCATCAGCCATGACCAAGATAAGTTAGACGACGAATTATGGACTCCTGCGATGTCTTAATTGTCGGCGGCGGACCAGCGGGATCCTCCTGCGCCTGGGGACTGCGGCAATCGGGGCTCGACACCCTGCTGATCGACCGCAGCACCTTCCCCCGCAACAAGCTTTGCGGAGGATGGATCACGCCGCTGGTACTCGAAGCGCTGGACATCGGTCCCGAGTCTTACGCGCCGGGGCACGTTCTGCAGCCGATCACCGGCTTTCGCCTGAGCTGCATCGACGAACCGCAAGTTGATATCGACTACGGCCGGACTATCAGCTACGGCATCCTGCGCAGCGAGTTTGACGAATATCTTCTCCGCCGCTGTGGCGCGCGCCTCCGCGAAGGTGTCCCGTTCGACTCCATCGAGCGAACCGGGGATGGCTGGATCGTCAATGGCGACATCAAAGCCCGGCTCGTGGTTGGCGCCGGAGGACATTTTTGTCCGGTGTCCCGCTTCCTAGGGAACAAAGCCTCCGCGCCGTCGGTCGTCGCCCGCGAAATCGAGTTTGAGATGCCCGCAGCGCAAGCCGCCAGTTCCACCATCGCCGGCGAACTGCCCGAGCTTTATTTTTGCCGCGACCTGCGCGGCTACGGATGGTGCTTCCGCAAACAGGATGTCCTCACCGTCGGCATCGGCCGCATGGATAATCACGGCCTCTCTCAACACTGCGACGAGTTTCTTCGCTTTCTCAAGCGAAGCCGAAACGTCGAAATGCCCGGCAAAGGGATTTTGGGTCACGCGTACTGGCTCTTCGGACACTCGGAACGGGCAATTCTGGACGACGCCATTCTGTTGATCGGGGATGCCGCCGGCTTGGCGTATCCGGAAAGCGGCGAAGGCATCCGGCCGGCCATCGAGTCAGGATTGATCGCCGCCTACAGCATCCTCGCCGCCCAGGGCGACTACAGCGCCAGCCGATTGGAACTCTATCGCGAGCTTTTGAATGACCGGCTGCGTCAGAAGCGGAATGCCCTGGAATCGCTGGCCCAGTTTATCCCGCAATCGCTCCGCGAGATCTGCGGGCGGTCGCTGCTGAGGAGCCACTCTTTCTGCCGCAATGTCGTTTGTGACCGGTGGTTTCTGCGAGTGGATGAGCGCCCGCTGGCGTTCACATCGCAGATTGTGTCACCCGCTGTTGCGACTATTGCGCAGTAGGAATGATTGAGTGGGAGTGAGAAGCACTCAGCACTCAGCACTCAGCATTCAGCATTCAGCAAGTGCATTGTCGGTACGAATGAGGGCCGCAAGGTTGGCGGGTTTCTACGCTGCGGCGGGCGGATACGGCCCGCGATAGCCGATTTGGTGCGAGATACGGCGGGCCGCGTCTTTTACCGTCTCCGCCAGTCGAGGCACGGCGTCACGCGGCACCGCGTTGATGGTTCCCGTCGAGCCGATGCTCGCCTCAACCCCACCCCGGCTGTTAAAGATGGGCGCTCCCACGCAGCGCGCGCCCAGGCTGTTCTCCTCGTCATCCACCGAGTATCCCAACTGGCGCACGCGCTCGAACTCTTTCATCAGCTTGGGCACGCTGACGATGGTGTGCGGCGTCAGTTTCTTCAGTCCGCGCTGGCGGATGATCGCGTCTCGCTGCTCGGAATCAAGGTAGGCGAGCAGCGCCTTGCCGACTGCGGTGGAGTGTACTTCCATGCGCCGGCCGATCCAGGTGTCCATCTTGATAAAGCTGGGCGCCTCCACCTTCTCCACGTACACCGCCTCGCCATGGTCGAGGATGGCCAGGTGCGTGGTGATGTGAATTTGATCGACCAAGTGTTTCATGATGGGCAGCGCCGCTTGGCGTATATCAACGCCGCTCAGGGCCGCGCGCGACAGGCCCAGCACCTTCATGCCCAGCCGGTATTTGCCATCCTCCGGGTCGCGGCGCAGATAGCCATGCTGCTCCAGCGTGCGCAAAATGTAGCTGGCTGAGCTCTTGGGGATTTTCAGCTTGCGGCTGAAATCGGCGTTCGACATGCCGCCCTCGCGCTGGCCGGCAGCTTCCAAGATCAGCAGGGTACGCTCCACCGCGGTCGAAGGAGATTCAATTTGACGCGCCATGGCACCAGTCTAACAGTTGTGCGACATGGTGAATATGAGTTCGGAATCTTGGCCATCCGTAAATGCGCTCAGAACGGTCAGAGTGAGCTGTTTGTCACAGACAAATGCGCCGGCCAAGCCTAGCTTGGAGTCAGTCCGATGATCTAGCCGGTGAGCGGGGCAACCCGCGTCCCACTATGGGAATCGGAAAGCTAGGGTGCAAAGGAGTGAATTTGTGTTCAGTATTATGAACACCGTTCTTGCCTACGCACCGCCGGCGGTTTATGGTTTGTACATCCTGCGGAATGACTGTTCAGCTAATTGAACATTCAGCACTGCCCCGAGGGTTTGTCAGACCCTGTTCATTATCCGGACCCGAGAGGAGATCACCAACATGGCGCATCAAACTGCGGCTGAACTTGCAAAATCCTGGAAGACCGATCCGCGCTGGAACGGAGTCGTTCGGCCTTATCCCGCGGAAGATGTTGTGCGCTTGCGCGGCACGCTTCCCATCGAATACACCCTCGCCCGCGTGGGCGCGGAACGCTTGTGGGACCTGCTGAATAGCGAGAAGTATGTCGCCGCCCTGGGCGCCATGAGCGGCAATCAGGCCGTGCAGATGGTCTCCGCCGGACTGAAAGCTATTTACGTGAGCGGCTGGCAGGTGGCCGCCGACGCCAACAACGCCGGCCAGATGTACCCCGACCAGAGCCTCTACCCCGCTGACTCGGTGCCTAATCTGGTGCGCCGTCTGAACAACGCGCTTACTCGCGCCGATCAGATCCATCACTCCGAGGGCAAGAACGGCATGAACTGGTTTGCGCCGCTCATCGCCGACGCCGAAGCTGGTTTCGGCGGTACCCTGAACGCCTTCGAGTTGATGAAGTCGATGATCGAAGCCGGTGCGGCCTGCGTGCACTTTGAAGATCAACTGTCGTCCGCCAAGAAGTGCGGACACCTCGGCGGCAAAGTGCTGGTTCCCACCATGGAGGCGGTGCAGAAGCTGGTGGCGGCCCGTCTTGCGGCTGATGTGTTGGGAGTTCCGACGCTCGTGCTGGCGCGCACCGATGCCAACAGCGCGCATCTGTTGACCAGCGACATCGACCCGTACGATCGAATCTTCCTGAATGGCGAGCGCACCTCCGAAGGATTTTTCGGCATCCATGGCGGTCTCGACTCAGCCATCGCGCGCGGTCTGGCGTACGCGCCGTACTCTGACCTGATCTGGTGCGAAACCTCGGAGCCGAACCTGAAGGAAGCCGAGCGCTTCGCCGCCGAGATCCATGCGAAGTACCCGGGCAAGATGCTGGCTTACAACTGCTCGCCTTCGTTCAACTGGAAGAAGAAGCTGGACGACGCCACCATCGCGCGCTTCCAGCCTGCGCTGGCCGAGATGGGCTATAAGTTCCAGTTCATTACGCTGGCCGGCTTCCACGTGCTGAACCTTGCCATGTTCGAGCTGGCGCGCGCCTACAAAGATACCGGCATGACCGCTTACTCGCGGGTGCAGGAGAAGGAATTCGCTCGCGAATACAGCCACGGATATTCCGCGGTGAAGCACCAGCGCTTCGTGGGCACTGGTTACTTCGACGAGGTCACGCAGGTGATCGCCAGCGGCAAGTCGTCGCTGTCGGCGCTGAAGCACTCGACCGAAGCGGAGCAGTTTGCTGAGGTCAAGGTCCCGGGGCAGATGATCGAGGTGGGACAGGACCCGTCCTGCCGGCCAATCCTGGGCGAATGTCCGCTGACGTGCGAGCACGACCACGAGCATGTGCGCCGCGACAACGTCTCGGCCAACGACTAGCTTTCTCCTTGCAACAGGCACCAACTGGGTATCAGGCACGGGATTAACCCATCCCGTGCCTGATTTTTTTGCGCTCTGCTAAATTTATGGCATGGGCCCGAACACCGCCGACACCGCTTGGATCACGAAAATCCGCCAGCATCCCGAGCGCGCTGTTCCCGACCGCGCACAGGAGTTTCTGGCGCAAGGTCATGTGGCGCATGTGGGCTTTGAGCAGGACGGGCGGCCGTATGTCATCCCAATGCTGTATCACTACGCCGCCGAACGTCCCGACCGCCTCTACCTGCATGGAGGCATGTTCAGCCGCGCACTGGAACATCTGGCCTCTGGCATTCCCATTTGTGCGACGGTCACGCAACTCGACGGCCTCGTCTATTCGCGCGACGCCAAATATCACTCAGCCAATTATCGCTGCGTGATGTGCTTTGGCCGCGGACGACTGCTGGAAGATAACGAACAGAAGCGTGCGATGTTTGAAGCGATGACGTTGCACTATTTCCCCGGCCGGACGGCTGGGCGCGATTACACGACCGCCCCGGCAGTGCACCTTGCTACCACCGCCGTGATTGAGGTGGTGATCGAAGAGATCAGCGCCAAAATGCGCGAAGGCGGTCCCAAGGGCCCCAATGACTCCGAGAACGATGCTCCCGGCACGTGCGGCGTGCTTGACTTACCGAGCGGCAAGGGCTGAGTGGCGCCGAGCGCTGCGTCTTTCGCCATTCCACAATCCCATCTATACTTTTACGGTTTCTGTTCTTTCATCCGGAGGACGTTTTGATTCGCACACTGATCTCGCTCTTATGCGCCGCCGCTCTCTGCTTGCCCGTTTTCGCGCAAACCCAGGCTACCCAGCCTGCCGATCGCGGTTGGATCGCCACCAGCAATCAATACGCCAACATGCTGATCGGGGTCGCCTTCAAGTACCGTCCCGAGTTCGGCACGCAGCAAGGGTTGAGCCAGTTCGACACTAAGGCTTCGCAGCCCACGCTCGCCAACGAGGACCAGGAGCGGCACGAGACCGAAACGGTGCTGGCCAAACTGAAGAGCGCGGCGGCGGAAAAGCAGCAGGAGGACGTGGCCGAGGATCTGCAGATCATGATCCGCCGGGTCAACCTCGATTTCAAGCGCCAGGATTTCCGGCGCGCCCACGAAGTGCCGTTCTTCAACGCCAGCCAGATGGTCTTCGGCGGGCTCCAGGTCTTGCTCGACGAGCAGACGCCCTCCGAACGCCGGCCTGCTGCCGTGGTGCGCATCCGCGAATATGCCGGACTGGAGCCGGGTTACACCGCGCTCACCGACATCCTAAAGCAGCGCGTCAGCGAGCAGATGGCCAAGCCGGGCGTGATCTATCCCGCGCGAGTTGAGATTGAAACCGAGATGGCGCGCAATTCCAACTACCTCAATGGCATCACCGCGCTCATGCAGAAGTACAAACTGACGGGATGGGAAGAGCCGTTTGCCAAGCTGAAGACGCAACTGACCGACTACGACGCGTGGGTGCGAGCCACGGTGCTGCCCAAGGCGCGAGACGATTTTCGCCTTCCACCCGCACACTATGCGCTCGACCTGGAAAACTTTGGCATCGACATTCCGCCGGCACAGCTCGCTGCCATGGCGCACCAAGCTTTCACCGAGATCCAGGGCGAGATGAAGTCCGTCGCGCAGAAGATTGCCAAGGAGCGGCACCTGCCCTCGAGCGATTATCGCGACGTGATCCGCGAGCTGAAGAAGCAGCAACTTGTGGGCGATGCTATTCTCCCGTTTTACCAGGAGCGGCTGAAGCAGATTGAGAAGATCATTGTGGACCAGCAAATTGTGTCGCTACCCGACCGGCCCGCCCGCATTCGCATCGCGACGCCGGCCGAGACCGCACAGCAGCCTGCGCCGCACATGGTGCCGCCACCGTTCATCCACAACACCGGGCAAAAGGGCGAGTTCGTCCTCCCGCTGAACATTCCGGCCAGCCCGGGAAAGCCCTCGACCGAGAAGTACGACGACTTCACCTACGACGCAGCCGCCTGGACGCTCACCGCGCACGAGGCGCGGCCGGGACATGAGTTGCAATTTGATTCCATGCTGGAGCACGGTGTCTCGCTGGCGCGGGTCCGCTACGCGTTCAACAGCACCAACGTCGAAGGCTGGGGACTGTATTCGGAATATCTCATCAAGCCGTATATGCCGCTGGAAGGCCAGTTGATCTCGCTGGATCTGAGGCTGCAGCGGGCGGCGCGCGCATTTCTCGATCCCGAGTTGCAAGCCGGCAAGATCACGCCCGCGGATGCTTTTCGCGTGATGGAGCAGGATGTGGTGCTGTCCCATGCCTTTGCCGAGGAGGAAGTCGAACGCTTCACCTATCGCATGCCCGGACAGGCGAACAGCTATTTCTATGGATACACCAAGCTGATCGAATTACGAGAGGACACCGAGAAAGCGCTGGGACCTAAGTTCAACCAGAAGAAGTTCCACGACTTCATTCTGGCGCAAGGCCTGCTGCCGCCTGACCTGATGCGCAAAGCGGTGATGGAGGATTTTGTTCCCGCGCAGAAGCAGGGCGCAAAGCAATAACTATCGGCCTGAACTAGGCGAACTGGGTCGCGGTAATTCGGCCGGCCATCAGATTGACATCTGCGCTGGCCCTGGCTCCCACTTGGCGAAACCAGGCGGACTGCTGCATTTGCTGGGCGGCGGTGGCCCAATCCTGGTTATTGACGGCCTGTATCGCGTGAACGAACTGTGAGAAGCCGCGTACTCCTAGATTGAAAACCATGTCGACAATTACGACGTGCTTATCGCCAGGGAGAGAATCGAAAGTTGGCACAACCTGACGAGCGCCCTGTATGGCTTGGTTCACAGTTTGATCCAGAAGCGCGTCAATGTGCTCGTCCGTCAAGGTTTGCTGCCCGGAGCGGACCTGGTTGTAGTCCAAGCCTAAGGCCTCAATTGCGGCCTGTGCGCCATTGGCGTCTAAGTTGAAGCCGACCCCGACCGTAGGATGGCCCAAGACCACGCAGCCCGGTGTGACTGGCTTACCGGTCTTGTCGTCATAGGTTTGGTTGCGGCGACCCTCCCAATGCTCGATCCATGCTTTTATCGTAGCTAGATCCATGAGTTCCTCTTTTATCGATTCAGGACAAAGTAAGGGTGCAGGTAAAACAGCTATTGTCCTTTGCCGTTTGGAAGGCGGTGCTCACGTCACTTGCAGTTGTGCCAATGCTGCACAAGTACAACAGAGCGCTGAGCGCCGGCTTCGACCAATCGGGATCGACATCCGACTGCACCCACTTCTGCAACGTGGCGATTAGCGACCCCCAACTTGTTGGCGTACTGACGTTAGCTGTGACTGCGGCCAGCGAGTGCAAGTCATCACAAAGATTCATGAAGCCAGTGCTGGCTAGCAGGAATGGCCGATACGCTGGCCACCGATCGTGGAAGAGATTCTGTCCTGCTGCCATGTAGTCCCCGACATTGCGACGGTCGGGTACATGATGGCCATCCGGGACACCGGTTTGATAGTTAGAGCTCACGTTCCAGAGCATCCATTTGTCGTAGTTCAGCTCAGCCACGGTTTCCCACAAATCCGTCATCAGGCGCTTAACCGAAGCTTGAAAGACCTCCCAGTTGTTCTCATCCTGTTTCTGGGGAAGGGCCGGTGGATGGGCCTTGCCGTTGTTATCCACTGTATAGGCCGAACACACCAGCTTCTGATAAGCAGAGGGCTTAAAGATAGTTATCGAGGCCAGTTTCTTGCTGCCATGGTCTGCCACAAACGTCGCCATTTTCTGCTGCGCCGACTGGACCGCGGGGTTAGCTGCGATCGACTCGATGGAGTTGGCGATCCGGCCCGCTTCCTTGGGCTTGTTGGTCTCAGACAGCTCGATGTATAGATCGACCTCGGCTTCTTGGTAGTTGCTACCCTGGGTGTCTTCGGTCGCGGTAGCCACAAAGTGGATGGTGGCCGTCTCACTTGCCGAACGAATCGAAAACTGTGACTCCTGCCCAAGATCGACGAAGACCCGAATGCTGCCATCCGGCGCCAGTTTGGCAACCGAGTTCTTGAAGAAGTCGCTGGTGGTTGTCAGTTGGAACAAATTAAAGAAATGAAACTGAATACAGGAGGAGCGCTTCAGGCTGCCAGCGACGCCCGAACCGGGCTGGAGTTTGAAGCCGCCGATTTGCAGCGCCTGGCGAAGATCGCCACTCATGAGTGCCGTCCAACTCTGCCTGGCAAGGTTCTGGGGAGTCCCAGACGACAGATCTACCTTGAAGGCATACAGCACCGTGCGCCCGCTCTGCTGAGACAGGCTTAGCATTAAACCGGCATCTTCCTTATGGTTCGAAAGCCAGGAATTCGCCTTACCAACGAGACTGGTCTGCAAATCGGGTACCAGCGAGGCGACCTCGGTTTGCAACTTTGGCGATCCGCCTTTCGTTACTTCCTTCACCGCACTCTTAAGTTGATCGGGATCGACCTTACACGAGACCGACGTCGTCGATATACCAACACTTACGCCTAGCGATTGCCCCGTCTCATCGTCCGCCGAGCGCACCAGGTATGCGAGGGCGGTGATGGCATCGAGCTTCTGCACGATCACACCAAAGTGGTCAGTGTGTTTGTAAGTCAAGCAGCCTTTAGCACCAGCGTCGATGATTATCGAAGGCGCGGTGAGCTTGTCCCAGGCCACCTTCACACTGCTTTGTGCCGCTCCTAATTCTTGCGCCGACAGCTTATAGTTGCCGAGTCCATACGTAACATCCAGTTCGCAATCGAGCGTTCCGTCGAAGTTTACTTTGCCGATGCTTCCCACAGGCATGTTCAAGGCGCAGTCCGGCTGAAAAGGAAACAGCAGTCCGTCAAATGCCGCCTTGACCGCGTCTGCGGTTTCGAGCTCAGCGCTGACTGGCTGGCAATAAGCCAAGGTCGCACTTCTCGACCCGGAAGCCTTCCCGGCGATTCCAATACCGTTCACGTTTCCGCCGCCCGAGAGCGTGCCCTTAATGTCGAAATCAAGCTCAATGTTGATGTACACCATTGCGGCCGTCGGCCCGGCAACCACATTTGTGGTCTCCTTCGAGTCAACGTTCATGGCTACTGGAAACTTTGTGCTTGTATTGCTGATAGCAATCGTGCAACTCGTATCCGCTTTCAGAGAGAAGCCGATTCCGGAGCTCGTCTTCCAGTTCGGGTCGCCTTGCAAGGTGAGCTTCGCCGGGGCAGAGCCGACAGCGGACCGGACGGGCTGGCCGGCGTATCGCGCGATCTCCGATCCGATACGAAAGATGGCGGCCGCCTGGCCCGTGAAGAGGGACCGCAAGTCGCTTGCGTTCTTAAGGTCCTTGGTTACGTCAATCGTGATCCCGCTGGGTGTGGGTGCGGCAGTTGGCATGTTATTACTCCGAAAGTCTCGCGCCGATCTTAACATCAAGACAATCGTAAAGCCGAGGCCTAAAACTCTAAATAGAGAGTTTTCGAGGGCCTTCTTCGCCCGTCGCCAAATACAGCAGAGCGGTAACCGCCCCAGGAGGAAATTCCGGGTAAAATGGGGCATTCAAATCGGATGTGGGCCGACGATGATATCGCCGGGTCAGCGAAATTCTGGAGGAATAGATGGCTTTCGATAAGTACGTCAAATTGCCGGGCAGCGAACGCGAGCCGGTGCCGGGCGCGGCGAAAACCGGCGTCCCTGGTCCCAACGAGCCGATGCACGTGACCGTGGTCTTGCGAGAACGCCCGGCCCCCAAGAACCAGCCGCCATTGGCGGAGTTGGTGGCGAGTGGTGGGCGTGTCTCGCGCGAGGAATACGCTGCCCAGTATGGCGCCGATCCCAAGGACGTGCAGGAGGTGGAGAAATTTGCCCACGCCCATGGGTTGAAGGTGGGCCAGGTCAATCTTCCCGCGCGCACGGTGTCCCTGACCGGAAGTTGCAGTGCCTTTGCGAAAGCGTTTCAGGTGGAACTGGCGACGTACCAATATGAGGGCAGGGCCTACCGCGGGCGCAGCGGTGCGATCAACATTCCCACCGAGCTGAGCGACATCGTTCGTGGCGTGCATGGACTCGACAACCGCCCGCAAGCCCAGACGCACTTTCGCATGGCGATGGATCCCAGCGCCGCTGCTGCGACCTCCTACACAGCCGTGCAAATCGCCCAGGCCTACAGCTTCCCCACCAGCGTGAACGGAAAGGGGCAGACCGTCGCCATCATCGAGTTGGGCGGAGGATACACGCAGTCTGATCTCAACACTTATTTCAGCTCGCTCGGGATTGCGCCCGTGCCCTCGGTCTCGGCGGTGTCCGTCGATGGCGCGACCAATCAGCCCACCGGCGACCCCAACGGGCCCGACACCGAGGTGATGCTCGACATCGAGGTCGTAGGCGCAGTCGCGCCCGGCGCGAAGATCGTGGTTTACTTCGCCCCGAATACCGACGCGGGATTTCTTGACGCCATCAACCAGGCGGCGATGGACAAGACCCACAAGCCTTCGGTCATTTCCATCAGTTGGGGCGGGCCGGAATCGAGCTGGACGGCGCAATCGCTGCAGAACTACAACAGTGCCCTGCAGGCCGCCGCGGCCGTGGGCGTGACCGTGTGCTGTGCCTGTGGCGATAACGGCTCAACCGATGGCTCCAGCGATGGCTCCGACCAGGTGGACTTCCCCTCGTCGAGCCCGTACAGTCTGGCCTGTGGCGGCACGAGCCTGGATATCAGCGGCAGCGCGATTGCCAGCGAAGTGGTATGGAACGATCTGCCCAACGGCGGCGCCACCGGCGGCGGAGTGAGCGCAACCTTCCCGCTTCCCTCGTACCAGGCAAATGCCAAGGTGCCGCCGTCGGCCAATTCGGGAGGCGCAGGCCGAGGCGTGCCCGACGTTGCCGGGGATGCCGATCCTCAGACCGGCTATCTGGTGCAAGCGGACGGCTCGCAATTCGTGGTGGGTGGGACCAGCGCGGTCGCGCCGTTGTGGGCGGGCTTGGTTGCGCTGTTCAATCAAATGATCGGCACGCCGGTTGGCTATCTCAATCCGAAGCTGTACCAGAGTGTCGCCCTCGCGGCGGCAACGTTCAACGACATCACCTCGGGTAATAACGGCGACTACCAAGCCGGTCCCGGATGGGACGCGTGCAGCGGGTGGGGCAGTCCCAACGGCACAGCGATTCTGAAGGCGCTGTCGACAGGCAGAACCAGCGGGGCGTGAACGGCAATGGGTAGGGAGGGTGATCCCGTCAGGGCGGAACAAAACTAGCCCAGGACGGAAGTCCTGGGTAAGCTGGTTGTATGAATACCGAGCCGGCTTCGGCCGGCGGCACTATCTCTTTTCCGTTGCTCCCATCCTGTCCGCAAAAGCAGCGGACAAGCATGGGGCACCCGGCGTTCCTCTGTCTTATGTTCTTATGGGATTCGTGGAATCTCTGGCGAGTCTTTCGTCCCTCCGACTCCAACAGGCGCGGAACTGGCAGGGTGATTTAGTGCCCGAGCAGTGTCACTGACTACTGAGGTCACATAGGCCGTTTCATGAGCGAGTGGAACTGTCTGCTTCTAAGGAATGTCTACTTCTTGGCGGCGCGCTCCAAGCGCCCACCGTCTTCTGTGGAATTTTGGCGCGAATCACTGCCATCGGCTTTGTTTGTTTTGGTAACAGCTTTTTCCAAATCTATCACCGCCGGGGCCTTGGTCCATCGAGCTTTTGCATAACTTAGGAGGTCGGAAGCAACATCCTTGTACCCCTGGCTTAATGCTTCCTTTCCAATGCCAGCGAAAGCTGAAGGATCACCTTCCGCCAGTTTGACTGCCTCTGCGATGTTTCCAGCAGCTGCTAATGCAATGCCGTATTCTATTTTTGGCGCCGACATCCCTTCCGACGAGCTTTGCTGAAGTAATAGCACGGTTCTACACAAGCGCACAGCCTCCCTCGGTCTCTCCAGTTGGAGCTCCGCTTTGGTAGCGTCGCTTAGCGCCGCTGAGAAGTCTGGCTTGAGTTGAAGCGCCTTGAGGTCATGCTGGAGGGCTTGTTCCCAGTCAGCTACACGCCTTGTTCCCTCGTCAAGAAGTCCAAGGTTAATGAGTGTGCTGCCAATGTTCCGCTCAATTCCAGCGTTGTCCGGTTCGAAGCGCCTCGCTTCCTCCAGGCGGTTTTTTTCCGTTTCATAGTGTCGCCGGGCAGAATCCCGATCCTCCCAATCGAGCCTTCCGAGACGATCTTCGGCTACACCAAAATTCTCTCGATAGACCACATCATTAGGATGTCGCCTCATGAGTTCCTCATATTTCTGTTCAGAGGCGAGAATCTCGGAACGGGACTTGCTTTCCATCATCTTAAAAGCTAACAAGCCAGCGACACGGTCGGCGGGGTCCGAAATGGACGAGGAGAAAGGCGAGACTACTGCCCAGAGCCGCCGCAGCGCGAACTGATAGGACATTTCATTTGCCCGCTGGTCACGTAGGCTGGCAACACCCAGGCTCCAAGTAGCAAGAGCAGCAGCGTCTTCCATGTCTTGGGTCTCAGCTTCTGCGGTGTTCTCCGCAGCGCTTTATTGCACATAAGTTAACGAGAGATAATAGTACGGTACAGGGTTGCTGGGTTCGTTTCTTACCCATTCGCTAAAAACGATCTTTGCATCATCCTATCGCTTCTCTTGTAAGTACGCTCTCCCGGTTAGCTCTGGATGAGCGCCTGATAGGAAGCGATCCGCCGCCTCGCGGATTGCAACTTCAATAGGCATCCAGTCCGGCTTATAAGTCTTCCAGGCTTCAGAGTTGCCTGTCTTATTCCAGCGCACATGTATATTAGCCCTATCATCAACAGGGATCACATCCCCGCTGACCAACCACTCTTGATATCTTAACCGCCGATACACCCGCAGCACATCATCGACCGAGATACATTTTAGCTCAATGCTGTAAGTACTTTCAACCGGTATCTTTATTTTTTCCGGGACTTGACTATAGTGGGACGAACTCGAATAGTCATTCCCGTGAACAATGGAGCCATCGCGCGCCACTTCGTTTACGCGGTCACCAAAGATATCCGTCGCATTTTTCCCTGAGATGCGCAATCGCTTGCTGGCCTCGTCCGAGATTTCGAACGGTTCGACTACAATCATGGCCTGCGGTGAGGTCACTTTCTTAATTAAAGCCACCACAACGAGTGCGCCAAGTAATCCGACCGTCACCAAGACTAGAGCCGTGACTGAATTTTGTAGCCGATCAAGAATGAATATCGCAATTTTCCTCATTAGTATTTCCAGAGACGCAGCCACAGCAGACTATGGCCGCGATGGGCTCGATCATTTCAGTTTTGAAACTAAGATTTTTCCCAGAACAGGACCGGTTGTGCCAAACAGCGGCGGGCGACCACGCAATTTACCTTCAGTACAACTGTCCTGCTGTCATGCTATGAAACCACACTACTTTGGCAGGGGCAGGCGGCAGTAGACGAAGCGGCTGCTCCCTAATAATCACACTATGAGCACTGCTACAGCTCAAGTTCTCTTTTCATAGGAATAGAAACGGCTCAACTTTTCCTGCGTAGGAATAAAGTTTTCAGAGGGTAAGGTTAGCTCAAATAAAAGTCAATGGCGCCGAAGTGGTGAAAGCTATAAATTATTTTTATTGAGCGGAATAGCTTCAGCATATGTTATTTCGGATACATAGCCAGCCGTTACCACGGATGAATGCTATCTGCCAACCGCAGATCCCTCGCGGGCTAAACTTTACCCCAGTTCGCCCGCTCGTGATGACAAGAATGAAGACCTTAACGGCGCACCTAAAGGTGCGCCCCTTCAAAAGCGTTATTGCCGGTGCAGCGCCACGGTTGAAACCGTGGGCTATCATCTTTCGCGCCCGAGGCGCTGGTGAAGCAGTGGTCAGTGGAAGCAAACCGTGCCATTCGTGCGGCTATAGGGGTCCTTCGACTCGGTCGCCGCGGCGACCTCGCTCAGGATGACAGTAGATATTGAGGGCGCGGGGACGCGGCGCTCGCTGGGGACCCCGGACGCGCCGCACTACCCGAACGAAACCCTGATTCCCGTTCCGGGAACCGGCGCAAAATAGGCGCGCCAATTGCTACTTTCGTAACTTGACCGCGTTGCCGAGCAGAACCCTACTTTGCTTGTAGGGCAGGATCCGCCGCGCCCGGCGCTCCTGCCCATTTGTGTCTATGGAGGAGCAGTCGTCAGTAGCCAGTTGTCAGTAGTCAGTCGGAAGAGCGCAAGGAAGCGAGATGAGAGTGCATGAGGGTTTGTATGAAAATCCCCGCCCTAGCCAAAAGAAGCACGGCGAAAAGCAGGTCCCTCGACTCGCTGCGCTCGCTCGGGATGACAAGAACGGGGCACCCATCAAGAGCGGCAGGTCCCGCAGTCGCGCTCAGTCGGTTGCCGCGGCGACCTCCCTCGCGCTCCTTCGGGATGACAAGGGGGCTAGTGCGAAGAGCGAAAGGCGCGAAGTGAAAAGCAAAGGAGCGATTGGCGAAGAGCGCAGGGCGAAAAGCCAAAAGCGAGGACCGCGACTGGCGTTCGTTACCTCCTGCTCTGCCAGCGCAGCCCAATGCGAGCCAGAATCGGCTGGCCCAAAGTCGCTACCGGGGTTCGGCCAATATCGTACTGATCGTTGGTCAGGTTCTCGCCCTGGAAGAACACGTCGAAGCCCTTCGGCAGCGGACGCGACACGGTTGCGCTCAGCACGAAGTAGGCGCCCAGCGGCAACAGGTTCTGGTCGTCATCGAATTCGTTGCTGGCGGTGCGGCCTTGTACGGCGACGAAGATTTTCTGCGGCGCGGCCCACGTTCCCTGGAAGACGAACTCGTTTTTCGGCACCAGCGGGACCTTGTTCCCAACCAGGGCCGGGTCCGCAGAAAACGAAGAGACGGTGGAATTGATGAACTGGTACGCGCAACTCAGCCAAATGCGGTTCGTTACCGTGTAGTGGATGCCAGCCTGCATTCCCGGCGCTTGGGTGCGACCCAGGTTCTCGCGCATACGCACGATGAGTTGCGGCGTCGTGCTGAGGGTCACGTTGGAAACGGGATCGGTGACAAAGCCCCAGAAGCCGACGCCGTAAAGCGTCATGCGATCTTGCAGCGTGGTGACGCGCACTCCAGCTTCGCCGCCGGTAAAGTGTTCGGCGCGCAAGAACGGATTAGCGAGGGTCTGCACGTTGCCCACGCGAAAGCTGCGATAGAGTTCGTTCAGCGTGGGCGCGCGAAATGAACGATAGGCCGAAGCGTAAAGCACGGCATGTTCGCCGCCGCGATAAGACGTGGTCAGCCGCGGACTAAAAGCATTCTGACCGCGATCGGGGTAAACAATCAGTGTCGGTTTGCCCTGGGTTGGAATGCGCATCGAGCTGGCGTCGAAGTTGCTCCACAAGTCTTCCCTGCCCGCCAGCGTCACCGACCAGCGCGACGTGATCTGCACGATGCCTTCGGCGAATGCGCCCAACGATTGCTGCGTGCCGCCGTTCGACAATCGCGCCGTCGGCTGGCCACGCGAAAACGTAGTCTCATTGCTGAATCCCTGCACGTCCAGGCCGTCGAGTCCCGCCAGCAAAGTCAGGCGGCTGGCGATCTGCTTCGACCATTGCGCCAGCAATCCCATCTGCTGCGAAGGAACGTACTGAATGTTGGTCAGCGATTCGCTGTTGCGGTCGGCCGCAATCGAAGAGAACGTCTGATGATAGTTTTCCGTTCCGCCGTACAGACGCAGGGTAAACAATCCGGCCGCGGGACTGTCGTAGTCGGTGCCGAATGCCAATTGCCGGATGGTGGTGTCGTTGATCTGCAGCGGCGTGCCATTCAACCGGTCCTCGCCGTAAAGCGAGCCGCTGAGGAAGACGCGCCCGCGATTACCGAACATGCGTTCCACGCGCAAGGTCCCGCTGCCGTACTGCGATGCGACGGGCGTGTCCACCGAACCCCGCACAGCCTTCGGCACGGCAGTGTATCCGTCGGTGCGGAAACCTTCCCCGCTGGCCACCACCGCCCATTGCCCGAAGCGGATCGCGCCCCAACCCGAGCCGAACGGCGAGCGCTCATTGCCATACGAGCCTTCGACCGCAGCATCGGTCTGCACCGCATGACGCGTCTCCAGGTTGATCACGCCGCCCAGCGCGTCGTTGCCGTACAGCGCCGAGACGCCTCCCGGAACAATCTGCACCTGGTCCAACGACGCTTGCGGAACGCGCGCCCAATAGATCCAACCGCCAAAGGGATCGTTGAGCGGAATGCCGTCTGCCAGCACCAGCGCGCGGCTCGCGCCACTCGCGCCCAGTCCGCGCAGCGACACGCCTTGCGATGTGGGATTGGCGGTCTGGCTGCCCGACCGACGCAACAGCGAAAAGCCAGCCACGTTCCGCAGTTTATCGTCGGTGGCCAGCGCGCCCCATTGTTGCAATTGTGTAGAACTGACGCTCACGGCATCGGGTTGCGCCTCGACGTCGTCCACGCCGGTCGGGAGAATGGAGGTGCGAGTCGCGGTCACGTCGAGACTTTGTTGCACCGCCGCCGGAACCAGCGTGATGGAGAGCTGGTTCGCTCCGGCTTGCCATGCGGTGGTGCTGGTCGCGAAACCGGATGCGCTCACCACCAGAGTCCCGCTGGTGGCAGTCACTCCGGTGAATACGAAACTGCCATCGGCTTGGGTCGTTCGGCTGATCTCCCGCCCGTCAGCGCGCAGCAGGACCTGCGCCTTGGCAATCACCGCGCCGCTGCGGTCTTTAACGACGCCGCGCAATTCCCGCGGCGGAGCGGCCCAAAGGCTGAACGGCGTTATGTGGAAGACAACTGCCACAACCGCGGCAAGCGTAAAACGGCGCGAGCGCAACATCCGTGTATCTTCGCATACCGCACTTCGAAGCCGCATTTTTTGAGACACAGCCCATGTAACAACAACGAATGCCCTGCCTCGGGTTGGCCCGTGATTCCCCCACCAACGTTCTGGAATGTGCCCGGGAGAATTACCTCAGCCGCTGCCGCGCGATGGTCTTATACTGGTAGGTTGTTAAGTTAATAGGAGAAACGCAATGATTAGTTCCGATGACAGAACTGCCCTTCTAGAAGAAATTTCCATTCATCCTCCCATGCGACTGTTGTTTGGCCCGGGACCAAGTCAAGTGCATCCGCGCGTGTATCAGGCGATGGCCCAACCCGTCGTCGGCCATCTCGATGCCTACTTCTTCGAAATCTCCTCCAACATTCAACGGCTGCTGCGCACCGTCTTCGGGACCAAGAATGAGTTGACCTTTGTCATCTCCGCCACCGGCAGCGGCGGCATGGAGACTGCCATCTCCAACTTTGTTTTGCCGGGAATGAAGGTGGTGTCGTTCGCCAACGGTTTCTTCTGCGATCGCATGTCGGAAATGGCGCGCCGCCAGGGCGCCGAACTGGTGCGCTTCGAGAAACCCTGGGGCGAAGTCTTCGGCGACCAGGAAGCGGCCGAATTTATCCGCCTTGAGAAACCCAAAGTCGTGATGTACGTGCAAGCCGAAACTTCCGCTGGGGCCTTCCAACGCGGCGACGCCATCTGCAAGGCCGCGCATGAAGTGGGCGCGCTGGTCATCGCCGACTGCGTAACTTCGCTTGGGGCCATGCCCGTCGAAGTGGACAAGACCGGCATTGACATCGCCTACAGTTGCACCCAGAAAGGTTTGAGCTGTCCTCCCGGGCTGTCGCCTATCACGGTTTCACCGCGCGCGGCCGAGTGGCTGCAGGCGCGCCCAACGCCCAATCGCTCCTGGTATTTCGACCTGAAGCTGATCGCCGACTATCTGACGATCTCGCATCGTTATCATCACACCGCCTCGGCGACCATGTTCTATGCCCTGCATGAAGGCCTGACGCTCATCGAAGAGGAAGGCCTGCAGAATCGCTGGGAGCGCCATCACCGGGCGCATCTGGAGTTCGTCAAGACGCTGGAAGCCATGGGACTGGAAATGCTGGTGGCCCCCGAGCATCGCATCTGGAACTTGAACACGCCGAAAGTGCCGCAAGGTGTGGACGACGCCAAGGTGCGGACCACGCTGCTCAAAGAACATGGCATCGAAATCGCTGGTGGCTTCGGCCCGCTCGCCGGAAAGATCTTCCGCATCGGCTTGATGGGCCCGCTGGCAACGACGGAACACGTTCACGATTTTGCGGATTGCTTTGCAGCGGCGTTACGTGGCGCCGGCTACAAGCACTGACGCAGGCGCTCATCTGTTAACTGCCCCGAAGTCGACTCGATTTCGGAGTGCTGCGCAGTCGATCGCAGCACTCTTTTCCGGGTTAACGATCCTAGCCCTACGCTCCAAATCCAGCTTTTGGACATCGGATGTACATTTTCTGGACGAGATGTCCTTCCATGACCGCCCTAGATTTCACCTAACGATTTCTAACTTACTGTGTTACCGCGCCTTGCCGGAGCAACCCATAAAGTCCGGTGTGTGGCCTTAGGATTGCCCCATAATTGGAGTAACACGTAAGCACACTTACAGCGCTATTGACGTGTTTATTCGGGACGCTGGGTGACTGGGTTAGTACTCCTCCGTCTTCACCGCACGGCTCCGCTCATGGGACTCGCGATGGCGGAGCCATGCATCCTCCTTACGGGTCAAGCCAAACGAAACGCAATTCGCATGGAACACGGACGATGCTGGCTGGCCGCTTATACACGTTCTCGTCATGAGAACCAGGTGGCCAGCCAGCTATCGTGTAAGGGGTCGAATCCCTGCTGCCGACCTTCGCAAAACTCAGCCGTTGGTCTGACAGGATCAAGCGTTCCCAAGCTCCTCTGTTCCCCGGCTATCTGACCAACAATCCAAAATTCCTATGGGACATTGGCCTTCAGCCCTCGGGCCTGAGGAGATTTGAGATCGACGAATGTTAGCGGCGACAGGCTGCCCGGCCAACCCTAAAACTAACCCGATAGCCAGATTCTGAGTGTTGTAAACGCAAGAGAACGATCTCCAAGCTGCTGTACTTCGAGCGGGCCTGCCAGGTAGGTCCGCTTTTTTCTTGGCTATGACCTATGACCATACCTTGTGTGACCGCCGTCACAGCCAGAAACGAGATTTGAGCAGAACATTGGAATTTGTGACGCCTGCCGTCTGGTAGGCGACGTCAGTCTTTGCCGGCGCAAGCAACCGACCCAGATCGATGTGGTAGCTGTTTCACTCCCCAGCCCGCACTGAGACCCTCATCACCTTGTAACACCAGACCCTCGAGCACCTATGCGTGTCAGCAAGGCAGGTGAGTGCTTGAGCAGAAACAAGATTCTAGTTATCGACGTTGATCCGGTCATCCGTTCAGGAATCTGCAACTTCCTTATTGCGCAAGGCCACAACGTCGCCGAAGCCGCGAACAGTCACGACGCACAAATGCAGTTTGAAAAGTTCCGTCCTGACGCGGCCATCCTCGACTTCTCCTTCCCCAACGGAGATGCTCTTCAGCTTTTGCAACGGATCAAGAGCACCGACTCCAATATTCCCGTCATAGTCTTGACCGGCCAAAGTTCGCTGGAGTTGGCGGTTCGAGCCATCCAGGAAGGAGCCGAACAGTTCCTCATCAAACCGGTTGACTTGTCGGCCCTGCATGCCCTGTTGTTACGGACCCTGACGAACCGGCGATGTCGCCAGCAATCGCTGGCCTGGATTTCCCGGACGCACCGCGAGTGCGTGGATCCCTTCCTGGGAAACAGCTCGAGCATTCGCCAGCTGGAAGCCCTGGCCAAGCGCGTGCTGAACAGCGAGAGTCCCGTCCTGCTGCAAGGCGAAACCGGCTCCGGCAAAGGCGTGCTCGCCAACTGGATGCATCGCCATGGGCCTCGGGCTGAGGAAGCCTTCCTCGACCTCAATTGTGCCGGACTTTCTCGCGAGCTGCTCGAATCCGAACTGTTCGGGCATGCCAAGGGCGCATTCACCAGCGCGGTCACGGCCAAGCAGGGCCTGCTGGAAGTGGCGGACCACGGGACCGTATTCCTCGACGAAATTGGCGACATCGACCTTCAAGTCCAGCCCAAGCTGCTGAAGGTGCTGGAAGGCCGGGGATTTCGCCGCGTTGGAGATGTGCACGACAGAGTCGTCGATGTTCGTTTGATCTCCGCCACCCATAGCGAGCTGCTGGACCTGGTGCAGCAGCAGAGGTTTTGCGAGGACCTCTATTACCGGGTGAATACGGTCCCCCTCCGCGTGCCACCGCTTCGCGAACGTACGGAAGACATTCCCATGCTAGTGCGGCACTTTCTCAGCCGCTTGTCCCAAGACTGCGGCCGGGGAGACGTGGTCGCCGACAAATCCGCTATGGATGCCTTGCAGCAGTACTCCTGGCCGGGCAACATTCGCGAACTACGCAATGTGCTGGAACGCGCCGTACTGATTGCCGAGCGCAATCACCTGACTGCCCAGCACCTTCAATTCCAGAATTCCATTCACACCGGGCAATCGTCGATGCGCAACGTTACCGGGACTTTGAAGCAAATGGAGTGTGCCTATATAAGTCTCGTCTTGCAGGATGAGGGTGGCTCCATTGAGCGGTCCGCTCTCCGCCTCGGGATTCCCCGCAGTTCGCTGTACAACAAAATGAAGCGGTTCGAAATTCCCCCCGGAACGGGGCGCATGTAGCCTGATTCCGAACATCGCCGCAGAAATCCCTCATAGGCAGCGGGCCAACCCGCGCCACCATCGGACCATCTTTTACGGTATAGTAACGGTTCCGTATGTGGGCGCTAACCCGGCTGGAACAATTCGATAGAGCGTACCGCTCGCCCGACGTGACCTGGGACCCGGCGGATTCGGCCATCAGTTTGCGTTTTCCCGAAGGCCTGCTGGTCTCGCTTTTGCTGGTCACGCCCTTCTGGATTGTGGTTGGATTCCTGCTTCATCTCCTAACTGAGTAGTACAGGCCTTCACCAGACTTTTCTCCGCAAATCGCGCCAGCACTTTAGCTCAAGTAATATGGTTGGACACGCATGTCGCACGCCTTCATCTGTGATGCAATCCGGACGCCCTTCGGCCGCTACGGCGGAGCGCTATCCTCTGTCCGCACCGACGATCTCGCAGCGATTCCGATTAAGGCCCTGGTCGAGCGGAACGCTTCCGTGGATTGGAGTACGGTTGACGATGTAATTTTGGGATGCGCGAATCAAGCCGGCGAAGACAATCGCAACGTCGCACGCATGGCGCTGTTGCTCGCCGGCCTTCCGCAAACTGTTCCTGGCAGCACCGTGAACCGGTTGTGTGGCTCCAGCATGGACGCCGTTTCCGCTGCCGCTCGGGCGATCAAGACTGGGGAGAATTCCCTGGTGATCGCCGGCGGCGTGGAGAGCATGTCGCGCGCGCCATTCGTCGTGGCAAAGTCCGATGCTGCTTTCGCCCGCGGCCTGAAGTTGGAAGACTCCACTATCGGCTGGCGCTTCGTGAACCCCCTGATGAAGGCCCGTTACGGTATGGACTCCATGGCGGAAACTGCCGAGAATGTCGCGGAGGAGTTCCGGATCTCGCGTCAGGACCAGGACGCGTTTGCCTATCGCAGCCAGCAACGCACTGCGGCCGCCATCAAGAGTGGTGCTTTTGCCGAAGAGATTGTTTCGGTCACGATTTCTGGACGCAAAGGCGCGCCCGTCGTCGTAAACCAGGACGAGCATCCCCGTCCCGACACAACCCTGGAAGCGCTAGCTGCGCTGAAACCGATCGTCAAAGCCAATGGCACAATCACGGCAGGAAACGCGTCCGGCATCAACGATGGCGCCTGCGCGCTGCTGCTGGCATCGGAGCGGGCCGTCAATCGTTACGGTCTCACCCCGCAGGCACGTGTGGTTGCCTCGGCGGCAGTAGGCATTGCCCCGCGCATTATGGGGATGGGTCCGGTTCCAGCGACGCGCAAGGCGCTTGCGCTGGCCAACCTCAGCATCGCAGATATGGACGTGATCGAATTGAACGAGGCCTTCGCCTCGCAGGCGCTCGCCGTGCTTCGCGACCTGGGAATTCCAGATGATGCTCCCCACGTGAACCCAAATGGCGGGGCAATTTCGATTGGTCACCCTCTGGGGGCCAGCGGGGGTCGATTAGTCACGACCGCTGCGCGACAACTGCAACGCACTGGCGGGCGTTACGCCCTATGCACCATGTGCATCGGCGTTGGCCAGGGCATCGCCATGATCCTGGAGCGCGTGTAATTCATTCCTAGGCTTTCCAGTTGTAGGGTCGCGCGTGCGTCCGCAGCCGGAACTGTGTGGGCACATGTCTCGCGTTGCTCTTGTAGGTGATCTCCACCTTCAGCACTCACAGCGCCGGCGCGAGAACTACCCCCAGCAGCATCCACAGCAGGCGTTTCCGGTATCGCGACACTGCATTCAACGTCGTCATTTTGACTTCAGGTTCTTGGCCAGGAAGTCGACCGTCAGCTTCCAGGCTTGCGCCGCGTCTTCCGCCCGATATCCCTGTTTGTTATTTGGGTTCTCGAACGCGTGTCCGGCGTCGGGGAAAATATGGATCTCGGCCGTCTTGCCCAGCGCCTTAAGCTGGGCCTCGAACTTGTTGACGTCCGCCGGTGGAATACCGCGATCTTGTCCGCCAAAGATGCCCAGGATTGCCGCATTGATCTTTTTCAACGCCGCCTCATCGGTAGCCAGATGGCCATAATTGATGACCGCAGCTCTTATCTTGGGATCATTCAGCGCAAGATCGAGAGAATAGCCTCCCCCCATGCACCATCCAATCGAGCCGACGCGCTTGGGATCGACATTTTTCTGCGCACGCAAATAACTGCTGGCCGCCAGTAGATCGCGATTGGCCCGATCTTCCGGCACACCCCGCATGATTTCGTGCGCCTCGTCGGGGGTCGTGGCTACCTTTCCGCGGTACAAATCGATGGCCAGCGTGACGTATCCCTGATCGGCCAGCTTCGATGCCTGCTCCTTCACCCAGTCGTTCAGCCCCCACCATTCATGAATCACCACCAGCGCGGGAAACGGTCCCTTGCCCGGCGGCGTGTACATCACCGCGTTCACCGTCTCATCGCCGCTTTTGTATGACACATTGCGCGAATCCGCGGCAAACGCGGTCAAGGCAAACAGGCAGCTCAAGCTCAACAGCAACAAGATTTTCATGCGCGCTCCTCGCTAATGTTCACGCCTTCTTATTTCTTCTGTGGTCCAGCTAGTCCTTTTAAGCAGTTGGCGCCCTATTTCCAGCAGCTCGCCAAAGCCCTTCTGATATTCGACGAACAGGCGGTTATACTCCAGCGAATGATCGGCATCGAGATGCGCTCTCAGCATCATGTCGCGCACGCGAACTGGGTTGGGTAGTACGGCCTCTTCGTTTAACTCTTCCAGGGCAGTCTGGGGATCGTAGTGGTACATGCTTGGTTCCTCGAAATGCGACGTATCTGGTAGGAGATGCCAAGAAGCACGGCAACGTCGCAGGGAATCTAAGCTTTGGATACGCCGGAGCAGGCCGCCGAGCGTCTAAGATTTAGGCTGTATTTCGTGGTGAGTGCAAAGGAGCGGCATCAAATGAAACTGCATTGGATTGGCACTCTCTCAGTCGTGCTCGCTGGCGTGCTGACTGGCGCTCTGATGCTGGTGGGTAAGCCATCAGCAAATCCGCAGCGGGGACAGGAGGCGAGTACGACGCCCGATGTCTGGGGCGGCCATCACATCAGCATGAAAGTTACCCCGCAAGGCGCGATCCTGGAATTCGATTGCGCGCACGGGAATATGCTGGAGCCAATCAAGACCGATGCGAAAGGGGAATTCACGGCGCGCGGTACTTACACGCCGGAGCGCGGTGAGCCCATCAGCCGGGACAACCCGCCACCGGACCTCCCCGCCACTTACAAGGGCAGAATTGACGGCGACACCATGCGGCTGGAAATCATGCTTGCCGAAAAAGACCAGGCGCCGGAGCCCTTCACGCTGACGCTCGGTAAAGTCGGGCGCCTGGTCAAGTGCCGGTAGCACAACCGGTGCAGGTTGCTTCTCTCTGGGCGAAGCCGGGGACGGCACGGCTCGTCGCAATCGCTAGCGGACCGCCGCAATCACACCGTTCTCGACGGGCTGCACAAGCTGATCTGGATTTTCGCTCGCTGCCTGAGCGATGCGGATCTGCCGTTTGAAGTCGTCCATCATGCCTTCATGCAGACGAACTTCGGTGGGCTTCTTCGCAATGGTCATTTTGTCGATCTTGTCCTGCAAGCGCAGCAATCCGTAGAAAAGATTTTCTGGCCGCGGCGGACAGCCCACGACGTACACATCCACGGGCACGATGCGGTCTACCCCCTGCAGCACGGCGTAGGTATTGAACGGGCCACCGACCGACGAACAAGCGCCCATCGAGATGCACCACTTGGGATCGGGCATCTGGTCATAGATGCGCTTGACCACCGGAGCCATCTTCAACGTAACCGTTCCGGCCACAATCATCAGGTCGCTCTGGCGCGGGCTGGGGCGAAACACCTCCGACCCGAAGCGCGCGATGTCGAAGCGCGATGTCGAAGCGGCGATCATCTCGATCGCGCAGCAGGCCAGGCCGAACGTCATGGGCCAAATCGCCGACTTGCGCGCCCAGTTGAAGACGTAATCGACCGTGGTAACCAGAAAATTCTTCTCGAACCGGTTGTCAATCCATCCCATGAATGCCTTCTCTCGATTCCCAGCTCCATACTCTGTAGACGGTCATCGCGACCGAGGACTTAAGTCCGAGTGGAGGGGCCTGCTTTTTCTCGACCCACTATCTTCGCCGATGGCCGCACACCCAAGCTGTGATGAGCATCACAGTTGCCAATAGAATCAGTCTAGGCGCGTCCAGAAGGGTATTCAAGCGGATTGCCGACGCTTGGGCCCAAAACGCGGGGTGCACCCGCCTGCATACGATACAATTTCCGTTGTTTCCATGCATCTGAAAACCCAGCCAGCGCAGACGGCGCCCACCGCAGGCCCATCCGAATCTGCGTCCCGATCACGTTGGCATACCTTCGCGCACTCCGTCGGCTGGATGGTGCTGGTCGCGTTCTCTAGTGCGCGTCTTGTGGATCATTCTGGCGCACACCTATCGCCTCCGCACCTCAGAAGACAACTGGGGATTTGGCTGGGAGGTCGGCCGCCTGGGATATTCCCTCGCCAACGGCCATGGGTTCAGCTCTCCGTTTGGCGGGGACACTGGCCCCTCGGCGTGGACCGCGCCCGTCTATCCTTGGATCGTCTCCGTGGCTTTCCGGCTTTTCGGCAACTACTCGCGCGCCGCAGCTTTTTGGCTACTGGTGTTCAACAGCGCTTTCGCCGCGCTCACCTGCTGGACGATCTATCGCACGGCCCGCCGGATGTTCAACGAAACCGTGGCTGTCTGGTCAGGCTGGATCTGGGCGTTGCTTCCCTACACCATCTTTTGGTCGGTGCGTGAGATATGGGAGACCAGCGTGTCGGCCTTCCTGCTGAGCCTGCTGTTCATGCTGACGGTGGAGATGGAAGGCGACGAGCGGCTCTCGTCATGGATTGGCTACGGCTTGCTATGGGGCGTTGCCGCGCTGACCAACCCGTCTGCGCTCTCGTTCCTGCCGTTTGCAGGGTGCTGGCTGGTCTATCAGTTGCACCGTCGCGGGAAGCGATATATTGCGCCAGCTTTGCTGAGCGCTGTTGTTTTCTGGATGACGATCATGCCCTGGCTGGTGCGCAATTATGAAGCACTCGGCCGGCCCGTATTCATCCGCGACAACTTTGGGGTCGAACTGCGGATTGGAAATAACCCGCTGGCCGAGGGGATCTACGTGCTCGCGTACCATCCTGCGAGCAGCGTCACTCAATTCGCGAAGTACAAGCAGATGGGCGAGGCCGCCTTTGCCGCGGAACAGGGCCGTCTGGCCAGGGAATGGATTGCACAGCATCCTGGCCGTTTCCTGTTGTTGACCTTCCGGCGCTTTATCTTTTTCTGGGACGGCATGCCGCGAGTCTCTGACGTGACGGGATTGATTGCGACCAAGAATCTGCTCTTCCTGGCGACTTCCGTGCTGGCAATCGGGGGATTGTTGCTGGCATGGAAGCGGCGCATTCACGGAGTGTTCCTGTTCGCGGCGCTGCTGATTTTCTATCCGCTGGTTTACTATGTATGCTTTCCGGAGCTGCGCTATCGGCATCCCATCGATCCGGAGCTTCTGATCCTTGGAGTTTATCTGGTCTCCGAAACTCGATCCGCCAAAACGACGCATCACGACACGGAAGAGTTTCCCGAACTCTCGCCAAGTGAGACCTTGCCGCAATTTCACACGCTCTCCATCATTGTTCCGGTTTACAACGAACGCAAGACGGTGATGAAGCTTTTGCAGCAGGTGGCGCGGCAGCCGCTCAGTCTGCATAAAGAGCTGATCATCGTTGATGACTGCTCAACCGATGGCACGCGGGAATTCTTGCGGGAAAACGATTTGCAAAAACTCCTGGGGGGCAACGGAGCAAACACCGTGAAGCTGGTGCTGCACGAGAAGAACCAGGGCAAAGGCGCTGGAGTCAGAAGCGGGTTGGGGCATGCCAGCGGCGAGTTGATCCTGATCCAGGATGCCGACCTGGAATACGATCCTCGCGATTATCCTGCGCTTATCGCTCCCATTCTCGAGGGGCATGCCGACGCGGTCTTTGGGAACCGGTTCCATGATGGTCCGCACCGCGTCCCGCGCTATTGGCGGTATGTTCTCAACCGCGCATTCTCCATGTTATGCAACGTGCTCACCGGATCTGAGTATTCATGACGTGACCGCCTGCTACAAAGTGTTTCGCCGCGAGATTTTCTCGCAGATCCATTTGCGCTCCGACCGGTTCAGCGTGGAAACCGAGATGACGGTGAAGTTGGCAAAGCTGGGAGTTCGCATCTACGAGGTGCCGATTGCGTATCACGGGCGCACCTACGCCGAAGGCAAGAAGATCAGTTGGACCGACGGAGTTAGCGCAGCGTACCACCTCGTACGCTATCGCTTTAAAGATTAGGTACTCAAGGAAGGCTGCTCCGAGGGCGCAGCTCGTTCGAATCATTCCATAATTTAGCCAGTATTTAGCCAGCAACATTTTGCCGGTTGGGCTGGTTGGTCTTGGAGAGTGCACCCACGATGTGGTTCCATGTGACTAACCAAGGGACAATCAGAGAGAAGAACAGTCTGGCGCCCAATTGCCGGACTGAAGTCTTGCCGGAGAAGCTTCTCCAGTCGAGTCGAAACGCAAAATAGATTTCCAACAGGAGCACGCACACCAGTGGGATAACAGTGCGAGCCACGAGCGCAAGGGTAAGCACCTCGGCAAGGCAGCGGGCCAGATTTCGGAGCAAGCGAGCTCGCCTGATACCAGAAGCACCGTCGGAAATCGCATAGCGCGCAACCTGGGCGATGGCTGTCCGCAGCGTAAGCCCAGGCCTGTAAAGCGCCTTGGCGCGCTCAGGGAAAGCGGGTATCACAATCTGCCGGACCCGCAAATCGAACAGTGCGTCCTCGCCGATCAGCCTGTCTTCCGGAAAACCGCCGACCTTCTGCCATATTTCTTTCCGGAAGGCCATGGAACGAGCGGTGCAGGACTTCGTTTCCTGATTTGGATCCAGCTTAATTCCGAAAAAGGGCGCTGATGCGATGTCCCAAGTGGTTTGCCCGTCAGCGTCCAGGCAAGATCCGCCAAGCGCATACTCAGCGCGACCGCTAAGAATAGGCTCCGTAAGGTTCTCCAGCCAGTCGGGACGGTAAACGCAGCCAGCGTCCGCACAGGCAATTACTTCGGAGGACGCAGCTGTGATCGCAACGTTTCTTCCGCGAGCAATGGGTCCGGGTGATCCTTTCAAGTTGCAACTCTCATCTCGAATGGCTTTCAGATTTGCGTGAGCTAAGGCGCTAGCCTGCAGGCGCTCCCAGGTGCCATCCGTAGAACCGCCATCGACCACGACGACTTCTGTAGGCTGGAGAGTTTGCTGGATGAGACTCGAAACCAGTCCGTCGATGTCTTGTGCTTCATTGAGCACGGTCGCGATCACGCTTACTGCTGACATTCCTACCAGCACCTCAAGGTGAAACCTTAGGAGCCTTTTTCTCGACGAACCTGCTCGTGCCAGCTCCCACGCTTTGGCATATTTATTCGAAACGTACACCGCGTGGTAAAGGTGCAGCAGCAGACCTTCACGGCCATCGAGGAATCCGAGACGAAAAAAGTAATTGTAGATAAAAGTGGCCAGTGGGCGCAGGACGATATTTGCCAGGCTGAAGCCACGGTGCCCTTTCGCGACCGCCGCCTTCGCACCCAACGAAGAATAGCGGTTCATGTGCTCCAGATAGGAGGAGAGGGTGGGATAAGTAGTGAACCAGGGGTTCCGGAAGCGGCCCGTGCGCTGGTCAGCTTCTTTTCTCAACTCGATGCGGTCATGCGGATCGGCTCCGGTTACGAACGCCTGGCCTCGTTTGAATAGCCGGAGTTTGGGATCCGGATAAAAGCCTCCAAACCTCATCCACCTGCCCAGGAAGAGGTTCTTGCGTGGTATCCAGTAGGCGGTATGGGCATCAGGATCGACCAATATGCGGCGGATTTCCTCCGCCAGTCCGGCGCTGACTTCTTCGTCGGCATCCAGGGACAGTATCCAGTCCTGGGTGCAGTTCTCAATCGCATAGTTCTTTTGCGCCGTATAGCCGCGCCATGGTTTCAGCACGACTTTGGCGCCATATTCGCGGGCGATGTCGCATGGTCCGATCGCTGGAGCCGGAGTCCACCACGATGATCTCATTTGCCCATCGAACGCTCTCCAAGGTTCGGCCAAGATTGGCCTCCTCGTTCATGGCGACAATTGCAACCGACAGACCCATAGACGCAACGTCTTTCAATCGAGCCCAAGCCTATGTAACATGATTGCTGAGAATTCTCGTTTTGGACTGCCGAGTATACAGGATTCATAAGTGGATTTCCGATTGAGTCCACTTGCTGATCGAAGCACCACAGAAAAATCCGGGCGGCAAACAGCCTCATAACCATTCGTCTGATCTTTCGTCTAACCCGCGACAGGAGGCACTATGTTCGACATTCGTAAACATGCAACCTTTGGCGCAACGATCCTAGGATCACTGCTTGCGCTACTGTTGGCCACCTCAACCCAGGCACAGGTCACACAGGATTTCCATCGTACCGTCCCTCTCTCCGCCAACGGCCGGGTTTCGCTGGATAACATCAACGGCAATGTCGAGATCACCGGCTGGGACCGCAACGAAGTGCAGATCGATGCGGTGAAGAAAGCGCGCGATCAGCAGCGGCTCGATGAAGCTCGTATCGAAGTTAACGCTGCCAGCGACTCGGTGGAAATTAAGACCCGCTATCCGGAGGGCCACACCAACAACAACCCAGCCTCTGTGCATTACCAATTACATGTGCCGCAGAATGCGCGCCTTGATCGCATCAACCTGGTAAACGGTTCGCTCACCGTGGAGAAAGTCAGCGGCGAGGTGATTGCCAACCTGGTAAATGGCAAGCTGCGGGTTGACAACCTGGCCGGACGGGCCGATCTGTCCACCGTCAATGGCGGAATCGAAGCGAATTACGCTTCCTTGAACAACGTGCGCGAGATCAAGCTCAAGTCGGTGAATGGGTCCATTGAACTGGGACTGCCCGACTCACCGAACGCCGAGGTCAAAGCCAGCACCGTTAGCGGCGGCATTCGATCGGACTTCCCTCTCGAAGTGCACGGCGGATACGTAGGTAAGAACCTCGCCGGCACGCTCGGCAGCGGCGGAACCTCAATCGCGTTGAGTAATGTGAACGGCAGTATTCGCATTGGCCGGGGACACGGCAGCTCGTAATTTAGCTATCAGCAGCCAGCCAGCAGTCGCCGTGCCTTGCTCTGCTGAGCGCCGGATGCTGCTCCTAATACGGCCCGATGATGCCGCCGATGTTTCGCGAGGGCGGCAGTTTCGTCGCCGCAGTGAAGGCCTCCACGCCCCAGTACTTCGCAAACACGTCGAGGTATTTGTAACCTGAACCGGTATTGAACAGCACCACGCGATCGCTGCTCGCGAGAAATCCGCTCTGCAATAATTGCCGGTAGGCGGCGAGCGCAGCGCCTCCTTCAGGGGCCGCGAAGATGCCCTCGCTCGAAGCCATCTCCTTCACCCCGTCCATGATCTCGTCGTCGCTGACGGCAATCGCCGTCCCGCCGCTTTGGCGCACGATGTCGAGAATGATGAAGTCGCCGTACGCCTTGGGCACCCGCAATCCGGCAGCCAGCGTATGCGCATCGTGCCACATTTCCGACGCGGCCTTACATTCATGTAAAGCTTTAGGAATCGGGGCGCAACCATCTGCCTGCACGCAGATCATCTTGGGACGTTTCCCTTTATCGATCCAGCCCAATTCCTCCATTTCCTCGAATGCCTTCCACATGCCGATCAGCCCCACGCCTCCTCCCGTCGGGTAAAGAATGGCGTCTGGCAAGCTCCATCCCAGTTGTTCGGCCACCTCGTAGCCCATCGTCTTCTTGCCTTCTACGCGGAACGGTTCCTTCAGGGTTGACACATCGAACCAGCCTTCCTGCTCTTTGCGCTCGGCCACCATTCGCCCGCAATCGCTGATCAACCCATCCACCAGCGTCAGGTGCGCTCCGCTGGCTTCGACCTCCAACCGATTCGCTATCGGCACATCCTTTGGCATGAAGACGAATGCCTCCAGCCCGGCTGCCGCTGCATAGGCGGCCAGCGCTCCTCCGGCGTTGCCGGCCGAAGGCGCCGCCAGCTTGGTGAGCCCATAATGACGCGCCATGGTGAGCGCCGTACTCATGCCCCGCGCTTTAAATGAGCCGGTTGGATTCAACCCATCGTCCTTAATCAGCAGATTAGGATGCTTGCGGCTGGGCAACATCGGCGTAAATCCCTCGCCCAGCGTCACCGGCTCTGCATCAGGAAGCACCGCTGCGTAGCGCCACATACTGTTCGGTCCAGCGTTGACTGACTCGCGAGACGTGTTGCGCCGAAGCGCCGCGAGATCGTAGCGCACATACAGCGGCCCGCCATCCTTCAAGCAAACGTTTTGGGCTGTCTCCGCCATGAATGTCGCGCCGCACTTACTGCATTCGAAACCGATAATCTTCGCCATGGAATGATTGCCTCTAAAAACCTCGCAGTGTAACACCCATCACCGCTTCCGCGCAGCGAGGTGGGTTACTCTTGAGTGTTATAATCCGCGCAATTTGCGCCAATGCGATGACTGAGCCGTCCACCCCGCTGATGCGGCAGTATGCCGCGGTCAAGAAAGAGCATCCCAACGCCCTGGTCTTCTTCCGCCTGGGCGACTTCTACGAACTCTTCTTCGAGGATGCCGTGGTGGCGTCGCGGGAGCTGCAGATCACGCTGACCTCGCGCAACAAAGAAAAGGGCATCGCCATACCGATGTGCGGCGTGCCGTACCACTCCGCCGAAAACTACATCGCCAAGCTGATCCGCAAAGGATTTAAAGTCGCCATCTGCGAACAGATGGAAGACCCGCGCATGGCCAAAACGCTGGTGAAGCGCGAAGTAACGCGTGTCCTCACTCCAGGTACTGCGGCGGACGTGCATCTCGGCTCGGAAGAAAATAATTTCCTCGGCTGCGTGGCGCGGGCGGGAATTGCTTTCGGCTTTGCGGCGTTGGACCTCTCGACGGGCGAATTTCGTGCGACCGAATTTCAGGGCGAGGATGCCGAGCGCCGTGTGCGCGAGGAACTGTTGGTCCTCCGTCCGCGTGAAGTCCTGTTCGCTTCGTCGCTTCCTCTTTTCGACCAACCACCCCACCGCAGCGCCTCTTCGCCCGTAGCGGCATCGGCGCCGCGCATCACGTCGCTGGAAAATGCCTCCTGGGCAGAGACGCCGCTTGATGATTGGGTGTTCTCTCCCGACTACGCGATTCCGCAGGTCGAAAACCATTTCGGCGTGCTCTCGCTGGAGGGATTCGGACTGGCGAACCGATCGGCCGCGGCGACCGCGGCGGGAGCCATCCTGCATTACGTTCGCACCACGCAGCGCGGCACGCTCGATCATGTGGACCGCATCGGCTTCTACGAGCGCCAAAACTGCCTGGTGCTGGACGCGGTCACGGTGCGCAATCTCGAGCTGATCGAGCCGTTGTTCGCCGGCGCCGCCGACAATGCCACGCTGTTCCGCTGTCTGGACTGCACCATCACGCCGATGGGCAAGCGCCTGCTGCGCGCCTGGATGCTGCGGCCTTCGATTGATGCCGGCGAGATCAACCGGCGGCTTGATGCGGTCGAAGGCATGGTGAAGGACGTGGTCGCGCGCGAAGAACTCCGCCGCTCGCTGGAAGGCATTCTCGATCTGGAGCGGCTGCTGAGCCGCGTAACTCTGGAGACCGCGAACCCGCGCGATCTGCTGGCGCTGGCAACATCGCTGGCAAAGCTGCCTACGGTGCGCGTGGCGCTGTCGCACTTCCCTGCTGAGCGTCTTTCTGGCGCTGCATGCGCAATGCGACGAACTGGCAGACCTGCGTAACCGGCTCGTGACGTCGCTCGAAGACGAGCCACCGCTGACGCTGGTTGACGGCGGGGTTATTCGCTCGGGAGTGGATGCGGGACTCGACGAACTTCGCGACCTGAGCCGTAACAGCAAGCAATACATCGCGCAGATCGAGCAGCGCGAACGCCAGCGCACCGGCATCGGATCGCTGAAGGTCAAGTTCAACAGCGTCTTCGGCTACTACCTCGAGATCTCCAAGGCGAACCTGCACCTCGCGCCAGCGGAGTACGAACGCAAGCAAACCCTGGTCAACGCCGAGCGCTTCACCACGCCGGAGCTGAAAGAGTACGAGGTCAAGGTGCTCGACGCGCAGGAGAAGATGGTCGAGATCGAGCGGCGGCTGTTTGCGGAGTTGCGCACCGCCATTGCCGCCGAGGCGCGGCGCATTCGGCAGACCGCGCTGGCGCTGGCGGAAATCGATGTGCTGACTTCGTTTGCCGCGCTCGCCGCCAATCGCAACTACTGCCGTCCGCTGTTTAAAGACGGCGCGGACATCGAAATTGTTGAAGGCCGTCACCCCGTCATCGAGCAGATGGAGATCCCCGGAGCTACCAATCGCTTCGTCCCCAACGATCTCTATCTGAACGGCACAACCCATTCGATCCTGGTCATCACCGGGCCGAACATGGGAGGCAAGTCCACTTACTTGCGGCAAGCTGCGCTGATCGTGCTGATGGCACAGATGGGATCGTTCGTGCCTGCCCGCTCGGCAAGCCTCGGGCTGGTGGACCGCATCTTCACCCGCATCGGCGCAGCCGATAACCTGGCGCGCGGGCGTTCGACCTTCATGGTGGAGATGACCGAGACGGCGGCGATCCTCAACACCGCGACGGCGCGCTCGCTGATCCTGCTCGACGAGGTAGGGCGCGGAACTTCGACCTACGATGGATTAGCGATCGCATGGGCCGCCATCGAATATATCCACGCCAACACCCGCGCCAAGACGCTGTTTGCCACGCATTATCACGAGTTGACGGAGCTGGCGGACCGGCTGAGCGGAGTGAAGAACTATCACGTCTCGGTGAAGGAGAGCGGCGGTGGGATTGTTTTTCTGCGCAAGGTGGAAGAAGGCGCAGCCGACAAGAGCTACGGTATCGAAGTCGCCAAATTGGCTGGGCTGCCTGCCGACGTAGTCAATCGCGCGCGCGAAGTGCTGGCCGAGCATGAGAGCGCCGAGCGGAACGCCGTCAAGCATCTGGCGCACGACGAAACGCAGGAGACCGCGCCGTTGCAGCTGACCATCTTCACGCCGCTGTCGCAGAAGATCGTGGATCGCATCAAGGAGACCGACCTCAACCGCATTAGCCCCATGGACGCGCTGACGCTGCTGCATGAACTCAAGAAGCAGATGGACTAAGGCGTACCTCCCTGCGTACCTGAATTTCAACGTCACAAGCGGTACACTTTCTTATTCCTTATGGCTGCCAAAGGCACCCTCGAACTTCGCCAGCAGGTCGGCCAGTTGCTGATCATGGGCTGCGACGGGACCGCGATGTCGGCGCGCTTGCGATCTATGCTGGGCACGCTGCATCCGGGCGGCGTCATCCTCTTCCAGCGCAACATCGAGGAGGCCGCCCAAACGCATGCGCTGCTGCGCGATGTGCAGAAGGCGGTTTCCACTCCCCTGTTTCTTGTGCGTGGACATGGAAGGCGGAACGGTCGATCGCCTGCGCGATGTTATCGCTCCCGCGCCAGCCGTAGCCGAGGTCGCAGCCGCAGGTTCGAAGAAGCTCTTCCGCAAACATGGCCGCATCATCGGCGAAGAGGTGCGCGCGTTGGGCTTCAACACCGATTTTGCGCCGGTGCTCGACCTTCAGCTTGAGCCATCGAAAAATGTGCTGACGTCGCGAACGGTTTCGGCTGATCCTAAAGAGACGATCCAGTACGCGCGCGAATTCCTGCGCGGACTTAGCAACTGTAAGATTCTTGGCTGCGGCAAGCACTTTCCCGGGCTCGGGGAGGCGAATCTCGACTCGCACAACGAACTGCCCGTGATTGACAAGCCCTGGAAGCGCCTGTGGAATGAAGACCTGCTTCCATACCGTGAGTTGCGCCGGGACTTGCCCTTCGTGATGGTGGCGCACGCGGCTTACCCGCAGGTTACCGGTGACCGCACCCCTGCATCGCTGTCGAAGAAATGGATGAACGAGGTCCTGCGCAAGAAGATCGATTATCGTGGGCTCATCATCACCGATGATCTCGACATGGGCGGAGTGCTGGCGGCCGCATCCATCGAGGAGGCTGCGGTCGAGACGCTTCGCGCGGGGGCAGACATGTTCCTTGTGTGCCAGAAAGAAGAAAGCGTGTGGCGGGCGTTTGAGGCGGTCTACAAGCAGGCCGAGAGCGACAAGAAATTTGCCAAACTCATCGCCGAAAAGTCGCGAAAGGTATTGGCGGCGAAGAACAAGTCGCGCGCGCTGAAGTCGCGTGTGGCTGCCGCTCCGACGCAGAAAACCGTGGACAAACTCCGCCGCAATATCTGGGAGTTCAGCGAGGAAGTGCGCATGCACGCCCTGGAGCTTGCGCTTTGATCGTCGCGGGAGTAATGAGCGGCACCTCGGCTGATGGAATCAACGTCGCGCTGGTGCGTATCCAGGGACGCGGTTTCCGCTCCCGTTTCGAACTGCTGGCGCATTACGAGTTTCCCTATCCGGCCAATGTTCGGCGAGCCATCCTTGTGACGATGAATGCCCGTTCTGCCAGCGTCGCCGATCTTTCGCGACTGCACTTCCTTCTCGGTGACCTCTACGCAGACGCGGTCCGTGCTGCCCAGCGACGCGCGCGCCTGGAGTGCGAACTCGTCGGCTGCCACGGGCAGACGCTCTATCACCAGGGAAGGCCGGCGATTTTCCTGGGGCGCCGCATTGCCTGCACGTGGCAGAGCGGCGAAGCAGCCATTATCGCAGCGAAGATCGGCGTGCCTGTGGTTTCCGATTTCCGTCCCGCCGACATGGCTGCAGGCGGTAAAGGCGCACCGCTAGTTCCATTCCTCGATTACGTGCTCTACCGCCATCGCCGTTATGGGCGCATCGTGCAAAACCTCGGCGGCATCGCTAATCTCACCGCGATTCCGCCGCGCGCGCTTCCTGAAGATGTAGTTGCCTTCGACACCGGTCCCGGAAACATGGTGATCGATGCCGTCACCGAGCACCTGTTCGAGCGCCCCTTTGATCGTAATGGACGAATTGCCGCCCGTGGCGAACCCATCGAGCGAGTGCTGCAGCAGTTGCTCCGCAATCCATTCTTCCGGCAGAAACCACCGAAGACCGCCGGTCGCGAGCAGTTTGGCCGTGAGTTTGTGCGCGAGCTTCTGCGACTTTGCCGCCGCGCTGACGAGCATGACATCGTCGCCACTGCAACTGCGCTCACGGCACGCTCCATTGGCATCGCGGTACGCAAGTTTGTACTGCCATTGGTCGAGTCGCCTATACGTTTTCGCGAGTTCGTCGTCTCCGGTGGAGGAACAAATAATCTCACCCTGATGCGGATGATTCGAGAAGAATTGGCGCCTCTGAAAATGCGAGTGCGCACCAGCGACGACTTTGGACTCCCGTCGCAGGCGAAGGAAGCTGTCGCTTTCGCGATGCTGGCCTACCAGACTTGGCGCCGTCTGCCGTCCAACATTCCATCCGCGACGGGCGCCGAGCGACCAGCGATTCTGGGCAAGGTCAGCTATGCGTAGGTTCCTTTTCACCACGGAGAACACGGACGGCACGGAGAACTTCCCGGAGTCATTTACCACGGAGACACAGAGACCTAGAGAGAAACAAGAAATCAAGAAATCAAACAAACTCAAGGGCCAGCCACGAAGCCAGTACTGCCCGAGCCTCAAGCCTCGAATGTCTCTGTGCCTCTGTGCCTCTGTGGTTTTGTTCCTCGCCGGTTGTGCCCGCAAGCCCGACCCCAACACGCTGGTGATGGTCATTGAGAGCAGTCCGACGAATCTTGACCCCCGGGTCGGGGTGGATGCGCAGTCGGAGCGAATCGACACACTCCTCTTCGATTCGCTTGTGCACCGCGACGATCACTTCAACCTACAGCCGTGGCTGGCTGACAGTTGGGAAATACCCAATGCACAAACCTATATTTTTCATCTGCACCATGGAGTCCGCTTCCACAACGGGCAACCCCTGACTGCGCGTGACGTCAAGTGGACGTTTGATTCGCTCCTCAGCGGTAAAATCCGCAGCGCTAAAACAAGTACCTACGTGCCTGTCGACCGCATCGACGCGCCCGACGACTACACCGTGGTTTTTCATCTAAAGGAGCCGTTTGCGCCGATGCTGTGGAACCTCTCCGATGGCGCCATCGGCATCGTGCCTTACGGCAGTGGCGATGACTTCAATCGCAAACCTCTCGGCTCCGGACCATTCCGTTTTGTACGCGCGCAGATGGACAAGGAAGTGGTGATCGAACGCAATCCCGAATATTGGGCGATGCCAGCCAAGTTGCAGCGCGTGGAGTTCAAAGTGATTCCCGACGCCACCACGCGCGCGCTCGAACTGCGCAAGCGCAGCGCCGACATCGCCCTAAACTCTTTGGTCGCCGACACCGTGGTTGCTCTGGAGCGCGATCGCGAACTCACGGTCACGAAATCGGACGGCACAATTTACGCCTACCTTGCCATGAACCTGCGCGATCCCATCCTGAAGGACGTTCGCGTTCGCCACGCCATCGCATATGCCATCAACGTTGAGCCTATTATTCACTACTTGCTGCGCGACCAGGCGCGCCCCGCGTACAGCGTGCTGCCGCCTCAGCACTGGGCCTACGACGCCGATGTTGCGAAGTATCCTCACGACCCGACGCGGGCGCGTCAGATTCTGGATGATGCAGGCTACCGGGCAACCAACGGCATTCGATTTCACCTCACCATGAAGACTTCCACCGACGAGTCAACGCGGCTGCTGGCGGCGGTGTTGCAGCAGCAACTGCGCGAAGTGGGCATCGCGCTCGACATCCGCACCTTCGAGTTTGCGACGTTCTTTGCGGACGTGACCAAAGGCGCTTACCAAATACATTCCTTGCGTTGGGTCGGCGGCAGCAATCTCGATCCTGACATCTTCGAGCACGTCTTCGATTCCGACAGCTTCGCGCCTAAACGCGCCAACCGCACCTTCTACTCCAACCCGCGCGTGGACCAGTTGATCCGGGAGGCCCGCGGCACTGTTGACCAGCAGAAACGCAAAACCATCTATGATGAGGTCCAGCGCATCCTGGCCGAGGACCTGCCATACATCAATCTTTGGTATCTCGATAATGTGCTGGTGCACACCAACCGAGTGCGGGGAATCGAGCTGAGTCCCTCGGGCAACTACGATTTCTTGCGCACAGCAGAGCTGGCCCACTGAGCGGAAACCCAATCTTCAGAACGCGTGTTAACATCGAAATACAGCGTCACTCAAGGAATGCAGCAGCTTGCGCATACTTTTCGTCGGTGACATTTTCGGGCGCCCTGGGCGCACCATCGTTCACGAGCGTCTGCCGGAGTTGCAACGGCAACACGGCGTCGAACTCACCATCGCCAACGGCGAGAACTCCGCCGGCGGCTTCGGCATCACTCCACAAATTGCCGAAGAGCTATTCGAACTCGGCGTTGATGTCATCACCACCGGCAATCACGTCTGGGACAAGCGCGAGATTATCGATTACCTGAACTCCGCCAATGGAAATGAGGCGTCGCTGGCCCGCCGTGTGCTGCGACCGGCAAACTTTCCGGCGGGGTCTCCAGGCTTTGGCTGGTATGAGGGGCACACCCGCAGCGGGGTCGTCTATTGCGTCATCAATCTTCAGGGCCGCGTGTTCATGACCAACAACGATGACCCCTTTCGCTTTGCCGATCAGCTGCTCAATCGGATCACGGCCAAAGTAATCCTCGTGGACTTCCACGCTGAAGCCACGTCGGAGAAGATTGCGATCGGCTGGTACCTGGAAGGAAGAGTAACCGCAGTGCTTGGAACGCACACGCACGTGCCCACGGCTGACGAGCAGGTGCTGAAGGGGGGCACCGCCGTGCAAACCGACGTGGGAATGACCGGTCCCTACGACGGCGTCATCGGCGTGCAAAAGGAACAAATCCTGGCTCGCTTTCTGACTAATATGCCGGCCCGGTTCGAGGCAGCGACTGACGACGTACGCTTGTGCGCTACTCTGATCGATTGCGATCCCACGACCGGCCGGGCAACTGCAATCCAGCGCATCATGCTGCGCCAGGAATAAGAAGCAGCAATTAGCAACTGGCAATCAGCAATTAGTTTTCCTTTTGGTTGCTGGATTACACTTACTCAATTGGCCAACCTGAAATATGCTTTCACGCAGCATGCATACCGAGGCGGTGCGAGTAATCGAGAAGGGCTGGCAGTGGCCAGCGGCGCTGGGCTATGGACTCCTGTCGATGTTTCTCGGCATGATTGTGGGGTTCTTGCCGCAGTGGGCTTGGGAAGAGCTATTAACCCCTAAATTTCTGAATACTGGCTTTGTAGTCGGACTCCCGGTGGGTTTCCTGGCAGCCAGCCTCGGCGTCGGCTACATCTGTTTTGCGAAGCTAGATGCTAGTGGAGTGGCGTGCTACGCGTGGATTTTCGGAGTCTGCTGGCTCTCTTTCGGTGTCATAGGCACGGCCTCGGGATGGAGCTCGAACTGGTCACATATTGGAAGGTGGGACTATGCATTCTCGAATGCCTTTGCCTTTCCACACAGTTGCGGCGAAACAGAGTGTCTTGGACTGCTCTTCTATACTGCCCCCTGCGTCTGCACAATTGGCTTTAGTCTCGGTGCTCGCATAGCGGCCAAGCATGAAGGAAGAAAGCTTGAGGCGCAGAATTCGGTAGCCGATTCATAAAACCTCTTTGGCTAATTGCTAGTTGCTAATTACTGCTTTATGTCTCTCTCCGACGAATTCTGGATGGAAGAAGCGCTTCGTGAGGCGCAACGTGCGCTGGCGCTGGGCGAGGTTCCCGTCGGAGCAGTCGTGGTGCGCGAGGGCCGAATCGTAGGCCGGGGATGCAATCGTCCTCTGTCTGCCAACGATCCCACCGCACACGCCGAGACCCTGGCGCTACGCGAAGCCGGAACAGCCATCGGCAACTATCGCCTGCTTGACTGCGATCTCTACGTGACGGTTGAGCCCTGCGCGATGTGCGCCGGGGCCATCACTCATGCGCGCATCCGCCGGCTGATTTACGGAGCGGAAGACGCGAAGGCGGGCGCGGTACACTCCACGCTCCAGGTCCTCAATCATCCCAAGCTGAACCACAAGGTCGAAGTCAGATCAGGAGTGCTGGCAGCACGGTGCATGCACCTGGTGCAGAGCTTTTTCCGGAAGCGACGGAGTGAAGGCAATAACTCTCCATGAGCGCTCAGGCGCCAACGGCGACTTGGCCTTTTGCCGCCCTGACCAGCGCCAGCGCTGTGAAATCGTTCTGTGCAGGCGCCGCTCGCATGAACTGCTGCACACCGTCGAGGATGGCGGCAGCCATACCTTTCGCGCTTTCGACTGCGGAGTGCTCCATTTGTTGTTTGACCCGCTCCAGCCCAAACTCTTCCCTCTTGTACGCAGCCTCCACCACACCCCGCGACACCAGAAGCAACGACGCGCCAGGCTGCAAAGCAGCGGTCGGCGCCTCATAGGTGGACGCAGAAAACAGTCCCAGCGGAAGGCCGGTAGCAGGTAATTCGGTGATCCCCGAGGGATCGCGCAACAATCCCGGGGTGTGCCCCGCGTTGGCGTAGCAGATGGTGCCGAGCTCTTCGTTGTAGCAGCCCAGAAAGGCAGCACAGGAGCGGACTCCGGCGGCAGCGCGGCGAATACTGAGGTTCAGTTCCAGGCAGAATTCCATCATCGTGTCCGCCTCGTTGATTTCCTCGTCAGCAAATCTCTCGCTGCCCAATTTCTGGAACGTCTGCCGCGCTGCCGACACAATCTGCTGGTTCTCTTCGTGACTTCCGGCAACGTCGAGCAAGCCAAACACAACCCGGTTGGGATTGGCACGAAGGAAATGATAAAGGTCACCACCCATTCGTTGCCCATGAACCATGCCAGCGATGTCGGCGCCGGAAACAGCGGGAAAATCTGCTTGGGTCGGAACAGCGCGGGAAGGCGCTTCGCGCTCGCGTTGAAAAGATAGCTTCATAGAAGGCGTTAATCATAGCCGAAATCCTGCAGATTGCAAGAGCGGTGTCAGGCCCTTTTTCATCACAGCGTCTGCTCATTCCCACTGTGGAGCGGGCGCCCAAGTTTCAAGCGACCGAGCCAGGAGATTCTGCTCTGTTAGGATTAAGACATCGATGAGCAACCACTCTGAAGCGACCCCCGAGGATGTCAAAGGCCCCCTTACGCCCACAATTTCACTATCCTCAACCACTGCTATGACAAGCTCCCTTAACCTTAGCAAGACAAGCGAGTTACAAGACCATCCGCTGCTTGCCGGGACGGCCGCCAAGCGCCTGCAGGAGGGGGACGATAGGCGAGATCTGTTTCAGCACCTGCCGGAAACCTACAGCCTGTCGCATCGGCTGCGCCGGCATGGCTGGTCCACGCTCCGCTACCTGACGCAAACCGAGGTGCATACCTACGCCTTCTCGGTGGCGGCCAATGCGATCCTCTCGTTCTTTCCGTTTATCGTCTTGCTGTTGACCCTCATCCGCCGGGTCATTCATTCGCAGGCCATGTACAACGTGGTGCTGGAGCTGCTGCGCGACTATCTGCCGAGCAATAAGGATTTCGTGATCCGCAACCTGCAGTTTCTCGCCAGCGTGAGAGGGCGAGGCCAGGTGCTGTCGTTCGTGATGTTGCTGATCACTTCGACGGGAATTTTTCTTCCGCTGGAAGTAGCGCTCAACAGAATTTGGGGCTTCAAGAAGAACCGGTCCTATCTAATGAACCTGGTGGTCTCGCTAGGACTGGCGCTGGCATGCGGTTGTCTGGCAGTGCTTTCGATCGCCCTAACGGCGCAGAACCTGAAGATACTGGGGCTGGTGATTGGCGGCCCGAACTTCGTCTTCGCAGGACTGGGATTCATCGTGATGAAAGCCTCGGCGATCCTGGCAACGATTGGAATCTATTTCCTGATCTACTGGGTGCTGCCGCACGGCAAGGTCCCGGCACGAGCAGTGCTGCCGGCGGCGATCATCACCGGCTTGGTGTCAGAAGCGGCGAAGTACGTCTACATCCTGCTGCTCCCCTGGCTGAACTTTCAGGAAGTGTACGGTCCATTTGCGGTTTCCGTGACCCTCATGTTCTGGTCGTTCTGGAGTGGAATGCTGTTGCTGGGCGGAGCGTACTTGTCGGCGGCTGAGCACAGTGCTCGCGTCGAAGCGAGAAGGGCAACGGCCGCCGCCCAGCGCTGATCTCTGGCCACCAGCGGCTGCGCATTGTTCATCCATCCATTGAGGGGGATGAACGATGATTCGCAAATTGAAGTCGGGAGAATACCGGCTCTACTCACGCAAGAAAGACCCCAAGACCGGAAAGCGCCGAAACCTCGGCACGTTCAAAAGCCGCGACAAGGCCGAAGCCCACGAGCGCGCCGTGCAGTACTTCAAGCGGGCCTGAACAGCACAGAGGTGTCATTCCGACCGAGCGGCTTGGCCGCGAGTGGAGGAACCTGTTTTTCGCGCTTGACAGCAGGTCCCTCGACTCGGCTGCCGCGGCGATCTCGCTCGGGATGATAAATCTACTTCAGTGCCGGCTTCGTCCACTGGTCCACCCAGTCATTCACCGTCCGATACCAGAGGCGGCTGTTTTGCGGCTTGAGCACCCAGTGGCCCTCGTCGGGGAAGTAGAGCATCTTTGACGGAATCTTCAGCCGCTGCACGGTGGTAAATAACTGGAAGCCCTCCGAGACGTCGAGCCGGTAATCGAGCTGGCCATGTACCACCAGGATCGGCGTCTTGAAGTTTGTCGCCGACAGATGCGACGACCACGTGCGATACATCTCGTGGTTTGTCCATGGAGTGCCCTTGAACTCCCACTCGTTGAACCACAGCTCTTCCGTCGTGCCGTAGGCCGACTCGGCGTTGAACATGCCATCGTGCGACACCAGGCACTTGAAGCGCGCGGTGTGGCCCTCGATCCAGTTGATCGCATATCCCCCGTAGCTGCCGCCGAGAGCGCACTCGCGGTCCTTGTCAACGAATGGATAGGTCTTCTCGGCATAGTCGAGGCCCAACATCAGGTCGTGAAAGGGAGCGCCGCCCCAATCGCCATTGATGCCGTCGATGAACTTCTGCCCGTAGCCAGTTGAGCCGTGGAAGTTGATCATGATCACCACATAACCGCTGGCGGCAAACAGTTCGGGATTCCAGCGATACGACCAGTCGTCGCCCCACGCGCCCTCTGGGCCGCCGTGAATGAGGAACTTCACCGGATACTTCTTGTTGGCATCGAAGTTTGGCGGCTTCACCACGAAGCCCTGGACTTTGTCCTTTGCCGCACCCGTGAACCAGAAATTCTCCAGCGGCTGCATCTGGACTTGAGAGAGGACGGGGCCGTTGAGGTCCGTCACTTGCCGGGCTTTCGACAGCAGACAATCTGGAACGCTGTATGCATTCGGAGGCACCGCCATTCGGCACTGTGGGAACATCAGTGGCGCACTATAAATTTCGTTGGGCGCGGCGACCGACATGCGATCGAAGAGCAGCGTTTTGCCGTCTGGCGTCGAGGCGGGACTATCGTTGAAGCCAGCCACAAGCTCCTGAGGCCACGGTTTTGGATCGGTCACGCTGATCTCGTAGATCGGCGCTTCGCCTTCGTTCTCGGCGGTGAAGTAGATGGTTTTCGAGTCCGACGACCACGCCATCGAATCGACCCAGCGATCGAAGTTTGGCGCCAGGTCGGTGATTCGGCCGGTGGCGCGTTCGTACAGCATCAGGCGGAAGCGGTCGCTTTCGTCGCCTCCGCGCAACTGCGAGCGATAGGCGATGTACTTGCCATCCGGCGAATACATCGGCGTGCCATCGCTGCCGGGATTGGTGGTGATCTTCTTCGGCGTTCCGCCTGCTACTGGCACGAGGAAGATGTCGTCGTTGGTGCTGGTGGCCTGCACCTCGTCAGCGTTGCTGGTGTACGCAACCTCTCTTCCGTCGGGCGAGAATTGATACTGGTCCTGTCCGCCCAGGCTGAACGGTGGCACGTCGTGAGCGCCGGGGGTCAAGTCGCGCGCCACGCCCCCATCGGCCGAGACCAGGAACAGATGGCTGTACTTGCCATCGAAGTAGTGGTTCCAGTGGCGAAACATCAGTTGGGTAAAGATCCTGGCCTTCACCTTCGACTTGGCTTGTTCCTCGTCGCGCTGCTTGTTACAGGCATCGTCGTTGCAATCGGGATAAACCGAAGAGACGAACAAGATGCTCTTGCCGTCGGGCGACCATAGCCCGCCCGAAGCTTCAGTCGAGATGTTGGTCACCTTGCGCGCTTCGCCGGTTAGCGTGCCACTGGCAGGGTCGAAATCCTGGACCCAGATTTGCGAGGCGCCTTCGTGCGATGACTCGAACATGACGCGCTTTCCGTCTGGTGAAAAGCGAATACGGTCCTCCCCAGCCCCAGTGGCGGGCGTGAGGCGGCGCGCCTCCCCGCCGCTGACGGGAACGATCCACAGATGCGGCTTGCGCGTGTTCTCGTCGAGGTTCACGTCCACTGCGCTGAACCCCGCCCATTTCCCGTCCGGCGAAACCACGGGCTCGCCGACACGTTTGAGTTGCATCATGTCTTCGAAGGTAAAGGGGTGCTTGCTCTGCGCCAACCCACACAACGAGCAAAATAATAGAAACAATGCGATACGATGCGACATAGGACCTCCGGGCGCGGACGCGGAAAATATGCTGGAACGGGAGTACGCCGTGAAAACTGGCTAATCTAACTCACTGGGACGAATGCATGAAGCCAGGCCGAACTTAGATAGTAGCGCAGTTTGAAGCTGCCATTCGTCCAGCCGCACTTGACCAGGAATCGGGAGGACTTGTACGGAAAGCCGGGGAGCAACCTTCAACCCATACCCCGTGACTGCTGTCACCGACCGCGATCTGCGATTGCATGATAATAATTGAGGTTAGCATAGGTCCTTGATCCCGCTTGACAGCGGCCGACTGATCGCGCGAGAGACATTAGGCACTCGGTCGAGGCATTGAAATTGACAGCCAAGGCTATTTGGGTGACTTCGTCCAGAAATCCTGCATCCTAACTTCGCGGAGAAAAACCCTATGAGCAAGACGAGGAAAACACTTTCTCTTATCTTTCTAGCAGCCACATCCATCGCACTGACGCTTGGGGTCACTGGATGTAAGAAAAACGACACCCAGCAAACTAGTGCCCAGAATCAACCGGCACAGACCGACCAGTCGCAGGATCCAGCGGCTGCGGCCAACCTGGCTCCCACTGACGCGACCCAGGCGACGGGCACCACTCAGCAGCAGCCAGCCAACCAGCCGGCGCAGCAGACCTACCAGCAGCCAGCCAGCCCGCACAGCAGCCTACGCCGTCGGATCAGAGCTATCAACAGCCTGCTGCCGCGCAGGACCAGAACTATCCCAATAACGATTACGACACCGGCGATCAGGACACAAACTACGGCCAGCCGGTGCTTCAGGCCCAACAACCCCCGCCGCCCCTCCCGGAGTATGCGCAGCCGGAATGCCCGGGCGAAGGCTATATCTGGACCCCAGGATATTGGAGCTGTGCTCCACAGGGTTACTACTGGGTGCCGGGCGTCTGGGCGCAGCCGCCGGTCGTCGGCTTCCTGTGGACGCCTGGATATTGGGGGTTCATCGGCGGCAGGTATCGCTACCACTACGGCTTTTGGGGCCGACATATCGGCTACTACGGCGGCATTAACTATGGGTACGGTTACACCGGCATCGGCTATCAGGGCGGCTACTGGAACCGAGATCGCTTCTACTATAACCGGGCCGTGAACAATGTGAACGTCAGGAACGTTAACGTGTACAACCGCACCGTGACCAACACGGTGATCAACAACGTCACCATCAACAACACTACGATTAATCGTGCCAGCTACAACGGCCCGGGAGGCGTTACTCGCCAGCCGGTGGCCGCAGAAATTGCCGCAAGGCGTGAGCAGCGCGTTCCTCCGATGACCACGCAGGTGCAGCATCAGCAGGCGGCAGCACAGAATCGTCAGCAGTTTGCCGCTGTCAATCACGGGCGCCCAGCCGTAGTGGCAGCACCGAAGCCCATCGCGGCGGGCAAACCGATCGCTCCGGTAATTCCTGCTCGTCCTGCTCCTCAGCCACAGCCGCAGGCCAGGCCCGTTCCGCAGCAGCGTCCGACGCCACAGGCGCAGCCTAAGCCCGCTCCACAGCAACGTCCTGCTCCTCAGCCACGACCGCAGGAACAGGCCAAGCCGGCTCCGCAGCAGCGTCCGGCTCCTCAGCCACGACCGCAGGAACAGGCTAAGCCGGCTCCGCAGCAGCGTCCGACTCCTCAGCCACGACCGCAGGAACAGGCTAAGCCGGCTCCGCAGCAGCGCCCGACTCCTCAGCCAACGCCACAGGCGCAGCCTAAGCCGGCCCCGCAGCAGCATCCGGAGTCACATCCGGCGCCGAAGAAGCAGCCTCCAGCCGAAGAGAAGAAGCCGCCGCGGTAGTGGCGATCCGCTGCGTTCAATCGCGGTGCAACAGGACGGGCGAGGCTCCGGCTTCGCCCGTTCTTTTCTTGTGTGCAGCGCGTCCTCGACAACTAGGGCAGAGATCCCTTCCAGCCTTGCGGACTTTTGCCCGCAGCGGCGTGCCAGAGGGAGATGGCATGGGCGGACCCAGCACCCGGCGGTCTGCATCGAATACAATGGTTTCATAAGGACCATTCCTAAATGAAGTTTCACCCAGTTCCCTTAGGATTTCTGAAGTTCTCGCTATTGCTGCTTGCGCTGTGTCTAAGCATTCCGGCTGTTGCCGACGACCGTGGCGAGGGCCCACTCGACTCTTCGCAGCCGACCGGCATTACGGTGGACGCGATCATCCAGCAGTTTGCCGCCAAGGAGAAGCAGTTCAAGATTGCGCGGGAGCAATACACCTATCGCCAGGACGTGATGGTGGAGACGCTCGACGGCGACACGGTGGACGGTGAATTCCGCCAGGTGGTGGATGTCCTGTTTGACGACCAGGGCCGCCGGATTGAACAGGTCGTGTTTGCACCGCAGTCAACCTTGCAGCGCATTTCCATGAGCCGCGAGGACTTCGACGACATTCAGCATCGCCTGCCTTTCGTGCTGACCAGCGACGAAATTCCGGAATACTCGATTCTTTACGTCGGCAAACAAAAGGAAGACGAGCTGGGAACCTACGTCTTCGATGTTGCGCCCAAGCAGATCGAAAAGAACAAACGTTATTTCCAGGGCCGCATCTGGGTCGATGATCACGACTTCCAAATCGTAAAGACCTACGGCAAGAACGTTCCCGACATTGGCGTTGGCAAGCATCACGGGGACAACGAGAACCTGTTTCCCAAGTTCACCACCTGGCGGCAGCAAATTGATGGGGAATATTGGTTTCCGGTTTACACTAAGATCGACGACGAGCTTCACTTCTCCAGCGGTGACGTTCATATTAGGCAGGTCGTGAAGTACACCAACTACAAGCGCTTTGGCGCCAAGTCGAAGATCATCTATCAGGGCCAGGAAATCCCGAAGGACCAGCCGCAGTCGGGAACTCAGCAGCCCAATAAGACGCCGCCACCGCCGAAGCAGTAGGGCCGCTGTTTGCTATTCGCTGTTCGCTATTCGCTCTTCGCCGGATGGCTTGGATGACCCAGGTCTTTCAAGCCGTGCCAAGCCATCCAAGTTGTCCGGCAATCTTCGAAGTGTGCCACGCTGTGGGACTCATTCTAGGGGTGTCAGCTACGACCAGGTTCTCGCGAAGAGCGAAAGGCGAAGAGCGAACTGCGCATAGCGGGTTCTTTCATGCCGCGGGCGCCATCGAGCGCTCGGCCGCCTGCTGGATGAAACGCTTCATCACATGGGCCCACATCACTTTCTTGCGTACTGCGGTCTCCTTGATGGTTCGCCCTTGCGCAAACATGTGGAGAAGTACTCTCATCTTCAGAACCGCTAGCAGCGGCTTATCCTGCTCGCTGATGCCGTAGCCCTGCACGAATGCTTCCTGCACCGGGATGGTGACGCTGCGGTCGCAGAAGGGGTATTTCTCCAGCGCCTCAACCGCAGCCAGAAACATTGCGGCGTCATGAAGTGAGCTGCCCTGCTGCTGCAAGTTGGCAAAGGCGGAGAAACCCACGCCGGCCTGCGCCACTAGCACATTGAGCGGCACAAAGTCATTCAACACCGCAGAGCCGCGTACCGGTTTCTTCTGTTGACCGAGCGTCGTTCTGGCGTTACTCAGGATGGCCTCGGTCGATTCCGCGGGCAGCCCGTCCTTCTGCGCTTTGAGGCAGAGCTTTTCCATGTGCGCCAGAATCTCGCGGGTTCCCAACGCGGTCGGCGTTGCCGATGTCGCTTTGTGGAATCGTTGCAGCCAATTGCCGGCTTGGCTCGCGGCCATTTTCAAAAGCCGATGATCAGCGGGGTCGGGCAGTAACGCTGCTTTCATAATGATGCTTTGCAAGGGTAGGCCATTGATCTTGGTACTCACCACGGCGCCCAGTTCTGTGAAATCGCCGACCGGACGCGGCACCCCGCCGAGTTTTCCTTTGACGGAAGACTGATAGGCAAACTTCAAATTCTGAGCTTCGCTCCTGGCCAGCCCTTGCGACTCTGGTGACGCCGATTTTCCCGCGCGATAAACCTTCGCATTGACGCGTTCGCTGTCGCGTTCAAAGTCCAGCACAATTTCGTAGGTGTAGCAATCCGGCTTAGGCGTGTGCCCAACCACGCGGACCGCCCGCAACTCTGAATGTTCGGGAAAATACCGGGGACCCGAGGTCCGCAGACTATCTACGATCTGGGTCAGAACGCTATCTGACATTGACTCTCCGACTTGGATGCGCCGCCTTATCTGTGATGCCTACCAATAGAAAATGGCAATACCGCGGACAACACTCCTGTACCTTCAAGTGCAGTTTGAGTGCCACCGTCTCGCGCGTGAATTGCTTGTAAGTGGTTGATTAATTTAAGGGCTAAACTGCGGGTCCCAGCACATTAAGGATGTTCGGTGGGCGACGTTAAGAACTTTGATGCACAACCTTGGCAGCACCAGAAACGTAGAAAAAATACACGCAGAAATTGCTGCCGTCGCCGAGCCGCAGGAAAAATATGGGGTATCACGTCGCCGTCAGCGGCTTGCCACGAAACCGACCGCCGGGCTCAGTAGAAGAGGTACTTGCGCCACTTGGAGTCGGACCGTCCCATCATGCGCATGATGTGACGGCTGGTATGCAGGTTGAAAGCGCGTGGCTCGCGCATAAGTTTCATGCTGGCCTCGTGGGGCAGAAGATTGCCCTTCCGGCGATTGCAGGAGTGGCAGCAGGCCACCAGGTTCTCCCACGTCGAGGCTCCTCCCCGCGAACGCGGGATGACGTGATCCAGAGTCAACTCGCCGGCAGCCAGGATCTTCCCGCAATATTGGCAGGTGTTGCGATCCCGCAGCAGAATGTTCTTGCGCGAGAGGGCGCGCGTCTGGTGCGGAATGCGCCGGTATTCCAGCAGGCGGATGACGGACGGCACGTGCATGGCGATACGCGCCGCATGCAGATAATGTCCGTTGGCTTCCTCCATCATGGCCACCCCCTTCAGCACAAGAATGACGGCGCGACGCGCGGCACAGACATTGATGGGCTCGTAGGATGCATTGAGCACCAGCACGGGTGCGTGCATCGCCGTCCACTGCGGCGGCTCATCCCCGGCGACACGGGCGTGCTGCATGCATCCGGCAAGCGACTTGCTGTATCGGGACGCTGCACTCTGGGCCGACATGGACATACCCGGTTATACCGAAGCCGTGACTGCCGCCGCTTCGATTTCCTCCTCATCCCCATGATTGGCGGCTTGCCGCGTAGCCGCCTGAAAAGCGCGGGCCACGGTGGCCGCCCAAACTCGTTCTGCGCCAGCCTGCTTTAGCACTCGGGCGCACTCGGAAAGCGTGGTCCCAGTGGTCATGACGTCATCCACTACGATCACTGTGCGGCCTTGCACACGGCGCCGGTCCCGAACGCGAAAGGCATCGCTCACCTTGGCGATTCGTTCCTCGCGGCTGAGTCCCACTTGCGAAATCGTCGCTCGCTGACGAACCAATACTCCGGTCGCTACCACAATCGGTTGCGGTAAACGCTTTACTGCGGCGCGAGCGATCAGCTCTGCCTGGTTGAACCCACGCTCGCTGCGCTTGCTCTTGTGCAGCGGAACCGGGACGATGAGCGGAGGCGCGTCGCCGCAACCGGGGAGAAGTTCCGCGATGGCGCTGGCCAACATTCCACCCAGCACCGCCGCGACCGGAAGAACGCTCTGGTACTTGAGTAGGTGCACCAGACCGCGCAGGCCGCCTTCGTATTCTCCGAAGGAGACGGCGCGCGCAAACTCCGGCTCACAGTCACGACAGTTCTGGCACCGGCCATCGCCCATCAGCAACTGTGCGCTGAACAGACGATCGCCGCAAACCACGCATTGCGGCTCGCGCACCGGCGCGATGGCAGCAATACATTCAGGACAGACGGGAATCCGCGAAATGTTATTGAGTGGCGTGTCGCACAGCCTGCAATCGGAAGGGAAAAGGACCGAAAAAACGTTGCGCAGGAGGGCCTGCAAGGGCGCGAAAACTACGGCACGTTGCGGGGCGCGCTGACTTCGCCGGTCTCGCTTTAGCGTCTCACGACTGCTGAAGACGACCCTCCAACCATCCGATCACTCGCCAATGCGGCGTGCGTCAAGGACCCGTCGCCGGTGCCTCCGGGTGCCAGAGAGCGATGGTTGACGCTCCTCCGATCACCCCAACGAGCTAGACTCGTCGGGGACCTGATCCGGTCCCGAAGCACCGTGACAGCACAGTATAAGAGCTTCGATGCACAACGCGCAATGCCGGAAGGGGTTCGGGAACAGGATTTCACCAAGATTTCATCACTGCTCGCGTCAACCTAAGCGCCCCGGAACCGCGATCCCGGCCGACCATCACTTGTAAGGAGTGCCACTGACGTGCTAACTTGCGCCGTCGCCCCTTTTGCTGCGCCGCGCGAGGTCTTCATACATGAGTACTACCATCAGCACACCGCAAAAGAAGTTTCGCTCCTACGTCCCCGACAATACAACGATGCCGGAGTTTACCCTTCGGGCCGTGCTCTTGGGCTTGGTCTTGACGGTGATTCTGGGTGCGGCCAATGCCTATCTTGGCCTGCGCGCCGGCATGACCATCGCCGCCACCTACCCAGCGGCGGTTATCGGCATGGCCCTGCTTCGGGTCATGAAGGGCTCGCTGCTGGAGGAGAACATCACTCGAACCGTGGGCTCGATCGGCGAGTCGGTCGCGGCAGGCGCCATCTTCACCATCCCCGCATTCGTGATCTCGGGGGCATGGCCCATTTTCGATTTCAAGCACGCTTACCTGAAGTCGTCGATACTGATGCTGGTCGGCGGAACGCTGGGCATTCTGTTCGTCACGCTCTTGCGCCGGGTGATGGTGGAGGACCCGGAGCTTCCCTTCCCTGAATCGGTGGCGGCCTCGGAAATTCATAAAGCCGGGCAACAAGGCAGCCGCGCGGCAAAGATACTTTTCTCGAATATGGGGTTTGGCGGACTGGTTTATCTGCTCGGCCAGTTCAATTTATTTAATGCCAGCAAGGACTTCATCGTAAATGTCGGGCAGTTGGGCACCAGCTTCGTGCGCATGGGGCGCTCCGCGACTGCTCCCAAGCTGACTGCCGGCGCCATAACTACGGTTTCCGCTCCCGCCATCAGTCCTGCATATCTGGGTGTCGGCTACATCATTGGACCACGCCTGGCCGCGCTCAATTTTTCCGGAGGCATCATTGCCTGGGGCTTGCTGGTACCCCTGATTCTCTTCCTCGGCGGTCCAAGGCTGGTGACTGAGTTTGCTCCCGCTGGCACCGTGATACCTGATGATGCTTTTTGGGCCGGCCAGGCGGCTGCCGTGTGGAGTTTTATCGTGCGCCCGATCGCCGTTGGGGGCATGCTCGTGGGCGCCTGCTACACGCTGTTCCGAATGCGTAAAAGCCTGGGCTCGGGGATGGCGCGCGCGGTCTCCGATCTGAAGAAGTCCGCCGCAGCCCACGCGGGCACCGCCCGTACCGACCGCGATCTGACCGGGAAAATCGTTTTCGGTGGGCTGGGTGTGGTGCTGCTCTGCATGATCTGGCTCTACACCAGTTATGCAGGCGTGCTCAGGGGCGGAATCGTCGCTGCAATCGTAATGATCATCATCGGCTTCTTCTTCGCCGCCGTCTCCGGAAATCTGGTCGGTCTGATTGGTTCGTCCAACAATCCAATTTCAGGTCTGACCTTGGCGACCTTGGTCATTGCGGCACTGTTGATGGTGCTTATTGGCGTATCCGGCATGAGCGGAGTCGCTGCTGTGCTCGGCGTGGCGGCCGTGGTCTGCGTTTCCTCCGCTGTAGCGGGCGAGATGCTACAGGACCTTAAGGTGGGACATATCCTCGGCGGCTCACCGAACAAAATGCAGATGGGCGACTTCCTCGGCGTCACCGTTGCCAGCTTCTGCCTGTTTCCAGTGCTGATGCTGCTGAACCAGGCCAACATTAACAGCGGCGGCATTGGCTTCGGGGACCCTCAGCTCTCTGCTCCGCAAGCCGGACTGATGGCCATGTTGGCGCGCGGCATCGTCGGTGGCGAGATGGCGTGGCCGCTGATCGTGGTCGGCGTGTTGATGGGATTTGCGCTGATCATGCTGGAAGTGCGGAGCCCGATGCTCTTCGCTGTGGGCATGTACCTGCCGCTGGAAACCACGTTCGCTATCTTTATCGGCGGCGTTATTCGCTGGATCACCGACAAGATGCGCGACAGCAAGAACTTTAACGACGCCCAGAAGGCGCGGGTGGAAAATGCCGGAGTGCTGACCGCCTCAGGATTTATTGCCGGCGAGGCCCTGATGGGGATTGTCATCGCGATTTTCCGCTACAAGGAATGGCGGCTGCCGGTGATCTTCCAGCACCCGAACGTGATTTCGGGATTCATCGTGCTGGTGATCCTGGCGATCGTGATGATTCGGGTGCCGCTGGCCAATGCGGGCCGACCGGATGAACCGGCACCGCCGACCGCGATCATGTAGAGCGTCGTTTTCTATTTCCACTGTCATCCCGAGCGAGGTCGCCGCGGCGGCCGAGTCGAGGGACCTGCTATTTGTGCGCGGATGACTATAGCCTCCAATCTGTCCGCCATTCACGATCGCATTGCGCGCGCCGCCCAGCGCGCGGCAAAGGAGCGCGAGCGAGGTCGCATTGATGGGCGTCACCAAGACACTTGGTGCCGACCGCATCATCGAGGCCTACGAAGCCGGCCAGCGCCTGTTCGGCGAAAACCGGGTGCAGGAATTCTCCGAAAAGATAGGCGATCTTGCGAGCTTGCGCGACGCCCGTTTTCACATGATCGGCCACCTGCAATCGAATAAAGTGCCGAAAGCAGCCGAAGTATTCCAGGCGATCGATTCACTTGATTCGGCGAAGTTGGCAGAACGGCTGAATGCAGCGGCCGAGAAACTGGGCAAAACGCTCGAGGTGCTGATCGAGATCAATGTTGGCGGCGAAGCGGCGAAGAGTGGCATTGCACCGGACTCACTGCGGCTCGAAAGCATCTTCGCCGGCATTCCCTCCTGGAAGCATCTGCGCATTCGCGGGCTGATGACGGTGCCACCGTTCACCGAAGATCCCGAAGGAGGGCGCTCCTACTTTCGCCAGCTCCGCGAATTGCGGGACCGTCTCGCCGCCCGCAATCTGCCCGGGCTTGCGCTCGATATACTCTCGATGGGCATGTCCCATGATTTCGAAGTAGCCATCGAGGAAGGCTCGACCTGCGTGCGCATCGGTACCGCGATCTTTGGGGATCGTTCAAAGCCATGATTCCTGTTCGCGATACTTCATCCGGTGCAACCTTTCAGGTGAAGGTGCACCCCCACGCGAAGAAGAATGCCATCGCCGGGGAGGTTGGCGACGCGTTGAAACTCGCCTTGACCGCACCTCCCGTGGAAGGCCGCGCCAACCAGGCTTGCATTGAATTTCTGGCCGGAGTTTTGAATGTGCCGCGTTCCTCGGTTACGATAGCCGCCGGGGAAAGCAGCCGAAATAAAGTCATCCGCGTGCGCGGGCTCGCTGCCGCACAAGTCGAGGCAAGGCTGAAAGTAGCCAGTAGTCAGTTACTGAGGCCACGGATCACAACAGGCAACTGATCACTGACAACTGGTTGAGGAGAGCATTTTGAGTTTTGCGCAGCGTTGGCGCGACATTCGCACCGGCTTCGAGCGTCCCTTCTGGGTCGCTAACATTAGCGAGTTGTTCGAGCGCCTTTCTTATTATGCGGCGTTCGCCTCGCTGGCGCGCTATCTCCATGAAGTCCTTAAGTTTCCCACCGAGCAGACCGGCACGCTCACCGGATTCTTCGGTGGGCTGGTGTGGTTTCTGCCGGTGTTCGGCGGAACTCTCGCCGACCGCATGGGCTTCCGCCGCGCGCTTTCGCTAGCTTATCTGATCCTTAGCTGCGCCTATTTCCTGTTGGGATCGCTGGGATCGCCCTGGCTCGCCCCGGTGCGCGATTCGGTGCCGCTGGTTGTCCTAGTGGCTTTCGTGTTGGCTCTTCCGGCGCTGGGGGTCGCGCTGGTGAAGCCCAGCGTCGTCGGCACCACCGCGCGCGCCTCGAAGGAAAACGTCCGCTCCATCGGATACTCCATCTATTACACGCTGGTAAATATCGGCGGCGCGGCCGGCCCATATGTTGCGTCGTACGTGCACCAGCGTATGCGCGTGGAGAATGTCTTTCGCGTGGCAGCGCTGAGCGTGTTCCTGATGTTCCTGGCCGTGCTGCTGTTTTTCCGCGAACCGCGCCGCACCGAGGAAGTTCAAACTACCAGTCTCTCGCAGGCCGCTAGAAACTTCTGGACCGTCACTACCAATCCCCGCTTCATGCTCTTCCTGCTGATCTTTACCGGCTACTGGATCGTCTATTGGCAGGAGTTCATTACGCTGCCGCTTTATGTTCACGACTACATCAATCCTCGCACCGACACCGAACTCCTGCTCGTGACCGGCCCGCTGGTGGTGATTGCCCTCACGCTGGCGATCAATATCCTGACCCAGAAGATACCCGCCTTCAGCGCCATCATCATCGGCACATTGATGGTCGCCCTGGCGTGGATCATCCTGATCGTCAGACCAACGGTAACGGGCGTGGTCCTTACACTGATTGCGGTTGCGCTCGGCGAGATTATTCAATCGCCTCGCTACTATGAATACATTTCCCGGCTCGCGCCCTCCGGACAACAAGGGACCTACATGGGATTTGCTTTTCTGCCCTTGGGCATCGGCTCATTCATCGGCGGGAAGTTCGGCGGATTTCTCATCCACCACTTCGGCGAGGTCAAACACCAGCCCGCGATGATGTGGTGGGTGATTACGGGGGTCGGCGTCCTCACCGCAATTCTGCTGTGGATTTATGACAAGTTCGTGCTGCCACAACCAGCCGGAGAAACCACGCACGCAGCGGCCGGTTGATCGACCACCTTCGGCCCCGGGCGATCACGTCACTGCTTTGTGGCGTCCCTTCGGGTAGATTTGATTCTTTACAGCCGGTAACTCCGATGAAGAAAACTCCAGCCTATATCGCCAAACACATCCGCACCGTAATCAGGAACGGCGGCTCTGCGCCACATACGGAAGAAGTTCAACGCTTCTTCAAGCATGAGGTCCAGTGGCGCGGCTGGTACACCGGCGAGCTGCGCAAAGTCGCAGTGCGATTTCGGCGGACAATCGTTGCGGAGAACGGTGTGCCTTTCCTGTTGCAAGTTGCCGATCAACTTTTTCGCGGCGAGGTGTTGGACGAAAAGATTTTCGCCGTCCTGATGCTTCAAGGGAGCGTGGGGGGGTTCGGCAAGGCGGAGTTCACACTGTTCGAGAGCTGGCTCGACCGCATCAGCACATGGGCCGATCACGACGCGCTGGTGCATTACCTCATCGGGCTCATGATCGCCGCAGACGCTGCATACTTGTCGCGGCCGCGTCGCTGGGCCAAGGCACACAAGCGCTGGCATCAGCGTGCCGCGGCCGTAGGCCTCATCCACAGCACTCGGCAGCACAAGAACTTCGGCGATATCCAGCGCATCACCGAGATGCTGCTGACCAGCGACGACGACATGGTGCAGAAGGGGCTGGGCTGGCTGCTGCGCGAAGCCGCTAAAGCGAATCCGGAACAGACGATCAAGTATCTGATGACGATCCGCGATCGAACGCCGCGCCTGGTGTTGCGAACAGCCTGCGAGACCCTGCCAGCCGCCACGCGAGCGAGCGTGTTAGCCAAGAACCAATCGAAATCAGCGACGGCGGGATGAATCTGAGTTTTCACCACCGAGGCACAGAGGGCACAGAGAATCAAAGAATTAGTGACTACGGAACCGCAAGGCCGCACGACCCGTGGCTGCCGAAAGATCGGGAGCGTCCCTTTTTTTGACGGCCTCTGAGCCAACTGCTAATTGCCAAATGCTAAGTGCTATCCCTGGGCCCTCTGTGTCTCTGTGGTGAAAACATCCCCGCACCCGATGCTCTCATTTACAATAGAACACGTATGAATCTCCCAGATATTCAGGCTGCGCTGCGCGACAGCCACAACGATTGCTGGCTCTTCTACGATCACCATCACCGCGATGCGATTGCCTACAGCGTCTTGGGTCTGCCGCCAAAAATGATGGTCACGCGCCGCTGGTTTTACGTGGTTCCCGCTAATGGCGAGCCGGTGAAACTGGTACACCGCATCGAAAGCCATCACCTCGACTCACTGCCCGGCAGGAAGCTGGAATATTCGGCATGGCAGGAGCTGTGGCAAAACCTTGAATCGATGCTGAAGCCCTACAGTACAGTGGTGATGCAGTACTCGCCCAACAACCAGATTCCTTACATCTCGTTGGTGGACGGCGGCATGCTGGAACTGGTGCGCAGTTTCGGCAAAGAGATTGTGAGTTCGGCGAACTTGGTGGCGCGCTTCGAAGCCACTTTGACTGAGGCGCAGATCGCGACCCACTTCAAGGCCCGCGATGCGGTGGACAAGATCACCGCCGCGTTCTTCCCGGAGATGGGACGGCACGTACGCAATGGCGGCACGCACGAGTTCGAAATGCAGCAATGGGTCATGGAAGCTTTCAAGCGAGAGAACTTGACAACCGACGATCCGCCCATTGTCGGCGTCAACGCGCACAGCGGCGACCCGCATTACGACCCTACCGCAGCAACGTCCGCCCCGATTCGTGAAGGCGACTTTGTGCTGCTGGATCTGTGGGCAAAGACCAACGATCCCGATAGCGTCTACTACGACATCACCTGGACGGGCGTGCTCGGCAGTCCCAGCGACAAGCAGCGCGAAGTATTCGAGATCGTGCGCGACGCCCGCAACGTGGGCGTCGACAAGGTCAAACAGGCCTTTGAGACAAAGCAGAAAATTCAGGGCTGGGAAGTGGACGAAGCGGTCCGCGGCTATATCGCCGGCAAGGGCTACGGGAAGTACTTCATCCATCGCACGGGACATTCCATTGGCCGCGACATTCACGCCAACGGCGCAAACCTGGACAACCTCGAGACCAAAGACGATCGCGACATTCTGCCCAATACCTGCTTTTCGATCGAGCCTGGAATCTACCTGCCGGAATTTGGGGTGCGCAGCGAAATCAATATGATGATCCGCAACGGGAAGGGCGAAGTTACCGGCCGCGTTCAGAACGAGTTGGTGCTGGTCTGATGGCGAATCCGCAGAATGCCGCTACAGTGGCGCAGCGCTCTAACAAAGCTTCCCCTAAGAGCGCCAATCCGATGGCGATCGTTGCCCCGGTCGCGGGATGGCTCTTTCCCGGTCTCGGGCACTTCATTCAGTGCCGCTGGATTCGGGGGTTGTTGCTGATGTTAGCGGTGTTTGTGATGTTCTTCGCCGGGCTCGGCATGCAGGGCAAGGTGTACTCGCTTAACACCGGTGACTTGCTCGACATGCTGGGATTTGTCGGTGACTTGGGCGCGGGCGCTCTCTACTTCGTCGCCCGAACCATGGACTGGGGAATCGGCAACATTCATCGCGCCGTGGCTGACTACGGTACCAAGTACATTGTGGTGGCAGGATTGCTGAATGTGATTGCCGCGGTTGACGCTCACCACATTGCGATCGGCAAGAAACCATGACCTTCGAACTCTCTCACTTCAATGCCGCCCTACTGTTTGCGCTCTGTGCCTCGACGGTTTTTGGCATCACGCAACGCGACACCCCGCGCGACATGCTGCGCTACGGCGCATACTGTTTTACCCTTTTCGCTGGCGGGGTCATTGTCGCGGCCTGGGCGATGTGGCTGATCAAGCACTAACGCAGTTTCGAGTTTCCAGTTTCGAGTTTCCAGCGGGTCGCTTGGACAGCTTGGCTGCATTGCGAATAAAGTCCACAAACTTGAAATCGATAACCTAGACCTGATCCCTAACCCCTAGCCCCCGCTTCCCACACAAACGCATCGAACACGCGCAACTCGACAAAGCCCAACCGCCTGTACAGATCTACCGCGCGAAGGTTCGCTTCGGTTACGGTCAGCGACAACTGGCGAAAATTCCGATTGCGCAACGAGTGATAAGTGCTGGCGACGAGCCTTTCTCCAATACCCCGCCCTCGATGCTCCGGAACCAGGCACACCTGGGTCACGTGTCCCACGTCATCTTTAACCCGGGAGCAAAGAATCAGTCCGATCAGCGCACTGGAAGATCGATGAATGGCAACGAACGAAGAGTTCTGGTCGAAGACGCCACAGCCGGGAAATCGCACAATGTTGTTCAGGAAACGGTTGGAACCAGCATTGGTACGGTATTGATCGTTAATCTCGGAATCGATGTGGGAGCGATAGGCGGCGGTGATGACGCCGGCTGCCGGCTGATAGTCCTGCTCGGCCCAGCGGCGCACCAGGATATCTTCCAGCAGACCCACGGGTGGAACATGCGGAGCCCCGGATCCCCGCAATTGCAAGGCGAGAAACAGTCTCCGGTGGCGCTGAAATCCTGTAGAAACAAAGTTGGCAGCGAGTTCTCCCGTCTGATGGGTCAGTAGCTGCGCTTCGATGCGAAGAATGCCAGGCGACTGCTGCAGAGTTTCAATCATATGCTCCGCCATCTGAAGCTCGATCGCCCGGGCATCCGCGCGACGCGGCGAGACGAAGAGGTCGCCCACTACACCTTTGCTGCCTTCATACACGAAGAATGAGTAACCTACAATGCTTCCCCGCTCGACGGCGGCGTACCCCGGCAGGATTTTGGCATCGATGTAACGCAAGATCATGTCCGACGAACCGCGATAGTCCCAGGCGAGCAGTCTGCCCCACACCTCGATCTCCTGCTCCAGCAAGGGACGCAGGTCGGCAGAAGAGAAGTGCCTGAGGTCGAGAATCTCCACGGAACTCAGCCAAGGCGGCCGACGGTGATTATCAACAGCTCTATGCGCTGCGGCCATACACTGAGTCAGTCTAGTGCGGGTTGGCGTCTGAGGCAAACCTTAAACTGACGGGCGGGGTTGTCTGCGGAATTCGCGAACCTAGAGATTTTTGTGCGGGACCGCGCTAATTTTTCTAGCAACTATTCCTGGCTAGCCCGGTTCCAATTTATAGAGACAAAGAACCAGGCATCTGAACTCATCTTGGCAAAGCCCGAAGGAGTTCGCCAGTGCATTCCCGCAACTGGCCGGGCGCTGGAATTGAATAGGAAAGGGAAATATGCGTATCCTCCGTTGCAGTCGGTTGTTCTTGCTAGCTTTCCTGATTGTCGCGGTCCCCGTATCGTCATTTGCTGCAGTCTTCATCTCGGTGGGGATCGCGCCGCCTCCGCTGCCGGTGTACGAGCAGCCTTGGTGCCCGGGTCCCGGCTACATCTGGACTCCAGGCTATTGGGCGTACGGTCCTGACGGCTATTTCTGGGTGCCCGGAACGTGGGTGCTGGCCCCCCAGGTCGGCTTTCTGTGGACACCGGGCTATTGGGGATGGGGCGGTTCGGCCTTCATCTGGCACGCAGGATATTGGGGTCCGCACATCGGCTTTTATGGCGGCGTCAACTACGGCTTCGGTTATACGGGTTACGGCTACGAGGGCGGATACTGGCGTGGTCGTAATTTCTATTACAACCAAACCGTCAATCGCGTGAACGTAACGAACATTCACAATGTTTACAACAGGACCGTAGCGAACAACGTGACCGTAAATCGCGTCGCCTATAACGGTGGCAACGGCGGAATCAACGCGCGCCCCAATGCTGCCCAGGAAGCTGCCTTGCGCGAGCGCCACGTCGCCCCTACCTCGGTGCAGACCCAGCATGAGCAGATGGCGCGCTCCGACCGCGCCCAATGGGCGTCGGTGAACCAGGGCCGGCCGCAAGTGGCCGCAACTCCCAAAGCGGCGGCCTTCCACGGCACCGGCGTGGTCAGGGCGAGTAATGCGCCGGTGACGAACAATCCGGCGGTGAATGCTCCACGAACAAATAGTGCGGGCAACGCAAGGGCGTCGCAACCAGTCAATAACAATGTCCCTCGCTCGCCCGAACGTACAAACGCGTCCAATTCCAATCGTGCTGCGAACACTGCCAACAATGTCCCACACCCAAACAACGCTACCCCGCCGGCTCACACGAACCAGAGCCAGCCGGCTCCGCATGGCACCAGCGCAGCGAACGTAGCGCCGCGTCCGCCGACGCATCAGAGTGCACCGCGGCCGGAGAATTCCACGGCCGCGCGCAGCACGGCACATTCCTCTCCGCCACAAGCCAGCAGAGAAGTGGCCCGCCCACCGGCACACGAGAGCCAGCTGGCTCCGCACCTAAGCCAGCCGCCGCAACACCAGGCTTCGCCGCATCAAAGCGCGCCACCTCCGTCAGGTAAGTCGAAAGAGCCACACGGCCCTGAACCGCATCACTGAAGAGGGGAAGGGCGTTGAGAGCGGCGACCAAAGTCGCGGCTGCTTAGGGAGGGCGGGCCTTCAGGCCCGCGCTTCCCGTACCAGCGGACATACCAATCCTGGATCAGCCCGGACTCAGGGCTTCGCCTGGCCCGAGGCTTTTCCCAACACCACATAAAAGTCCAAGTGCTGCGGCTCGAAGCCACCCACTTGCGTGACACTGCGTCCGGGAAGGCGATATTCCAATTCCTTCTGGACGCCACTGGTGGCCACAACCAAATGATCGAAGGGTGGAACCTCATTCTTTTCGTAGCTTGCGATCGGCTGGTTAAGGTAGAACTCCAGACCGTATCTCACACTGGGGGGCACATCGTAGACCGCAATGCTTGGGATTTGTCCATGCACGCTCTCGTGAATCGCCGCCTCCACAGGGCTGGCCGATTGCAATAGATTGATAATCGGCGCCGTGCCTTTCAATAAATACGCAAACGCGATGACCACCGGAACCAGCGTGACAAACCGCAACACGCGGTAGCCTTGCATGCGCAGACCGAACCAAAGAGCGATGATCGCTGTAACTCCCAGCGCCGCCGCGACCATAATGACATTGCGCGTCAGGGCCTGCTTTAATAGCTCGAACGGTACGATAAACGCTGCCATAAGCATCGCCGCCGACAACAGGGCATGCAGCATTCCCAGCCACGCGCTCGGCTTCTCGGCCTCCTCTTCGCGGCGCCAGACAAAGTTCGCCAGCAAAATCGTACCGGCTGGAATCGCGGGAAGAATGTATCCCGGCAGCTTCGACTGCGACAGTGAGAAAAATGCTATCGGCAGCAAGAACCACACTGTCAGGTACGTACGCAAATCTTCTGCTCCCGGCGGCTGCTGTACCGAGAAACGCCAGTCGCGAACGGCATCTACGAGCGCAGCGATGACAAAGACAGTCCAAGGCACCAGCGCAAGCAGTGTCACCGGCAGGAAAAACCAGAAGGGTTGAGCATGGTGATAAAGGTTGGTGCTAAAGCGTTCCACGTTGTGCTGCAGAAAGAAGGTGCGGAAGAACTCGGGACTGGCACGCTGCACTGCAACAAACCAGGGCAAGGTCACCGCGAGATACAGCAGGATTCCGGCAGGCCAAAGGGTACGGAGAATCAACCGCCAATCTTGTCGCAGGGCAGCAAAGATCACAATGATCAACCCGGCAAGCAAGACGGCAACCGGGCCCTTAGCCAGGGTTCCGAGTCCGGTAAAGAGATAGAACGCCAGCAACCAGCCCCGATTCTGGTTGGAATACCACCCATACCAGCACAGCATTGCAGCGGTAAACATCGCCGTCAGAGGCATGTCGGTGGAAGCGCTCCGTCCGAACCCAATCACGATCGCTGAAGCGGCAGTAATCAACGCAGCATCAAGCTGCATTCCCCTGCGAAAATGGCGTGCCCAGACGTAGATGAAGAAAATCATCAGCGAGCAAAGGATTGCGGAGGGTAGGCGTGCCGCCCAATCGCTTACCCCGCCGGTCGCCCTATATGCCAGCATGGTGGCCCAGTAATAAAGCGGCGGCTTTTCAAGCCAGGGCTGACCATTCAGAACTGGAGTGACCCAATCGCCGCGTTGCAGCATTTCACGCGCGATTTGTGCATAACGGGGCTCGTCAGCGCCTACCAAGCCGATCACCTGAAGGCCGGCAAAAAACAGGAATCCGCAGAATGCGATGAGAGCAAGAAGGTCGGTGGAACGGCGGGTGCGTTCCTCCAGGATGGGGTTCTTTTTCAAGGCTCGATCCGTTCGCCTGGCGAGAGCTACTGCACCACCGCGTGGTAACCGCGAAGCCGAAATTCCGCCAGCAGACGCCCGGTGGCGGCTGACAATGGGCCCGGCATCGCGCATCCGCTTGCGCACTCGTGACCACCCCCGCCAAAGTGCTCGGCCACAGCGGCTACATTGACCCCACCTTTGCTGCGCAGGCTCACGCGGAAGCTGCCGTCAGGTTGTTCCCGAAAGAACAACGCCACTTCAATGCCTTCGATGGCCAGGGCGTAGTTGACTAATCCTTCACAATCTTCTTCGTGGGCCTGACAGCGTTCCACGGTAGCGCGATCCACGTCCATGCAGGCCAGACTACCGTCCCGGTGAAGGCTGGTGAGGGCGGCTCCCAGCAGACGCATCTTGGAAAGCTGGGTCGAGAAGTATACATTTTGGGCGATCCGAACCGGGTCAGCGCCGCAACGCACTAGCTCCTTTGCCAGGGCGAAAGTCCCCTCGCTGGTTCCGCTGAAACAGAACGAGCCTGTGTCGGTGAGTACCGCGGTGTAGAGACAGGTGGCTACTTCCGGTGAGATCTGGACACCGGCCTCGCGCGCCAGACGGAAGATCATCTCCGCGGTTGCGCAGGCACTGGGATCAATCCAGTTCACGTCCGCGAAAGGGCGGGCGGTCGCATGATGATCGATGTTGATGAGGTAGTGCTGCTCCAGGCCAGTCAGGCGCGTACGCTGCACGCTATCGCATTCCAGGATGATGACCGCCTCCGCTTGGAGCGCGTTCTCGGTAGTTTGCAGCACCGAATCGCTGAAGGGCAACGGGCGGTAGATGCCCGGCACGCCGTCGCTGAGGACTACGTTCGCCTGTTTGCCCATGCTGCGCAGAATCTGACAGCAGGCCAGCGCCGACCCTACGGCATCGCCATCTGGCCGGGCGTGCGACGTGAGAATGAACTTCTGCCTTCTGCCGATCTGATTCAGAACTTCGCCAAGCATCCTAATGGACCCGATCTCGAACCTAACGTTTTCTTTTCTGAATGCGATGCAACAACTCTTCGATCCTGCCTCCGTATTGATCGGCATGATCGAGTACGAAGATCAACTCCGGGGCTTGGCGAATAGCAAGACGGCCCACCAGCTCATGCCGAATGTAGCCGCCTGCCGCGTTCAAGCCTTTGAGGCTCTGTTCTACTTCGTCCTCGTCTCCCGCTACCGAAACCAACACGCGGGCGGTCTTGCCATCGGGACCCAGTTGGACCTCGCTGACGCTGACCAATCCAATGCGAGGATCGCCCAATTCCCCTTCCACCAGGGCGACGATTTCTTCCCGCAGAGCCTCTGCCATGCGGCCGCGATGGTATTTCTGTCCCCGGTTCTCCATTGCCTTCTATTCTGCCAGCCGAAAATAGGGGAACGTTAGAGGATACGCCGACCTGTCAAGAAGGCGGTGATAACGATCACGGTTCCTCGGTCGCACGTCCGCCAAATTCCGCTACACTCAAGAAATCAAGAAATGAATCGATGACTTCGCCGCCACTGTTGTTGGCTGTGCGCACGGCGTGCCGCTCCACGTTGCGCATCAGGCCTTCCAGGTAATCGCGCGAGTGCGAAATGCCGACCACGCCCAAAGTGGCGCGCTGCCAGGCCTCGCTCGGGTCAAGCTCCGCGACGGAGACGTTGAAATGGGCCCGCAGTCCGTCCTTCACGCTGCGCACCACCTGCCGCTTGTCCTTGAGCGAGTGCGCGCCTTCAATGCGGATCTCGAGCGTGAGATACGCAATCATTCCCCGTCCCATTGCACATCGTCCCGGACACCGTAGGTCCTCTCATGGAGGATTCAGTTCCGGGACGTCATTGGTCTTAATGATACTGCTTGGCCCAACTGCCCTAGCCACTGTTTTTACACGAAGGCTTCGGCCGCTACTCTCTCGGTGACGAACACTTCAATGACATCCCCTACTTTGATATCACCATAGTTGGCGATCGAGATGCCGCATTCCATACCATGGCGGACTTCGCTGACATCTTCCTTAAATCGTCGCACCGAGCCAATCTTGCCCTTGAATACGACCTCATTGTCGCGCAGCAGGCGAACTTCGGAGTCGCGCTTGATGACACCATCGGTGACGTAGCAACCCGCAATCGTTCCGACCTTGGGTACGCGGAAGGTGTCGCGGACATCGGCGCGTCCCAGATAAGTTTCCTTGATGATCGGCTCCAGCAATCCGGTCATGGCGCGCTTAATTTCGTCCGCCAACTCGTAGATGATGGAGTGCAGGCGAATGTCAACCTTTTCTTGCTCGGCCAGTTCCTGCGCTTTGCGTTCCGGGCGTACGTTGAAGCCGATGATGACGGCATTCGACGCCGAGGCCAGCAGCACATCGGTCTCGGTAATGGCGCCCACGCCGCTGAGCAGGATCTTGATCTTGACCCGGTCATTGGACAGCTTGGTCAGGACGTCGCTCAGTACCTCAACCGAGCCCTGAACGTCACCCTTGAGAATGATGTCCAGCTCTTTCTGTCCAGCGGACTTCAGTTGTTCCGCCAAACCTTCGAGCGAGACTCGCGAACTCTTGGCCAGTTGAGCTTCGCGTGCCTTGCCTTCGCGATATTCGGAGATGCCGCGCGCCTTCTCGCGGTCCGCCACAGCCACCAGTTGATCGCCGGCTTGCGGCAAACTTTCCAAGCCGAGAATCTCCACCGGGGTTGCGGGAGTAGCGGCATCCAAGGCCACGCCCCGGTCGTTGAACATAGCGCGAACCCTTCCAAAGACGTTGCCGACCACGAAGTTGTCGCCGGTCCTCAGAGTACCGTTCTGCACCAAGACCGTTGCTACGGGACCGCGACCGCGATCCAGCTTGGCTTCAAGCACCGTGCCCTGCGCCAGACGGTCAGGCACCGCCTTCAGATCCTGCAGGTCGGCCACTAAGCAGATCATTTCCATGAGCAGATTGAGATTGGTCTTTTGCTTCGCCGACACGTCCACGAAGACCGTGCTGCCGCCCCAGTCTTCCGGCATCAGACCACGATCGGCGAGTTGCTTCTTCACGCGGTCCGGCAGAGCTTCCGGTTTGTCGATCTTGTTCACTGCGACAATCATCGGGACGTCCGCCGCCTTAGCATGATCGATGGCTTCCAAAGTCTGCGGCATCACACCGTCGTCGGCGGCCACGACCAGCACCACGATGTCGGTCACCTTCGATCCACGCGCACGCATGCGGGTGAACGCCTCGTGACCAGGTGTGTCCAGAAATACAATTTCGCGACCAAAGGCCGGCGAATTGGGATCGGTGATCGCCACCTTGTACGCGCCGATGTGCTGCGTAATTCCACCGGCTTCGCCTCCAGCAACATTGGTCGAGCGGATCGCGTCGAGCAAGCTGGTTTTGCCGTGGTCCACGTGGCCCATGATGGTTACCACTGGCGGGCGTGGAACTCCCTGGGCTGCACCTTCTTCGCCCGTACCTTCCGCCGAAACCGTGTCTTTGGCCAACTGCTCCTCGAAGGTAATAACGTCCGTCTCGGCGCCGAAGTGACGAGCCATGTCGGTCGCCAGGTCGGAATCGAGCGTCTGGTTTACGGTGGCGAAAACGCCTCGCGCCAGCAAGCGGGCGATAAGGTCCTTGGCTCGAATTCCCAATTTCTCAGCCAGGTCTTTTACGCTGATGCCTTCCGGAATGGTGATGCTTCGCGTGATGGGCAGCGGCTCGCTGGAAAGCGAAAGCCGCGGCGGCGGAACAAAGCCCTTCATCGGGCCTTCCTTCACGCCTCGGGGAACATAGCGCTGTCCGGGACGCGCCGGGCGACCAGCGGGACGTTGTCCGGTGGGCGGTGGCGGGGCGACGCCTGCGCCAGCTCCGAACCCCGGACGAGCTCCCGGAGCCCCGGAACGGGTTGGATGGGGACCGCGGCGCTCTCCCGGGCGCACCGGTGGCCGCGCCTGTCCTTGCGGCGGCACTCCCGGACGCGGGCGCTGGAAGATGGGTTTGCCACGTTCCGGCATTCCTCCTCGCGGAGGCGCACTGGTGCCCGCACGCGGTGCGACCGATGGCGGAGCCAGATACACCGGACGCGGTCCGGTCTGAGGAACGATCAAACGGCGCGGCGTGTGCGCGGCGGTTCCCGGCGGTCCAAGACGCGCCGGTAGCCCGGCGCGACCGATCCCCTGGCCGGGCTGCCCCGGAACAGCGGGGCGAGTGACGCTTGCGCCCTTTTCTGCGGCTGATGGCGCTTCCAATAGGGACGCCGGAACTTCGCCCTCTGCAACAGTGGGAGCCTCGGATTCGGTCATTGCGGACGTAGACGGCACAGCTTCACTTTCCCCGAGTGCCGTTATCTGGTCCTCGATCGCTGGCTCAGAAGGTTGCGCTGGCGGCGTTGCCGGAGGCGCCGCTACCGGCGGCTTCGGTGGAATAACGATGGCGGCGGGTGGGCGCGCGACAGACTGAGGCGTAATGAAACGGGGCGCTGGTTTGGGTGGTTCCGCAGGAGTTGCTGGCGTGGCACTCGCCACTGGTGCAACAGGTTTCGTAACCGAACTCGCAGGGCGAACGGCTGAGGGCGGCGCGACCGTTTGGCGAGGCCCGGCGGGTGTGGCAAGAGTCGGAGGCACGGCCGCACGTGCAGCCGCGGAGGGCTGGGAGGCCCGTTGCGTGACCGCCTTCAGCACATCGCCCGGTTTGGAGATGTGCGAAAGATCCAGCTTGGGCTTGAATTCGTCTGGCGAGGTGCGCGACGAGACGCGAGTGGCGCCGGGCTCAGGGTGCTTGGCAAAGTATTTCTTGACCCGCTCCGCTTCGTCCACTTCGATGGAACTGGAGTGCGTCTTCTTTTCCGTTACGCCGACCTCGATGAGAGCATCGAGGATCATCTTGCTCTTTACCTCGAGTTCCCTCGCCAGGTCGTTAATTCGAATCTTCTGCATTCCGCCCTATTTCCTCCGTATTGTCCCGCCCGGTTAAGCCGTCATAGCATCCTCACGGTGAAATTTTGCCGACCCCAGCGCCACTGAGGTCTGTGCTCTTACCTCTGCTCGCCAGGTTTTTCTTCGTCAGGAACGTTTTCGTTTTCTCCAGCCGGACGCTCGTGCGTCGTCACTTCGGCTTCATCGGCGGGAGGCGCATCCTCGATCCCTTCGACGACTTCGGCCTCGTAGTATTGACCGGTCTCGACCAGGTCCTCCACACTGTCCGAACTTGCTTCCGGCTCCTCCTCCAAGCCGGTAAGGTCGCCAGACTGCTCACCGGAGTCGGGTCCCGTGGCACTATCCGCGCCACCGTCCTCCGTGGGAGCCCCACCTTCTGCAGGCCCCTCATCTCCCGCAAGCGCAGTGTTTTCTGTGGCCGCTTCTGATTCGGTGGAAACCTCGTCTTCGGGCAATGGAACCTCTTCGCCACTGGCATTAGCCGCCGCGTCCAAGCTGGAAAAGTAATTATTGACCGCGATACTGATTTTTTCTACGGTCTTGGGGCCGATACCCGGCACCTCTTCGAGCTGCTCGGGAGTCATGTCGGCGACAGCTTCGACAGTCGTTATACCGGCTGCGACCAGCTTTTCGATGATTCCGGGCTCCAGGTCGGGAACGCTTTCCAGCGGCGTGGCCGGCTGGTTCAACACTACGTTCATCCGATCTTCCACTTCTTGACGCTTCTCTTCTTCGCTCTTGATATCGATCTTCCAGCCGAGCAGTTTGGCGGCCAGGCGGACGTTCTGTCCCTTCTTGCCGATGGCCAACGACAGTTGGCTGTCGTCGACGATTACCTCCAGGTGCTTCTCCTGACCTTCGAGGACGGTGACCCGGCTGACTTTCGCCGGCTGTAACGCCTTTTCCGCAAAGGTCACTGGGTCCTCGTGGTATTCGATAATGTCAATCTTCTCGCCGCGCAATTCGCGGATGATGGACTGCACACGCATGCCCTTCATCCCGACGCAAGCGCCCACCGGATCGACATCCTTGTCCTTCGACATCACCGCGATCTTGGTGCGCTCGCCGGCTTCACGGGCAATGGCGCGGATGACCACGGTGTTGTCGTAAATCTCAGGCACCTCGGTCTGAAACAGATGCGACACCAGCTCCGGGACGGCGCGAGAGACCACAACCTGCGGGCCCTTGGAAGCTTTTTCTACGCGCACAAGCACCACTCGCGCCCGCTCTCCGGGAGCAAACGATTCGAGCCGCGATTGCTCCTTCTTGGGCATGCGGCCTTCGGCCTTGCCCAGGTCCACAATGACGTCCTGTCCTTCCTGGCGCTTGATGGTGGCGTTGATCACTTCGCCGACCCGACCTATGTACTCGTTGTAGATCGTGTCCCGTTCGGCCTCCCGTACCTTCTGGAAGATGACCTGCTTCGCCAGTTGGGCCGCAATGCGCCCTAGCACGTCAGTCGGTTTATAGGTGCGCAACTCGCCACCCACCTCGGCGGCCGGGTCAATGCGTTTGGCGTCCTCCAGCGTAATCTGCGCTAGGGGATCCTCGATCTGGTCGGGGCCCTCAACGATGGTTCGCACCGCGAAGGCACGAATCTGGCCGCTCTCTTTGTCGAGTTCGGCACGCAGGTTCTCCTGGCTCTTGTAATACTTTCGGGTGGCCACCACGATGGCATCCTCGACCGCGTTCACGACGATCTGCGGATCGATGCCTTTCTCCCGGCTCAGAGCGTCGATTACGTTGTACAGTTCACTTGCCATAGAATGTTTGCCACCTTACTTCCATTTGGTCTTTTTTGCGTTGGAATCAGAACTCGGGAACCAGGTTCGCCTTTTCCACGTTGGCCAGATCGATTTCAACTTCCGTTCCCGGCTCTACTGCCTGGTGCTTCTTCGATTTCTTCCTGCCGGTCAATTCCAAACTGAGCCAGCCATCGTGAAACGCTTTCAGCCGCCCTTCAAAATGCCGGTTTCCGTTCACCGGGTCGCGGGTCATCAGCTTCACCAGGCTGCCGGTGAAACGCTGGTAGTCCGCCGGCTTTGACAACTTGCGATCGAGTCCCGGCGATGAAACCTCCAACAAGTACGAAGCGCCCGGTACAGCCTCCTCAACATCGAAAATGGTGCCTACTTCGCGGCTGAAGCTGGAACAATCCTCGTGCGTAACTCCGTCCGGCTTGTCGATGAAGATACGCAGCATACGCGCTTTACCGCCGCCCAGCAGTTCGAGATCGACCACTTCCAGACCGCTTGATTGCGCCACCCGCTCGGCGATCTCTCGAACTTTTTCCAAACCGGCTGCCATCGTCTCTTCCTGTCCAAAAACCGCCCCCCTGCCGACCAAGCACAAACCGCCCGTCAGGCTATCGTTGCCGCCTGGACTCGCCATGCACCAGCGGATTACGGGTGGAAATAAAAAGTGGGCTCGCGCCCACCGATGTGCTTCGCCGATTATGCACGGGGCTCGCCGTCACGCCGGGAGGGAGTGACAGAACCCTCAAAACACAACAGTACTCTAGTGACTATACGCCGAAGAGTCCGGAAATTCAATGAACACACCGGGAATAGCAGCCTAAAACGGCGCGGAAGGGCGTGCCGCTCCTTCTTGCCAACTAAAGATCCTAGCGCGCCCGCGTTTGCCTAACCGCAAGCGCAACTCTACAATAAGAAATTACCCTTCCGCGGACCTAAAGCCATGATTCATTTTCCGGTGCCTGAGGCGCTTACCTTCGATGACGTGTTGCTGTTGCCTGCCAAGTCCGATGTGGTTCCGGCCTTGGCGACGACGACGACCCGCCTGACCCGCAATATCGAGCTCCGCATCCCCCTGATCAGTGCGGCCATGGACACCGTCACGGAGGCGCGCATGGCCATTGCCATGGCGCAGCAAGGCGGGCTCGGCATCATTCATCGCAATCTCAGCATCGAGCAGCAAGCCAGCGAAGTGGACAAGGTCAAGCGCTCGGAAAGCGGCATGATTGTCGATCCGATTACCATGTCGCCCGACGAGAAAATCTCCGATGCGCTGGAGGTCATGCGCCGCTACCGCATCTCGGGCGTGCCCGTAACCAAGAACAAAAAGCTGGTCGGTATCCTCACTAATCGCGATCTCCGCTTCGAAACCCGGACCGATATCCCAATCAGCGAAGTGATGACCAAGAAAAACCTCATCACGGTCCCGGTCGGCACCACCCTGAGCGATGCGGAGGCGATCCTGCATCAACATCGCATCGAGAAGCTGCTGGTGGTGGACGATCATTACAACCTCAAGGGCCTGATCACGGTCAAGGACATTCAGAAGCGCCTGAAGTATCCCACCGCCGCCAAGGACGATCACGGCCGGCTGCGGGTGGGCGCCGCCATCGGCGCCACCGGAGACTTCCTCGAACGCGCCCAGGAGTTGGTGCGGGCCAAAGTCGATCTGCTCGCCATCGACAGTGCCCACGGACACTCGACGCGGGTGATCGAAGCCATCCAGACCATTAAGTCGGCGCTGCCCGACGTCAATGTCATTGCGGGCAACGTCGGCACCTTCGATGGCGCCTGTGAACTGGCGCGCGCCGGAGCCGATGCCATTAAGGTTGGCATTGGCCCAGGATCGATCTGCACTACTCGCATCGTAACCGGCGCCGGAGTTCCCCAGATAACCGCCATCGCCGAGGCTGCCCGCGCCGTACGGGACACCGATGTTCCTATCATCGCGGACGGCGGCATCAAGTACTCCGGAGACATCACCAAGGCGATCGCAGCAGGCGCAAGCTGCGTCATGATTGGCTCGCTGCTCGCCGGTACCGAAGAAAGTCCGGGTGAAACCATTCTTTACCAGGGCCGTTCCTTCAAGGCCTATCGCGGGATGGGATCACTAGCGGCGATGGCCCAAGGCTCCAGCGAACGCTACTTCCAGAGCATCGATGCGGATTCCTCGGTTCCAGTCTTGTCAGAGGAGGGCAGCGATGGCAATCGTCTCGCCAAGCTGGTGCCTGAGGGCATCGAAGGACGCGTTCCCTATCGCGGCACGGTCGGCATGATCGTGTACCAGCTCGTGGGCGGAGTTAAGAGCGGAATGGGTTACGCAGGCTGTTCCTCCATCGCCGAACTGCAGCAGAAAGCACGCTTCGTACGTATCAGCGGAGCCGGCCTGCGCGAAAGCCACGTGCACGACGTAATGATCACTCGAGAAGCCCCCAATTACCGCGTTGAGTAACCATCAGCCCAGTTTGGCAACCATCGTGAGTCAACGCCGGCAGCCCTCGAAGCGAGACCGTTTGCTGAAACCTTCATTTCGCACGCTGGCACACCGCTGGTGGCCGGTCCTGGTGTGGCTGGGAGTCATCCGGCTGGAATCCACGGACTTCGCATCCGCCAGCAACACCTCGGGTGTGCTGTACACGGTGATTGCAGCGGTCGCTCCTCACGTGGACGAGTCTTTCGTGTCGCGGCTCGACGAAATACTACGCAAGACGGGACACTTCGCCGGATATGGAATCCTCAGCGCGTTGGTTTTTCTCGCACTCAAGAACACCAACTATGATCGGCTCCGGTCACTCTCGCGTCGGACTTGGGGAACATGCCTGCGCGATTTCTGGCGCTGGGATTGGGTGCTACTCGGGATGTTGATGACCGTCGTAACTGCTGCGGCGGACGAGATTCACCAAAGCTTTATCCCCTCCCGCACCGGAGCATGGCAAGACGTGGTACTCGACACCTGCGGTGCCGTAGTGCTTGAGATGATCATCTACTTCCTATCGCTACGAACTTTCAATCGCCATCGCGCCCGCGTCGAACAGCCCGAGATTTTTATCAACACGATAGCTTTCGATCGTGAGCGTTAGAGCATGTATGAATCGCGATTGCACTCATTGACCGAGTGGTGAGTGAAATCGCCTGATTGCGTCAAGAATCAAGTCCTTCGAAATCTTTCTAATGGCTAGCAGTGGCCGTTCCTATCTTGCGCGGTGATAATGGTTGCAACATGCGCGCATACACCTCCGACTCGGGTACCCATCATGATTGATCCAGGGCTCAAAGAGAAAGTCGTTCTGATTACCGGGGCCAACAATCCTCATGGAATTGGTGCGGGAGTTGCGCGGGCCTTTGCTGCGCAGGGTTCAAGGGTGTTCTTGCACTACTTTCGACAAGGTGACAGCCGAGCGCAACAGAAGGAAGCGGACAACGGTGCCTCGCCGGGTGGGTTGTTCTACTACTCTCAACAAACCAAATCCACCGACGAGGTCCTGGCTACAATGCGCACAATAGGTGCAGAGGCGCACGCATGGGAGGCCGACCTCTCGGACGCGAGCATGGTCCCAACGCTGTTCGACCGGGCAGAGCGTTTGCTCGGACCGGTCGAAGTTCTGGTGAACAACGCGGCCTACTGGGAGGGAGACACGTTCGTGCCACTAGGTGCGGAACTGGACAACAAGCTCGTCGAGTTGTGGACAGATCGGCCCACAAGTATAAACGCCGCCGTCGTGGATAGAGTGTTTGCGGTGAATACCCGAGCGGCAGCCTTGATGATGGGAGAGTTTGCGCGCAGGCACATTGAACGAGGAGCGCGGTGGGGCCGGATCGTAAACGTGAGCACTGCCGGAGCTGAACGCTTTCCTTCTGAGATCACGTACGGGGCGAGTAAGTTTGCGCTTGAGAGCTACACAAGGAGCGCGGCAGCCGAACTTGGCAAGTTCGGAATTAATGTCAACGTAGTATCGCTCGGACCGGTGCAAACCGGGTGGATCACCCCAGAACTCGAGCGGGAGATCCTGCCCACAATTCCGCTCGGCAGAATTGGCAATCCCTCAGATGTTGCTGACGTTATCGTCTTCCTTGCCTCGAATCAAGCCCGATGGGTAACCGGACAGAGGATGTACGTTGGCGGCGGCCATGGAATGTAAAGGTTCACTGCTGGCGGACCGCACCTCTACGAGTCTCCCCACGCGGATCTTTCCCCAAAAGCGTGCTGACGGTTAGGGAATTCCTCTCCGACGGCGGGGAATCCGGCGAACCTGCTTCTACTCTTCTTTCTTGTCTTCGCTTGCAGCTTGCTGCGCTTCCATCTGCTTGTTTTCGGCCTCGGCCGATTCCATGGCCTTGCGGGTTTCTTCGGCACGCTTGGCGCGAAGTTCGGCGCGCTTCTGGCGTTTCTCGTCCAGAGTCTTCTCGCTGCCGAGTAACTCGACGAAGGCTATGTCGCCGCCATCTCCCTGGCGGAAGCCGCCATGGATGATGCGCAGGTACCCGCCTTCGCGATCGCCGTAACGAGGTGAGATAGTGTCAAACAGCTTGTCCACCGCATCCCGTGTCATGAGATACGATGCCGCCTGCCGGCGCGCCGCTACATCGCCGCGTTTGCCCAGCGTGATCATCTTCTCCACGTGAGGACGCATGGCCTTGGCTTTGGTGACAGTGGTCTCGATGCGCTCATCCACAATCAGCGAGGTCACCAAGTTGCGCAGTAACGCGCGCCGATGCTCAGTATTCCGGCCTAACTTCCATCCTGCTCTACGATGACGCATTTCTGTGATCCTTCGGAATCAGTAGTCAGTTGCCAGTAATCGCAAACTCAGAAAACGATGCTGGCAACCGCTTACTGACAATTTAGCGTTAGAAATTCGGATCGTTTCCGTAGCCCGACGACGGCAGCGAATAGCCCTGCGATGCCCCCGACGAACTGCCGGGAACGGCATTTCCCTGGTCGTCGATCTTCATGCCCAGCCCCAGGCCCATCGACGCCAGAATTTCTTTGATCTCGTTCAGCGACTTGCGACCGAAATTCTTCGTTTTCAGCATCTCGGCTTCGGACTTCTGCACCAGCTCGCCGATGGTCTGAATGTTGGCATTCTTCAGGCAGTTATAGCTGCGCACGGAAAGCTCAAGCTCTTCCACCGAGCGATTGAGGTTCTCGTTGCGGATTTCCGGCTTGTCGCCCAAGCCGGCAGCCTGCGCCTCGAGTTCCTCCTCAAAGTTGATGAAGATGTTCATATGGTCTTTCAGCAACTTCGCGGCCAACCCCAGCGAATCCGCCGGAGTCACCGAACCGTTCGTCCAAATCTCGATGGCCAGCTTGTCGTAATCGGTAATCTGTCCCAAACGGGCAGCTTCGACCGAGTAGTTACACTTGCGCACCGGCGAGTGCACGGAGTCGATGGGAATGAATCCCAACCCCAGATCCTCGTCGAAGTTCTTGTCCGCCGAAACGTAACCCCGGCCCCGCTTCAGCCGCATTTCCATATCGATCTTGCCACCTTCGCTGACGGTGGCGATGTAAACGTCCTTGTCGAGCACCTCGACGTCAGCATCGGCATCGATCATGCCGGAAGTGATTACGCCCGGCTGATCGGCGCGCAAGTAAATTGCCTTAAGCGCGTCCCCGTTGAGGCGGAAGGGAATCTGTTTCAGGTTGAGAATGATGTCGGTCGCATCCTCCACCACCCCTGGGATCGACTGGAACTCGTGCAGCACACCTTCAATTTTGACCGCGGTGACCGCGGCGCCCTCAATGGACGACAGCAACACGCGGCGCAACGCATTGCCTATGGTGGTACCGAAACCGCGCTCAAACGGCTGCGCCCAGAAGTGACCGTACTGGTCGGTCAGGGTCTCGGTGTCGGTAGCCAGCCGCTTGGGTTTCTGAAATCCTTTCCAAAGCATTCCTAACTCCTGTCTGTTCAGTTCGGCCATGCTGCGCGGTGGCGTGTCATGGAAGCGCACACCGGCTGATCTGGCTCGAAGATTGTAGAGAACGCGACGCAGATCGCTCCGCGCCACGGGCGTACTACTTGCTGTAAAGTTCCACGATCAACTGCTCATTGATGGGTAAGTTGATGTCGTTCCGAGTAGGCAATGAGACCACCCGTCCCTTGTAGCCGTCGCGGTCCACTTCCAGCCAAGCGGGCGGGGCCTGATGACTGGCAAAATCCTTCGCAAGCTCCAGGAGTCCGAGTTTATTGCTCTTCTCGCGGACGGAGATTTCTTCGCCTGCACTCACTTGATAGGAAGGAATGTCGACCTTTCTGCCATTCACCTGCACGTGACCGTGACGCACCAACTGACGGGCCTGCCGCCGCGCTACGGCAAAGCCGAGACGATAGACCACATTGTCAAGACGGCGCTCCAGTTGTTGCAGGAGCACTTCGCCGGTGACGCCACGGGTTCGGGCGGCGCGTTCAAAATAGTTGCGGAATTGTTTTTCCTGAGTAAAGTAGATGCGCTTCGCCTTCTGTTTCTCGCGAAGTTGCAACCCGTAGCCCACGATTTTGGCCTTGCGGTCCTTGCCGTGTTGGCCGGGAGCGAAGTTGCGCTTTTCGACCGGGCACTTGTCGGTGAAGCACTTTGCGCCTTTGAGGAACAGTTTCATGCCCTCGCGGCGGCAAAGGCGGCATACTGCGTCTTTGTACCTTGCCAAGTTACGTTCTCCTTAACGGGCCGAGCTTGTCCGCCCTTGTATCGATCGGTTTACGGGCGCTTGGCGTCCCTTCGTCCCGGTCAGTAGTTAGGGGTCAGTGGCTAGTGGTTAGTAATTAGATGTTTCCGCCAACCATCTCGACACTTGCCCAAAATCTCCGGCCCGCGGCCGGTGCTAGTTTGCCTTCCTATCCACTAGTCACTAACCACTAGCCACTAGCCACTCTCTTCTAGACCCTGCGCCTCTTCGGCGGCCGGCAGCCGTTGTGCGGAACCGGCGTTGAGTCCTTAATCGAACGGACGTCCAAGCCGGAGGCCGACAAAGCACGCACCGCCGACTCGCGCCCCGAACCCGGACCGCTTACCAGCACATCCACAACGCGCATACCGTGGTCTCGCGCCTGATTGGCGGCGTTAGCAGCAGCCTGCTGCGCCGCGAAGGGCGTGCCTTTACGCGACCCGCGGAAGCCGAGCGAACCCGAGCTCTTCCACGACACTGTATTTCCGTTCGGATCGGTGATGGTGACGATGGTGTTGTTGAAGGAGGCCTGAATATGCACGAGTCCATTGGGAACGTGCTTGCGCTCCTTCTTCTTGAACTTCTTGCTCTTGCCTTTTTTCCCCGCTGCGGCGGATCCCGCTGGTTTCGCCATGTGTTATGTCTTCCCCGCTGCTTTCTTCTTATTCGCTACCGTGCCCTTGCGCGGGCCTTTACGGGTGCGAGCATTGGTGTGGGTGCGCTGTCCGCGAACCGGCAGGCTGCGGCGGTGACGGTACCCACGATAGGACCCGATTTCGATGAGCCGCTTGATGTGCATCGAGACGTCCTTGCGGAGATCGCCTTCGACGTTGCCACCCTCTTCGATGACCTGGCGGATGCGGTTTACCTCATCTTCGTTGAGGTCGCTGACCTTCTTGTCGGTCTGCACGTTCGCCGAGCCGAGAATGCTCTTGGCGCGCGAATTCCCGATCCCGAAAATGTAGGTCAGGGCGATGCTAATGTGCTTGTTGCGCGGAAGATCCACGCCTGCAATACGTGCCATAGTTACTCCAAATTCAGTTGCTAGGGGATAGTGGATAGTGGTTCGTCTTCACTGGTGTTAGCTTCTCTCTAATCACTATCCACTAACCACTGCCCACTTCCGTTATCCCTGCCGTTGCTTGTGTTTCGCGTTTTCGCAGATCACGCGAACCACCCCGTGACGGCGAATCACCTTACATTTATCGCAAATCTTCTTGACTGATGCCCGTACCTTCATGAAAACCTCAGTTGTCAGTTGTCAGTTGCCAGTTTTCGGTTTTCAGTTCTCAGTTTACTGGCGACTGACAACTGGTTACTGGCTACTTATATCGATACACAATGCGGCCCCGGGTCAGGTCGTAGGGCGACAGCTCAACCGCCACCCGATCGCCGGGAAGTATGCGAATAAAGTTCTTGCGCATCTTGCCCGAGACGTGCGCCAGCACCTGGTGCTTGTTCTCCAATTCCACCTTGAACATGGCATTGGGCAGGGGCTCAACCACCACCGCCATTACCTCAATCGCGTCTTCCTTACTCATTCAACCCCGAGCTTCAGTTGTCAGTTGTCAGTATTCGGTTACCAGTTGGCACAGCTTGCGTGCTAACAACCAGCAACCATTCCAGTGGCCAGTACCAGATCACCCCGGCTGATAGCTGCACAACCGGCTACTGACAACTGCTCTACTCCGTTAAAATCACCGGTCCATCCCTGGTCACCGCGATGCAGTGCTCGAAGTGGGCGCTGTAGCTGCCGTCTTCGGTCACTGCCGTCCACTTATCGTCGAGCACCCGCGTACCTGGCCCGCCGATATTCACCATAGGTTCGATTGCCAGGACCATGCCGTCGCGCAACTTCGGGCCGTGCCCGGGCGTTCCGTAATTCGGAATCTGCGGGTCTTCGTGCAACTTGGTACCGATGCCGTGCCCGACGAACTCGCGCACCACGCTGAAGCCGCTGGCCTCGACCAGTTGCTGCACGGCTGCGCCCACGTCCCCGACCGTATTACCCACCCGCGCCGCTTCTATTCCGTGAAATAGAGACTCGCGCGTCACTTCGAGCAATTTCTGCAACTCCGGCGTAATCGTGTCGCCCACGGGCACCGTGATCGCCGAATCGCCGTAGTAGCCATCCAGCACGACGCCACAATCAATAGAGACAATGTCTCCGGTCTTCAGCATCCGCCGTGCCGACGGAATACCATGCACAATCTCGTCATTCACCGATGTGCATAGCACGCAGGGATAGTCGTAATACCCCTTGAATGCAGGTTTGGCCCCTAAATCCCGGATCGTGCGCTCGGCAACGCGCTCCAGATCCATGGTTGAAACCCCAGGCGCAACCGCTTCTCGTGCGGCCTCAAGCACTTGGCGGACGATGCGCCCACTGCGGCGCATCTTGTCTATTTCCGAGGCCGACTTACAAACGATTGACATTCTCTATCGCTTTGAACGTTTGCGCCATTACCGCTTCCACCGGCTGATCGCCGTTCACTTCGATCAATCGGCCCCGAGCACCGTAATATTCCACCAGGGGCAGGGTAAGCTGCTCATAGGCCTTCAGGCGTTCGGTGATAACTTCTTCTGTATCGTCCCGACGCGTCACTAAGGACGTACCATCGACATCACAGATGCCCTGGACCTTGGGAGGCTGGTAATAGACGTTGTAAATCAGTCCGCAGGTGGGACACGACCGACGCCCGGTAAGCCGTTGCAGCAATTGATTATACTCCACCACCAAGCGGATCACAACCGGTGGCGCACACGCCTGCAGCCCCTTATTGTCCTTGCCTGCCCGCATTTTCTCCAACTGCGTATCCAGCCACTCGGCCTGCCGCACGGTGCGCGGAAAGCCATCCAGAATGAACCCGCGGACGCAATCCGCCTGCATCAGGCGGTCAGCGACCATACCGCAAACCAGTTCGTCGGGAACCAGGTCGCCGCGTGCCATGATCTCCTTGGCCTTCACGCCCAACTCGGTTTTTCGGGCCACGTTGTCCCGCAAGATATCTCCTGTCGAGATCTGAGGGATGCCGTAGGTTTCAGCGATCAGCTTCGCCTGCGTTCCTTTGCCGGCGCCCGGCGGGCCCAACAGCACAATGGGACCGACCACCTGTTGGTTTGTCTTAACACCGACTGCCGAGGAAGTCTGCACTTCCATGCCTCGTACCTTGAGCCCGAACCTCAGGCCCTTTCTCGCCCGCCAAAGCGGGCCGAAGCCTCCCGGTAGCTTCGAACTGCAGTGGCCAGTGGATAGTGACTAGTGGATAGAAAATTCGCCCGCACTCGCCGTTGTGTATCCACTATCCACTACCCACTGCTCTTTACCACGTCGCCCTGCGCCCGCGAATGCGTCCGCTACGCGGGGTGAAACCTTCATAATGGCGCATCACCAATTGCGACTCGACCTGGTTGACGGTGTCCATGGCCACGCCCACGACGATCAGCAGCGAGGTGCCGCCAAAGTAGAAGTTCACGCCCAGTCCGTTGGTCACCCAGGTCGGCAAGTGCTCGAAGAATGCTCCGACGGGACCATACAGGTGATTGAGGTGAATGCCCGTGATCATCCATTCCGGAATGAAGGAGATGAGAATCAGGTAAAGCGCGCCGACCAAGGTGATGCGCGTCAGAATGTCGTTAATATAGTTGGCCGTCCGCGCACCCGGCCGAATGCCCGGAATGAAGCCGCCGTACTTCCGCATGTTGTCGGCAACCTCGGTCGGGTTGAAGACGATGGACACATAGAAGTAGGCAAAGAAGATGATTCCCACCGCATACAGCAGCGTATACAGGGGCTCGCCCCAGGACAACGCGCGCAGCATGGGCCCGAAGTAACGGTTGTCTCTGAACAGTGCGCCCGCGGTCTGCGGCAAGGTCAACACCGACGATGCAAAGATGACCGGCATCACGCCGCCGGAGTTCACTCGCAACGGGAGATGGGTTGACTGCCCGCCCATGATCTTGCGGCCGACCACCCGCTTGGCGTACTGCACGGGAATGCGGCGTTCACTGCGCTCGACAAACACAATGAACGCGACTACCGCGACCATCAGCACAACCAGCAGCAGCATGGCAGGAACGGTGAACGCGCCCCACGCCTGGGATGCCGCTTTCTCGTACAAATCCATCACGCCGCGCGGCAGGCCAACCACGATACCGGCGAAGATCAGCAGGGACATGCCGTTGCCGACACCGCGCTCCGTGATCTGTTCGCCCAGCCACATGATGAAGACGCTGCCCGTGGTCAGCGTCAACATGGTCATCAGCACGAAGCCGACGCCCGGGTTGTTGACGAAGGCCGTGCCTCCGCTTATCGTCTGGCGCTCCAGTGTGATCGCAATGCCGAGCGACTGTACGGCACTCAGCAAAAGGGTGAGGTAACGGGTCCACTGGGTGATCTTCTTGCGCCCCAGTTCGCCTTCCTTCTGCAGTTTGGCCAGAGGCTCGTACACCACCGTCATCAACTGCAGAATGATGGACGCGGTGATGTACGGCATGATGCCAAGGGCGAAGATCGTCAGGCGGCGCAACTGACCGCCGCTGAATAGATCGACGAAGCCCAGGAAGGTGCCGCGATTCTGGTCGAAGAACTGTGACAGCAGATCGGCGTTGATACCGGGCGTGGGAATATGTCCGCCGAAGCGGTAAACCGCCAGCAGCCCAAGCGTGAACAAGATGCGCTTGCGCAGATCGGGAACGCGAAATACGTTGGCCAACTTCTCAAGCATAAAACCCCAGTTGTCAGTTGCCAGTGGTCAGCTATCAGTTCTGGCTACTGATTGCTCACAACTTTGATTGTGCCGCCCGCTTTTTCGATCTTCTCCTGGGCCGACTTGGAAAACTTGTGCGCGTGTACCGTGATCGCTTTGGACAACTCGCCCTGACCGAGCACCTTCACCAGCGTGTTCTTGGAACTGACAACGCCGGCTTTGCGCAGCAATTCGGGCGTGATCTCGCTCTCGCCCAAGCCTGCCAGCCGTTCCAGGTTCACTACTTCATACTCGACTCGGAAGATGTTGGTGAAGCCGCGCTTCGGCAGGCGGCGATGCAGCGGCATCTGGCCACCCTCGAAGCCGCGCATCATGCGCGAGCCGCTACGTGACCTCTGGCCTTTGTGGCCGCGGGTGGAAGTCTTTCCCATGCCCGAACCCATACCGCGGCCCACACGCTTCTTGTTCTCCGACGCTTTTCGTGGTGCTCGCAAATTGCTGAGATTCATCTTGTACCTGTCTGTCCAGTTGTCAGTTGCCAAAGCATGTCCTCTGACGACAATCTAATTGCCGATTGCTAGTTGCCCTACCCGACATCTGGCAACCGGCTACTGGCAACTGTTATTTCACGATCTCTACCAGGTGCGGGACCTTGGCCACCATGCCACGTATGGAAGGCGTGTCCTCACGCTCCACTACCTGATTCAACCGGGTGAAACCCAATCCCTTGACCACCAGTTTGTGTCTGACTGGGGCCGCAATTGCCGAACGCACCCACTTGAGCTGCAGCTTCGCGCCCGCCTTTGTCGCCGTCGCCGCTTTTGCCTTCTTACGAATACGGGCCATAGTTAAAGCTCCTCGACGGCCTTGCCGCGCGCACTGGCCACGTCCTTGCGGTCGCGCAGACGGGACAGCGCGTTGAAGGTGGCTTTGATCACGTTGTGTGGGTTGGTTGTTCCGATGGATTTGGTCAGCACATTCTGCACGCCTGCCGAAGTCATGACCGCGCGGACCGCACCGCCGGCGATGACGCCCGTACCTTCGGGAGCCGGCTTCAGCATCACCATGCCTGCGCCGTAGCGGCCCAGCACCTGGTGAGGAATCGAGGTCTGCGTCAAGTTCACGCGCAGCAGGTTCTTCTTGGCCGCTTCGATTCCCTTGCGGATCGCCTGCGGAACTTCTTTTGCTTTGCCGGATCCGTATCCCACCACGGCGGAGCTCGGATCGCCCACCACCACCAACGCCGCAAACGACAAGTTCTTGCCGCCTTTCACGACTTTGGTGACGCGGTTGATCGAGACCACCTGGTCCTTCAGTTGATACTGACCGGCGTCAATCTTTTTCTTTACTGTTGGCATTCGCGTTGTGTCTCCTGGCGTCGGCGCCCATCGGCGACTGCGCCTTGCAATCTAAGAATCTGCGCCGTCCCTGCGGGACTCGGCTCCGCATCCGCTGTACCCAGCCGCTTACGCGCTGGGCTAATTTTGTTCCGCCCTTCGGGCTGACTTCTCGCGCTTCGTTGGCTCTTGTTCTGGCTAGCTGCTAGTTACTAATTGCTAGTTGCTAGCTAGAACTTCAGTCCCGCTTCCCGTGCCGCGTCGGCCAGCGCCTTGATGCGTCCGTGGTAAAGATATCCACCGCGATCGAAGACCACCTTCTCGATGCCCTTCTGCTTGGCGCGCTCGGCGATCATCTTGCCTACATCTTTTGCCGAACCCACATTGCCGCCCGTCGGACGCTTCTCGCCCTTGCCGACTTTCTTCACTGAGGTCGCCGAGACCAGGGTCACACCCTGCGTGTCGTCGATTACCTGAGCGTAAATGTGGTTCACCGAACGATAGACGTTCAGCCGCGGACGCTCCGCCGTGCCCAGAACTTTCTTGCGGATTCGGGAGTGGACCTTCTGCCGCGTTTGATCTTTTGAAGACTTCGTGATCATCGTTTTAGCTCTCAGCCGTCGGCTATCAGCCTTCAGCTAACCTCAGTTCACTTTCCAGCCACTGGCAACTAGCCACTAGCCACTATTTCGCTCCGGTCTTCCCAACCTTCTTTTTCAGGCGCTCATTGCTATAGCGCACGCCCTTATTCTTGTACGGATCAGGGGGACGAAGGCTGCGCATCTCGGCAGCAACGAATCCCACCTTCTGCCGGTCAATACCACTAACAACGAGGTGCGTCTGCTTGGGATCGACAGTCACCTCGATGCCCGCCGGCAGCGGGTACTCGATCGGATGGGAATATCCCAAGGTAAACACCACAGTACCTTTACCCTTCATCTCCGCACGGTAACCAATCCCGACGATGTCCAATTCCTTAGTCCAGCCGCGAGTGACACCTTCCACCGAATTGTTGACCAGAGCGCGCACCAATCCGTGCACCGCCGCCTTGGAGTCGTCTTCGCGCACCACCACGAGGTGCCCATCGTTCTGTTCCAGCTTGACGCCAGCCGGCATGTGGGTCGTGACTTCGCCCTTCGGCCCCTTCACCCGGACCGTATTGCCTTCTACGGCGTAGGTGACGCCCTTGGGCAACGGAATCGGCTTCTTTCCAATTCTTGACATAAATTAGCCTTTAGCAATTAGCCTTTAGCTCTGAGCAAAAAACCTAAAACTGTTGTCATCCTGAGGGGAGGTGCGCCGAGTTTGCGCACCGGAGTCGAAGGACGCCCCGACGACTCTCGCTCCGCCTAGTAAATCTCGCAGAGGACCTCTCCGCCGACGCCTTCTTTGCGCGCCTGGCGCCCCGTCATCACGCCCCGGGGCGTCGTCAAAATGCTGATCCCAAGGCCGCCCAGCACGCGCGGAATCTCCGTGTGTCCGACATACACGCGGCAACCGGGACGCGAAACCCGCTTCAAATCGGAAATTGGCGACGCGTTATCGGGGCTGTACTTCAAGTACACCCGCAGAACCTTGCGGCCCTCTTCTTCAGTCGCCTTGAAGTTGGCGATGTAGCCCTCTTCCTTCAGGATGCGGGCCATCTCCACCTTCAGCTTGGAATGCGGAACGTCCACCTTCTGGTGCCGCGCCTTGATGGCATTGCGAACGCGGGTCAAAAAATCTGAGACCGGATCGGTCAAACTCATGCTATATATCTCCTCAAATCGTCGCTCGTTAGCTTTCGCACGAACTCTTCGCGCCAGCGCTTCATCAACGCTTGGGAAAGAACCAGCCGCGACGGACTACCTAACCACTCTCCACCAACTACTCGCCACTGCCCTACCAACTCGACTTCATGACCCCGGGAATCTCGCCCTTCAGGGCCAGACCACGGAAGCACAGACGGCAGATACCGAACTTGCGCAAAAAGGCGCGCGGACGTCCGCAGATATGGCAGCGATTGTGCTGCCGTACCGGGAATTTGGACTTCTTGTTCGCCTTGGCAATACTGGATGTCTTCGCCATTGTTTCCTTTACGCTCTTCGCCTTTCGCTATTCGCTCTTCGCGAGTTGCTACCCGCTGACAACTGGCAACCTGGCTACTGCCTAAATGGCATACCCATATGTTTCAGCAACGCCCGCGCCTGGTCGTCAGTGCCTGCTGACGTCACGATCGTGATGTTCATGCCCTTCAGTTTTTCGACCTTGGCGTAATCGATCTCCGGAAAAATCAACTGGTCGCGCACGCCCAAGGTGAAATTGCCGCGCCCGTCGAAGGACTTGGTCGGCACTCCGCGGAAGTCGCGGACCCGCGGCAGCGCCACGTTCACCAGGCGGTCGAAAAATTCGTACATGCGGTCGCCGCGCAGCGTGACCATCACGCCGATGGGCATTCCTTCGCGCACCTTGAAGGCCGCGATGGACTTGCGCGCCCGCGTAATGACCGGCTTCTGCCCGGTGATCTGGCCAACTTCGCCCACCGCCGGATCGATCAGCTTGGTGTTTTGCGTCGCCTCGCCAACTCCCATATTCACGATGATCTTTTCCAGCTTGGGAGCCGCCATGGGGTTGTCGAGGTCGAACTCTTTCATGAGCGCCGGCAATACATCCTTGTAATAGCGATCGCGCATGCGGGCGGTCTGGCGATTGGTCGCCTTCGGCCGCGCCGGTTTGCCCGATGCCACCTCCGCTGCTACGTCGGCTTGCGCAGGCTTCCCCTTCTTTGCCTGGGGCTTGCCCTGCGGTTTTCCCTCTGCACCCGCCTGCGGCGCTTTCGGTTTCTTTTCGTCTGCCATTCCCTGCTTCTACCTTTCTCACGGTTTCGGTTTGTTACTGCTACCGGTTCGTGAGGAAATCAATTCAGCACTTAGCCAAGTGCAAGTGCTACTTCTCCAACGTGGTCCCGCAGTTTTTACATACGCGAGAGTGGCGGTCGCCGTGTTTCTCGTGACCCACCCGCACGGGGCGCGCGCACGAGGAGCACATCAGCATCACATTGCTGATGGATATCGGACTCTCCTGTTCGGCGATGCCGCCCTTGATGTTGCGCTGCGGGTTGGGCCGCACGTTCTTTTTCACCATCATCACGTGCTCCACCAGCACCTTGGACTCGTCCGGCATGACGCGGAGCACGCGGCCTTCCTTGCCCTTGTCGCGACCGGTAGTCACCCGCACCTGATCGTTGCGGCGAATATCTACGCTCTTCTGCATTTCCTAAAACCTCTTGGCAACTTGCTGTACCACTGACAACTGACAACCGGCTACTGGCAACTGATTTACAGCACTTCCGGCGCCAGGGAAACAATCTTCAAGAACTTCTTCTCGCGCAGCTCACGGGCCACCGGCCCGAACACGCGCGTTCCAATCGGCTCATGCACGTCATTGATCAACACCGCCGCATTCTGATCGAAGCGGATGTAGGTGCCATCACGGCGGCGATGCTCTTTGCGAGTGCGCACAATCACGGCTCTTACCACCGTGCCCTTCTTGGCGGTACCGTCGGGAGAGGCTTCCTTCACGGAGGCCGTAACCACGTCACCCAAATGGGCGACCAGGCCGGTGGAGCCGCCCAGCGGCAGAATCATCTGCAGCTTGCGCGCGCCAGAGTTGTCGGCGACGTCGAGCATGGATCTCATCATCACTGCCATAATGTTGTCTCCTCGCTCCACCATCGCGGCGGAGCCAATGCCACCGGGTTAACTCGCCGGCTGCTCCTCGACGGGCGCTATCAACGCCGCGCGCTGCACAATTTCCTTCAACTGCCACCGCTTCAACTTGGAGAGCGGACGGGTCTCTTCGATCTTCACGAAGTCGCCAAGATGCGCCGTGCCATCCTCGTCGTGGGCGTAAAACTTCTTGCTGCGGGCCACCACGCGCTTGTAGAACGGGTGGGCCTTCTGCCGCCGAACTTCGATCACGATGGTCTTGGCCATCTTGGTGGAGACCACTTCGCCAATCAGGGTCTTGCGACGGCCGGGGGTTTTTGCCGTTCTGGTTGCTGTTGTTTCGGCCATGTTACTTTTTCTCCGTCGCAGCCTTCTTGCTGGCCGCCTTCTTCGCCGTCACTGTATTCTTCACAGGATTACTTGCGCTCGCAGATAGCCCGTTATCGCCCGCCAGCTCTTTTTGGCGCAACACTGTCTGCACGCGAGCGATGTCCTTCTTCAGCTCGCGGATTTTCTTCAGGCTCTCGGTCTGTCCCATCTTCAACTGAAACTTCATTTTGAAGAGCTGGTCGGACAGTTCCCGCTGCTGATGGGCCAGTTCGATATCGGTCAAATTGCGAATTTTGTTTACATCCATCTTTGCAAATCCTTTAATTCAGTGGCTAGTGGATAGTGGTTAGAAAAACCCAAACCCGACTACTCTCAGCTCGCTGGCCACTGCTTCCCGTTCACATCTCCTACTAGCCACTATCCACTAACCACTAATAACTGGTTTAGTGCACGCCTTCACGCTGCACGAACTTGGTGCGAAGCGGCAGCTTGTGCGAAGCCAGGCGCATCGCCTCGGTCGCATCGGTCACCGATACCCCTTCCATTTCGAAAAGGATCTTGCCCGGGCGCACCACAGCTACCCAATGGTCCGGAGCTCCCTTGCCTTTGCCCATACGGGTTTCAGCCGGCTTCTTGGTGACGGGCTTGTCCGGGAACAGCCGGATCCAAATTTTCCCGCCGCGTTTGACGAAGCGGGTCATGGCCACGCGGCTGGCCTCGATCTGCCGATCAGTGATCCAACCCGGCTCCATGACCTTCAAGCCGAAGTCGCCGAACGACAGCTCGCCGCCGCGCCAGGCTTTGCCAGTCATCCGGCCGCGCTGCTGCTTGCGATACTTCACTTTCTTTGGCATCAACATAAGTTCAGTTCCCGGTAATCAGTTGTCAGTTCTCAGTAACCATGGTTCGTTGCCCTCTTTCTGACAACTGGCCACTGGCCACTGACAACTGCCTTAAAACGCTCCGCTCTGTACGCCCTGCGGTTCGCGCTTGCGTTCCTTGAATATCTCGCCCTTGTAAACCCAGCACTTCACGCCGATGATGCCGTACGTGGTGTGCGCCTCGGCAAAGCCATAATCGATGTCGGCACGCAGAGTGTGCAGCGGCAGCCGGCCTTGGAGATACCACTCGGAGCGGGCGATTTCGTTGCCATTCAGCCGGCCGCTAACGCGGACCTTAATTCCCTTGCAGCCGAAGCGCAGCGCCGAATCCACGGCCTTGCGCATGGCGCGCCGGAATCCCACACGCTTCTCCAGTTGCAGCGAAATGTTCTCTGCCACGAGTTGCGCGTCGAGCTCCGGCTTGTGCACTTCCTGGATGTCGACAAAGACATCACGATTCGTGCGCTTCTGGATGTCCTGCTTCAGCTTGTCGATTTCCGTTCCCTTGCGGCCGATGATGATGCCCGGACGCGCGGTGCGGATGATGACGCGCAGCTTGTTGCCGGGACGCTCGATCTCGATGGAGCTAACGCCCGCCGACTTTAGCTTTTCCTTCAGCTCGGCCTTCAGCTTCACGTCTTCCAGTAGAAGTTTGTCGTAGTCGCGCACCACGAACCAGCGCGACTTCCAGGGCTTGGTAACGCCGAGGCGGAATCCGTATGGATGGACTTTCTGTCCCATAATCTGTTTCTTCTCCGCGGCGATCGCACTCTGGCATCGCCGCTTTTTTCAATCTCTACTTCTTTTTCTTCTTGGCCGGCTTCTTCGCCGCCGGCTTTTTAGCTTCAGGTTTCTTGGCCGCCGCCTTCTTCTTGGCAGGCGCTTTCTTCACGACTTTCCTGACTGGCTTCTTGGCTGGCGCGCCTTCCTGCACCGTCTGCACCAATCCGGCATCACCATTGCGCCCCGCCTTCTCCTCCAGGGCAATCTCCACATGCGAGATGCGCCGCTGATAGTGATAGGCGCGGCCCATCGGGGCCGGACGAATACGCTTCATGCGC
>CAVTSI010000012.1:0-19355 GCA_963737435.1 uncultured Acidobacteriaceae bacterium | reverse complement strand
GTCACCCAAGCCGTGCAAAGCCGGATCGCCTCCGGTGGATCAGCGATCCGCAGTGGCTTGCCGAACTGGATGTGCAATTTGCGCGACTGTATTTCGGCGCGCTGACGTTGTCGCTTTCCGGTCAGGCAGCGCCGGAATGTTGGCAGGTTCTGTTCAACAGTCGCCGGCAGGCTCTAATCGCCCGTATCCAGTTCGCTCTCGCCGGAGTGAACGCGCATATCAATCACGACCTGCCGCAGGCGATCGTAACCAACTGCCAGGCGACTGCCACCATTCCGCAGCATGCCACGGCACAATACAACGACTACACCGAGCTTAACGCCACGCTGGACAGCCTCATCGAATCCGCCAAGCGCGAGTTGCACGTCCGCTTGCTCGGCGATCCGCTCCCACCATTTTCTCGCCTGGAAGACACCATCGCTGCCTGGAGCGTGAGCGCGGCGCGTGAATCCGCATGGAACGATGCCGAATTGCTATGGCATCTTCAGTCAACGCCGCCGGCGGCTTCAACTTTTATGGATACGCTCGACGGTCTAAGCACGGTGGCGGGTAAAGCTCTGCTCGTCCCAGTTCCGGACTTGCCGCTCAATTGATTTTCAGTCGTACGGCGCGGGCCAGCTTGCGCTGCTGCTTGTCGAAGCTGTAGAGCCAATCCACGCCGAGCTCGAGTGCCGCCGCCACATGCAGAAGATCTGCTGTTCGGGTACCGATCCGTTGTGGTTTGCCGCGATAACTGGCGTGCGCGTTCAAAGGCCTGCTCCGGCAACCGGCGCAATTGGAGGACGCCATCCCGCAGGTCCTTCTCGAAGTCCTCCAAGGAGGACTGGGCTTGTGCGGCTGACACCTCCTTGCGAAACACGCGGAGTCCTAGGGCATTCACGACTTCTAATTCCCCTAAAGTTGTGATCAAGCGGTCTCCCTTGGAGGCGTGCATCGCGCGGGCGGCGGTCCCGGAGTTGATATCCGGACTGTACAACGAGATGAGAAAGCTGGTGTCGAAGTAGATCTTCAATACCTACTCCGATCTTTACTTACTAGGTCAGCGCCGCTGACAGCCAACACCTTGTTTCCATAAATAGCGCGCACGCGTGCTCGGAAGTCGGGAAGCTCAGCGGGAGAGGGAGTGTTTTCAGGAACCAGGCGAGCAATCACATGCCGGCGTTTAGTGATCTGAACCTCTTCGCCCTGACGCAAGAGCCGCTCAATCTTCTTAAACTCGTAGCGAAGGTCACGGAGTGAAGCTTTCGTCATGTGATACATTTTAGCATCACATTGACTGCCGCGTCATTCATAGCGCAACGCTTCGGCGGGCAGAACGCTGGCGGCCGACCACGAGGGGTACAGGGTCGCAATGAAAGAGACGCCGATGGCGACAATCGCCACCAGAACTCCGTCGACGACGCGCGGCGCGAAGGGCACATAGTCGATGGAATAAACCTCGGCGGAAAGCGATACCAGGTGGTAGTGCCCGGCTGCCCAGGAGAGCAGATACCCCGCGATCAGCCCCAGCACCGTTCCGATCACGCCGATCAGGATTCCCTGATAGATGAAGATGCGCCGGATCTGCCGCTTCTTGGCGCCCATCGAGACCAGCACCGCGATGTCGCGCGTCTTCTCCATCACCATCATGATCAGCGAGATCAAGATGTTGAGCGCGGCGACAAACACAATCAGCCCGATGGTGATAAACGTCACCACCCGCTCCAGCCGCAGGGCATGGAAGATGGCGCGGTTCTGCTCCATCCAGTTGGTTGACATGAAACCCTTGCCAGCCGCGGCTTCCAGCTTCTGCGCGATTTCCGGCGCCTGGTAGATGTCGTCGATCTTGAATTCCAGCACGGAGACGACATCGCCCAGGTCGAAGAGTTTCTGCGCGTCGGCGAGCGGGATGAAGGCCCAGGAACTGTCGTACTCATAGAAGCTCGACGAGAAGATTCCCGTCACTTTGAAGCGCTTGTACTTGGGGACAATGCCAAATGGCGTGAGCTCGCCTTGCGGGCTGGTGACGGTCACCAGCGACCCAACCGTAGCGCCCAGTTGGTCGGCCATGTCTTTGCCCAGAATAATCGGCGGCAGGGAAGCGGTGACGCGCGCGGAGAGCGGATTGGGTTCGTCGGGGTCCGGAGGCGAAGTCGTCGCCCTGATCTTCTTTGCGCACCTCGAGGCTGTCGGCTGAGCCGCTCTTGACGGTATCGAGAATGTCGCTGACCCTGCGCTCGTCTTGCGGCAGGATGCCCTTGAGAATCGCTCCCTGGGCGCGGGCGCCGCGCGAGATCAACACCTGCTCGTAAATCGCGGGCGCACCGGCGAGAACGTGCGGCTGCTTCTGCAATCGCGCCAGCAGGTCTTGCCAGTTGCGGATGCCATCGCTTTCCACGCGCAGCAGGTTGATGTGCGAGGTCGAGCCCAGCAGCCGCTCCTGCAAGTCCTGGCGAAATCCGTTGTTGATGGCCAGCGCGATGATGAGCGAGGCGACGCCCGCCGCCACTCCGACAATGGAGATGACGGTGATGACCCCGATGACGGCCTGGCGCCGTTTGGCCCGCAAATAACGCGCCGCGACAAAGAGTTCAAATTGCATCAGCGAAGCTCAGCGAAGGTTCATTGTAGCGAAAAGCGGGTCAGGCACGGTCGAGGTCAATTTTTTCGAACTCTCGGCAGGACGCCAGGCACGCGCTGCCGATACGCTCGAAACGCTTCCCCAAAGCGCGCTTCCAGTTCGCGGTCTTCCATGCGGATCATCACCGCTCCGGTGATCACGGCGAAAACCGCCAGCGCGTATAGCGCGACCAATCCCGTTCCGATGCACCAGCCGGCAATCTCGCAGAGATGACCCAGATAAATCGGATGGCGCACGCGCGCGCGAATGCCGGTGGTGATCAGTTGCTGACGATGACGGTCGGGCTCAAGTTCGGCCAGGCCGGAAACCTTCGCCCGGTCGAATGTCTGGAATGCCGCGCGGTAAATCGAGAATCCCAGCAGGAAGAAGATGGCCGCAGGCGCCCAGGCAAACCAATTCGCATAAAAGTGGACCGAGCGAAACGGCCACATCAACAGAAAGGCGATGGCGATAAATCCGCCCCACACCGGCACGATGAAAGCGTAAGCGCGCCGCCCGCGGGCGCGCCAGCGCTCCACAAACGGATGCACCACAAACCAGAACAGCGGAATGGTGCCGTACACCGAGCAGGCCAGCAGAGCGACGAGATCGACAATAGCGCGAGGGTTCATGGAGATAGGCAATGGAACGGAAGCAGGCTTTAGCCGGAGTATTAAGTTCCGAGGGTTTGAAGGGGCACGGCTTCAGCCGTGCCGTAAGCTGCCCCAGAACCCTGGCTTTAGCCACTGAGGGAACTTGCCATTTCAGGAAATACGACGTCCCTCCGGGGCTAAAGCCCGACTCTCGGTATGCCGGTAAACAGCACGGCTGAAGCCGTGCCCCTTCAAGGCTGATCGTCTTAGCTCTCGACGCTATGGTTTATTTTCAGATTTTGCTGTCGCTCTTACCACACTCTTGCTGATGCCCATGTTCTCGAAGCGATCGTACACGCGGACCACAAGCGTGTGCTCCTCGGCTCCCCTGCGGCGACTCGCTTGCCCGCATCTCGCTCTCGCTCTGCTGCCGCAATCGGCACGTTGAAATCGTAGTTCTCAACTTTGTAGTCCGAGATCTTCCCCACCGGATCGACAGTTTGCCAATCGCCCGCATCCAGCGAGTACTCGGCGCGGCTGATGGGCGAGAAGCTGTCCACCGCGCGGAACGTCACGTGTAGCTTATCTCCTTCGACCTTGGTGTTCAGCGACTCAATATGCGGCGGGGTGTTGTCCACCTCAAAGCGCGGGCTGGTGCTCTCGCCCGTCAAGGTGTCCTCGGGCGAGTGCGACGGCGCATCCGAGGCGACCACGCGAATGGTGTAGCCGCCGTCGGGAAACAGGTCGGAGTCGAGGTTGACGAACCGCTCCTCAATCCCGTCGCGCAGCAGTTTCCAGCGGCTCTCGCCGTCACCGCGGTAATAGACGCTATAAACCAGCGAGTCGTCGTTTTCGTCCTGCGCCTTCCACTTCACCGCGATGGAATGTTTGTCGCGGACCATGGGAATGGGAGGCGCATAAGGGTTCGGCGCGGAACTCTCCGGCTCGGTGTGCGTGCCTGCCGGGACCCGCGAGCCGACGACGACGGTCACATCGTCCACCTCGGGGGCGACGTTCTTGGGCAGGTAATTGAGGGTTACGCTCTCGATGGCCGCCGCTGGTTTACCGGGATGCAGCACCGCCTTCCACTGAATGAAGCGTGCTGAAGGCGCATCCACTGGAAGGTCTTTCTGCAGATCGACCTGCTTCCACAAGCTCCAGTTGCGGTCGGGATTGTCCACGTTGCCGCTGCGCGCGAACAGCATCGAAGTCTGCCGCTGCCGCGAACTTCCACGCGTCCCCACTGGGAAAAGTTTTTCGCGTCGAAGACATCGCTCTCGTACGTGCCTTCCGCCACCGGGTTGGGACCGAGGAGAAAAATCTTCCCCAGATTGCTGGTGGCCGCGTACAGTCCGCCCTTGGGCGCGCGCGCGAAGGCGGTTACCTGGTTGGCGCTGGCCTGGGCCAGATCGGTGTATTGATTGCCGACTAATGACGAAAATCTTGCCGCGATTTCCCGTGCCCGCGAGCAAGCGTCCCGCCTGATCGAAGGCGAGCGCATAGACCAAATCTTCATGCGACGACCATATCGTCTTCGGCGAACCGTCCGCTCCAATTCGGTACACCTCGGAGCCGCCAACGTTGGTCACGTTGGGGTAGGGAATCGCCGTGAACGTGGAAGTGGAAGCGCCGGGGGTCGCCGGACCTTGCGCGCCCAGGCGTGATGGCGGTCCCACCGCTAGGCGGCGTTGCGGCGACAAAAGGAACGCACCGGTGCCAGCGGCGGTGTTGCGCCGCGTTTCTCGCCAGCTCCGGCTGCGTAGATGTTGCCGTGCCCATCGACGGCGAGAGCGGTGATCTCCTTCTTGGGCGCGCTGTACAGCACGAAGCCTTCACCCTGCGGAGAGATGCGATAGATCAGCCCGCTGCCGTCGGTCCCGGCGATCAGGTTGCCGGAGTTGTCGAAATCGAGAGCGCGGATTTGCGCCTCATCGCTCTTGAAGAACAGCGCGCCGTTGCCGTTGCGATCCACCCGGAAGATTTCGCCGCGATCGCCGGTGCCGACGTACAGCTGCCCCTGGCGATCGAGTGCCAGCGCCCAAATGTATTTCGTCTTGGGATCGAAGAAGACGCTGGCACTGTAACTGGAATCGACGGCCACCGAGGGTCGCGGAGATTCGCCCGTCGGACTTGGCTTGCGCCCTTCCTGCGCTGCGGCCACTTCCGCCGTAGTGTGCGATCCTTCAGGACTCTTCCCCGGCGCCGGGCCGCCGTGGACGATCTTGTACACCTTGCCGTCGGGCGAGGTGGCCGCGTAGATGGCGCCGCTCGGGTCCACCACCAGCGCCTGCACCTGCAACTCTTGCGGAGCAAAAATGATGCTGGCCTTGCCGTCAGGCGTCAGCTTATAGACGCGCGCCGGCGATCCCGCTGCGGCATAGGCATTGCCCTGCGCGTCGGCAGCCAGTCCCCAAAGATAGGTGGACGGCGAAGTGTAAAGCGCGCTGAAGGCAGGCGCGAGCGTAAGCGTTCCATCGCTGCTGATGGCGACCCCGTGGCTGGTGCCCTTCTCGAATTCGTCGTACTTAGTCTGTTCCCAGGTGCGCGTTCCTTGTGCCCAACACATCGCAGCAAGCAACGGGCAGAAGAGCGCCAGTCGAAGCACTTTCATCATGAATCCTGATTGGCCGATTGGCAGGAATAAGAAAAGCGTAACACAGGCGGGGGCCCGAATCGTGCGGAGTCAAGCGCGAACAGTTGCTTCAGGTGTTGGTGTCCGGCAGGAAACTCACAGGTCAACCTTGCGTGGGTGTCCCGTGAGGCGTCTGATCTTTGCCCCGAAACCACGCCTCCTGCACCACTGACTACTGGCTACTTACAACTGATTCGCTACTTAATCGTCAGCGTGATGATCTGCGAACCCGTCACCACGTAATCCACGGGAGTGGACGCTTCATCCACGGCGGATTCGCCCACGACGATCATGTCCTGCGTGCCGCGCATGCCATCCATCACATTCATTACCGACAGCGGCAACGTCGGCATCACCTTGTCGTCCACCATGGCTTGCGGGTTGGCCTCCAGCAGAGAGACGTAAAGCTCAGAGTTGGCGTGCTCTTTGTTGAGCAGCGCAATGGTTGAGCCCAGATCCAGCCGCCGGCTCATGGGTCCAGACACGCGGCGCATCTTGTCGAGAGTGTCGCCGTCGCTGACCAGAATGCGCAGCGTGCCCCTGGGCGTGGAGGTCGGAATCTTCACCGGAATCTGGCGGAGAATGCTTTCTCCGCGGTAGGGCCGCAGCAGAGTCTCGATGGTAATTTGATCGCCGGGACGAGCTTCGGTGACGTCGGTGCGGGCGGTCTCCAGCCGCGCCGAACGGCGATCAGGAACCAGATCGAAGTTCAGTTCCACCCCTTCGATCTTCGGGGTGGCGTAAGGATTCTCGAAGATACGGCTGAAGTGCTCGCCGATGGCGAGTGCGATGCCATAAGCCGTCGGCGTGGAGCCATCCAGCGGAGCGTACATGTTCTGCACGCGCAGCTTGGGATAGCCCAGCACGTCAATATCGCCTCGCAAACGATAGGTCGTATCCTCGCCGTATTCGTTCATCCCCTGGATGGCATTGAACACCGTGGCCATCATTGCGGCCGGCGTGACCTTGGCATTGTTCAGCACTTCGTAATCGAACTGCTTGGGATGGGAGACGCCGTTGAAGGTGAGGGTCACGGGAATCATGTGCGGTTCGCGATCGAAGCGCCCCATGATGCCGGCGCGGCGGTCCTGCACGAACGCTCCGACCGGCTCGGTGGTGTTAACGATCTTGAAGGAGTTCTGCGGCGAAGGCAGAGTGGCCAGCACCGTCGCTTTGGTCATCGGCATATCGACACTGCCCGACTGTAACAATGGATGGCCGCATGCCAGCAGGTGGGTGTCGTCGAGATAAGTGACGGTGCAAGTGCCGGCGATGTTCATGTCGCCGCGTACCAGAATTGCGCTGACCGCCGAGCCTGGAACCAGCGGTTCCGGCTGCTTGTCGTTGCTGACCGAACCTGCGCCCATTACAGGGACGACTCCGACCGAGGCAAAATCCTTGGAGAAGAGCCGCAGCGTGTTTTCGCTGAATCCCGTGAAGACCAACGGAGTCTCGATGGGCTTCAGCAGGTTTGCGTAGCCTGGGTCCTGTTGATTAGGGGAGGTGGCCAAGCCGGGGCCAGAAGTTCGCGCTGCCAATTGCTTGCCTGCGGGCAGACCTCGCGCCTCTTCCGGAGCTGGCGACTTGTCCATGGCATCGATTTCCAGCATGGAGCCGGCTGGAGTGATACCGGCGATCGGCTCTTTGGAGAACTCCCCAATGCGATAAGCGATGGCGCCGACCAGTTTGCCGTCAATGTAAACCGGGCTGCCGCTCATGCCTGCGACCACGCCGAAGTACTCAACTTTCTTGCCGTGCAGCCGCGCCAGGATGACGTCGGACTTCGGGCCGGCCATATTGCGCAGCACTCCGAGGATCTCGACTTCCATCGGTTCCGGCGTGACGCCTTCGAAGACGGTGTACGCCACGCCATGCATGCCGGCCTTGAGTTGGTCCTCGGGCATGATTTGAACTTTTGGCTTTTCGGCCGCGAAAACGGCCAGCGAAGTGAGGCCGAGTATGACTAACCAGACGGCGTTGCGCAACATGTTCCTCATCCCTTACTTAAGCCGCGCGGTGCGGCTTTGCCATGAAGATCGGCGATTCCCACTGCGCCCGAGGGCGTCGCGGATGGGCAGCCCCGACTGGCTGAATTCACTGCGGCAGGGCCCAGGCCTTTCGCGCTCGCGCACTTTTCTGTCGGCCGCCGCGAGTCAAAGATGCTGAATTTGCATTTATACTAGCAGACAGTCCGTCGCAAGAGGCAACCCTGATGTATTCCGAGAAACACCTTAATTGTCCAGGTATTTCGCATGTCGTTCTTAACTTCTTGAGCCTGGCGGTCGTCGCCCTGGTGACGGGCGTTCTTTGTTTCGCCCCAGGGGCGAGCGCTCAAACCTCCGGTGGCACCGATGCGGGCACGCAAACGCAATCACAGCCCACCAAGAGCCAGCAAGAGCAGATGCCTGCCGCAGCGGGAGGGCCGGGGGGCGAATCCGGCTCCATCGCCGTGCCCAAGAAGAAGGACGCGGACGCAGCGCCTCCACCGCCCAAGCCGAAACCGCCTACCGACAATCCGCAATACTCATTGCACGTTGACGTTCCGGTGGTCAGCGTGGATGCGCGCGTGTTGCAAAAGGACGGGCGGCCGCTGGCATTGCCGGAACAGACTGCTAAGGAGCACTTCAAGATTTACGAAGATGGTGTCCCGCAGCAAATCCAGAGCGTCACCATGAGCAAGGCGCCCATCACCGCGGTCCTGCTGGTGGAATTCGCAGCCAAGAATTACAACTTCATGTATGACGCGCTGAATGCCTCGTACGCGTTCGCCTCCAGCCTGCAACCGCAGGACTGGGTCGCGGTCGAGGAATTCGACATGAAGACGCGTATCCTGCTGGACTTCACCCAGGACAAGCAAGCCGTCTTCGGGGCGCTCAACAAGCTGATAATTCCCGGTTTCAGCGAGACCAACATCTTCGATGCCATGTACGACACGCTGGACCGCCTGGATCGTATCCCCGGTCACAAGGAGTTGGTTGTGGTCGCCAGCGGCCGCGATACCTTCAGCAAGATCACCCTCGACACCATTTACAAGAAGGTCAAGGCGACGCCCAACGTGACCATCTACACCATTTGCACGGGCGAAGCCTATCTGGAGTGGGTGGACGCAGTGGCCGGCTCAAATCCCGACGTTTCCCTTAGGATGATGGACTACCTCCAGGCCAAGAACCAGATGGCGACCTTTGCCAGGATGACCGGCGGCCGCAGCTACTCTCCGCGGCTGATGGGTGAGTTGCCGGACATTTTCCACGAGGTGGCCCAGGCCATCCGTAATCAATACACCATCACCTATAAGCCCACCAACACCAGGCAAGATGGCACGTATCGCAAGTTGAAGGTGGAACTGGTTGGGCCGGATAACAAGCCGCTCGTCCTCAAGGACGAAAAGAACCACGACATCAAGTATCAGATCGTGGCCCGCGAGGGCTACACCGCCAAGCACGAGGTGGAATAGGTCCAAACGCCGTTCCCCGCCGTCGTGTTACCCTCTTGCTTTGTTTCCCGTCTAGAGTGAGGGCCTGCGTTCCCAGGCAGATGCCCTGTGGAGTGCTGTAAATGAGATCCGCCCAGAAATTCCTTAATTCCGCCCTTAAACTTGTTGGAATTGTCGCCTTCAGCCTTCTCGCCGCCGCGCAGGATGTACCGAAACAAGAGACTCACGGCATCGATGTCGCCAACATGGACCGCTCGGTCAAGCCGGGCGATAACTTCCATCTGTACTGCAACGGCGATTGGATCAAGCGCACCGAGATTCCCCCCGACCGCTCCCGTTTAAGTGTCTTTGTGACCCTTGCCGACGTGAGCGACAAGCGCACCGCCGCCTTGGTTGAAGAGGCTGCCAAGAGTGGCGGGGCTGCCGGTTCGAACGCGCACAAGATCGCTGACCTCTACAACTCCTACGTGGATGAGGCTGCCATCGAGGCCAAAGGTCTAGCGCCACTCCAGCCTCATCTCAAAGCCATCGCTGCCATTAGCAACAAGAAAGAGTTGGCGGCAGCCCTAGGAGAAACACTGCGGGCTGACGTCGACGCGCTGAATAACACCGACTTCCATACTCCGCATCTGTTTGGATTGTGGGTAGCTCCCGGCTTCAACGATTCCGATCACTACGCCGCCTACCTTCTGCAAGGCGGCCTGCAACTGCCTGGCCGCGAGTATTACCTTTCCAACAGCGACCCCATGCGGGACATCCGTAGCAAGTATCAGACTCACGTCTCGGCCATGCTCAAGCTGGCGGGATTCACAGATACGGACGCCCGGGCCGAGCGCATTGTCGCGCTGGAGCACGCCATTGCGGAAAAACATCTCAGCCTGGCGGAAAACGATGACATCCACCAGGCCAACAACACTTGGAACCAGGCAGACTTCGTGGTCAAAGCTCCGGGGCTCGACTGGGCTGAATATTTCCGCGGCGCTGGGCTCGGCAAGCAAGCCAGCTTCATCGTCTGGCAGCCCACTGCCTTTGCCGGCGAGTCGGCTCTGGTGGCCTCCACGGCGCTGGACACATGGAAAGACTGGTTCGCCTATCACCTGATCGAAGAGTACGGCGGCGTAATGCCGAAAGCCTTGGCTGACGGGCGCTACGCCTTCTTCGGCAAGGTGCTGCAAGGAGCGCCGGAACAGCGTCCGCGCTGGCAGAGCGGTGTGGTGATCGTCAATCGCTACCTCGGCGACGACGTTGGGAAAATCTATGCGCAGCGCTACTTTTCTCCCGAAGCCAAGGCCCAGGCGCAGGCCATGGTGGCCAACATCATTGCCGCTTTCCGCAAACGAATTGAGGCGCTTCCGTGGATGGCGGCTTCCACCAAAGCCGAAGCTCAAGCCAAGCTGAACACTCTGTACGTCGGCGTCGGCTACCCGGAGACCTGGATCGACTACTCGGCCTACGACGTGAGGCCGGATGACATCTTTGGCAACGTCTGGCGCGGTAATGTTTTTAAGTATCACCACGAGGTCGCGCGCCTCGGCGCGCCGGTTGACCGCAAGGAATGGTCCATGACCCCGCAGACAGTCAACGCCGTTAATCTGCCGTTGCAGAACGCGCTCAACTTTCCCGCCGCCATTCTGCAACCTCCATTGTTCGACCCTCTGGCGCCGGCCGCGGCCAACTATGGCGCCATCGGCTCGGTCATCGGGCACGAAATTATCCATACCTTCGATTCGGAGGGCGCCGCGTTTGATTCCAAGGGCCGCGTGCGCAACTGGTGGACGCCCGCCGATCTCGCCCATTTTGAAGCCGCCACCGCCAAACTCGCCGCGCAGTATGACACCTACAGGCCCTTCCCGGATCTCCCCCTTAATGGCAAGCAGACGCTGGCCGAGAACATCGCCGACGTGGCCGGTATCTCGGCTTCGTATGACGGCTACCGCGCCTCACTCGCAGGCAAGGAAGCGCCGGTGCAAGATGGTTTCTCTGGCGATCAGCAATTCTTTATCGCTTTTGGTCAGAACTATCGGGCGAAGTCGCGGAAAGCTGCGCTTCGCCAGCAGGTAGCGGTTGACTCGCACTCGCCCGCCGAGTTCCGGGCAGACACGGTCCGCAATATCGACGCCTGGTACGCGGCCTTCGATGTTAAGCCGGGAGAAACGCTGTACCTGGCTCCGGCGGAGCGCGTGCGGATTTGGTAGAGAGAATAAAAACCGTCGGGATGCTTGGCGGAATCGGCCCGGATTCAACGGTGGATTATTACCGTTCGTTGATTGCCGGTTATCGCCAACTGAGGCAGGACGGAAGTTATCCTTCGATCATCATCAACAGTATCGATGTGACGAAGCTGCTCGCTTGGATGGGTGCAAATCAGTTAAGCGAGGTCACCGACTACCTGGTTGACGAATTGCAACGGCTGGCCCGAGCAGGCGCGGACTTCGGCATAATTGCCGCCAATACCCCGCACATTGTTTTCGATGAAGTTCAGCAGCGCTCGTCCATCCATTTGATCAGCATCGTCGAGGCAACATGCGCTGAGGCTGAGAAGCGCGGGATCGGCAAAGCCGCCTTGATCGGAACCCGATTCACTATGCAGGCGCGCTTCTATCCGGACGTATTTTCCAGGAAGGGAATTACGCTGGTCGTGCCTCGGGAGGACGAGCAGAATTACATCCACGAAAAGTATCTGGGCGAGTTGTTAAAGGGCATATTTCTGCCGGAGACACGCGAGAGGCTGCTGGAAATTATCGAAGGCATGAAGCAGCAGCATCAGATTGAGGCGGCCATTCTCGCCGGGACCGAACTGCCATTGATTCTCCACGGTGATCAGGCATGCGGCATTCCGCTGCTGGACACGACGCAAATTCACGTGCAGGCCGTGGTGGCGCGATTGCTGGCGTAACGAATCTTTTTAGACAGCTCAATTCCCACACATCCTCTACAGGCCTTAACCCCTCTAAAGTTTTTACCAGAACGCGCGTTGGGTTTATGGGATTGCTTTGTATAATATGTGCGTTTTGGGTAACCCTGTGGGCTAGGCTGGTCAGGCTGTTGACCATCCTGCGAAGAGTTTGTCAGGAGCAAGGATGACTCTCGTGCGCCGTAGACCGATCCCGTTTTTGTCTGCCTTCTTCATAGCTTCGTGCTTGACCGCCGCCCTTCCAGCGCAGGAACACCCCAGCAACCCGAGTCCCACGCCATCGGCGGCGCTCCCAAGCTCAACTGGCGGTCAGTACGCCGACGCTGACATTTGCCAGACGTGCCACCAGGAGGTCTGGGACAAGCACTTCGCCAACACGCCGCACGCGGCGTTACTCAAAGGCAACCAGCACGGATGCCAGGCTTGTCACGGTCCGGCGCAAGCCCATGTTGACGGCGGCGGCGATCCCGCCAAGATCGTTCGCTTTGAGAAGCTGAGTCCGGCGGAGACAGCAGCCATCTGCACCAAGTGCCACCAATCGACACTGGAAACGCAGAACTTCTCCAAGTCTGAACACCTGGCGAATGGCGTCAGTTGCACGAGTTGCCACAGTCCCCACGGATCCAGAGATGTCAACTTCCTGCTGGTGAAACCGCAGACTGAGCTGTGCTACGGATGCCACGCTGCGCAGAAAGCCGAATTTGCCCGGCCCTATCGCCACCGCGTCGATGTCGGACTCATCCAATGCAGCGATTGTCACAATCCTCACGGCACCGAGACCGGTCACCAGGTGCGGGCTGCCGCCGGTCAATTCAAGGTTTGCACCAAGTGCCACACTGACACCATGGGGCCGTTCGTCTTCGAACATGCCCCGGTGAAGACTGACGAAGGCTGCCTGTCATGTCATATGCCACACGGTTCTACGAATCCGCGTTTGCTGCAGGTCAATAACGTCAACTTTCTTTGCCTTCGCTGCCATACGGCGAATATGAATGGAGCAGCGCCAGGCGCGCCCTCGTTCCACAACCAGGCCACCAAGTATCAGGCGTGCACGATGTGCCACACGCAAATTCATGGTTCCAACTTCGATCCCTTCTTCTTCCGTTAAAGGAGAGGCATGCCAAATGGGTTGTCAAAGGAGTCTCGGCGCTGGTTCTTTTGGAGTGGCCCTGCTGGCGGTCTGCCTGTCTTTGATCTGCAACACGTTTGGGCAGAGCTCGGGCCAGACGGCAGCCTCCGCGTCTGCCGATTCGAGCTCGAGCGCAGGAGAGGGTAAGAAAATCGGCGACTTTCAGGTAACACAGTCCATCGAGCTGGGCGGCCGCATCTCCGAAGTCAACGGCAGCCAGCCGATGTACGATACCCTGGTCAATGACCAAACAGGTGCTCGCATTCTGGAACAATCCCTCACTATGCAGTCGCTGACACACGAGGACATTTTCGACACGCTGACGCTCAACAGCTTTGGATGGGGCGGCGATCCCCAGCAGGCGGCGCGCATGCGCGTGTCGAAATACCGCTGGTACACCTTCAGCGGCAGTTATCAGCACATGCAGAACTATTTCGATTACGACTTGTTTGCCAACCCGTTGAATCCGCCCACCGGATCGCCGTTCATTCCGATCCTGAACTCACCACACGGCTACTACAACCGGCAAAACCTTTACAACTTCGATCTTGTCGTGCTGCCGATGCACCGCTTATCGTTTCGGGCGGGCTACAACCGCAACCGCTTCGCGGGGCCTGCGTTCAGCAGCATCCATGAAGGTACGGAGGCACTGCTGAACGAGAATACTGACAATACGCTCAACGGATATCGCTTCGGAGCCGACTTCCGCGCCGCCAAGAAGACCACCCTCAGTTACACGCAACTTCTTCAGTACTATGATGGCGGGGCGACCTATGGCCTGAATCCCTTCAATTCCTGGCCGCTTCCCAATGGCACGCCCGTCAGCTTGGGACTCTCCTGGTTCAACAGCGGAAGTCCCTGCGCGAAGCCGCTCAACAACGGCATTGCCAATCCAACGTGTAACGGTTTTCTCGATTACAGCCTGGACCAGCACATAAACACTTTTATCCCAACCGAACAGTTCAACCTGACCTCATCTTCGCTCAAATGGCTGGATTTCAATGGCCAGTTCCAATATAGCCATTCGCAAATGAACACTCCGTTCACCGAAATTCTCCGTGGTTTGACCAGCCGGACGGCGAGTCTCGGATCCAACTCAGCAGGCAGTGAATCCAGTGCCAAGTGGAACTCTGCCTCTGTCGACGTTTCCGCTACCATTCACGTCACCGATAAGCTCCGGCTGGTCGAAACCTTCCGCTTTCGCAACTTCAGTGTCTCGGGCGATTATCTTGATCTTGAGGCCAACTACTTCAACCCTGCCGCCTTCGGCTCCGCCTCGCTGCTCAATCCTGTGGGTACGTTCCCGCCTACGCTTCTCTTTCACAATTCGAGTTCCCCGGCCGACACCATCAACGAGATGACGATCAACATGATCGGCCAGAATACGAAGCAGAATGATTTCCAAGTGCAGTATGATCTGTCACGCTGGTTTGGAGTGCGCGCCGGGTTCGTGTGGGCCAATTACACCATTCAGCCTGGGGACACTTTTCAAGCCGCCTTCGGCGACATTTATTACCCGAACCTACCCAATCGCGGCAATTGCGTCGGCTTGCCGTTGAACCCGGATGGCAGTTGCACGTTCAGCGGAGTTCTCGCCCCGTTTGGTAATCCGACCACCGAGATCAATAATTACTCCGGCGTGGTCGGGGCTTGGTTCCGGAAGGGAAGTACCCTGCACGCCAACCTCAATGCGAAATATGGCGGGGCCGACAACTGGATCTATCGCATCGATCCTCTGAGATCCTTCAACATTTCCGGAAATGTGTCGTATTCGCCTCGTCCTTGGATGACGGTGGGCGCCAATCTTAATTTCCAGCAGGCCAGGAACAACACTAGCGACATCCAGTACAACCAGCACAACTACTCGACGGTGCTCAACGCCATGATCAATCCCAACAGGTACTGGGGACTGGACATGGCGTACAACTTCGATGCCATTCAGCAGAACATGTTCCTCTGCTTTGCTGGAACGGTGACCCCGCCGGACACGACCACATGTGCCGAAGATCCGACCTTGCTGCAGACGTATGGTTTTTATCGCACCCATACTCAGTTCGGTTACTTCGCCTTGACCCTCACCCCCATCGAGCGCGTCACCATGCACCTGGGATACAACATCGTCGACAATCAGGGCAACACCACCTCGCTCAATGCGCTGCTGCCGTTGGGTCCGCTTTCCTCGATTTATCAGTCACCTCTTGCCGCAGTGGATGTCGTTGTCCACAAGGACGTCACCTTCAAAGTTGCCTGGAACTACTACCAATACGGCGAAGGTTCGTTCGTGGGACCGACCGCGCCACGCTATTTCCATGCCAACAATACGACGCTTGCTCTGAGGTACGCCTTTTGACGCGCCGCAATTGGCGCTCCACGCAGTCACGGCCAACCCGGAAACTGGCTACCGTTTTTTGCGGTTCTGCCGGGTGCATGTTATCCTTGATGCCGTAACAACAACGATTAAAGAGTAGGAGCGCAGCTGATTCAGTGTTAGCCCCAGAGAAAAAAGCCGCTTTGATTGACCAACACCGCACTCACGCGACCGACACCGGTTCGCCCGAAGTGCAGATCGCGATCCTGAGTACACGGATTGGTGAATTGACGGAGCATTTTAAGACGCATAAGAAGGACCATGCCTCCCGGCGCGGTCTTCTCATGATGGTGAGCCGGCGTCGTGGCCTGCTCGATTACCTCAGAAAGTCGGATACCGAACGGTATAAGACTGTCATTCAGAAGCTCGGCATCCGAAAGTAACGAAGCCAGCCGTTTGCCAGCCCCTGAACAACGACGTTTCTGGCGTATTGTGCGTTGCTACATGCGTTCTGCGCGGGCCCTCACGGCGCTTCGGCGTCCGCGGGCTTTCGTCCAGTCTCTGTTGGCGGATGAGTTTTCCACTCCAATCTCCCGTCGTAGTTACAATCCCTGCTCGCGCGTAGCACTAAACGCGTGGGCCGAGGTGTATTCGGATTCGGATTCGATAGCGGCGGCGTAGCAGGGCCCCTATCGGTTGCGTTCGGAACGGAAGGAACTTAAGAAAATGAAACACGAAGTTACGGTCGAGCTGCACGGCGGCAAGTCCATCCACTTTGAAACCGGAAAATTAGCCAAGCAGGCCCACGGTTCCTGCATTGTGCGCATCGGCGACAACGTTGTTCTCGCCACCGCCTGCGCCAACCCTGACCCCCGTGAGGGCATTGACTTCTTCCCCCTCACCGTCGATTACCGCGAGTACACCTATGCTGCCGGACGCATTCCTGGCGGCTTCATCAAGCGCGAAGGGCGGCCCAGCGAGCGCGAAATTCTGACCAGCCGCCAGATTGACCGGCCCATCCGGCCGCTTGTTTCCCGAAGGATTCCGCTGCGAAACGCAAGTCATCGCCATGGTGCTCTCGGCGGACACCGAGAACGACCCCGATGTTGCCGGCATCAATGGCGCGTCGGTTGCGCTCAGCGTCTCCGACATTCCATTTCACGGGCCCATCGGCGCCATTCGAGTCGGTCAGGTGGACGGAAATTTCGTCATCAATCCCACCTACGATGAGCAGCGCTCGCGGCAAGCTGAACCTGATGGTGGTCGGCACCGCGGACGGCATTGTCATGATCGAGTCCGGCGCCAAGGAGGTTTCGGAAGAAACCGTGGTGCAGGCCATCGAATTCGGCCATGAGCAGATCAAGAAGATTTGCGCCGCGATCAGCGACCTGGCCAAGAAAGTTGGCAAGCCGAAGCGGAAGGTCGAGCCGGTCGTGACCGACGAGGCCTATCTGAGCGAGCTTCGTTCCAAGCTCGGCGACCGTCTGCTGGATGCGGTCAACACCGAGAAGCATCCCAAGAACGAGAGCTACGCGCTCATCAAGCAGCTCAAAGACGAAATCAAGAGCGCCATTCCCGAAGAAGACGAAGCTGGACGCAAGAAGGCCGGCAAATACTTCGATCTTCTGCGCGAGCAGATCTTCCGTGAGCAGGTGATCAAGGACCGGCGCCGTCCCGACGGGCGCAAGTTCGACCAGATTCGCGATATCTGGATTGAAGTCGGAGTGCTGCCGCGCACTCACGGCTCGTCCATCTTTACCCGCGGTGAGACCCAGGCGCTGGTCACGACCACGCTGGGCACTGGCGAAGACATGCAGCGTCTGGAGGCCTTCGAAGGCGAAGCCAAAAAGCGCTTCATGTTGCATTACAATTTCCCGCCCTTCTCGGTCGGCGAAGTCGCATTCCTGCGCGGAGCGGGCCGCCGCGAGATTGGGCACGGCGCTCTGGCGGAGCGTGCTTTGTACGGCGGTACTGCCGTCAGAAGCCGATTGGCCGTACGCCATGCGCGTCGTCTCCGACATTTTGGAGTCGAACGGATCGTCCTCGATGGCCACGGTTTGCGGAGCTTCGCTCAGCATGATGGATGCTGGCGTTCCGCTGAAGGCCTCGGTGGCAGGCGTGGCCATGGGACTGGTGAAGGAAGACAAAGATTACGCCATCCTCACCGACATCGCCGGCGCCGAAGATCATTACGGCGACATGGACTTCAAGGTGGCCGGCACTCGCGAGGGAATCACCGCGTTGCAGATGGACATCAAGGTGATGGGCATCACGCCGCAGATCATGCGCGAGGCGCTGGAGCAGGCCCGCCACGGACGCTTGTTCATCCTCGACAAGATGAACGAAGTGATCGCCGAGCCGCGCACCACGATCAGCGAATTTGCGCCCCGCTTCTACACCTTGCAGATTCCCACCGACAAGATCCGCGACCTCATCGGGCCGGGTGGCAAGGTGATTCGCGGAATCATCGAGCAGACCGGCGTGAAGATCGACGTGGAAGACACCGGCAAGGTGAATGTTTCGTCCAGCGATCAAGTGGCGGCTGCCAAGGCGCTGCAGATGATTGGCGACATCACCGCGACCGCTGAGGTGGGGAAGACCTATCTCGGCAAGGTCACGCGCCTGGCTGACTTCGGAGCGTTTGTCGAGATCATCCCGGGTACCGATGGGTTGCTGCACATCAGCGAAGTCGCCGAGCACCGCATCAACGATGTTCGCGACGAACTGAAGGAAGGCGACCAGGTGCTGGTGAAGGTCCTGGCCGTCGAAGGCAACCGCATCAAGCTGTCGCGCAAGGCCATTCTGAAAGAGCAGCGCGCCAAAATGGCGGCTGAGGGCGGCGAGCCTGCGCCCGAGGGGGAAGGCGCGGTGACCTTCGAGGGCGGACACGAAAAGGCTGACGAGCCGAGCTCCGAGCAGAATTTCAATCGCGATGGCGAGCGTCGTGAGCACGTTGGCAGCAGGCACGATGGCGGACATCATGGCGGAGGCGGCAGCCGCGGAGGCCGTGGCGGCCCGGGTGGCGGACGCGGCGGCCGATGGTGGCCCGCGACGCGGCGGACCGCGGCGGTAGCTGTCGGCAGTCATGGAAGAAACAAGTGGAAACGGGAGGGCAGATGCCCTCCCTTTTTTTTGGTCACGGGACGCGTTGTTTCTCGCCACCTGAAGCGGCCACACGCTTTTCTCCGATGATTCAAGACAACTTCCACGCTTTTTTGATTGAAATCGGCGTTAGCGCTGGAATAGACTTTGCCGGACTTTCATCACGAGAAGGAGTATTACTATGCGACTCGCGCTGATAGGCCTCTGTTTGTGCGTCCTGGCATTTGCTCTTATTACGCCGCTGGCGGCGCAGAGTCAAGACCAGATGCCATACGCCTCCATGGCGTCCAGCAAGTTCATGAACTTGCCCATGCTTCCGTCTTGCATGACGCTGTCGGCGCAACATGGAGATCCCATGAAGGGCCCGGCGATCCTGCTGATCAAGTTCACGAGCGGCTGCGTGATACCGTGGCACTGGCACACTGCCAACGAGAATCTCATGATGGTCTCCGGCAAAGGTAAGGCCGAGATGAAGTCGGGTGGCTCTCACCCGATGGCGATGGGCGACTATATGTTCCTGGACGGGAAAGCAGACCCACCGGTTCACCTGCATCAGCAGTTGCGTGGTCTTTGACGTGATTGGTGGCGCCTTCGACATTCACTACGTCGATGCCGACGGTAAAGAGATTCCCGTGGAACAGGCCT
>CAVTSI010000011.1:0-142362 GCA_963737435.1 uncultured Acidobacteriaceae bacterium | reverse complement strand
GGGTGCCCTTGCGCTCTTCCTAACTGGCTACTGACTACTGGCTACTGACTACTGACACTACTGACTACTGTTTTCTTTTCGCACGCCGCGCTACTTGCATCCATCAGCCTGAGGTTGGCCGCGGCGCCGTGCAAAGCCGACAAGATCATCCGCGCCCGCCACTCCTCAATCCGCTGCTGCGCCACGCCATAGATGAACTGCATGAACCCAATCTGCACCGCAGCCGCGTCCTCCAGATATGGAAACTCGAACGCGTATAAGGGTCGTTCTTTTTGCGGCCCGGATTGGCCAGGAAGACGAACAGGTTGTTCCTGGGTACGGTCTTGCGCACCTTGGCGTGGTAATAGCAGAACTTCTGATCGTGTAGGGCGAGCATGCCGCAGCGCGCGCCGCTTGGCCTGATGTGCTCGCAGATGGCCAGCGAGAATTCGGCCTCGTCGCCCATCGGAAGACTGGCGTTTCCTCTTTGCTGCTGGCCGGACTCTCCAGCGTGACATCTTCAATCGTCGTAAGACTCATCGGTGCTACCCCCTCCCCCTGCAATAAAGTATTTAGTATCAATACTTTGCCTGCAAAGTATTGATTGCATTATGGTTACCTCCATCCGTAAGTTTCCTGTTTTGAATGCTTTGAGCGCACCCATGTAAAGTATTGATTCCCGGCAACTTGCATGCAAAGTACTGCGGAATAAGGACTTGCTGAGCATTTTGTTCAAATTTGTCATCCCGACCGAGCCTCGCCTGTTCGTCAGAACGGGCGGGGCGAGCGGAGGGACCTGCTGTTTCCTCCCGCCGCGACGGGCCATTCTGACAACTGGCTACTGACAACTGCTCCTCCAACTGCTCCTCCATAGACACAAAAGGGCAGGAGCGCCGGGCGCGGCGGATCCTCCCTACAGGTAAAGTATGGGTTGGGTCGGCGATGCGGTCAAGTTACGAAAGTAGCAATTGGCGTGCCTATTTTGGCGATGGTTCCGGAATGGGAAAGGAGCTAGTGGGATGATTTGTTGGCCCACCTAACACGTTTAACGTGTGGGGTTAACAATTAAATTGACATTATTAACCTCTGGGGTTAAGCTTGTTTAGGAGTAACGAGTAATGGAAATACTCTTTTCCACCGGCGACGACCCTGATGATTGGAATGACATGAGACGTCTCATGCGCAGGCACAATACCCAGCGCGCGAAACTCATCCGTCGGAGGCTAGACGATCTGAGAGCCGCGGATACCTTGCAGGTGATGAGGAACTTGCCTGGAAGATGTCATGAACTGAAAGGGGACCGTGCCGGGCAATTGTCGCTGGATCTTGATGGCCCATATCGATTGCTATTTCGTCCCGCTGACGAGCCCCCGCCTGCAAAGCCAGACGGGGGGATGGATTGGATTCAGGTAAGGGCCGTAGTCGTCTTGGGGGTGGTGGATACACATGAATGAGCAGATTCGAAACCAGTACATTCCGGATAGCGTTTCGCCTCCCGGAGAGACGTTGGAAGAGGTTCTTGAGGCCAGGGGGATGTCCCAGGCTGATCTAGCAGAGCGTGCTGGAAGACCCAAGAAAACCATAAATGAGATTATCAAGGGTAAGGCTGCAATCACTGCCGAGACAGTCTTCCAACAGTTTGAGCGTGTTCTCGGCATCCCTGCGACTTTTTGGATTGCTAGGGAACAGCACTATCGCGAAGCGATCGCTCGGGCTAAAGAAAACGTTGTTCTACTCGAACAGACAGATTGGCTTGATCAAATCCCGTACAACGCGATGGCGAGATTAGGTTGGATTGCACACCATCGCGAAAAAGCTCGCCAACTCGATGAGGTTCTGCGTTTTTTTGGAGTTGCATCCCCGGCGAGTTGGCGAGGAGTGTGACGTCGAGGCTCCCGCGTTCAGGCTGTCTCCATCTTTTAAAAGCGAACCGGGAGCTGTTGCTGCTTGGCTTCGTATGGGCGAACTGGCAGCCGCCAAACACGAATCAGCCGACTTTGACGCTGATGTATTCAAGGGGGTTCTTGCGCGAATACGATCGCTCACGCGGGATTTACCCAAGGACTTTGCATCAGTGGTCTGTAGGGAGTGCAATTCGGCCGGAGTATCTGTCGTATTTGTTCCTGAACTCCCCGGCACTAGGGTCTGGGGTGCCACGAGATGGTTGTCTCCTTCGCGAGCGTTGATTCAGCTAAGCCTGCGATACAAGACTGACGATCATTTGTGGTTTACATTTTTCCACGAGGCCGGACATATTCTCCTTCACGGTCGACGCGATGTCTTTTTGGAAGATGATCAAAGATCCAGAATTGAGAAGGAAGCCGAGGCAGACGCGTTTGCACGTGAATGGCTTATACCTGCAGCTCGCTATCGCATGTTTTGCCGTCTTGGAGCCTACACCTGTGCTGCTGTAAGTAGATTCGCGTTTGAGCTCGGGATAGCCCCCGGAGTCGTAGTCGGACGTTTGCAGCACGACGGCCACATTGATCGCTCGCATTGTAACAACTTGAAGAGAAAAGTTGACTGGGTTTAGGTGAGTAGGAGACACATCATGTTTGACCACAAGCACTACTTACCGATATTGAAGGGACGAGAGGGGGAATACCGTGCTCTGCGAGCTTTGATACCGGATGTGCGTGACGCTCTTACACCTCTATTAGAGGTTCCACCGATCCTTGGGATTACGAACAGCAAACGCCTGAGAAAACTATAGACACACACCTTAGGAAAGTCGGCCAGAAGATCGAGCGCGCATGGGGACCGGACCGGGATATATACATGGATCTTCTCTGGATCTCCGAGGCCGAGCGTATGGACGGGGGTGGGCATCCGCTGAGCTTCGTGTTCGAGTCCGCTCGCGAGCGAGGGATCAATGCGATTCCGGTAACCGGTCTTCTTCGAGGGCCAGACTACTTAGCTGCCTGTCGAGACATAATTAGCGAGGACGGTCGGGGAGTTTGCATCCGTGTCCAACGCGAAGACTTCGCCGAGTTTGATGACATCGAGAGCACGCTTCGCCAGACCATGAACTATCTAAATGTCGAGGTGCGGGATGCCGACCTCCTTCTCGACTTACGCGCGCTAACACCTGCTGAACGATACGTCGATGCAAATGCCGTACTCAGCTTGGTTACTCGACTCCCAGCAATCACCGAATGGCGAACCTTCACTGTAGCGGCGACTTCGTTCCCCCAGAACCTGATTGGCCTCCCACCGTCAGATACCTCTTTGCTTGCCAGACAAGAATGGGATTTGTGGACCGCGATTTGTCGGCATCGGCCACTCTACGCCGTTTGCCCACGTTCGGTGATTATGCGATTTCGCATCCGGAGCCATCGGAAGTTGACCCTCGCGTCATGCGTGCATCGGCGAGCATAAGATACACATGCGACGCAGCTTGGCTTGTTCTGAAGGGCCGTAATTTGCGAGACCACGGGTACCAACAGTTCCATCAGTTGTATGCGCGCCTAGTCAGAAGAAGTGAATACAGCGGTTGCGAATTCAGCTGGGGCGATGCGTATATCGACGACTGCGCGGCAGAACGTGTTGGAACGGGAACCTGACGACATGGCGGCAGGTGGGAACTTCTCATCACCTTGCGTTCGCTGCGCGCCAGCTCGCCAATCACTTCGGTTCTTGAGCGACGCACGTACCATTTCCTTCAGCTCAGGCAGCGGCACACTAGTGACTAAGGCGTCCCACAAAATTCGCCGTGGCTTACTCTTTAAAGACTTCGAACGACCAAGCCGAGCCAGCAGCGACAGCACCTCATCTCGCCAAAGGAGCTCGACCAGACGTTCAGGGTCCACGTGGAAGTTCGAAGTCTCAGTACGGGTTGTGGTAAGCAGCAAACGCCGTTGATCGGAATACGTAGCTGCATCAATGCCCCACCACGCCGGAACGATCGACTCAGCGGCGCAGATGCCGCTCAGCTACCACGACCGTAACCGTGTCGAATATTTTGCTATAGATCGCCGCCTGATTGCCAAGTCTGACTAGCGTATCCCGATCGCTCTTTATTTCATATCCTTTTAGTGATCCGTTTACCACCGCAAGATCTGCGCGAATCGGTCCTCTGCACAGCCCAAGCTCTTCAACGATCAATGTGCTTGGGTCGCGACCGTACAGCCTTTGGAGCCGCTCCATGAGGACTTGACGTACATCTGCGTCTCGCATAACGAACAAAGATAGCACGTTGCCAAGTGCTCCATCCTGCGTTCTCTCGGCTTTGCTCCGGACATGTTTATGCTCGAATCCACGCGCCGAGCCTGACAATAAGCAGGTCCCTCCGCTCGGTCGCCGCGGCGACCTCGGTCGGGATGACAAATCTGAGGAGTATCTCGGAAGTTCAACGCAGTTCAACGCCTTCTGCGCGTCAGGCATGGACGCGTTCGAGGCGCTTGAGGGTTGGCAACGCCTTGGTGGATTTGCCGGACTTCCGCTGGGCGAGGCGGATCTCATAAGGCTTTGCAAATTCAGCCAGAATTCCGCCGTGGTGCCAAAGAAATGGGCCAGACGCAGGGCCGTGTCGCCGGTGATGGCGCGCCGTCCATTCAAGATTTCAGTGACGCGATTGGTGGGAACATTCAGTTGCCGCGACAGTTCGCGGCGCTCTGCCCAACTCTTTCAGCTCTTCCGCCAGATGTTCGCCCGGGTGAATGGGAATTATTGCCACTGCATTTCTCCTAATGGTAATCGACAATCTCGACTTTGGCGGCGCGCTCAATTATGTGCGGCTACCGGGCATGAGGGCGGTCCCGCGCCAGCTATTGTTATTGTGGCGCGAAATCTTCACGTTGGTGGTGTTGGCAGTTTGAAACCAATCCACGAATTCCTCCCGGCTATTATAGAACGCCGTGGGCGCCACCAATTGATCGAACACGTTCCAAAATTTTCCGCAAAAGAATAGTCGGCGATCGAACACAGATACTCGGAGTAAGGCAGCAAGCGCTTCAGCCACGCCCTTCGCTTCGCCGGCCGGTAGAGCACCTTCAGCGCCGCGTACAGAATGACTGCCGGGAAGAATGCAAAACAGCGAGTGATGGACCTGGGCAATCGCGAAGTGACATTCTTGCGGACCGGATCGACCAGCTTCTCAATCCAGAGGTTGCCTTCTTTTCCGTACACCCAGGCCGAGATGCGGCCGCCGGGCTTGACGTGGCTGGCCAGCGCGAGGAAACCCTGTTTCGGCACGGGCAGATGATGCAGCACGCCAATGCTGTAGGCCAGGTCGAAGGGCTGGGCAAACGGCAGATGGAGAATGTCGGCCTGGATGACGTGCACGTTGGGCAGCTCCCGCGTGTTTTGATAGGCCGCCTCCACCGCATTGGAGAGATCGACTCCTACCACCGTGCGGGCCTTGAATTGAGCGGCCAGAAAGATGTGCCGCCCTTTGCCGCAACCAGCGTCCAGCACGACGCGGTCCTCAAAATCTGCGGGCGTCAGCGGCGCGATCCAGTCGAGGAACTCTCGCCGGTCGGCATCGGTCAGCTTCGAGTAGTGGGTCCACTCATAGCCGAAAGCGTCCGCTGTGGCCTTCTGGTCCTCAGTGAGCGCGTTGGAAAGAAAGCGCGGAATTCCACGGTGATCGGAAAGCTGGCGCCGCAGCCGGTACACACCAGCATTCCCTCGGTTATTTCAGGGCTGTCGGCGTTCTCATCTCGCAGTTCGAAACGGTTGCGGCATTGCGGACAAGTCAGAAGTGGCAGAAGAGTGCGTTTCAAAACCAACCCCTTGTTTTAGGCGGTGGCCGTGTGGTCAGGTTCAATGGATTCAGGAGACAGATTGACGTTCGTAAACTCCTAACGGGTTCGTCGCGCTATATTCACGGGCATCCTGAATCGGACGTCGGCATTGCAGCATACGCAGTATCCAGTAACACGAAAGGCCAGCCGTCAGATGCTTCAGCGAATGACCGCTCACCAAGCCGGTGACAGAGTAGATTTGCTTGTCAATCAACTCGAACAGCTTGGCCGCCACGAACAAAATAAATGCGACGGCCAGATATTTTGTGCCCGTGTAGCGCGGCGGAAACAGAACGATGATCGTCGCCAGCAAAATCGGCGGGAAGAGTTGCACAAACATGTAAAAGCGATAGTCCCCGTGACCTTGCATTTCGGTGAAGTACCAATACAGTACGCTGGCGATTCCCAGCGCGAGCAAGGGGATCAGCATCCTCAGTCCGGCGGTCACGCTAATCCGCTCCATGATCAGGGCGGCCACGATAGACATAAAGCAGCAAGACATGGGCAGAAGGTCCCACGAAAGACGGCCGTTCCCTGGAGCAAGGTGATACCACGAAGAACCCAGCCCGGTGAGCGCAACCCCGGCAAAAAAAACGAAATATGGAAGCCGCTCACGTCGCTCGATAAAAGATGCAGCGCTCGATCTGCCAGACAACCACACGAGACCAAGAATCCCCACGGCCACGAACGGTATATTGGAAAGTACGTCGAAGCAATTTGGAAGGCCGACAAACGGCCGTTGGTCGGTGAAGTCGTGATAGCCAGGTCGCAAGGGAATCACCGGCGCAAACCACAAAGCAATGAGGGCGAGCAGCGAAACCGCGACAGTCACGCCCAAGCGCGTTCGGCGCTTCCAAAGCCTGAACGATCGCAGCCCTGTATGCATCTCTCACTTTCTCAGTTTGGCTCGCAGCTAGACATCGCGAACACGGAACCCAACCTCCGGCTTTGCAGATTCCAGAATAGTTTACTGAATATTTGCGGGCCTGTATGTTCGGAGAAGCTGCAGGACAATGATGAGTTGCTCTCTGCAAAAGGAAATAGGCCTGCCGCCATCAGCCAGTCTGTTTGCAACCAGCCGGCAGCAAGAAGCGGCACATCGAGTTTGGCTGCGCGCTCCCTAGCTCGGCTTGCGCTGCACGATCACTTCATCGCGGATGAAGAATTGCGCGGAGCACTTCTCAGAACCGCAGATGACGGTCATCAAACCGGCGATCTGTTTGCGGGTGACCAGTCCAAGCTGCCCGCATTTGGGGCACGACAGAACCGCCCAATAAGGATCTTCCTTTTCGCCCACTTCGCCGGCGTTTTCCAGCACAAAGATGGTTCCAGGCTCCATCTGTTCGGGGATCCACTCGCTCAGGACGCTCAGTTCTCCGATCATGTGCCCTCCTTCAGGACCGTTCAAGAAGCCCTACTCCGTCGCATAGTTAGATGACGAACGGAACCGTTGCGCTTTCTCGCTCCGCGCACCTCGGCGCGGACCCGCTGGATGGTGTCGCTCAGGCACACCGATAACATCGGCTGGCGGGCGTTTTTCAGCAGATCGACCACCGCGCGGGCGGAATCTTCCAGGTAAATGTGCCGGCCATCGGTCAGCAGATGGTATTCGGAGGCGGCGGAGACCGTCTCCACCAGCCGCTTGCCGAGCTCCTTCTGCAGGAAGCGGATGACCCGGCGAATCTTCTGCAGGGAGAAGCCGCGTTGGCGCAGATCGCAAATCACGGCCACTTCGGCCAGATCGTCCAGCCCATAGACGCGTTTGTGCCCCTCGCGGGCCGGAACCACGATGCGACGCTCATCCCACCACTGAAGCTGGCGCGGGCTGATGCCCGTCAGGGCCACCACTTCTTTGGATGTGAAGGTCTGCTGCATCGCAATTCACCCCAAAACAAATCCCGCAAGAAATGTTTGAAACATCATAGTGTACATTGGTGCAGTGTCAAGATGAATTATTCATTAACATGGTTACTGGAAGATGAACCCGGGAAGAATTTTCCCGGCTGTAACCATTGCGTGGACGTCGCGGCTGATTGTCCAGGCGAACGGACTTCGGTCGCGCCCCGTTCCTCGTCACTCCCCGCTGTGAGCCCCGACCTTTCCGCGTCTGCTGCCTCGGCCTGAAGATGAATGTGATAGCGACCACTGACTACTGGCTACTGGCTACTGACTTGGAGGTCCCGTGGAACCGTTTCGTCATCATATTTTCGTCTGCACACAGGAAAAAGCTGAAGGAGTTCCCTGCTGCTCGGCGGCAGGCTCGTTCCGCGTTCTCGACGCCTTGCATCGCGAGCTCGGCAGCCAAGGACTGAGCGACGATGTCCAGGTTTCGAGTTGCGGCTGTCTGGGAATTTGCGACAGCGGACCGGTGATGATCGTTTATCCCGAGGGCACCTGGTACGCGAAGCTGGCCCCGAACGACGTGCCGGAGATCGTATCGTCGCACCTGAAGGCGGGACAAAAGGTCGCCCGCCTGGAGCGAACCCCCGACGCCGAGCATGAAGAGCGAGATCCTCGACCATCGCAACAAGTATCTCGCCATGCTGAAGGGCAAGGATGCCGCCGGCGTGCTGCCGGATGACATCCACGACATGATCCGCGGCTTTATGCCCAGCCGCGCCCTTCTGACGGCCCTGGAGCTCGACGTATTCACCGCCGTCGGCAAGGGCGGCAACGCGCAACAGATCGCCGCCAAAATTCAGGCTGCCGTGCGCGCCACCGAGATGCTGCTGAACGTCCTGGTGAGTCTCAAGCTGCTGGAAAAGCATGACGGGATTTATACGAATACGCCGGTCGCGGCGCGCTTCCTGGCGGAGGGCTCTCCCGACAGCGCTCGCACCGCGCAATTGCATATGGCGAACATGTGGCGGCGCTGGTCCAAGCTAACGGAAGCCGTACGCACCGGCACTGCGGTTGAGTCGGGTCGCGACAATGGATGGGTCAACTCGTTCATCGCCGCCATGGACCACACCGCTCGCGGCCGGGCACGCGCCGTGGCGCAGGCCGTCGAATTGAACGGCGAGAAGCGCATGCTCGATCTCGGCGGAGGTTCGGGCGCCTACTCCATTGCGTTTGTCAAAGCGGCACCAGCACTGCATTCCGAGATCGTCGATCTGCCCGAAGTGTTGCCGATTACGCAGGAGCACATTCGCCAGGCCGGACTGAGCGACCGCATCAGCACTCGCGCCGGCGACATGTTGACCGTTCCACTTGCACCGGCAAGTTACGACCTGGTTCTGCTTTCGGCCATCTGCCACATGTTCTCGCCGGAAGAAAATCAGCAGCTCCTGGATCGCGCCTGCGCAGCGCTGGCGCCGCAAGGGCGGCTCGTCATTTCCGACTTTATCCTCGATGCCGGACAAAACCTCGCCTCGCTTCGCCACACTGTTCGCGCTGAACATGCTGGTGGGCACTCGGGCGGGAGCCAGCTATAGCGAACCGGAATACGAAGAGTGGATGAAGGCCGCAGGCTTTGCCAGCAGCAAGAGGGTCCGCATACCAGGTCCCGTCAACCTGATGATTGCGACGAAGTAGTTTTAGGCCGATTTCTCAGTTTCTTGTTCGGAAGTGCAGTTTTGGTTATGGGAAATCGGTCACAAGGGTTACACTTCGAGGAAGGCGGGAATCAAAGAGGAGATTCTTGTTAAGTAGTCGCCAAGAGTTTTCCGATTGAGGCCAAAAAGGAAATTCGTGCTGAGAGGAGGTCCCCATGGCCGCCAGTGCCGTTGCGCAACCCGTCTCCGTTCTCCCCGATGAACTGAACCAGGCGCTGCTCGAATTCAACCTCATGCTGCGTTATGTTCTGAGCGAAGGCCTCGAATTCGACGAGGCGACGCGAAAAGCCATCGTAGCTGTGCAGCAGATGCTGATGGGATCGAAGATCGTCTCAACCTCTGCCCCGCCAAGTGCTCCTTCGGTCAATCAGCCGGCCGAACCTTCGTTTCCCGCCCCGCCGCGGCCGCCTTTCGTCGCGCCGCCCGAACCGGAGTTCACCGACGCGCTGATGACCGCGCATGCTGCTCTGGCCAAGATCATCGCGCCGGCCACTCCGCTCTCGCTCGCCGCCACCGAGCCAACTCGGCACCTGGGATACGTGGGCAATCCGCCGCTGGTCTTCTGGATGATCGTGATCGCGGCAGTTTCTGCTGTGGGATTCGTCGCCACCAGCGCCCTTTTAGCTACGTATGTCCGCGCAGCCGTCAGCCCTACGGCTGGCGCCACCACCGTGGCCAGCGACTACCCGCTTCTCTATCCCGTGAACCTGTGCTTTGCCGCCGCTCTGGGCGCAGTCTTCTATGTTTTGTTTACCGCGCTTGATTACGTCAAAGACCGCACCTACGATCCGCGCTACAACTCCATCTACGTCATCCGCTTCGTACTCGGAGTTCTGTCCGGATTCATTCTGGCGATCATACTGAACACGAGCGTATTCAACACCGCTACCAGCAAGACGATCAAAGACATCGGACCGGTAGTAACGGCGCTTCTCGGCGGCTTCTCTACCGAAGCGGTTTACCAGATCCTGCAACGGATGGTTGACATGCTTCTTACCGGGGTGCGCGGTGACAATTCCGGTGCCGCCCAGGCCAAAGCCAATGACGCCGCACGAAACGAAATGCTCAAGCTGGCTGACGATGTGCCCGAGCCCACGAAGTCGAAGGTGCTCGCCGCGGTGAAGAAAGTGGGAGTGTAGAATTAGTCATTGCCCGCGACGCCACAACGCATAACAGCGGCGCAGTTGTCACGAGGGAAAATCCTGTTGAAGAGCCGTAAATCCCTACTTAGGTGATACTTGGGCATCGTCCCAGAGCCTCGGGAAGCGTTAAAACGCTGTTCCTGATTAAGTACTATGGGAAGAACTTAGAATGCCAGCAGAGATTCCGTTTTAGAGAGTTTCGAGTTTGGCGCCGCAGAGCAAAGAGCTAACTATGTATCCCGGGCCCCGTAAACTGATTGCCTGAGAATTTGCGCAGATGGTACACTTTGCACACCTACCGATCTGAGCGGGGTTAGTTCAGCGGTAGAACGCGAGCTTCCCAAGCTCGATGTCACGGGTTCGATCCCCGTACCCCGCTCCAAATTCATCCGGACCACCCGCATCTATTTGGAAAGGGCTGCGACCTTCTCTTTTGCCAGCGGCCGGGCAAACGCGTTGGTCGGATTATGTGTGTTGATGGCCAGGACCTTGCGGTAATAGTCCAGCGCTTGGGCCTTGTCGCCTGATTTTTCGTAGGCCTGCGCCAGCAGACTCAGAACGAACGGATCGTGCTGGTCCCCCTTCTGCAATTCCGCAATCGCGGTCTTATAGTCATGCAGGTAGAACGCGACGTAGCCGCTGAGGTAGGGATAGAAGCGCACCTGGTCGGGATTATCGCCCTTGTCCAATATCGCTTTGGCAGCGGCCAGGTGCTTCGGCGCTTCTGCGCTCCTTCCTAGCTCCCGCACACGGATGCGCGCCAGCGCGCTCTCCCAGCGGAATTCCCACAGGTCCTTCTCAGCGGGGCTGAGGTTGGGCTGGCGCAGCGCGGTGAGGTGCCCGCTCTGGTACCACTGAAAAGCGTTGTCCGTGTCACCCGATTCGAGATAGATACGCGCGAGTTCATCGGCTGTGCCCGCCGCATCGGCGAATTGCTTGGCGTTATATTGCGCGTCGAACGCCTGCTGCTCGTATTTTCGCGCCTTGTCTGTGTTGTGTTCGAAGGCGTAGGAGACGGCCATCGTCCGCAGCGCCTGAACTTTCGAAGCAGGCGGGGCCTCTTCAATCGCCTTGGCCAGATGCTGGCGGGCTTGCTGGTATTTGCCCTGCAAATCCAAAGCCATTCCTGCCGCCAAGTCTGCCTGGAAGAGATTTGGGGAAAGTTGCAGGGCACGATCGTAAAGCGCCAGCGCTTCATCCTGCTTGCCCTCGCTATTCAGCTTTTGGCCCTGTTTGACAAGCTCGAGGGCATCGTCCGTTTTTGCGCCGTCTTTGCACTTGGGGGACTCGCCTGAGGTTGTGCGCACAGAAAGACGCTCGAAAGGAACAATGCTGCGACGGAGTAATGGAGGAAGAAGATTCTCAGCTTCATAGACGCGCCATTATTGCACATTGCGCGTCCGGCGAGGAATGGCTGTAGATTTGGCCGCACGGTGCAACATAGTAACTAACCAACTTATTGAGAATTGCAAGTCATCGTGACAGGCCACGGGCACCGGAAGTCGGCAAGAATCGTGGAATTGTCATTACGAGCGCCCGGGTTTGGCGCGAGGAATCTGCTTTTCCGGTAAACCGCCAAAAGCAGATCCCTCGCTTCGCTCGTGATGACAATTCCAAACTTTCGCCACTACAACGCGCAAGCCTAATTAGTTGCCAGGCGCACCGGGTTCAGAGCGCTTTACAGTGTCCGCGGAGGCTGGGGCGGAGGCGTGTTGCGCCGCTTGGCCTCTTCCAAGGCCTCGGCCGGATCGCGGCCCGTGACCGCTTTGTACCAGCTAGGATGGTGCGTCCAAGCCCAACCCTCGCTCACGGTGCCGCGCGTCATCGCTTGAATGGTGCCGGGCTCGCCGAAAGTGCTGAGATAGACGTGGAAGAAAATCCCAAACAGCATGATGAGCGCAGATATGTCGTGGACCACATACGAGATCGCCACCAGGATGCGCCCAAAAATCTCCGGCAGCCACATGATGACGCCGGTAATGACGTAAGCGATGCAGCCGCAAACAATCTCCCAGAACTGCAGCTTCTGGCCGGCATTAAAGAAGCCCGTCTCCGGGGATTCCACGGAGTCGCTGCGGGTGACGTACTGCTTGATGTGCTTCATCCAGCGGGAGTCCTCCGGAGTCCAGCGCATCACTTGCAGCCAATTGATCGCCTGCAGCGCAAAGAAGAAAACGAAAGCCAGGCCGAACCAGGGATGCAGAAAGCGGGTTGTGGCTCCGCCCCCGAACAGCGGCGTGAAGAAGCGGAAAATCCACGGCAGATAGATCCCGAAGCCCGACAGCAGCGCCAGGAAGAAGAAGATCCCGACCATCCAGTGGAGAAAGCGGGTGTACACGGGATGGCGCAGCAATTCCCCGGTGTAAACCACCGTCCGCCCCATGCGATCAATCGGGTTGGGGCGATGTACGAAGCGATCGGCCGAAGTCGCCATCTAGTTCTCCTTTCCCGCGGGAGGCGGTGGCGGGTCAATTCGCATGACCGGAGGGGTGGGCTGCTCGCGCCGTGGACCTTCGAAATACGTAGTGCATGACCACGCCCACGAAGCCCAACATTGCGCCAAACAATCCAATCGGTTTAAAGATGTCCTTCCAAACCGTGAAGCTGAGCGGAATGCGCGGCTTCGAAGGCAAGTTGCCGTAGCGCTCGGGCTTGGTGGCGTCGTGCAGCACGTAGATCACGTGCGTTCCGCCGATGGTGTCGGGGTCGTAAACCCCTGCGTTCTGAAAACCGGAGACCTCGCGCAATTGCGAAGCGCGATTTTCCGCGATGAATTTCATGTCTTCTTTGGTTCCGAAGTGCAGGCACCCAGTCGGGCACGCCTTGATGCAGGCGGGCTCCAAGCCAGCTCCCACCCGGTCAGAGCAGAGTGTGCACTTGTAAACCTTTTTTGTGTTGGGGTTGAACTTCGGAATATTGAAGGGGCAGCCCGAGACACAGAACTGGCAGCCAATGCAGTTTTCCTGCTGGAAATCGACAATGCCGTTGGAGTACTGCACGATGGCGCCATCGGCCGGACAGGCGCGCAGGCATCCGGGATCTTCGCAGTGCATGCACTGGTGTTTGCGCATGAGCCACGCAAAGCTGCCATTGTCGTGCTGGTCCTCGTTGAACTTGATCAGGTTCCAGTAGTTCCAGTCGGTGTCGGGCATCGTCTGGTAGGTGTTGTCGAAGTAGGTCGTCTGGAACGGCATGTCGTTCCATTCCACGCAGGCTACTTCGCAGGCTTTGCAGCCGATGCAGGTGGTGGTGTCGATCAGCTTGCACACCTTGTCCTGGCGTTGCACACCTTCGCCGGCTACCGGTCCAGGATGGGCCGAGATTTGCTGGATTCGTAATGTGCCGCGATCGCTCATCCCTTGCCTCCTTTAAACCTTCTCCAGCTTTACCAGGAATCCCTTGAATTCCGGGGTGTAAGCATTGGGATCGATAACCGTAGGCGTCAGCAAATTCGCAGGCGTCTTTGCAGTCCTGCCCTCGCCTTCGGAAATTCCCAGGAAGCCCCAGTGGATCGGCATTCCGATCTGGTAGAGCTTCTTGCCGTCCACCATCATGGGCTTGATCCGCTTGGTCACCATCGCCTTGGCAATGTAATCGCTGCGGGCGCTGGTCACCTTCACCTTCTCGCCTCCGCGTATGCCCATTTGGTCGGCCAGCTCCGCGGGGATTTCGACAAACGGTTCCGGCACCAGTTCCACATTCATTGGATTGTTCTTGGTCCAATAGTGATAGTGCTCGGTGAGGCGATAGGTGGTGCAGATGATGTTGTACCCTTCCTTCACCGTGCCGTACTTGTCCATCGCGGTCTTGTACTTCTTCACCACCGGATTGTTGGACTGGTTGGGATGCAAAGGATTATCGATGGGACTCTCAATCGGCTCGTAAAACTCCGGGAAGGGACCGTCGGCCATGGCGCCGAGCGGAACGAAAATGCGCCCCACGCCCTCGGGATTCATGATGAACGGGCCCATGTGTTCTTCCGGCTTAGAATCGGGCTTGAAGTCAGGAACGTCGTTGCCCACCCACTTCTGCGCGCTCTCGTTCCACCAGACTTGGCTGCGTGTCGGGTCCCACGGCTTGCCCGCAAGATCGCAGGAGGCCCGGTTGTACATCACGCGGCGGTTGGCCGGCCACGACCAGCCCCAGTTCGGATAAATGCCCAGACCGGAAGGATCATCCGTACCTCGCCGCTGCATCATCGGCCCCGCCTCGGTCCAGGAGCCGCAATACAGCCAATTGCGCAGACGAGGTTGTGCCGTCGTCGCGCAGCATGGCAAAACCCGGCAGTTGCTGGCCGGCCTTGAGCGAGACGCCAGTCTTTTCGTCGCTGATGTCGGCCAGCGCTTTACCGTTGATTTCCTTCGCCACCTCCGAAAGCGATGGGTGCTCGGGAAGCGGTGTAGGCCCATGACGCCTTCAATATCGGATCGGGGAACTTTCCGCCCTCTTTCTGGTATAGTTCGCGGATCTTGAGGAAGATCTGGGCCAGGATGTCCTGGTCGAGCCGGCAGTCTCCCGGAGGCGGCAGCGCTACATGTTTCCATTGCAGCCAGCGCGCCGAATTGACGAAGGTCCCGTCCTTTTCGGCGAAACCAGCTCCGGGCAGGCGATAGACCGTGGTATTGATCTGCTTCATGTCGTCGGGCGTGATGCCCGGCGCCTGCCAGAAAGCGCTGGTCTCGTCGGGGTAGATCTCGCAGACCACCAGGAAATCGGCCTTCTTCAGCGCGTCAATGTTCTTCTGCGAATCGGGCCCGATCATCACTCCATTCATGCCGAAGGCAAAAAGTCCCTTGACCGTGCCTTCGTACATGTCGTTCCAGATATTCGACCCACGAGTAGTTACGGTCGACCTTGGGCAAATACTGGAAGGCGAAATCGTTATCCTTGGTGGCGGCGTTGCCATACATGGCCTTCAGGAACGACACCATAAATTTCGGCGTGTTCGACCAGTAGTTAAAGGACTCCCATTCGTTCGGCTTCGCCGGCTTAGGGGTGATGCGCTCGAGATAGGTTTTCAGGTCCTTGTCGGCAGGATTTGGCACCTTGAGGTAGCCGGGAAGGATATCGAAGATGCCGGCCATGTCGGTGGCGCCCTGAATGTTGGAGTGGCCGCGCAATGCGTTCACTCCGCCGCCGGCGCGCCCGACATTTCCCATCAGCAACTGCAACATGGCGGCCGTGCGGATGATCTGCGTGCCAAAGCTATGCTGCGTCCAGCCCACCGCGTAGATGATGGTGGCGACCTTCTTCATGTCTCCGTTCTTGCGAATGGAGGTGAACAGGTCCGCAGCTTTCAGGAACTGGTCTTTCGGTATTCCGGTAATGCGCTCGACCATCTCGGGCGTATAGCGGGAATACTGCTGTTTCAGCAGTTGATAGACGCAGCGCGGATGCTGCAATGACAGGTCGTAGGCGACGTTCGGCGGAAGCGACGGCGGAGGAGGTGGAGTACTCGCCGCGCCTTTCGCAGCAGCTGGACACCGGCATGACCGCAGCCTTCGCTTCGTGACCTTCCGCCGGCGTCGCGGCTCCCGAGACCGGCACGACCTTGCCGGTTTCGTTACCGCCTTCCTGGTAGTTCCAACTGCTCTTGTTGTAGGTCTTGGTGGCGGCATCGAAGCCCGAAAACAGCCCATCTTCCGGCAGCTTAAATCCTTCTTTGACGATGAACGCCGCGTTGGTGTAATTGACCAGGTAGTCCTTGGCAATGCGATTGTTCTCCATAGCGTAATTGATCACGCCGCCCAGGAAGGCGATGTCGGAGCCGGCGCGAATCTGGCAGAACAGATCAGCACTGCGAGCGGTGCGCGTAAACCGCGGATCGACCACGATGATCTTGGCATTGCGATTCCGCTTGGCCTCGACCGCCCACTTGAAGCCGCACGGGTGGTTCTCGGCCGGATTTCCACCCATGATCAACATCATGTCGGTGTTCTTGATGTCGATCCAGCCGTTGGTCATCGCCCCGCGCCCGAAAGTTGGTCCCAAACTTGAGACCGTTGGGCCGTGTCAAACCCGCGCCTGGTTTTCCAGGCGCACCATCCCCATACTGCGCATGGTTTTGACGGCCAGGTAATTGAACTCATTGGTGTCGGTGCAGCCGCCGGTGAATGCGATGCGATTCCCAACGATTGACGGTCTGGCCCTTGGCGTCCGTCTCGATGAAAGTCGCGTCGCGGGTCTTCTTGGTCCAGCGCGCGATTTCATCGATCGCCTGGTTCCAGGAAATGTCGTCCCAATGATCGGAGCCGGGCCGCCGCACCTGCGGCTTCAATATCCGCCGCTCGTTCTGAATGTCCTGCTGCAGCGAGGAGCCCTTGGGACAAAGCGTGCCCCGGTTGATGGGATGGTCGGGATCGCCTTCCACGTGGATGACCTGCGGGGTGACGTTCTTGGCCTTGTCACCGATGGTGTGGATGATGACGCCGCAACTGACCGCGCAATAGGGACAGGTGCTGCGCGTCTCGGTGCTGCGCGAAATCTTCAGGCTCGAGGCCTGCGCCAGCAGTGGCCGCGCATCGAAACCGAAGACTGTAATCCCAACCGCGCCGGCTATGCCAGTCTTGAAGAATGCTCGTCTAGATACATCCATTACGCAGCCCTCCATGGCGAAGGATTCGAAACCGTGAATTGGGGCAGGGATGGAACGGAAGCGCTGGAGAAGCGCAAAGTCGAAGCAGCGACAAAAGTGTGCGCAGTGTGGTCCACATCTCTACCAAGCCGTTTCCGTTTACGACCAGGGACTAACAACGGGACCCGAACAATGCGCAACAGCCTATACCCGGGAACCCGCTGCTGGTCAAATGGATTCACGCGCTCTTGAGAACGATGCCTGGGAACTGAATAGTCGGGCTAGAATCCCATGAGGTTTGGGCTAATTTTGTGAAATCCCTGGTCCATCGCCCACACGTCGAGCGCCGCAGTGGCCACTTCGTCCACGACGGGAACTGCAAGGCCATCAATGGTCATGTCCACAGACTTCAAGTAATACTTGCAGGTATCACAAGCTTCCACCCGCACGGGAGACATCTCCTCGACCGAGTAGCGCGGAAGTTTCTTGTGATCGACTTCGCCGCACACCGGACACAGAATTCGCCGGAACTCCCATTCGGTCGAACAAAAAGAACACACCAGAAAGCGCTTTCCGCCATCGCCTTCAGGACGAAGCACCGCAACCTGCGGCCGTGCGCCGCAAACAGGACAAACCGAAGCCGAGGAATCCACGGGTTGTGCATTCTGTGTTCCAGCCAGATGCTCGGCCTGGGGCTGAAGCAAAACGCGCGCGAAGAAATGATTCGATTCCGGCCCATTGCCGTCCGTGGACAACAGGAAACTGCGAAGCATCTCGCGCTTTTGCTCCGAAGAGGCGTCGCCGATTTCCGCCGCCTCTTGCGCCAGCTTTGACGGCCCCGTCCGCTGAACCAGCGCGAGCAATGCCGGCAACTGCCGAATCGCGATGTCCAGGTCGAGCCGTTCACGAAAAGCCGCTTTGCCGCCGGCAGCAGGAGGAGACAGGGACGCAAGGTCGGCGCACAACGTCTTCTGAAATTCCAGGATGTGGCGATAGAAGGCGAGCACCTCGGCGGCGCTGGGGTAGCGCCCGGCAAGTTCTGCTGCCCGCTGGATGCGTTTGTCCCAATCAGTCTTTTTCATCGCAGGAGCGGCCGGCACGTCGGATTTTACTTGCGCCGACGCAACCGATGATAACCCATTGCTCCGCGCTGATCACAAGTGGACAACCTGGCAGAGACGATGTAAGGTCTGCGTGTGATAAGCCGCACCAGTCATGTTCCGCTGATTGCTCAAGCCGAGCGGCATGGCGGACGCATGGCGGTCGTCGATTCGCAGGGGTCCTTCACCTACAACGATTTGCTCGATGCCTCGTCGCGCGTGGCGACCGCGCTGCTCGCTGGCCGCGAGGACCTTCAGGAAGAGCGCGTGGCGTTTCTTCTGGCGCCGGGATTTCCCTGGGTTGCGGTGCAGTGGGGCATCTGGCGGGCCGGTGGCGTTGCCGTCCCCTTACCTCTCAACTCTACCAAGATCTGAGCTGGAATACTTCATCGACGACACCAAGGCATCGACATTGGTGTTCGATGCTCTGGCGGAGCCCCTGCTGGCGCCCATCGCCGCAGGCCCGTGGCATCCGCGCTTTGCGGTATGACCAGATTCTCGCTCGCCAACCGACGAAATTGCCGGACGTCGCCAGCGAGCGCCGCGCCATGATTCTCTACACCAGCGGCACGACCAACCGGCCCAAGGGCGTGGTCACAACCCACGCCAACATTACTGCGCAAATCATGAGCCTGATTGAGGCATGGGAGTGGTCGGCCGACGATCGTATCCTGCTGTGTCTGCCGCTGCACCACGTACACGGAATCGTCAACGTGGTTTCTTGTGCGCTGTGGTCGGGCGCCACCTGCGAGATGCTGCCGCGCTTTGACGCGAATACCGTGTGGGAGCGCATTGCCGGCGGCAGCAGCCTAACTCTGTTCATGGCAGTGCCGACCATCTACGTGAAGCTCATCGCCGCCTGGGACGCGGCTCCGCCAGAGCGCCGCGCCAGCCTTAGTCAGGCGTGCGCGTGCACGAAGTTACGCTTGATGGTGTCGGGCTCGGCGGCGCTGCCGGTGAGCACGCTGGAACGCTGGAAGGAAATCAGCGGCCATACCCTGCTGGAGCGCTACGGCATGACTGAGATTGGCATGGCGCTGTCGAATCCGTTGCGGGGCGAGCGCGTGCCGGGCAGCGTCGGCACGCCGCTGCCGAGCGTCGAGGTACAGCTTGTCGGCGAGAACGGCCAGCCGGTTGCGCCGGGAACGCCGGGCGAGATCGAGGTCCGCGGTCCCAGCGTGTTCGCGGAATACTGGGGCAAGCCCGACGCGACGCGCGATGCCTTCCGCGACGGCTGGTTTCGCACGGGCGACACTGCGGTCATCGAGAACGGTGTCTATCGCATCCTGGGCCGGACCAACATTGACATCCTCAAGACGGGCGGGCACAAGGTATCCGCGCTGGAGATTGAAGAAGCGCTGCGGGAGCATCCCGCGATTGCCGAGTGCGCGGTGGTGGGCGTGCCCGATCTGGAGTGGGGCGAGCGCGTCGCCGCGGCGGTGGTGCTAAAGGATGGCGACACGCTCGATCTGCCGTCCCTTCGCGCTTGGGCCAAAGAATTTCTTGCGGCCCACAAACTGCCGTCGCGGCTGCTGGTTCTGGATGCGCTGCCGCGCAATGCGATGGGAAAAGTAACCAAGCCGGCGATCAAGACGATGTTTCAAACTGCGGGTTGGGGCAATTGATCCGCACCGAGATTCCAGCTTTGGGATTACATGTGATAAGGGCTGCTCACGCCAGCTATCCCCAGCCGTCGAAGAAGCTTCTCCGCATGCTGCTATTCGCGCGTATACTTGACTGTAACTTTCTGAGATTCCGTGAAAAGGGAAACGTAAGCGGGCCAGTCGCTTACGTGGTAGATCGTATGGCCGTTCACGAGTATATCTGCCAGTTTGTCCCTGCAGATATAGAGGCTGCGCTGGGTCGGCGCTACATCGTTGGTCCCGAAATTGGGGTTGGTGGCCAGGGAACAGTTTTCAGGGCGACCAGAACTTCCCGGCCAGACGGCACAGCGGCCAATGACGTTGTAGCTCTGAAGTTGTACTTCGATCGCAGACGGAACTTCGCGTACAGCCCGAGATCACCGCGATGGAGAACGTCTCGCATCCAAACCTGGCTCGGCTGATTGAGCATGGCTATTGTGACGTGGCCGGTAGACACACGCGATACGTCGCGTGGGAATTCATAGACGGACAACCCCTGAGCGTTCAGTTGAAAAACGGACGGCTGCTGGAATCCGAAGTGCTGGCCGATAGGACGCGATGTCTCGGCTGCAATTGCGGAAATTTGGTCGCGACGCATTGTTCATGGGGACATCAAGCCCTCGAACATCATGCTTAGAAACGCCGGCGGCCACATCATGTTCGGCTCGGTGGACAGCGCCGTTCTCATCGACCTCGGCGCCGCCAGATATTTAGATCAAGACAATATTCGTACACTCGCCTTTAGATCGACACGACCGTCGTTCCGCAGTTAGGCCTTTCGGAACCTGGGGTTACTTTTCGCCGGAGCAGATCAAAGGGGCAAAGGCTTGTCCTGCGCTTCCGACGTTTTTTCGCTTGGCGTAGTAATGCTGCAATGCTTACTGGGGCGGCATCCCACGGACTGTGACCAGAACGCCTTAGCCGACGGCTTCCGGGCGAGCGGAGGCAGGGTTGCGGCGAACCCAGGCTTGCTTGGCGCGTTGGATAAGATGCTGTCGCCACGTCCCGACGTTCAGGCCGAATCCTGCAGAACTCAGCCGCCGTTTCCAAAGTCTACGGCAAACCATGCAAGCGGATTTTGCCGTGGGCGCTCACGCGTCTCAGAAAGCGTTGGGCTAGTCAGGGGCGGATAGCGGTTGTGAAATCCCCTTACACAAGTGATCCGCACCGAGACACTCGCTTCCGGGATGGGTTGTGAACCGGGCTGATTTCGCCAACTGACACTCCACTTCGGGATCGTCTGTGATCGCCTGCAAGCGGCTGCGAGTTCAGAACTCGGGCTCGTAAAGCAGGCTGTCTTCATTATCGGGCTGATACCTCAGTGAGTTTGCAGATGGTGGGACGCAGTATTTAGTAGCGACAGATTGGCATCCGAAGTCGTGGGTTCCTCCCCTACGGGCCGTTGTAATCCATTTGCCCATCTCCCCTTAGTCGTCCGTCCAGAATTTCTAACGCTCCAAATTCCGCCCTACCGCATCTTTATCGGCCTTTCTCGAGAAGGTCCCTGGCCACCGTCATCATCGCGCCCAAAGAGTCGAGCTGCAGTGACCTGTAAGCGGCCCACACCCACAGATACTATGTCCGTCTCGCGCAATGTTCACCTCGCTGCAACGCAATTCGGCCAAGTATGAAATTTCCGTAGACTATGGCGTTTCCATAATTCCAATCGTTGCGATAGATCCGCGGCCATTTTGAGGAGCCGCTTCGCGTAGTTGCCGGCCTTTCCCGTAATTTCCTCCTTCAAAAGGTCGCTTCGCGAAGTCGGGCAGTGCGCACTCATGCTTCTTGCCGCTTGCTCTCAGCCATTGCTTTTTCCAGCGCCGCAAGCTATCTCCTGCGGCAATGCCGGAGGCGTCTCGAGCCGCGCTTGAAAGGGATACGCCACGATCGGCTACGCCGGTTGAACTTGCCTGGGGCGTAGTGAAACTCGGCTTGGAGTGATCGCAATTTTGGCGGACACCTTGAATCGTCATCCGGGGCAATTCGTCCCCGGCCGTCCAGTCGCTCTTACACCTAGAACCTGGATTGTGCGCCATTATGGCCGTCAGTCTGCGGATCGACATCATCCACATTTTGCTGACCGCTAACATAAGCTGCCAGCCCCAGAATGTAACCACACACGCCCAGCGATACGTTGGGCTACTGTGCATTCCTCTTTTGCGCTATCCCAAAGCCGTTATCAACGAAGCTAAGGCGGAGTTTACCTCATGTCTGCCAGAAAATCACTTATGCAATATCGCCATTACACAAGTGATCCGGGCCGGATATGCCGTTTTGGACGATTACTTGTGTAACGGGCGGTTATCGCCAACAGTCTCACGGTTCTTGAGTGTGCGATGCCTAAGCCTTATGATTAACAATGGTGTACAGCGAAACGTCGGGAAAAACAATGCTGGTGCAATCCAGAGTATTCATCAGTATATGCAGCTTTTGTTACAACTGATTACTTTGCACAACGCTGGAGCGTTCAAGCACGATGGACATTGCAACAGTTTTGCTGAGCGCGGGCGTCGGCATCATAACAAGTGCCGTGACGGCATACCTCACGTCGAAACTTACGATTTCGGTGGAACACCAGAAGTGGGGTAGAGAGCGTGCCGTTAAGGATGCAGAAGTAGTAGATACGAAGCCTGCGTCCGCCCCGGATCTGGCAAAACAGTTTGCTGTCGGCTATCTGGTTATCGACGAGCCGAAAGGCGTCCCTATAGGCCCGGAGGGACGTAGGAAAGTATTCATTCCTCCCAATTGTCGGCTGGTGGTGGGCAGGTGTACTCCTCCCGCGGACATCCCGGTGAGGGATGAATGTGCCTCTGTGAGTCACGCCGCAATCTCTTCTGATAGTGCTCACGTATTCGTCGAGGATCTGGATGCGAAGAATGGCACTTGGGTCAACCGCAACCGCATCGAGACAACCTGCGTGCGTCTTAATGATGGCGACGTGGTCAGGATTGGGTCCACACGATTGCGTTTGTATCTGCTCACGAAGTGAATGGTCAGTAAATGTGGAGTCATGAACCTGGGGTTCTCTGTCTCATGTTCGAACTTTCGCTTCATCGAATAAGTCCGATTCTTAGGTGGCTGACGTAAAATCGCCATCTCACAAGTGATCCGCGCCGCTCGCAACGAGCGCTATCTGTGTCGAGCTAACACAAAAATCGAATTCGCACCGACCTAAGCTAACGATTGTCGATCGCAGATGCAACATCGGCAGCGATGGGGGAGATCGAGTCCCTGCTGGGCGGTAAGTGTCGCTAAATCACCTCATCACTCGTTATCTGGCGGGGCGTCCTTGACACGCCATGCTATGCTGCTCACGCCCGGCAAATCTGTGTGAGCACTTGCGGTTAAGGAGAACACCATGGCCAACGACGCAGTGGCCCTTCCACGACCCACAACTCACACCAAACTCAACCGCCAGCAAATCACCGGATTCTGGGGCGCATGGGCCGGCTGGACGCTGGACGGCATGGATTCGGTGATCTATGCACTCGTCCTCAGCCCGGCGCTGACCGAACTGCTTCCGAAGTCGGGCATCAAAGCCACGCCTGCGACGGTCGGGTACGCCGGATCGGTCCTGTTCGCGCTCTTCCTGGTGGGATGGGGACTGTCGTTGATCTGGGGTCCGATTGCCGACAAGTTTGGCCGCACGCGAGTGCTCGCCGCCACCATCTTCGTTTACGCGATCTTCACGGGCGCCGCCGCGATGTCGCAAACGGTATGGCAACTGGGATTGTTCCGCTTGCTGGCGGGCATCGGAATTGGCGGCGAATGGGCGCTGGCGGGCACCTATGTCGCCGAAGCCTGGCCGGAAGACCGCCGCAAGATGGGCGCCGGATATCTGCAGACTGGTTATTACGCCGGCTTCTTTCTGGCCTCGGCGCTCAACTACACCGTGGGAGCGCACTATGGCTGGCGCGCCATGTTCTGGTGCGGCCTGACGCCCGTCATCGTGGCCTTCATGGTTCTGCTGCGCGTGAAGGAGCCCGAGCGCTGGGAACAAAAAGCCAAGGTGAAAGCCGCCGGCGGGCTTTCTTCCCTGCGCAGGATCTTCAGCCCTCCCTACACGCGGCGCACGCTGGTCAACACGGTCCTGCTGGCCGCGGCCATCTGCGGACTGTGGGCGGGTGCGGTTTATGCGCCGACGGCAATCATCACCCTGGCGAAGCGTGCCGGCATGTTGCAGCCGCAGGCGGTGCGCATGTCTTCGTTCGGCATGGGACTTGCTGTCGCTGGGGACCATCCTGGGATGCCTGGCGGTTCCGCCGCTGGCCGAACGCTTCGGCCGCAAGCGCACCCTGGCCTTTTACTTCCTCGGGATGGCGATCTGCATCCTGCTCAGTTTTGGCTGGGCGTTCTACCTGCCGCAGGGACTGCATCCGTTCATCGCGGTGCTGTTCTTCCTGGGCTTCTTTGGCGGCAACTTCGCCGTCTTCAGCCTGTGGCTGCCGGAGCAGTACGGGACCACGGTGCGCGCCACCGCCTTTGCGTTCACCACTTCGTTCGGACGCTTCATTGCCGCGGGCGTCAACTTCGGCGTCGGCGCGCTGGTCAGAAACATGGGGACTCTCGGCAAGCCGGTTGCGTTCACCGCCATTGCTTTTGGGATCGGACTGCTGGTGATTCCCTTCGCAGCTGGAAACCCGAGGCAAAGTGCTGCCCGACTAGGAAGCATGTAGCCGGCCGGCCGGTTGGTCGCACAACGATTCCTCGACTTCGCAGATTCGGGAAATCGCGCTCGGAAACACTGCCTTGGGATTTACTTAATCGGCAGAACGACTGGATAGCCGTGCTCCGCGGCCTCTCGCAGCAATTTGGTTGCCGGAACGATCAAGCCTCTTTCCCGTCCTAAGATTTGCCCATCTTAAGTTCGTCTCCCTCTCAGCCGATGTTCCATTTGGCACCGTGGCTTGGCTCAGGCTGCGCCGGCGGACCAATGGGGGTACTAACTGTGTGGAGGAGGTAGTGTGAAGCAATCGCCGCCTTCCCAGGAAAAGTCCATGACGTCTGAGTTAGATCGCGGCATCTCGCGGAGGTTGGGTCAGTTCGTCTCTGGTTGTAGCGTGCTGGCGATAGCCTTCGGGCTGTGGGTGCTGACCGGTTGGACGCTGCATATCGAAATCGTGAAGAGGCTTCTGCCGGGACAAGTCGCGGTGAAGGCGAATACCGCTATTTGCTTCATCTTGATTGGGGTTGCGCTGTGGATCCTGCGGAAGGAACAACCGCCCAGCGTCGCCAGTTGGAGGTTGGCCGCGAAAATCGCCGCTATCCTCGTCAGCGTGGTGGGCCTGCTCTCCTTGTCTGAGTTCCTATGGGGTTGGGACCTGGGCATCGACCAACTGGTGTTTTTCGCGGGGCCGTCGGACATCGCGGGCAGCGTGCGTCCCGGTCTGATGTCGCCCATCACGGCGCTTCAGCTTTTTTGCGCTTGGGCCTGCCCTGCTGCTGCTGGACGCCAAGACGAGATTTGGCCGTTGGTCGGCACAGTTGTTGTGCGCTGGCGTGGCCGTGGTTTCCCTGTTTGGCATCCTGGATTTTGTTCTGGATCCGACTTCTACACATACTCACATCTCTCCCATTACCGCTTGCGCCTTGTTTCTGCTCTCGTTCGGGTTGATGTTCTCCACTACTCAGTCAGGCTTGGGGGCATTAGTCACCAGCGCAACCTTGGGTGGCACGTTGACGCGGCGGTTGTTGCCGGCCGCGATCCTGGTTCCCCTGGTGGTCGCCTGGCTGCGCTGGAAGGGACAGGCGCAGCGGCCTTTATTCGGATTGGGCCGGCGTGGCCCTAATGACCGTGTTCACCGTCATGCTGTTGGCGAGCTTGACGGTGTGGACGGGCTGGGTAGCGGAACGCACCGACGGGGCGCGCCGCCAAGGGGAGGAGGCCAGCGACCGTCTGGCGTTTATCGTTACCTCTTCCAACGACGCTATCATCGCCACCACACTCGACGGAGTAGTCGTGAGCTGGAACCCTGCCGCGGAGTCGATTTACGGTTACTCGGCGCAGGACATGATCGGGAAATCCATTTCTATGGCGATTCCGCTGGACCGTCGCGAGGAATTTACCGCGATCATGAGAAGTATTCGAAGGCGGGCAGCGGGTCAGCCAATTCGAAACCACACGGGTTTGCAAGGATGGGAAGATCATTAACGTTTCTATGTCGGTCAGCCCCCTGAAGGACAATGCGGGAACCATCATCGGCGCCTCCGCCATTGCCCGTGACGTCTCGGGGCGCAAACGGGCGGAGGAGGCTTTGAAGGCCGCTTCGCTCTATACCCGCAGCCTGCTCGAAGCCAGCCTGGATCCGCTGGTCACCATCAGCCGCGAGGGCAAGATCACCGACGTCAACCAAGCTACGGAGAAGGTCACCGGGGTTGACTCGCGACCGGCTGATCGGCAAGCGACTTCTGCGATTATTTCACGCAGCCCAAGAAGGCCCGCCGCGGCTACGAGGAGGTGTTCGAGCAGGGGCTGGTGCGGGACTACCCGCTGGCCATCCGCCACACCTCGGGTCAAGTGACCGATGTGCTGTACAACGCCAGCGTTTTCCGGAACGAGCAGGGAGAGATCGAGGGCGTGTTCGCTGCCGCACGAGATGTCACCGAGCGCAAGCGGGCGGAGCGGGAGCTGCGGAAAGCCTCGCTCTACACCCGCAGCCTGCTCGAAGCCAGCCTCGATCCGCTGGTCACCATCAGCCGCGAAGGCAAGATCACCGACGTCAACGAAGCGGCGGAGAAAGTCACCGGGGTGGCCCGCGAGCGGCTGATCGGAAGCGACTTCTGCAGCTACTTCACCCGGCCAGCCGAGGCCAGGAAGAGTTACGAGCGGGTGTTTGCCGAAGGCTCAGTGTGCGGTTATCCGCTGGCGGTCCGGCACGCCTCCGGCGCCCTGACCCACGTTTTGTACAACGCGACGGTGTTCAAGAACGAACGCGGCGAGATCGAGGGGGTATTTGCCGCGGCCCGGGACATCACCGATCGTATGCTGGCCGAGCAAGAAGTCCGCCAGCTCAACCAGGAGCTGGAAGCGCGGGTGGCGGCGCGCACCGCCGAACTGCTCGCCCTGAACAAGGAGTTGGAGTCTTTCACCTACGCCGTGGCCCACGATCTGCGCGCTCCTTTGCGCCACATTCACGGCTTCTCCGACCTCCTGCTGCATGATGCTGCGTCAACCCTGAGCCCGGACGCGCAGCATTGGCTGGATTGTGTCCTCAGCGGAACCGGGCGCATGGGGAAGCTGCTGGAAGATCTGCTGAACCTCAGTCGCCTGGGCAGACAGACCCTCAACCGGCGGCCGGTTCCGCTGAAGACGCTGGTACAGGAAGTGATTGACGACCTTGCGCCCGAGACGGCGAACCGGCAGATCGACTGGAAGCTCGGCGACCTGCCCATGGCGGACTGCGATGCTGCGCTCGCCAGGATCGTGTTCGCGAACCTGTTGTCGAATGCGGTCAAGTTCACCCGTCCACGCAGCACGGCAACCATCGAAATAGCCCAGAAGATGCTGAATGGCGAGCCGGTGCTGTTTGTGCGCGACAACGGAGCGGGCTTCGATATGAAGTACGTGGGCAAACTCTTCGGCGTGTTCCAGCGCTTGCACCTGGAAAAGGACTTCGAGGGGACCGGCATCGGTCTGGCGACCGTGCAGCGGATTCTGCTGAAGCATGGCGGAAGAATCTGGGCCGAGGCCGAAGTGGACAAGGGAGCGACCTTCTATTTCACGTTCGGGGGCGACGAGGCGATCAACCAACAGCATGTCGCAGTGGAGGCGGCAGTATGAAGAAAGCAATTATCGAGATCCTATTGGTGGAAGACAACGAATACGACATCGAACTGACCTTGCGCGCGCTGCACGAGGACCACCTGGCCAACACCATCCACGTGGCCCGCGATGGCGAAGAAGCTCTGAAGTTTCTTGCCGACTGCGAGGCCGCCGTCAACGGAGGCGACGGGGTAATGCCGAAGCTCATCCTGTTGGACCTGAAGCTGCCCAAGGTTGATGGCCACGAAGTGCTGCGCCAGGTCAAAGGCAATCCCGCCACCAAGATGATCCCCGTCGTGGTCCTTACCTCCTCCAAGCAGGATGAGGACATGCTTAAGAGTTATCTCACGGGGGTCAACAGTTACATCCAGAAGCCGGTAAATTTTGAACAGTTCCGGAAGATCGTGAAGGACCTGGGCTTGTATTGGCTGGTGGTGAACCAGCTTCCTGCGCCCGTAGCTGCGGTTCACGGTTGATCGGAACCAGAGTTTGGGTAGCCCGGCGTTTCCTTCAGCGCCGCGTCCAGACGCCCGCAATGTGGTAAGCGGCGTCTTGCTCAGGCCGGACGAGGCGGGTTGCGGTACCAGGGTGGCATTCGTCCGTTTCTGCCGAATCTTGTTCTACAATTGCGCCGCTGACAGCGGCGCGAGCAACTGCTTGATCTTCTCCAAAAGCAACGCTGGGCCTTGTCCTTTTTGAATGAAACAATCCACGCTGGTTAGGCCCTGCTCCTCTACCGGGCTGGCGGAAACGATGATTACCGGCACCAGCGGCTTGTGCTGCTTCATGGCCTGGGCGATGACACCGCCGTCCATTCCCGGCATAAGAAAATCCAGCAGGACCAAGTCCACGTCATGGGTAGAGAAAAAGTGCAAAGCCTGCTCGCCGTCGGCTGCGCTGAGCACGTCATAGCCTGCGTTCTGCAGAAGTTTTTGCCGGGTGAAAAGAATGCCCGGCTCATCATCCACAGACAAAATGCGCCTGTGGCCGTTCGACGAGGTATGGGTGGAAAGCCCGGCGTGCACCAGTTGGGACTGCAACATATTGGTACCCCACGGCCCGATTGGTTGGAACGCTAGGCCAAGGAGGGGACTGTTGTCTGTCTGCTATCAGACTTTAGAGCAAAGAAAGTCGTTGGAATTCATCCCGCACGATGCGGTAGCACTCGCAGGCGGCCTCTTCCAAGGCGGGGCGGTCCTTAACGGTCACGACGCCCCGTGAATAGTCGATCAGGCCAGCGCGATGAAGGAGTCCAGCCGCCAAGGTCACGGTGGTGCGGGGCGCGCCCAGCATTTGTCCGAGAAAATCGTGGGTCAGGTGGAGCTGGTCCGATTCCGTGCGGTCGCGACAAGCCGAGAGCCAGCGGGCGAGCCGCTCCTCAATATTGTGCAGCCGGTTGCAAGCAGCCGTTTGTGCCGTTTGCACCATATAGCCCTGCATGTATCTTTGCAGGTGATTGCGCAACTCGCCCGGGCGTTCAAACTCCTCTTTCAGAATGTCTGCCCGGATGCGGAAAGCTGTGCCCGCGATCTGCACGAAGGTCCGCCCGGGGGCGGTGCCGGTGCCCAGCAGAATGGGAAGGCCGACCACCCCGTCAATTCCGATGATGCCAACTTCGACGGTGTTTCCGTTGTTAACGGTCACCACAACCGAGGCAATACCCTGTTCCACGAAGTAGGCGTGGCCGGCTTTTCCATCCAGCAGGGTTTCCTCTTGTTCCAGAGTGACGAAGGAAAGATGAGGTTTCAGGCGATTGATTTCAGCTTTTGGCAAGGCTGCCAAGACACGATTCCGGTAAGGCTGCTGCTTAGGCAGGTTCATCGCTGGCTCCTCGTGGGCGAAAAACGCCGCATCAGGATGCGCAAATGAACCAGCCTCGTGGCGGGAGGACGTGCGTATGGAGATGTAAGTTAATTGTACTCTCTTGGGACAAGCGCGCGTTTAGGTCTGTCGCAGAAAGGCCGCGGCCACGCAGTCACACGTAGTCAAACAGGGTCATGAAACCAAAATCCATGTGCAATTGTTGGTGGCAGTGGAATAGCGTCAGCCCCGGATTGTCGGCAACGAAATCCACGGCGGCCTCCTGGTATCCTCCAAGCATGACCACGTCTTTCATGATTCCGGCAGTCGGTGTTCCCGCCAAGCTGGTCAGCTCGAAGCTGTGCCGGTGAAGATGAATCGGGTGGATGTCATCACTGGCATTGCGCATCTGAATTCGATAGCGCTTGCCTTGTTTCAAGTGAAACGAGGCCGGGAGCCATTTCGTTGGACATGGGATAGGCGACGCCATTGATGGTCCATCGATTGAACCCTTCCTCGGCGGCGTTGTCCTTGACGAAGGTCATTTCGAAGGTCTCGTCCGGCGGAGGCGCGCTGACCACCTGGCTTGGCAAACCGCGCATAATTCCAGCGGAACGGCGGCGGGGCGATCCATTGCGGTTTGCCCGCGTGCGTCCCGCGTACTCCACGACGATACCCATGCCATGGCGACGGTCGTCGTCCGCAAGGTCGCCCATGATCCAGATTCCGGGATGGTTCATCTCCACGATCGCAGAGACGCGCTCCGCCGTGCCCAGCCAGAGCACCGGAACGGTCGCGGGATTCGGCACGGGATTTCCGTCCAACGCGACCACCCTGAAGGAATGGCCGGGCAAAGCCAGACTGCGAATCTCCGTGGCGCTTCCGTTTAACACATGGAACAGGACGCGTTCGCCCTGCTTCACGCGGACCGGCTCTCCGTGCCCCAGCATGCGGCCATTGATGGTGAATGAGCCATAGCCGACTTCGTATCCCTTTGGCATGCCCTTGGCCAGCGAGGCCTTCATCGCCGACTCGCCCTGCTCTTCGAGAGCCTTCACTGTGGTCGCGGGCGAGAGGAAGTCCATCGCCATGTCTCCGCCACGGCTGAAGGTCGGCTCGAATTCTTTCAGCGTCAGAAAGACCTCGCGGTCATAGTTTCCTGGCTCGTGCTTGGGCTCGATGTACACCGGACCAACCTGGCCGCTGTACTGGCCGGCGGCCAGGTCAGCCCCCGCCCGATTATGTGTGTGGTAGAAACGAATGCCTGCCGGCCTCGGGCGTGAAGATGATCCGGCGTTTACCATGTGCGGGAATGAAAGGCGTGCCTTCTTCCGCCGCTCCGTCCACGTCGACCGGAACCATCTGGCCGTGCCAATGCAGTTGCTCCGGCGTATCGGTTTCGTTGTAGATATCGACGGTGACCTGCTGCCCCTCCTTGAAACGAAGCAACGGCCCGGGAAATTGACCGTTGTAGGTCGTCGTGGAGATGATGCGGTTGGGCGCAATCTCGATTGGGCTCGCGCCAATCTTGATGGTGTAATCGGCCGCACCTTCAGCTTGCGGTGTGGAGTTCGTCTGTCCAGAAGTGCCCGTTTGCGGCGCAACTGCTGGGAGCAGAGTGCTGCCGGCCAGCACACCCGTCATCTTCAGGAAATTACGGCGGGAAAAACTCATGACTTCCCCACTCCTTAATCTTCAAAGAGTTCGCCGAACAGCTCGCGAACTCTCTCTTTGGCGGATTCCAGAGCCTTTCGCCCCACTCGGGGTGGCCCGGATACTACCCGCCGGATCTTCCCGCCAACCCGCTGCTCTCGCGAGCGAAGCAGGCCCTTCTTCTCGAGGCCGTGCATGATCGGGTAAAGCGTACCCGGACTTAAGCCTGTAGCCATGTCTGCGCCAGTTCTTCAATCATGCCCAGACCGAAAATCGGCTCCTTGGCATGCGTGATGAAGTATGTGCAGCCTGACCATACCCTGAGTAGAGACCTTGTTCGGTCGATGACCTCGCTTGCTTTCATATCGAATGTCGTTATCGAATGTCGATTATAATGCTTCTGTTGTTGCGCGGCGGAGCATGGAACACGAAACCGATCGATCGCTGTGGTCCAGGGTCATTCGGCCAGGGTGGCGTTCGCGAGCGGTATTCTTGATCCGCTTGGCCGTCGGCCTGATCTTTTTCACGCAGGGCGTTCTCAAGTACATCGACCCCAACATGGGAGTCAATCGCTTTGCGAAAATCGGATTCTCCCACCCGTACTTCACCGCCCATTTTGTGGGCGCTTTCGAGATGGTCTGCGGGTTTCTAGTCCTGATTGGCCTTGTGACCCGCATCGCCGCCATTCCGCTGCTGATCGTCATTTGCACCGCAATTGCCACGACCAAGATCCCCGAATTGTCGCAGGCCCAACCAAGGATTCTGGTTCATGGTCAGCGATGCACGCACGGATTTCTCCATGTTGATGTCCTTGCTGTTCCTGATGGTCGCGGGTGCGGGTTGCTGGTCACGTGGACTCACGCCTTGGAGGCTCAACTACAGCCGAAGAAAAGAATCGATAATGGAAGCTCAGGAAGCAGGCCCAGACTGCTGCCGCCGGAGCGTCTACGGGCTGAGTGTCACTAAGAGAGGTGGCACTGGTGTTCCTGAAGCTGGGAACGATTGCATTCGGTGGCCCGGCAGCGCACATCGCGATGATGGAAGACGAGTTCGTTACGCGCCGCCAATGGCTCACGCGAGAGCAGTTTCTTGACCGCCTGGGAGCGGCGAACCTTATTCCTGGGCCGAGTTCAACCGAAATGGCCATCTTCATCGGCTACGAGAAGCGAGGCTGGCCTGGTCTCCTGGTTGCAGGCTGCGCCTTTATCCTTCCCGCCGCCATCATGGTTGGCGCAATCGCCAGTGCCTACGTTCGATATGGCACTCTCCCCCAGGTGAATGGAGTTCTGTACGCACTAAAACCGGTGGTGATCGCCGTGGTGATCCAGGCCTTCTGGAAGTTGGCGCGATCGGCGGTGAAGACGAAATGGCTCGCCGTTGTGGCACTTCTTGCTGCGGTCTTGTATGCGCTTCGTGTTCACGCGATTCTCATACTCGCGATCGCGGCGGCGTTGGCTGGTGCGCCTGTGCTGTATCGCAAATTGGGAGCTCGCAGAATGACTGTCGCAGCCTTCTCTTAACGCCACTGAGCCTGGCGCGCTTGCGCGCTGCCTTGGCTGCCGCCGCGGTACCGTTTGGTCTATGGCGACTGTTCCTGGTTTTCGCGAAAATCGGCGCCGTGCTCTTTGGCAGTGGCTACGTCCTGCTGGCCTTCCTTCAAGCGGATCTGGTGGATCGCCTGCACTGGCTGACCGAACGGCAATTGCTGGATTCGGTCGCCGTCGGTCAGGTCACACCCGGACCGGTGTTTACAACGGCCACGTTCATCGGGTACATCATCGGCGGCATTCCTGGCGCGGTCGTCGCCACGGTAGGCATCTTTGCGCCCGGCTTTCGTGTTCGTTGGCGCTAAGCGGATTGCTGATCCCGAGGATTCGCAGGTCGCCCGTGGCCGCTTCCATGCTGGACGGTGTGGTGGTCGGATCGCTTGCGTTGATGGGAGTGGTGGCCTGGCAGCTTGGACGGGCGGCAATCATTGATGTGCCGACGCTGGTGATTGCAATTGTGAGCACAGCGCTGTTGTTGAGGTTTCGCGTCAATTCGGCATGGCTCATCGTGGCAGCCGGCGCATTCGGATGGCTCTATCGCGGGTGAGGACCGTTCCCCAGACTCTTTGTGCGCGGGTTGGCCACGATGGGTTCGAAGAATAATTGGCTGCCCCCCAGGGATTCGAACCCCGATATGCTGATCCAGAGTCAGCTGTCCTACCATTGAACGAGGGGGCAACAGCGCGGCCACAGTGAACGCGCTCCGCTGCGCGTACGCTACTCGGATTGTATTGGTTGCGCGAATGGAGCGTCAACTTCGCGCACATGCACGTCAGCCGCGAAATTCCTGTGTCGCGCACCCCCGACGACGAGCAACGCGCTAGAATGAACATCATTCCATACTGCGGAGGAAGTTCTATGTCATCGGCGATGGGCACCGTCGCATTCTCAACCGACGCAACCGAAGTCGCGCGCCGCCCGCTCGAAGCCGAGCAGTGCGCCTTGATCGTGGTCGACATCCAGCAGAAGCTGTTGCCTCCGATCTTCAACAAAGAGATGCTGGTCAAGAACTCGCAGCTACTGGTTCGCCTGGCAAAGGTTTTGTCCATTCCAATCATGATGACGACGCAGTACAGCAGGGGGCTGGGCGCAACCGTGCCGGAAATCACTTCCCTGCTGCCCGAGGTCACGGCTATCGACAAACTTGAGTTCGGTTGTTTTGGCAGCGATGTCTTCCGCGCCGGGCTCAAGGCCCTTCCCGGCAGCCGCAACACCCTTTTACTGTGCGGCATGGAGACGCATATCTGCGTCATGCAAACCGCGCTGGGCGCGCTCAATGACGGATACCTGGTGCATGTTGCCTCCGATGCCGTCAGCTCACGCTCGGAATGGAACTGGCGCATTGGGCTTGATCGCATGAGGGAGGCGGGCGCAGTCATCTCTTCCACCGAGATGATGATGTATGAACTGCTGCGCTGTTCGGGGACCGCGCAATTCAAAGAAATGCTGTCGTATCTGAAAGACTAGCGCAGGGCCGCCGGTTGCTACAAAGGACCGGTAACCCGCATTTGCGAGACGCAGTCTCAATGTTCGTGTCTATGTTCGTGTTTCGAGTGAGAGTGCAGATGCGGATGGGTGTGCGTGATCGTCCCATGCGAATGCCGGTGGGCATGCACCAGATTGGCCCGCAGCAACAATTCGTAGTTCGCCAAAATCTCGGCAGGCGCGCCGGTGGCGCCGACTCGTCCCTCCTCCAGCACAAGAACCCGGCTCGCGATGTCTTCCACAATCTCCAACTGATGGGTTGCCGTGATCACCGTCTTTGACGAGCCTTTCCACTCCTGAATCAAATCAATGACCTGGCTTTGACTGCGCGGATCGAGGGTCGAAGTCGGCTCATCCAGCAGCAGCACATCAGGATCGAGCACGATCACCGAGGCCAGCGCGACTCGTTTCTTCTCCCCGCCCGACAGACGGTAGGGCGGACGATCGCGCAGATGCGCGATGCCCATCAGTTCCATGGTTGCAGCGACCCTCGACAGCACCTCTTCCTTCGACCATTGCATTTGCAGCGGACCGAATGCGACCTCGTCGAACACCGTCGGATTGAATAGCTGCACATCAGGATTCTGGAAGACGAGTGCCACCCTTCTGCGAAACGAGAGGGCGAACTCCTCTTGGCTGCAACGCTTCCGGCGTAAGCGGCTGGCCGCTGAAACTAACTTGACCGCGCGAAGGAAAATACAGCGCGTCGAGGATTCTTAAGAGCGTGGACTTGCCTGAGCCATTCGCGCCCAGCAGCGCAACGCTTTCTCCTTCCGCGATCTGCACCGAGAGGCCGTGGAGCGCGGGAATGCCGTCGTATTCGAAGTACACGTCGCGCAATTCGAAGACCGGCGGCATAATCATCTACCTTCCTATCCACACGGACAGACTCCCCGCAGCCAGGAACGCCGCCAGTCCGAGATAGTCCCACGACCGCATGTGGAAGTCAGACAGGATTCGAATCTCGCCGCGGAATCCTCGCGACTGCATCGCAAGATACACCTCGTTGCTCAACTCGATGCTCTTGCTGAGCAGGACGCCAGCACTCCGGGCGGTAATGCGGCGACCCGCGGCGCCCTTCAGAACGCCCACCGTCCGGCTCTGGCGCGATTCAAACATCTGCGCCGCCGTTTCCACCAGAAGGAAGATATAGCGATGCGTCATGGCCAGCATCATGATCGCCTCTTGCGGCAGGCGAAAGGCGCGCAGCGCTTTGAGCACATGCGTCCATGGAGTGCACAGCACCAGCAAAGACGTGAACGTCACCGCAGTTTCCACGCGCGCGATCAGCAGCGCAGCGGTTTGCACACCTTGCACCGTAATGCGGACCGGCCCGCCCGCAAAAGCAGCAACCGGATCTCCGGGAGTAAGAAAAATCGCCGGGAACGCAATCACTCCGGTGAAGCCCAGGACGACGAGCCACACGCGCTTCACCAGCATGCCGATACTGACCCTCGACAGAATCGCGATAATCACCGCGACGAAGAACAAGGCGGCAATCACGGCGATCCTCCGCGAGAGCATCGACCGCCAGGACCATGGCGAAAAGCCCGATGACGCGAACCCGCGGGTCGAGCGACTGCAAGAGTCCGGCTTGGCGGGCGATCTGTTCGGACGCCATGGCACGAGCCAGCGCACGCGTGAAGCCGATCATTGTCGAAGCAAGGAACCCGCCGCGCTCCATCAGGAATGCCCCACTTCCCGTCGTCGCTGAACCCAATGCTGCGTCACCAGGGAAACCAGCAGCAAAATGCCGACCGCGAACATTGCGGAAAGAAAATAGCCGAAGCGCGCGCTCTTTACGAAGGTCGGCGCATAGGCCGGAAACGGCGCGGTCCAGAGCTTGGCGAGCCGCTGCATTCCGGCAGGAAGCGCCGACGGCGCGGCGGAATTGTTCGCTGCGGAGGCAGCTTGTCCCGCTGCTTTGCCGCATAGCAAGCTCGGAGGGAGACCACTCGCCCCAGGCTTTTCCCGCCGCCAGGATTCCCAGCGGAGTGAGCACCATCAGCAGAGCGACCGCGATCCATAGCCTTCGCAGCGAGTTCGTAGCAGCAGGCGCGATTGCCGACGCTGCTTCCGTGGCTGGCAGCACTCCCGCCGTACTGCGCAAGAGGGCAGGATCGGCGGCCTGCAAATAGGCGACGAGTCCTGCGGAGATTGCCGCTTCGGCCACCCCTGCCAAAGTCAGGTGGCCGATCATCATTGCGGGCACCGCGATGCTCAGCGGATAAGGCGCGTACAGCGGCATGCCTCGGGCATCGTGGAAGAGCGCGGGTTGAATGCCAAATTCGATGGCGGCGATCAAGGCTGCGGCATTCACGGCGAGATATCCGGCGATGGCGGCCGCCACGACTCGCCGCCTGGACGCGATGGCGGCGCCGGCGGCAATCAATCGGTAGCTTGCATAAGCGACCAGCGAGGCCACGATCGCCATGTTGAAGCAGTTAGCTCCAAGCGTGCTGATGCCGCCGTCGCCAAAGAACAGGGCCTGGATCGCCAGCGCGATGGAGATGGCGAGAATCGCTCCTGATGGACCGAGCACGATGGCGGAGATGGTAACGCCCAACGCGTGGCCGGTGGTGCCGCCGGGCAGCGGCAGGTTGAACATCATGACCACGAACGAGAATGCGGCAAAGACCGAGATCAGCGGGACCACGCGACTGAGCAGCATGCGTTTCAAGCGCTTCAGCGCGGAGTACCACCCTGCGATCGCGGCCGCATACAACACCGCGCAGGTGGATGGACTCAAGTAGCCGTCAGGTATATGCATGGCGAGGTACGCCTTGGCTCGGCGTATCTCATCCTAACGTATAGCCGGGCCCATTCTGGCTGCGAAGGCAAGGCGTGGATAGAGTCTTTCGGCGTTGCCGGCTGCAACCCGCCACTCGGCAAGAATAGAAAAGGCGCGATCGCTCGCGCCTTGTTCCTGAAACCGTTGGGAATCGACCGAACGGACTACTTCTGCGGCCGGCTCGCCGGAGGAATGATGTTGTTCATGCGCAGATATTCGACCATCTGGCCGTAATGATCGAAGGGGTGGCTTATCGCGATGACCGAAAGTCCGAGCCGGAGACCTTGTTGGGTCCAAATGGGCTCTGCACCAGTCCCAGAACGTTGTTTTCGTCGATGCTGTTCAGCGCCTTGTGCAGATAGGTGAACGAGTCTTTCAGGAATTTCACCACGTCCGCCTTCGACGTGATCTTGTCGGGCCCGTTTTCGCCCCCAAATCCACCGGCGGTTTTTCACTCGAGGATTCCGGCGCCGCAGCATGTAGTTGACCGCCGCGATGTGTTTCACCTGCTGGGCGAACGTCCGCACGCCCTTGAACTCGCCTTGGGTGGGCGCAAAATTGAACTTGTCCTCGGGCATGGCTTCAGCCGCCGGAACCACTTCGTGCTCCACATTGCTCAGCGAACGGTCGAGCACCATCGCAAATGTGGGTTTCTGGTCGGGTTTAGCTTGCATGGCGGCTTGCGGATTTGCCGCAACCGCAGTTCCTACTGGGCCGAGCGCCAGCAACAAAATTCCCATTGCAACTTGCTTGTTCATCGAGAAAGCCTCCACTGTATTGGTGTATTTAAAGTCGTGGCCGAAGTGCGTGTTGACGATTCTAATCCATTGCCAGGGCGTTGGGGTGGATTTCGACCGAACGGAGCCGGAACCAGAAGGTCGCCAGCATGCCAACCCCCAGGCCGATGGCGGCGTAGGACAAGCGAACGGCCCATGCCCAAGCGTTCGGCAATCTCTCCCCAGAGTGCAGCGCCGCCTGCCAGTCCGCCCTGCAAAACCAGCAGGTACATCGAAATCGCCCGGGCGCGCATGTGGCCCGGCGACATGGTTTGCGCGGACACGTTCAAGCTGGCCAGGATTTGAATCCATGCGACGCCGGCAATCAGCATGGTCACCGACAGCACCGGGAAAGTTCTGCCATCTGCCTGCGGCGAAAGTGGCAAACGCGAAGACCGCGGTGGCGAGCGAAACCAATGCATCCGCCGAAAGTCTGCGCCGGAAGAACGGCAGCACCGTGGCGCCCAACAGCGCGCCCAATCCGAAGAAGCCCAGCAACAGACCGTAGCCTTGCGATCCGAAGGGATGCGCCAGCAGCGGCAACAACGCCGGCAACGCGCTCGCCGAAATGCTGAAGACCGCGCTGCGCACCAGCACCGCCTTCATCGGCGGCGAGGTGCGCAGGTAGCGAAAACCTTCGAACATGGCGGTGAACATGTGGCCCAGTCGCAGCGACGTGCGTCCGGGCTTGCGCTTCCATTGGTACAGAAAATAGATGACGCCGAAGAACGAAAGCGCGTTCAGCAGAAACGCGATACCCGAACCCGCCGCGGCAATTACCAGGCCGCCGAGCGCGGGACCAATCGCGCGGGCCACGTTAAATCCGGCGGAATTCAGCGCAATCCCGGCGGCAAAGTTCTGGTGCGAAACAATCTCGGGCGTGATGGCCTGCCACGCGGGATCGTTCAGCACCGCGCCAAAGCCCATCAGCAGCGTAAACAGCAACAGCAGCGATGGAGTTACTTTGCCCGCGATGGTGAGAACGCCGAGTCCTGCCGCGGCCACCACCATCCAGGTCTGGGTGAAGAGCAGTAGTTTGCGGCGATCGACCACGTCGGCGATCGCGCCGGCGGGCAGCACCACCAGGAACACGGCAATGCTGCCGGCCGCCTGCACCAGTCCGACCATCAGCGGCGACATGGTCAGCGAGGTCATCAGCCATCCGGCGCCGACGTTCTGCATCCAGGTGCCGGTGTAGCTGACGACGGCCGCAATCCACAGAGTCCGGAACAGAGGCTCATGCAAGGGACCAAGCACGCTGCGCCGTCGCGGCGGCGCAATGGGCATCGGTGGAATGGACCCGAGTTCCGACATGGGTTCAGACCCCTCGACCGTCGCCGGCGCGGCAACTGGGGGCACAATCGGTTCCTGCCATGCTCCGCTCGTGGCCATCGAGAATCTGACCGCGCGGCGGCAGAAACGTAAGCCGGTTGCGTCCAGATTCGGACGCAGACGTTGCGAGTCGCTGGCAAACCGTGACCAGTTGCGCTGGCTCGGCTGCTTTCATCCCGCCGCCTCCACGCCCGCCGGGTGGGCCGCGAAAGGCCACTCGCCGCGTCGCCACGAGCGCACAAAGTAAATCACCAAGCCGACCACCAGAATCACCACCGCGTAGCGGATTTCGCGCAGAAAGTTCTTTCGCGCCACCAGAATGAAGATGAATCCCGCAATCGCCAGCAGCGCCGGTAGCGGATAAAGCCACATGCGAAAGGGCCGCGGCATATCGGGTTGGCGCTTGCGCAACACCATCAAACCAACCGCCTGCACGATGAACTGCAACAGGATTCGAATGACCACCAGCGCCGCAATCACGTCGGCCAGACGCAAGAAGCAAAACAGCATTGCGACTCCGCCCAGCGCCAGCAACGAAACCGTAGGAAAGCGATGCTGCGGGATGGACGCGCGCAAAAGCGCGGAAGTAATTGCCGTCGAGCGCCGCGGCGTAGGGCACGCGCGAGTAGCCAAGCAGCAGCGAGAACACCGAAGCGAACGCCGTCCACATGATCAAGCCGGTTACGGCCCGCCCTGCCCAGCTGCCGTAGATGCGCTGCATGAACACCGACATGACGTAGTTGTCTGCTGGTCGCCGGAATGCTGCGCCAGTTCCCGCCACGGAATCACGCCCAGCACGGCGATGTTCATCACGATGTAGAGCGCAGCAACCGCAAGAATGGAAAGAATGAGGGCACGCGGAATGGTGCGTCCCGGATCCTTCACTTCCCCGCCCAGAAAGCAACGTTGTAATAGCCCCAGTAGTCGTAGGTGGCGAGCAGCATCGCCGCGCCCATGCCGGTGAAGAATTCGTGCGACAGGTGAAAGGCGCCCGGCGGGAAATCGAATGCCAGGGCTGGGCGGAAATGCATGAATCCGGCGACGATGATCCAGGCCATCGCCAGCGCGACGCCGACCCAGAGCAATTCGGCGAGTCTTGGCAACCGCGGTGATGCGCCGGTACAGCAGGAAAACCACCAACGCGCAGGTCGCAATCGCGACGAACGTACCCGGCATCAGGACCACGCGCACCTCAAGCGCGCCCAGCAGGGCAGGCCGAGATGAAGCGTGCGTTCCAGCGAGCGTGCGTCAAGTCCGGGCCAAGATATCCGGCATAGTGCGAGAGTCCGATGCAGCCCGAGGCAATGGACAGCGGCGCGCTGAACGAAAGCTGCCAGATGAAAAGGAACGACAGCAGCCGTCCCAGTGATTCGCGGTCCGTAGATTTCCTTGAGGTAGCGATACGAGCCGCCGGCTCCGGGCATGGCCGCGCCCAGCTCGGCCCAGACCAGGCCATCGCACAGGGCGAAGACTGCGCCCAAGATCCAGCCGAGCATGGCTTGCGGTCCGCCCGCCGCACTCACGATCAGCGGGATGGTGATGAACGGCCCCACGCCGATCATGTCAATCATGTTCAGCGTGGTTGCGCCGGCCAGTCCGACGCCGCGAATCAGTTCGGGCTGGTCAGGCGGACTATTTGGGCTCATGTCCCACGCTCAGCAGGTTCACGTAGAGACGGATGGCGCCCGGGCACGCCGAACGGCAACTGGCGGAAGAAAGCATATCCGGTGTAGATGTAATATCCCTTGCCATATTGCGCCAGCAACAGCCCGCCCTTTTGCGGCGACTCGCCGGGATCGTTGCGACGCCAGCAGCGGCGTGAAGTGCGGGTCCCACTGGTCCATGAAGTACAAGCCGCGCTCCTGCACCCAGCCGTCAAAATCGTGCGCCGTAATCTGGTTGGGGTAGTGGAAGACCGGGCTTTGCGGATCGAGGATGGTGACCGGCGCCTGTTCCACGGTCACGCGCTCGCGGCTGAGTTGCGCGGGATAAGGCAGTGTAGTGCCCGGCGTTGAAGTCGCCTGGCGAGGTGTTGTACTGCACCAGCAGCGTGCCGCCATTGCGCACATAATCCAGCAGCCGCTGATTGTTCTTCTTCACGTCATCGCGGGTGTCGTAGGCGCGAATGCCGAGCACGATGGTGCCGAAGCGCGTCAGATCGCCGTGCTCAATATCATCTGGCGTCAGCAATGTCACGTCGAACCCAACCTGCCGCAAAACGTCGGGAATGTCGTCGCCCGCGCCCATGATGTAGCCAATCTTCAGCCCCTGCGGGACCTTCACTTCCACGACGCTGGCGCGCTGCATGGCGGGCTGGTAGTAGAAGAAGCCGCCGAGATCGGGCCGCGTGACCAGGCTGTAGCCTTCGCTGTAATCGCGATCATTGGCGTTCAGCAGCGCGCGCACCTGGTAGCGGGCCTCTTTTGCGCCGTCCGGCAACACTTTGAATTCGGCAGCGTGTTCGCCGGTCTTGCTGAACTCGACCGTCGCCGACTGCGGTTCGACCTTCCATCCCGACGGTACTTCGGGACGCACAGTGCCGTTGGCATGGGCCACGGTTGAGCGCACCACTACGCTCAACTGCGCGGAAGGATTCGAGCCGGCCGGAATGATCTGCGTGGTGGGCGATGTCTCCACCGAAAACGGCGGCACCACGGCCAGCGGCATGGACCATGCCTCGCCATGGGTGTCGTGCACCGGCGTGCGCGCGAAGCTGCGAATCTCGCCTTCCTCGCCGTCGATGCTGTACACCACGTGCGCCGCGACCGGCGGCGGAGGCAGCGCCAGCGTCACGTACTCCGGCTCGTCGATCTGATAGATGGCATCGGTCTCGGGATCGTCGCGGTGGAAATAAGCCTTGGTGAGCTGCGCGTCCGCGGGCGGCGTGACGCGGAAGGTAAGCGCGCAGCCGTCGCCGGGCGCGATTCGCTTCGGCACGTTGTCCATGAACAGCTCGGATTTCCAGCCCGGCGGAACGTCGAGCGTAAACTGCTTCAGATCCAGCGGAAGCGTGCTGCCGTTGTGCAGCTTCGCCAGCAGCAGAAACGACTTCCCTGCCGTGATGACTGCGGCCAGCACGTCGCCGTTCGCAGTGGGAAACTCCTCCGCCATGGGACGCCCGTCGGGAGTGCCCGGACCGACGCCCAGATCGAGTGCCCAGCGCCAGATTCGCGGCCTGCTCGAACTGCTCTTGCTTGGTGCGCAGAGTGGCAAGCAAGTCGGCTTTCTCGGCGGCCGGCAGATCCGATTGCTCAACCTTGCTGATCAGCGCCCGCGTCAGGTTCAGCCCGCGCAGCAACGGCTTCGCTGCCGCCTGAGTCGTTTGTCTGCGCCGCCGTGGTGGCTTCATCCACCAGTCTTCGCGATCGCCTCAAGCTGCGGGCGCAAGCCAGGGAGCTTTCGCTTGGTCGGCGCCAAGCCGCGACGCCAGGCCGGGCAACGACGTGTCGATTCCGTCGAAGAAATCCTTCTCGTGCGCGCCTGCTGCCGGGGGTTGGGCAAGACGGAGTCGATCAGCTTGTAATAGCTGGTGCGGCGGCCCTCGGAGAGCGTCCATCCGCCGGCGCCCTGCGAGAGCTGGTGCTTCAGTCCCTTCCACGCGAATTGCACGTAGGTTTCGCCCAGCAGCGGGTCGTACTGCGAAGTTTCCAGTTCGATGGTCCACTCTTCCGTGCCGCGAACGTTGTCCATGTACAGCTTCTTGGCCTGCCAGGGTTGCAGGCCTTCGCGAATCTGCTCGGGAAATCGCGCGGGATCGGCGGCGGCGCGAAACGCTTCGCGCGTGAGGATTCCGGACGCCTGATGATTGCCGTGGCCGTCGCGGCTGTCGCCCTGAAAGCGAGTGCAGATCACGTCGGGACGAAAGGTGCGAATGACGCGCACCATGTCGCCGAGCGCGACGTCGTGGCCACCCCACATCTGGAAGGTCTCCTCCGGCGTCTTGGAGAAGCCGAAGTCGGCAACCCGGGTGAAGCGCTGCTCGACGCCGTAATAGCGGTCGGCCGCCAGCAACTCCAGGGTGCGAACGATACCGAGCTCATCCAACAGATTGCTGCCAACCTTGTTCTGGCCGCCTTCGCCGCGGTTCAGCGTCAACTGCAGGGCGGTGACGCCGTGCCCGCGAGATTCCAGCGTCAACATGCCGCCGTCTTCGTCGTCAGGATGGGCGATGGTGTGCATCAGGCGCGCCGTGGTGTGCAGGCGGCGCAACATCAGCTTCAGCCCGGTCGTCGCCGGTATCGACGGCAAGCGGCTTGGTATCGACCCAGGGAGACGGAACCTGCGCGAAGCGTCGCCGCCAGCAGACGCGAGCGCCAGGCACACGCCGATACGCGCCGCTGAACGAAGCGGGATGCTGAATGCGGTTAGAGAATGGCCATCAATTGTCATGAACAGAATTAGCAGGATCTCCGGCGCTGATCGTACAGAGTACACAAACATGAGAACCGCGTGCGAAGTGCGAACGGGCCAGCCAGGCAGTCGTTGCCGAATCACATGTACGCCTCGATGACGTAACACCACTTCCAGTCGCCCGACTTGAAGCCTTCATCACCGGATGTCCGGTTTCCTGGAAGTGTTTGGTTGGCGTGGCTGCCGGGGAAGAATCGCAACAGCCAACGTGTCCGCAGATCAGACATTTGCGCAATTGCACCCGACCGCTGACCGAGTGCTCGAGACATTCCTTGCAATCCTGCCACTGGGTTTGACCTTGGGATTGGCCTGCTTCACGTGCTCGCACTTCGCCATGAGGCCTCCTTGTTGAACATATGCTTTGGATGAAGCAGCTCGAGCGAGCGGATTCCGAGAAAGCGCGCAGCGATCGCGACAGCGCGATGACAGCGGCAGCGCAACGGTTGACTATAATGAAATTTCGCGGCTCATCAGCTTTCGTCGGAGCGGCAAATTAGCTCCGTCCACGTGCGCACTTCGTGACAGCTCGCGACGGACTCCTTCGATGATTCAAACCCTGTTTGGCAGCACCGAAGAAAAACCGAGTTTTCTGGAGCGCATGAAAGAGGCGGTCACGCGCACGCGCGAGAGCCTCAGCGAGCGCATCGAAGACGTGGTCGCGATCGGCAAGGAGATCGACCGCAACACTCTGGACGATCTGGAAGCCACGCTGATCAGCGCCGACCTGGGCACCGCCACGACCGCGGCCGTGCTGGAAGCCCTGCGCGAGAAAGTCGATCGCAAGCAGATCGGCGATGTCGACGAACTGAAGCGCGTGCTGAAAGAAGAGTTGCTGAAGATCCTGAATGCCGCCGAAAAGCAGCCGGTGCAGAAAGTCGATGGCGAACCGGAAGTCATCCTGGTCGTCGGCGTGAACGGCACCGGCAAGACCACCTCCATCGGCAAGCTGGCGCACGCGTTGCGCGCGCAGGGCAAGACCGTGCTGCTGGCGGCGGCTGACACGTTTCGCGCCGCCGCCATCGAGCAGCTGGAAATCTGGGGCGACCGCACCGGCATCGAAGTCATCAAGAACAAGCCGGGCGGCGATCCCGCGGCGGTGCTCTTCGACGCGCTGCAGGCGGCCAAGGCGCGCAACATCGACTACGTCATCGTGGACACCGCCGGCCGTCTGCACACCAAGAGCAACCTGATGACCGAGCTGGAGAAGATGCGCCGCACGGCGCAGCGCTTCATCGCCACCGCCCCGCACGAGACGCTGCTGGTGATGGACGCGACCACCGGACAGAACGGATTGCAGCAGGCGAGGCTGTTTACGCAATCGGCCGGCGTCACGGGCATCGTGCTGACCAAGCTCGACGGCACCGCCAAGGGCGGCGTGGTGGTCGCCATCTCGAAGGAACTCGGCCTGCCGGTGCGCTACGTGGGAGTCGGCGAAAAAGTGGGCGACCTGTTGCCGTTCAACTCCACAGGATTTTGTGGATTCGCTGTTCAACTGAACATGAGCACCCAAGCCAAACGACGCAGCGCTCATGCAGCAGGCCCTGGAGCTTGCCCGCCGGGGAATCGCGCTGGCTTCGCCGAACCCGCGAGTAGGCGCGGTGCTGGTGTCGACGGAAGGGCAAGGTCGTCGGCCGCGGCACCCACACTTACGACGGCCTCAAGCATGCCGAAGTTCTCGCGCTCGAGGCAGCCGGGGAGCGGGCCCGCGGCGGCACGCTCTACCTGAATCTGGAGCCCTGTTCGCACGTGGGACGCACCGGTCCGTGTGCCGACGCCATCATCGCGGCCGGCGTGAAGCGCGTTGTCGCCGCGATGCGCGATCCTAATCCGCTGGTCGCGGGACGCGGCTTCGAGAGGCTGCGCGCCGCCGGAATCGAAGTTCAGGAAGGCCTCTGCGAGCCGAAGCCACGCAAGCTCAACGAGGCCTTTGCCAAGTATATCCGGTACAAGACTCCGTTCATCACGCTGAAGACCGCGATGACGCTGGATGGCAAGATCGCGCCGCCTCCGGGCGACAGCATCAGCCCCGAGCACCATGAGTTCGCTGGCGGCGAGCGGCGGCTGGATCACCAGCGAAGAGGCGCGCGCGCACGTGCACGAGATGCGCCACGCCAACGACGCCATCATGGTCGGCGTGGGCACCATCATCGCCGACGATCCGCTGCTCACCGACCGCACCGGCCTTCCGCGGCGCCGGCCGCTGCTGCGGGTGATTCTCGATTCGCGCCTGCGGCTGCCGCTGGACTCGCGCGTGGTGCGAGACGGCGACGTACGACGTCATCGTGTTCTGCTGCTTCGCCGAAGAAAACAAGCGGCGGGAACTGGAAGAGCGCGGAATGATGGTGGAGCAGGTCCCCATGCGTCAGCCGCTGGAAGACGGAACCATTCCCTTCCCCAGCGGCGTCCCGACCATCCGACGGCCGGCCCGACCTGGAACGAGTGTATGGCGAAGCTCGGCGAGCGCGAAATCACCAGCCTCATCATCGAAGGCGGCGCCATGGTGAACTGGGCGGCGCTGTCGGCGGGAATCGTGGACAAGATTTTCTTTTACTACGCGCCGAAGATTCTGGCGGGCACAGGGTTCGATTCCGTTGGCGCTGGGCACGGGCTATCGCCGCATCAGCGAAGCGGCTTATGTGCGCTCGCTGACGCTGCACCGCTTCGGAGAGGACTTTGCGGTCGAAGGATATTTGCGCGATCCGTACGCGGACGACTGATTCACGTGTACGTTGCCCTAGATCATTGACATAACTTACGGCCTCCGCAGCTGATTGCTGAGGCTAGCTAATGCTTCGAGGTCATCATCATGTTTACCGGACTGGTGGAAGAAGTTGGAACCATCGCTCAGCATCGTCGAAAGCGGCGGCAATCACCGCATCACCATTCAAGCTCCCGGTCACCGCGAAAGAACTGCAGCGAGGGCAACAGCGTCGCCGTCAGCGGCGTGTGCCTGACTGCGCTCGACATCAAGCCGGATCCTTCTGCGCCGACCTGGCGAAGAAACCTGGACGCGAACTTCGTTCTCGCGGATCACCGAGGGCGCGCAGGTCAACCTGGAGCTGCCGCTCAAGGCGGATGCGCGCATGGGCGGACACATTGTGCAGGGCCACGTGGACGGCACGGGCCGCTTCGTGGGCCTGGAGCCGATCGCCAACGCCGACGACTTCTGGCTGCTCATCGACATCCCCGAAGACCTGGAGAAATACGTGGTGTTCAAGGGATCGATCGCGATCGAAGGAATCAGCCTGACGGTGGCCAAGCTGGAAGGCCTGCGGCTGACGATCGCCATCATTCCGCACACCATCAAGATGACCAACCTGAATTCGCTGAAGCCCGGCGACCCGGTGAACATCGAGACCGACATCGTCGCCAAATATCTGGAGAAATGGACGCGGCGCGACGAGCAGACCGGCAGGCTGACGGTCGAGCGGTTGGTGGCGCAGGGATTCTAAGCGTTCGAGATCACGGAACGTGACACAGCTATTCGTGCTCTACAGCACGATCGCGCGGACGTGCGGCGGCCGTTGCGCGCCGAAGTAGCGCTCGAAGTCCAGCGAGTCGAGCTCCAGGAACTCCTGCACGATGGGCTCCTTGCACTTCTGCATCTCCGCAAACGTGCCGAAGAAAATGGCCCGCGCCTCGTGCAGAAACAGCAGGCGGTCGGCCAGCTTCTTGGCCAGCGCCATATCGTGGGTCACCACGATGCTGGTCAGCTTCAGCTGCCTCTTGAGCTTCTTGATCAGGTCGCCCAGCAGGTGGGCCATCAGCGGATCGACCATGGTGGTCGGCTCGTCGTAGAGCACGGCGTCGGGCTGCGCGGCCAGAGCGCGGGCAATGGCCACCGAGCGCTTCATGCCAGTCGACAGGTCCGACGGCAACAGGTCGCGGAATTCGCGCACGCCCACCATGTCGAGCAGTCCGTCGATGATCTGGTAGATCTGCTCCTCTTCAAGTCCGCCGCGCTCGCGCAACGGAAACGCGACATTCTCGCCGACGGTCAGCGAATCGAAGAGCGCGCCGTTCTGAAAGACCATGGTGACTTTCTTGCGGATGCGCTCCATGTCCTCTTCGCCGATAATCGGTGATGTCCTCGTAGGCGACCCAGACGTGCCCGCTGTCGGGCTTGAGGAAACCCATGATCTCGTGCAGCGAAACCGATTTGCCGACGCCGCTTCGCCCCAGGATGCAAACGGTTTCGCCCGGCATGACGTCGAAGCTGACATCGTTGAGCACGACCTTGCTGCCGAAGGCCTTGTGCACGTGCTGGAACTCGATGTAGGGCTTGCGTTCGTTCATTCGGCCGTTGCCTCTCACTTGCAAGGCATCCGTCCTTCTGCACCAGATCTTCATATTCTTCGGGCGTGTTCACATTGCGAAAGATGTATCGGCGAGAATCCCGCCGCACGAATTTCGGCTCTCGGAGATGTACGCGTGGGCACACAGCGGAAACAGATGATCCGATCTTGTAGTCGCCCGCTCTTCAGCGCCTGCTCGACCACGGCCCGCACGGCGCGCCGATAGACCGCGCACAGCGGCTGCAGCCCGCCCAGCGCCTCGGGAACCACGATCATCTCACTGCTGGCGCGCGCCTGCTGCAGCAGCCAGCGCAGAAAGTCTGGACGTCATCGAGCGGCATGTCCACCGACAAGATGAGATTCAAGATCGGTCTGGGTGACACATAAGCGCGGCATGAATTCCGCCGAGCGGCCCGCAACCGGGAAACACGTCCTCGATGACCTCGCCGTATTGCGCATACCGTCGCGCGGGCCGACGATAAAACCGTTCGGCGACGGTCGCAGCCGTGTGCAAGGCGCGCTCCAGCAGCGTTTGCTTGCCAACGAAAGCAGCGCCTTGTCGGTCCCATGCGCGAGCTGCGGCCGCCGCCAGGATGAATGCAGATACATCGTCCACGCCGTCATGATACCGGACAGCGCGCCGTTCGCTGTTCGCTATTCGCTATTCGCAGATACGCTCTTGCCATTTGATCGCGTAGTCGATAACTGAGCGAGTAGTCAGACTCCGATGGTCAGATTTGTGATCTTTAGCGAACGAGCGAACAGCGAAGCGCGGCCTTACGCGTGCCCGGGCGAAAGGTGGTGGTCTGCGGAATGCAGCCGTTGATTTCGATGGCGACGATGCGTCCGGCGTTGTCGAGTTCGAGCGTTCGCCGGAGCGTTGAGAACTGCGTCGCCGCTCAGGCCGGGCAGGGCGATAAACACCCGGTTCTCCACGCAGGCCGCCGTGGGATCTCGCTTCAGGAAGGACAGGGCGTGATCGTTGCGGCAGATCTTGGGCAGCATGAAGCTGAGGTCGGCGATGTCGCCGGTCTCCGACACCGACACGCCGACCTCGACGGAAATGCGCGACTCACTTCGTCGCCCTCCACCTGGCTCGGGGGCTTGAAGCAGATGTAGTACTCGAATCCGGATTCGGGGTCGAACGCACTCCGATCCACTTGAAACGCCATGCTGCGGCCTCCTGCGCTGCCGGCCACAGCTAGGCATTGCGATACTAAATCAACGCGGCGCTGCTGCAAGCAAAGTGTCGAATCGAGTCCGACTTTCATCCGCGCCAGTCCGATCGACCTACTGGGCGGTAATGTCGGCCAGGCTTTTCGCCTGAATGGCACCGTCCGGCAGCTGATCGACGCCGGAAACCGAGCTCAGTCCGCCGCTCTGATATATTTTCGTTCGTAGCGCTTTTCCGGAACCAAGCATGCCAATCTTCTCGCCTGACCGACATCGCCAAGGAAAACGTCGAGGCCGTGCAGGATTACTCGCTGCTCGCTGGCCGGTCGCTCACCAACCTCTTCGCGCATCCCCGCTACTTCGCCGACACCCTGCTGCAGGCCGATTCCATCGGCGTCGGTTCGCTGCCCATTGTGGTGCTGATCGGCTTCTTCACCGGCGCGGTGCTGGCCCTGCAGACCTCCAGCACGCTGCAGCAGTTTGGTTCGCTGTCGCTGACCGGGAAACTGGTGTCGCTCTCGATGGTGCGCGAGCTGGGGCCGGTGCTGACCGGGACTGATGGTCGCCGGCCGCAACTCCAGCGGCATGGCCAGCGAACTGGGCTCGATGAAAGTGACCGAGCAGATCGACGCCATGCGGGCCATGGGCGTCGATCCCACCAAGAAACTGGTCACGCCGCGCGTCATCGCCAGCGTGGTCATGCTGTTCTTTCTCAGCATCATCTCTGACCTGGTGGGACTGACCGGCGGCTTCGTGATCTCGTATCTGCTGCTGGGGCTCGACCCCAACCAATACTGGACCACGGCCTACCAGGCGCTGCGCTTTGGAGATGTGTTCATGGGACTGTGCAAGCCCGTGTTCTTCGGCTTTATCATCGCCAGCATCGGCTGCTACTACGGACTGACCGCCAAAGGCGGCACGCAAGGCGTCGGACGGGCCACGACGCAGGCCGTGGTTGCGGCATCGGTGCTGATCGTGGTCAGCGATTTCTTCATCACCAAGCTGCTGATGGCGATCTTCCAGTACTAATCATGTCGAGCCTCGCACCGCCCGTCGAGCAGCCGCAACCCACCGGCCACGTCCACGGCTGACGCTGTCATTCGCTTCGAGGACGTCTCGATCGCTTTCGAGCACCCGGTGCTGGAGGGCATTTCGTTTCAACTGCCACGCGGCGAGACCAAGATCCTGCTGGGCGAGGCCGGGACCGGGAAAACCTTGATCCTGAAGCTGGCGCTCGGGCTGCTCAAGCCCGACGCCGGACGCATCACCGTGCTCGGCGAGGAGATTACGTCAGATGCGGGAGCAGGACCTGTTCGCCCTGCGGCGCAAGATCGGCATGGTGTTTCAGGAGAGCGCGCTCTTCGATTCGCTGACGGTGGAGGAGAACGTCGCCTACCGGCTGATCGAGGAAACCGGCAAGATTACCGACGAAATCCACGCGCGCGTGCTGGAGGCGCTTGCGTTCGTGGAACTGGAGCACACCGTACGCCTGTTTCCCGTCGGAGCTTTCCGGCGGAATGCGGCGCCGCGTGGCGATTGCGCGCGCCATCATCACCCAGCCCGAGGTGCTGCTGTACGACTCGCCCACCGGCGGACTCGATCCCGTTACCTCCAACACCATCATCGAGCTGGTCGTGAAGCAGCGCGACGTTTACCAGACCAGTTCCCTGCTGGTGACGCATCGCCTGCAGGATGCCTTCACCATGGCCAGCCACTACTTCGATCGCAAGCAGAACAAGATGGTGCCGGTGGAGGACGGCGTCGACGCGACTGTCCACACCAGGTTTCTGATTCTGCGCGACGGACAAATCATCTTCGAAGGGACCGCGCCGGAACTGCTGCGCTGCCACGATCCCTATATTCGCGAATACCTGAGCTAGGCACCTGCTACCGCGGCAGCTGCCGCAGCGGCATTTCGGCCTGCGCGCTTCTGCATGCGCGCCAGCCGCTCCCGGCCTTCCGCCGAGCCCTCCACGACCTTCTGCACGTTGCGCAGGAACTCCGGCATGCCGTCTTCTGCCGGAACTCCTCCAGGTATGGCTGGATCTTGGCGTACACGAAATACATTTCCTGGCAGGTGTCGTACGACCAGCAGCGCGTTCAGCGTGCCGTGAACGATCAGGGAGGCCACCATTTCCCAGTAGCCGAACACCTGGCGGACATAGGCGTTTTCCTTGGTGCCAAACGCATTGGCGACGGCGAGCAGTCGTCGACCGACTTGGGGCAAAGCCAGCTACGAAATTCCGCGCCTCGCGCATTACCGGCTCGCGGCGCAGGTCGTAGAGCTTCAGGATGAGTTCAGCATCGTGGTGGGTGGCTTGTGAGGTGCTCATGAATCCTCCGGATAGTTAGGTTGGAAAAGCCGCCTGCATGACGGCTTCTCAGTGCGTGATGATTGAGCGTTCGGCCTGGCTTCGGCAGGCTACTTTGTGCGGGTGCCATCTTCGCGAAGGCCTCTTTGGCGCGGCGCTCCATCTCGTCGGGCGCAACGTCTTCAATGTGCTGGCCCAACGCCCAGCGATGGCCAAAGGGATCGGTGATCTGGCCGTAGCGATCGCCCCAGAACTGGTTCGCCAGCGGCATGACCACCGTTGCGCCTGCGGCCACCGCCTGGTTGAACAGGCTGTCGACGTCTTCCGTGAACGTACAGATTCAGCACCACCGGGCTGCCGCCCAGCGTCTTGGCCGAACCGAGCCCATGCCGGGAAATTCGTCAGCCAGCATCAGCCTGGCGCCGCCGATGCTCAACTCCGCGTGCATTACCTTTCCGTCGGGCGTCTTGTGCACACCCATGGATCTCCGCTCCAAATGCGTTCTTGTAAAAGTCCAGCGCTTTGGGAGCGTCATTGACGATCAGATGGGCAATGATGGTCCCGCTCTTTCAGTTGTCCTGCCATATGTTTTACCTCCTTTTCACAGGAATGCCCGGCGTGATGGCCGGGCGAGTTTGGATTGATAAGCTTACCTATTATGCAACAGCTTCCGGCTGGATTTCCCGCGAGTAGTCACATTTAACCGTACTCTCATCCCCGGCTTTCTTCTTTCCGCGGCGCTTGGGCTCTTCGGCTCGTCGCTTCGGTGCGCTTGTTGTTCGGACAGACCAGGAAGGTGCCCGACTTCAGGGTCTTCTCCAGCAGGTACGGACTGCCGCACTCCGGACAGGGCTCGGCCACCGGCTTGTAGGCCGAGGTGAACTCGCACTTGGGATAATTGGAGCAACCGTAGAAGAAGTTGCCGCGGCGGGCCTTCTTCTCCGCCAGCTCGCCGTCCTTGCACTCCGGACACTTCACGCCGATGTAGTTCTGCTTCACCCACTTGCATTCCGGATATCCGCTGCAGGAGATGAATTCGCCGAAGCGGCCATGCCGCAGCAGAAGATTGCGTCCGCACTGCGGGCACTTCTCGTCGAGCGGAATGTCGGGGACCTTCTTCGCCTGGTCGAGACGGCGCGTGGTCTTGCAATCGGGATATCCGGTGCAGGCCATGAACTGCCCAAAGCGCCCGCGCTTCAGCACCATCGGACGGCCGCAGTTCTCGCAATACTCTTCCTGCGTCGTCTCCTGCACGTCGGCCGAATCGAGGTCGGGCAGGTCGATGGGGTTTTCCTTGGTGAACGTGCAACTGTTGGGATCGGTCTTGTCGTACGCGCTGCAGGCGTAGAACGAGCCGTGCTTGCCCCACTTGATGACCAGCGGCGAGCCGCACCGCTCGCACTTCTCGTCGGTGGGCTTCTCCATCCGCTTCACGTTCTCCATGTGCTTTTCGGCGTAATGGAGTTCCTTCTCGAACTTCTTGTAGAACTCGGCCAGAGCGTCGGTCCAGCGCTCCTTGCCGTCTTCGATCTCGTCGAGCTCCTCTTCCAGCCGCGCGGTGTATTGCAGATCGAAGATGTCCTTGAAGTTCGCGACCAGCAGGTCGGTCACCACCAAGCCGATTTCGGTGGGAATGAACTTTCCGCCGATCTTCTGCACGTATTGCCGCTCCTGGATGGTGCTGATGATGGCGGCATAGGTGGAAGGACGGCCGATGCCGCGCTCTTCCAGTTCCTTCACCAGCGAGGCCTCGTTGAAGCGCGGCGGCGGCTCGGTGAAGTGCTGCTCGGCATCGAGCCCCTTCAGGGTGAGCTTCTGGCCTTCGGTCAGCACCGGCAGCTTGTGCTTGAGCGCCTCGTCCTCTTCGTCCTTGGTGTCCTTCGACTCTTCGTAAACCTTCAGGAAGCCTTCGAACTTGAGCACCGAACCGGTGACGCGGAAGCGGTAACACGTCGTTGCCGTTCTTGGCGTCGATCTCCACGGTGGTCTGGTCGAAGACGGCGGGATTCATCTGCGAGGCGACGAAGCGCTGCCAGATGAGCTTGTAAACCTTGTACTCGTCTTCCTGGAGATACTGCTTGATCTGGTCCGGATGCCGCGACAGCCGACGTCGGGCGAATGGCTTCGTGCGCCTCCTGCGCGCTCTTCTTCGACTTGTAGGTGTTCGGCGACTCCGGGCAGGAATTCCTTGCCGTACTCCTTGCCGATCAGTTCGCGCACTTCGGCCATGGCGTCGTTCGACACCTGCGGCGAGTCGGTACGCATGTAGGTGATGAGTCCGACCGTGCCCTCTTCGCCGAGATCGACGCCTTCATACAGGCGCTGGGCGATCATCATGGCGCGCTTCACGCTGAAGCGCAGCTTGCGCGAGGCATCCTGCTGGAACTTGCTGGTGGTGAACGGCGCTGCCGGATTGCGGCGGCGCTCGCGCTTGTCAACCGAGCGAACGCTCCAGTCGGCGGTCTCCAGCGCAGCCTTGATTTTGGCGGCATCTTCGCCGTTGGGGATCGGGCGTCTTCTCGTCGCCGATGCCGATGAACCGCGCTGCGAACGTCGGCGGCTTGTCGGCGTGCAGATGGGCGTCGATCGTCCAGTACTCTTCCTTGACGAACGCCTTGATCTCGCGCTCGCGCTCGACGATCAGGCGCAAGCGCGACGGTCTGCACGCGTCCGGCGGATATTCCGCGGCGCACCTTGTCCCACAACAGCGGCGAGACCTGGTACCCGACCAGGCGATCGAGCACGCGGCGGGTCTGCTGCGCGTCCACCAGATTGCTATCGATGTCGCGCGGATGGAGGAATGCCTCCTGCACGGCGCGCTTGGTAATCTCGTTGAAGGTGACGCGGCGGATGGTGACCGCGCCCTTCTTGCTCTTCTTCTTGCCGTCAACCGAGTCGCCGCCGAGTTCTTCGGCCAGGTGAGCGGCAATGGCTTCCCCTTCGCGGTCCGGGTCAGGCGCCAGATAGATGGTGTCGGCCGACTTCGCCAGCTTCTTCAGCCGGGCGACGACCTTCTCCTTGCCGGGAATGACCACGTACTCGGTGGCGAAATTGTTGTCCAGATCGACCCCGAGCGACTTCTTGGGCAAGTCTTTGATGTGCCCGAGCGAGGCTTCGACCTCGTAGCCCGAGCCGAGATATTTTTGGATCGTCTTCGCTTTGGCGGGCGACTCGACGATGACTAAACCTTTTGACAATGGAACCTCAATCTTGCGGATTACGTTTACGAAGCTAGCACGGGTTCGCCGACTGGCGGCAAAGGCGCGGGTCGCCTTTCAGCTCTTCGCTTTCAGCTAAAGCTTTCTGACTGCAGCCGATTCTGCGCCGTCGCTGCGGACGCGCTCGAAGCCTCTGCAGAAATGCGCGTCAGCATCTGCCGGACACTCAGTTCAGGTCTCTCGAGGCAGCATCGGCGTATTCAGACGTGGTTGAAGTAACTCCAAATCTTTGCCAGCCGCAAATGATTTTGCAACTCACTCGCCGATCCGCATGCGATCTGGACGAAGCGGGCCATTTCGCCATCGCCCCAGCGGCCACATCCTTCCGCCAGATTCGCGGCAATCGAAGCTGCTCGCCCTGCGAATCTGACTGGTCAGCCAAACATCTCCGATCGCGGAAACCTTCGGTAGCGCGATACACCTTGAGCGTGAGCGTGTGGGCCTTCTCCAAACTTCCAAGTCTTCGTAATTCCTGCACGATTCCTCCTCGCGTTTCGTCTGCCTTAGCGAAAAGCGAAAAGCTGAAGAGCGAAGCAGCGCTTCGCGCCTACATCGTCCTCACAAAATACTTCCCCGGCAGCTGCCGGATGCGGCCGCTCAGCTCCAGCTCGAACAGGGCGCTGAAAATCTCGGACGACGAAAGGTACGAAGCCAGGCGCTCGACCAGTTGGTCGATGTGAATGGATTCGTCCGCTCGCATCAGGGCATAAACCCTTTTCTCGCTCGGCGGCAACTGCGCCGCCTCAAACAGTGATGACGGAACGCCCTCCTCCGATGCAGGCGGCTCCGGCGGAGTGAGCGCCAGGCGGACATCGGCGGGCAGCGCTTCCCACACATCCTCCCAGGTGGCCACCAGCGCGGCGCCCTGCTTAATCAATGTGTTAGGACCCCAGGAAAGCTTGTTGGTGACGTTGCCCGGCACGGCGAAAACCTCCCGTCCCTGCTCCAACGCACAACGGGCCGTCACTCGGGTTCCGCTGAACTCGCCCGCTTCGAGCACCAAAACGCCGATGGCAATGCCGCTGATCAGCCGATTGCGGATGGGAAAATTCTGCGGCGCCGGAAAAGTCCCCAGCGGAAATTCGCTCAAAATGGCGCCGCCCGCAGCCAGTATCTGATCGGTGATTTTGCGGTTCTCCGCGGGATAAACGACGTCGATTCCGGTACCCCAGATCGCCACGGTGTGGCCGTGTGCCTGCAAGGCCCCACGATGGGCGGCGGTATCCACGCCTCGCGCCATCCCACTGAATATGATGAGCCCACGGGCCGCAAGGTCGCAGGCCAGCCGCTCCGCCATGCCCGTTCCGTAGGGCGTGGGATGCCTGGTACCAACGATAGCAATCCCAGGTTTATCTATAACTTCTGCGTTTCCTTTAAGGTAAAGCACGAGTGGCGGATCGTAAATTTCCAGCAGGCGTCTGGGGAACTCCGCGTCCCCGGGAACGATCACTGCAGCGCCCAGTTCGCGGGCATGGTCAAATTCGGCGTTGGCCAGCTCCATCGACTTGCCTAACGCCAGCTCTGCGCCGCCGCAGCGGGCAGGCCGGCCGCCTCCAGTTCGGTCAGCGACGCAGTGAACAGCCGGTCAATGTCGCCGTACATTTCAACCAGCTTGCGGCCGCGTCCGGCGCCCACGCCGGGAGTCAACGACAAAGCCAGCCATTGCAGTTTGCGGGTTACCGCGTAATCGTGAGCTCTCACCGGCGCTTCAGCGTGCATAACAATTCCCCCAAGCGGCAAATGCGTCCCAACAGTCGGACAGTAACCATCATGGTTACCGTCAAGGAAGCCTGTCACCAGTGCAGGTGAGGTCTGGTTAACTTAAGAAGCAGACTGAATGGGCGTCAGATCTTATGGTGAGGTGAGATTACTTTGGCATCCTCGAGGCTACATGCGCCAGTTCCAGACTGAATGGTTGCGGCGTAACGCTTGCCACCCCCGAATATGGACTATCCAGCGACCATACTAGAAAGAGGCTGAAGGCCAGGATCCCCGCCAGCGCCGCCGTCATGGCGGCCTGTGCCCAGGTGCTCTCGTGCCCGACAAAATAGGTGAAGAGAACCAGCAGCACAGCGCCAGAAAGCAGTAAGTACCATAGCGTGGCGGGAACCGTGCCACGGCTGGTGAACAGCCTGGTCCGGCGATAGTCCGAGAGTTGAGTCAAGTGCTTCATCGACTCCGCGCAGTAGATTTGCAACCGTGGTGTTTCGGGCTGGATCGCCCCATACGCATCCCACAGGTTTTGCACCGCGGCCCAGGTGCGCTGGCTGTCGCGACCCTGCTCCATACTCGGGAACTCATCTTCCACGACGGCGCTGAGATACTCCATGAGCGCTGGGGTGATCTTGCTGCGCACTGAGTCAGGCATTGCCATCGATAGACGAGACAGGTCGGCTACCTCGTTCGCTTCGCGTTCCAGGTTCGTGCCCGCCTCCTTGGACGCGCTCCAGACTACGTAGATGGCAAAGGCGATCAGCACGGCATAGAGCGTTCCAATCATCAGGAAGAAATAGCTGGCAAGTTCGTGATGCCGCTTCAGCCAGTCGATGTTGGCGTAGCGACGCACCACTAGCAATCCTGCGATAGACAGCAGCATTGAGGTGCCAATGACAATCACAGCGCCCATTGCAGTGTCCATCCAGTCTTCTCCCGCGCGACATTTACTCGCATTCAATGATGGGGCTTGGACTGGCAATGAAGAAGTTTAACTGTCACACATCGCGGTGATTGCGCCGCCGCGCAGATTAAAAACCGAGTGACGCGACTCCCGGCGCCGACGCGACCGCGCCAGCTTTGCTAGACTCGATTGTTCATGGCCCCACTGCGCATCTCTGCTATCTCCTTTCTGAATACCGCGCCCCTCATGTGGGACTTCGAGCACGGAGAGGCGGCCCGCGATTTTGCGATTGAATACACAATCCCCTCCGCCTGTGCGGCTGCCCTGGCGGCAAACCAGGCCGACATCGGCATCATCCCAGCGGTCACGTACGCCGAGATACCGGGGCTGGTGATTTTGCCGAACATTGCAATTGCCGCGAAGGACTTTGTCCGCTCGATCCTGCTGGTCAGCAAGAAACCCATCGAGCAGGTAGCGACGGTTGCTACCGACACCTCATCCCGCACTTCGGTGGCGCTGTTGCAGGTGCTGTTCGCTAAGTTTTTCGGGGGTCGCCGGCAGCTCACACCGCACGCTCCGCAGCTTGACCACATGCTGCGCAGCCACGACGCGGCGCTGCTGATCGGAGATGCAGCGCTGGAGGTAAGTGTCGGCAAAGAATACTTTGTGTATGACCTGGCCCACCTGTGGCACGAACGGACGGGCCAGCCTTTTGTGTTTGCGTTCTGGGCGGTGCGACTCGACGCGCTGGATCGAGCGCCCCGCGATCTTGACCTTATACGACTGTTCCAGCGGTCGCGAGACCGCGGGCTGGAGCCGGCGAGCCTTCGTGTTATCGCTCAACAGTGGTCGTCCAAGCTGAGGCTGAGCGAAGCCGACATTCTTGCCTATCTCACCGAGAACGTTCATTACTATCTCGACCGACAAAACCATGCCGGCCTGCAACTCTTCCTGCGATATGCGCAAGAGATTGGACTCATTCCGGCAGCCCCTGAGCTGCGCTTTCTGGGACCCGTGGCATTCGGAAGTTCTCGCAAGTAGCGTGCGCGATGCTGCGTGACAGGCGGCCACCCAGCGCGTAGCATTCGACTGACAGTCAAATGGAGAGGTCCCATGAAATTACGCAATCTCGCAATCTATCTATTCTCGACACTTGCCTTAACTACTCTACCGTTGCTCGCGCAGAGCACGGCCTCTAGCGGTACGGCTGGCAGCAAAGCCGCGCAGACCAGCAAGCCGGCAAGTTCGTCCACCTCACCGTCGGAGAAACTCGACATCAACAGCGCCACAAAAGATCAACTAGAGGCGCTGGCGGGCATTGGCAGCGCCTATTCGCAGAAAATTATCGACGGCCGTCCCTACCATTCCACGCGCGACCTCTTGACTCGCAAGATTGTTCCGCAGAAGACTTACGATGGCATCCAGGACGAGATCATCGCCCACCGGGCAACGGCCGCCAAAACCAAGAGCAGCACTGGTACCCCTCCAAAGACGCCGTGACGCCATCATTCAGCCCGGCGCTCTGCCGGCCTTTTCCTCTTCGCCGGGCCTGAATGTTGTGAATCATTCAAACTTCCAGCGCGTGACACCTTTGGGAAACTGCTTCTCAGGCATGGCAAAGACCACCCGTGGTCGTACCTCGAACACCGGCCCCATCTTCGGGTCGAGCTCCCAAGCGTATTTCGCTTTGTAGTCGGTGAACGCCTGCTGCGGAATCTTGTCGTCGTCCAGCTTGCGTGCCACACCCTCGGTAATCACAGCCTCTTCCGCATTTTCGGTGCATACGACGCAGTTTGGATTCTGCTGAAGATTGCGGCCCTTGCGACTGGTGGCGCTGGTACTGAAGTAGTAGGCGCCGCCGAGCCAGATGCCCCAAACCACCATGGTATGCGGAGCGCCGTCGGGCCGCACGGTTGTCAGCCAGTAATTATGCGACTTGCTGATGCGCTCGCGGGCCCATTCCCAAGGCAGGCTGCCTTCCATGGATTCCGGAACACCATAACCTGCCATGTGAGGACGCGAGGCTTTCGGGGCGGCGCCGGTACCGGCTCCATCCATGACTCTCCTCCAGTTGTGCGGATTCTCTGCGGGTCATTGTAAGGCCGCCAACAAGATCGGAAACGTCGTGGCCATAGCTGTGCTTTCAGCGAGGATGCGATTACCCGCTTCAAGGTGCTCATGAAAGACTACGCCCGTTCTAGAGCTGAAATGTCACGCTCTCTCAGTAAGCAAAGTAAGGCCCTGTGCCACCGGGGGTACTCATCCCGTCGATAGCAGCAAACACGTTACGCCCAAAGAAGAACGCCAAACCCCAATCGAAGGCACCGAGATTCGGTCCGCCCAAGGTGCTGAAAGCTGTGTTGTTTGTGTTGAATAGAGTACTCGCGCCCTCGATCGTGAAGTTGACCGTACCGGCAGTACCCACCGGATTTCCGTTCGCATCCTGGCCTTGATTCGTTGCCGACAGATTGTCTGGCGAGGTGGTCGGACAGTACCAGCTCGAGTTTTGCCCGGAGCAGGTCGATATTCCGGTGGTGGAACTGTCCAGGAAGAAGATTCCATTCGATCCGCTGTCGAGGAAGCTGGCGGGATAGCTGTTTCCGCTGAACGTGGTGATGATGTTGCCGGCATTGTTCCCGGTGTCAGGCACGGGATAAATGGTGGCGCTCCCCAGTCCATTATTGGATTGCGTACCGATGCCAAAGATCATGGATCCCGACACCGATGCTGATCCACCATTGGGGACACCTGGTAGTTGGATCAGTACTCCATTGTTGTCCGTCGCAAACATGGCCACGGGATTCGGCACCTGCTGGGCCAGAGTCGCAGTCGTGGGAGTACAGCCGGAGGAAGGGCAGTCATAATAGACAGTCGGATTGCTCGAGTTGTTTATGCAGAATCTTCCGCAGTCCTGCTGGAACAGTCCCACGCCGATAATCCCATTAGCGCCGAATGTGCTCACACTGTTGCTGTTCGAGCTTCCTCCCTCATTGCCATTGCCTCCCATTGGGCTTTGGCTGGAGCAACTACTGGGGACCGCGGGCGAACTCGATGAAGGGATAATTATCTGCACGGGCGCGGCTGCTGCCTGTTCACCCGCCATGGTGATGTCTGCCGTGGCTACGGGCCCCCAGATATAGCCATCGGAGAACACCGCGCACTCATCCATGGGATTGCCGCTGGAATCGTTTTCCGCCGGCAGCGTGATAGTAAGCACTGAAGATATGAGGCGCAAACCCGCGGAGCCGGTATCGACTTGAATATGGTCTATCGTCTGACAGGTGCTGGTACCGTGCACACAGATCGTGACGGACGTGAAAGCTTCGTCGGCGTCTATGAAAGTCTGCGGCTCAGGGCCGGCATCTACCACAATGGGCTGCACGTTGCTCGGCGGCGGTCCCTCCGGATTCACCGTCACCGTGGCTGTCCCCGATTTACTGCTGTCCTGCGTCGAGGTTGCAGTAATCGTGACCTGCAGCGACACAACTCCTCCGGATGGAGCAGTAAACAAGCCCGAATTCGAGATGGTTCCCGCGCTCGCCGTCCACGTCACACCCGAACTGAAGGCTCCCGTTCCCATCACCGTTGCCGAGCACTGGTTGGTTTGGCCATACAGGATGGTTGAAGGCGAGCAGGTAACCGTCACCGACGTGATCGTCGAGGATCCGCTGCCACCGCCGCAGGCCGCCATCAGTGTCAGGCTTCCCAGCGCGAGCAAGAGCCATAGTTTTCGCACGATCGTTCCCCCTTAGCGGATATCGCTGGCTTGAACGCCTTGCGGCAGTAGCTGTGGAATGTAGGCTTGGCCGTGAAAGCTTCGCATGTGTCCGGTTTGATAAAGCACCAAGCCCGGCGTGGTGATGACAACCGGAGAACGCCTGGGTCGCGGCTGCTGTTGGGACGCGGCCTGGTTCGCTTGCGCATAATACGGTCCCAGAAGATGCTGGAAGTCGGGAGGGAATTGGCCTTCCCAAGCGACACCGAAAACTGCTCCGCCGGGAGAGACGAACTCTCGCACTGCGCCCGTCGTTGTGGTGATTTCATGCATGACATAGGCACCGCGATCCACACTGTGCAGCGTCCCCTTCATGCGGGCCTGGTCGCTAAGGACCGAGGCGGCGCTATCGCCCAGAACCGCTCGGGCGGGAAACGGCATGGCCAAAAGCAGCCCAGCCGCCAGAATTCTTGTGCATGTTCTTAGATGGCATTCAGGCAACATCATTCAGCTCACCGCCTCCGGAGCTACGTTTGAGAAGCACCCCGCTATAAACGCCATTTGCGCAGGATTGTTGCGGACTACGTATTCCAACCCTTAGATGTGCCAGCTCGGGAAAGGTTTTCTCTGACCGCAAACAGACCGGCTTCCCTGCGCTCCGCCTGCCCGGTTAGAATGTCACTGTGGGTTGTGACGTCCTATGTCTCTGACCAAAGCTGAAGCGCTCGAAATGTATCGCTCCGATGACCTCGTCGGCATCGGGATGGAGGCCGACGCGCTGCGCCGCCGATTGCACCCCGACGGCGTGGTTACGTACATTATCGATCGCAACATCAACTACACCAACTTCTGCACCGAGTACTGCACCTTCTGCGCCTTCTACCGCCCGCTCAAGGGAAAGATGGCGAAGGAAGGTTACCTTCTCGATTTCGACACCATTTACGACAAGGTGCGCGAGACGGTGGAGTTGGGCGGAACGGGCGTGCTGCTGCAGGGCGGTCTGCATCCCGATCTGAAGATCGAGTGGTACGAAGCTCTGTTGAGCGGGATGAAGCAGCGCTTTCCGCAGGTGCACCTGCATTGCTTCTCGGCGTCCGAGATCATCTGCATTGCCGAAGTCAGCGGTCTCAGCATTGAAGACACCATCAAGCGCTTGCGCGATGCCGGGCTCGATTCCATTCCCGGCGGCGGCGCCGAGATCCTGGACGACGAAGTCCGCTATAAGATCGCGCGCTTGAAATGCCTCACCAACGACTGGCTCAACGTACACCGCACCGCGCATAAACTCGGCATGAGAACGACGGCGACCATGATGTTTGGCGTCGGCGAAACCTACGAGCACCGCATCAATCATTTCCAGCACGTCTACGATCTGCAAGAAGAGACGGGCGGCTTCACCGCATTTATTCCCTGGTCATTTCAGCCGCAAAATACCGCGCTCGGCGGACGCGGCTGGGACGAAGCCACGGCGGTCGAATACCTAAAGACGCTGGCCATCGCGCGCCTCTTCCTCAGCAACTTCGAGAATGTGCAATCGAGTTGGGTGACGCAGGGGCTGAAGGTCTGCCAGACGGGCTTGCGCTTCGGAGGCAACGACGTCGGCTCGGTAATGATCGAAGAAAATGTGGTGCGCGCCGCTGGCGTTCGCAACTGTACCACCGAGGAGGAACTGCGGCGCATCATTCGCGATGCCGGCTTCCGTCCTGCACAGCGGGACACGTTGTACACCAAGTTTTTCTTGAACTAACAGCCACCCATCCGCGCTAAGTCAATGCTTCCGGACGGGCGGCCCGTTTCCTTGCTGGCTTTCCATGGTCTCGCCGGGACGAAGCAAGGTTGGGCGCGTCGCTTGCGGAGCACTGGAAGAATCATTCTGGGACTGCGAAGTGCCACCGGGAGCTGTTCCGCTCGAATTCGAGGCGTCATTCTGGCCACCCGCAGTTGTCGAAGCCGGGCCATCCACAGTCGAGCCACCACCTGGCAGGCTTGCGCTGGTTCCGGAGGCGGAACCGGCGGCCGCTTGCGAGTTTGAACCTGGCGCAGAGTTTGCGCCTGCTGCCGCAGCCGGGGCATCGCCCTTAGCGGGCGCTTCCCCGCTTTCTGCTTTCGCAGCAGCGGCTTCACTGGTCGTCGGCTCCGGATCGAATTGGACTCTCTCCTTCAGCAATGGTTCCAACTCGCTGTCGTGAGGAGCAGCAAAAAACCAGGTCAGCAGCTCACCTCGCCGCTCGGTGATAGCCATCGCCACCGATAAGCGCCGCGAGAGCTCGTCATTGGGCACCTTGAATGCGACGCTGCCGTGGACCAAGAGAAATACTATGCCATGGGCGGTGAAAGCTCTTGCGTCGCGCATGTCGCGCAGGATCGGATGGGTAAGCTCAAGCTGCAGCAAGAAATCCTGCAGGGCTTGCCGGTCGGCCGTCGTGGATGGAAACTTCACACCAGGGAAACATCCCGCCGATATTGCCGACAGAGTCACCTCGCCAAAATCGTCATAAGGGATCTGGCCGTCCGCTTGCGGCCGCCGCGCCCACACGGAGAACAGCGTTCGGCTGCACGCTTTCAGCAGTTGCCGCTCGGCAGGACCCCCATTGGGTGTACCGCCGTAGAGCGCCGCCCACGAATCCGTCGCGCGCGCGCGTTCGATGGCCGGCAATACCGCTCCTTGCGATTCCACAAACCATCCCGCCGGCAGCTGGTAGCTGAATCCGAGCGCTGGATTGCGATAGACGTCGCCTTCGAGTTTGCCAGGGTCAATGTGGCTTTCCGGCGGATCGGCTTGCAACTGGGCCAGGCGATGCGATGAGATCGCCGGGCCTTCGTACGGCTGCGCGTCCGTCATCGTGTACTGCCGAACCTGCGCAGGCGCAAAAAACACGACGTGCTGGAAGCACGACTCCAGCTCTTTCACCATCTTCTCGTTGTGGGCGCCCAACTCCACCAGCACCACATAGCCATTGAGATTGGCGGCAGCCAGCATATGCTGGTCGATCCCGCGGCGGGTTTCGTAGAAGTAGAACTGGTGGCCCGCAAGTATGGTCCTCGACAAGGCACGAAGTTCTTCCACTCCCCTGAACAGTTCCTGGTCGAGCGCCCTGCGAAGCAGCGCTTTCGCCTCCTGAGCCGGCTGGGACTGGGGCCGAAAAGCGACGATCGAAACCACTGCATCGGCAGGCGAAGGACCGCCCAATTTCAGCAATTGAATCCGCCCGTCGGGTGCGACCGGCTCCGGAATTGGTTCCAGATGCGCATCGGCCGGAAGCTCGAAGGAAAAGCCGAAAAAGCCATTGGTGTAACGCGTCGGAGACAAGAAGGCCTCTTCGGGATAATGTTGCTCGGCGGAGGCGGCCCTGGTTGTTGACCCAGGGAAAGTGGGAGTCACTTGCCCGTTTGAGAACAACGGGCAGCTCAGGAGGCAACCGAATACTGCCGCAACTAGGGCTTGCCAGTTCATCGCGTTCCGCGTGGTTTTATTGTTAGCCGTTCGCGGTTAAGAGTCAATGCAGCCGGACTGTTCATCGCGAAATGAGTCATGTTTATTTCGCTCGCCGTACCGGTTTCACGAATAAGCGCGGCCGGGTTCCCGCTGTTTCCCGCCGTCCCGTCGGGTACAATCAACCGGTAAAGGCGCGCGCCACGTCCGCATCTGCCGACGTGGCCTGCCGTCTGCAACCTTTCTCCACGGAGAGTACATTCCTGAGCGCCGCTTTCAGTCTGATGTGCAGTCTGCTGGTGGAACCACATGGGGTGCGCCACTACCTGAGATCGCATTTTCTCGATCCGACGTTCAAGGGGCTCTATCACGCCAACGCCTTCGACATGGCGTTGCTGATTCCTTACTTCGTCGTGCTGGTGCTGCTGGCGTTTTACGGCATGCACCGCTATCAACTGGTTTACCTGTACTACAAGTACCGCAAGAACAAAGTGACCGAACCTGAGTCGCGCTTCACCGAACTGCCCCGGGTCACCATTCAACTGCCGATCTTCAACGAGCAGTACGTTATCGACCGGCTGGTGGAGTGCGTCTGCAAGATGGAATATCCTCGCGAAAAGCTGGAGATCCAGGTGCTCGACGATTCCACCGACGAAACCGTGGAAGTCGCGCGGGCGGTGGTGGAGCGCTACGCCGCCATGGGCCATCACATCAGCTATCACCACCGCGACAACCGCGAAGGCTTCAAGGCGGGGGCGCTCGATGCCGGTCTGAAGGTGTCCACCACCGAGTTCGTCGCCATCTTCGACGCCGATTTCACGCCGCAACCCGAGTGGCTGATGAAGGTGATCCACCACTTCGCCGACCCGGCAATCGGAATGGTGCAGACGCGCTGGACGCACCTGAACCGCAACTATTCCTATCTGACGCAGGTCGAGGCCATCCTGCTCGATGGCCATTTCGTGCTCGAGCATGGCGGCCGTTCGCGCGCAGGAGTGTTCTTCAATTTCAACGGTACGGCAGGCATGTGGCGACGCCAGGCGATCGACGATGCCGGGGGCTGGGAGCACGACACCCTCACCGAAGATACTGACCTGAGCTACCGCTCGCAGCTCAAGGGATGGAAGTTTCGCTACCTGCAGGACGTGGGATGCCCGGCGGAACTGCCCATCGAGATGACCGCGTTCAAGACGCAGCAGGCGCGCTGGGCCAAGGGCCTGATCCAATGCGCCAAAAAGGACTTGCCCAAGGTGCTGCGGGCGAATGTCTCGCGGCGCGAGAAGATGGAAGCCTGGTATCACCTGACCGCCAACATCAGCTACCCGCTGATGATCGTGCTCAGCACGCTGCTGCTGCCAGCCATGATTATTCGCTTCTATCAGGGCTGGTTTCAGATGGTGTACATCGATCTACCGCTGTTTCTGGCGTCCACGTTTTCAATCTCGAGTTTTTACCTGGTTTCACAAAAAGAGCTGTTTCCCCGGACCTGGTATCGCACGATTTGGTATCTGCCGCCGCTGATGGCGCTGGGCATTGGATTGACCATCACCAACAGCAAGGCAGTGCTGGAAGCGCTCGTCGGCCATCAGAGCGCATTTGCGCGCACCCCGAAGTACCGTGTCGTCAACAAGAAAGACAGAGCTATCGCGGCCAAAAAGTACCGCAAGCGTCTGGGCTGGGTGCCGTATATCGAGTTGTTGATTGGCACATATTTTGCCTTGACTGTCTGGTATGCCATTGCGAATGAAAACTATATAACGGTGCCGTTTTTGTTCCTGTTCGTCTTCGGATACTGGTACACGGGCCTGATGTCGTTGCTTCAGGGCCGCTTCGACAGCCTGGTGCGCGAGCACGCCGAGGAGCACAGCGCCAAGCCGTTTCCGGTGGGCGTGTAGCCACTATGGGTTCACGGCCCCTCCTTGATTTGTCATTCCGAGCGCAGCGAGGAATCTGCTTTTACTTACCGGGAACAATGGCTGGCAAAGCAGCAGATCCCTAGCGCTGCCGCTCCGGCAATTTACTTGTGCAGCACTCATCAGCCGCCCGATCTGGGAGTTCGGCTGTCCCCCATCTGATATCCTGAGGTTCTGTGGTGATTAAACTATTTTTTGCACTTTTGGTTCTGTGCACCGCAGCGCTCGTCATCGTGGCACTGGCAATCCATTTGCGCGTCAAGCGGCATCTCCGGCAGGAGCAAATGGATGCCCAGGTGCGAGCCGTAATTGAAGACGCTGCGGATAGCACCACCGATGAGAAAACGTCATAAATACGTTGCCCTTTCGCGAGGAAGAAATGTTAAGAGCTGCCCTCCATACCGACGCAAATGTTTCCGAATCGTCTTTCAGCCTGATTAAGCAGGCGGGGATCGTGATTGGAGCCAGCGCCGTCATCGCCGTCTGCGCCCGGCTGGTTCTGCCTCTGCCCTTTACCCCGGTACCTTTGACCCTGGCGAACTTTGGAGTGTTGTTAATCGGCCTTACGCTGGGAAGCCGGCGCGGCTTTGCCGCCGCCGCGCTGTACCTGGCGTGGGGCGCTATGGGCTTGCCGGTGTTTTGTCCGGTAGGTCCGGGAGGCTTGGCCCAGTTGTTCGGTCCTACGGCGGGTTACTTGTGGACATACCCGGTTGTCGCCTTCGTGGCAGGGTGGATCGTGGAGCGCGGGCCATTCGGATTTGTGCGCAACGTGATGGCTGGTGCGATTGCAGAAGTGGCGCTGTTCGCCGGAGGTCTCAGTTGGCTGGCGATAATGACGCACAGTTGGCAGCGCGCCGCGTTTTTCGGCTTGTATCCGTTCCTGGTTGCGGAGCTCCTGAAAGTGACCGTGGCCGCCGCAGCCGCTCTTCGTTTCCGTCGCAGTTTGTAAGTAAAAGCTTGGACGCGGACCCTTCGGCGCTCAGCACAGGCTGTAAGGTCCGCTCACGAATGTATCCCAGCGTCACTATTTCTATGCCCTTCAATTCCGCCGAGAACGTTCGCGAAATCACGGTTGCGCATAGTCCCGACTCCGACGATGCCTTCATGTTTTACGGCATGGCAACCAACAAAATTCGTGTGCCGGGAGTAAAGTTTACCCACACGCTTTGCGATATCGAAACTCTCAATCGCAAAGCGCTGGACGGCTTCTACGACATCACCGCCATTTCCTTTCACGCCTATCCGTACATCCAGGACAAGTACGCCATCATGCCCAGCGGCGGCAGCGTCGGCGAGGGCTACGGTCCCATGATCGTGGCTTCGCGCAACATCCCGCTGGACGAAATTACGCGGTGCAAAATCGCCGTGCCGGGCACGATGACCACCGCGTATCTGACGCTCAAGTTGTTTGCACCCGATACCGCCACCGAAACCGTTCCCTTCGACGAGATAATTCCCAAAGTGCTGGAGGGCAGGTACGAGGCTGGACTCATCATTCACGAGGGCCAGCTCACCTTCAACCGCGAGGGCCTGCACCGCATTTTGGACATGGGCAAGTGGTGGCGCGATGAAACCGGCCTCCCGCTGCCCTTGGGTGGCAATGCCATTCGCCGCTCGCTCGGCCCCGAACTGATTGATGCCTGCTGTACTGCTCTGCGCGACAGCATTCAGTACGCACTTGATAACCGCGAAGAAGCCCTGCAGTACGCCATGCAGTTTGCGCGCGACCTAGACCCGCAAATGGCGGACAAGTTCGTGGGCATGTACGTCAACGAGCGCACCCTCGATTACGGCAAGGATGGCCGTGCAGCAATCATCAAGCTGCTGGAGATGGGTCATCAGGCCGGCATCATTCCGCACAAGCCCAATGTGGAGTTCGCCGGCGATGCCGCAGTTACGGCCCAGAGCTAGGTTCTGCACGAGCAGTCAGCATTCAGCATCCACTCATCCGTCTCTCCACGTAATCATCTGTCCCCCTGAGCGCAACACGAGCTCATCCTAGAGAACTCGTGCGCAGTCGAAGGCCCGTTATAGCCGCGACAAACAGTGCTTGAACTCTGCAAGCCGCATCCACCATTGACTTCTAATCACCCTGGGGATAGCATCTGGTAGGCGAACAAAAAGCGAACCGAATTACCCTCATGCATCCATGCCTGCTCCAGACCGACGACAGCAAGCCTGCCCCGCTGGTCGGCATCGCCAAACTCGCTGCACAGGGCGAGTCGATCCGCCAGGGCCACCTGGTGGAGTACTTCACACTTCCCTCGCGAGCCCTGCTGAATCGTTGTACCTCCAGCCGCATGCCGTTCACCTGGACGATCAATCCCTACCGGGGCTGCGAGTTCGCCTGTAAGTATTGCTATGCACGCTATACCCACGGGTTCATGGAGATGCGTGACGGAGTGGACTTCGAGCGCAAGATTTACGTCAAACAGCAGGCAGCGTGGCTGCTGCGGCAAGAATTGAAGAAGGTGAAGCGCGGCGAAGAGATCGCCATCGGCACGGCCACCGATCCTTATCAGCCCGCAGAAAAGCGGTTCCAGGTCACGCTCGGCATTCTGGAAGGACTGGCTCTGCACCATGGGCTCGAAATCGGCATTGTCACCAAATCGGACCTGGTTCTGCGCGACGTTGACCTGTTGCAGCGGGTTGCGCAGCACAATTCGCTATTCGTCAACATCACCATCACCACCATGGACGCCACTCTGGCACGTATTCTTGAGCCGCGCGCGCCGCGTCCTGATCTGCGCCTGGCGGCCGTGCGCGGACTCAACGCCGTCGGAGTCAACGCAGGTGTCATCTGCGCACCTGTGCTGCCCGGCATTACTGATTCGCCCTCGGCGCTGGATGCCCTCGTAGAGGCAACCAGGCTGGTGGGTGGAAAATATATTTACGCCAAAAACCGTGTTCGGCCGGCGTCTTTCTTCCGTTTCTGGAGAAGGAATTCCCCCAACTGGTTCAGGACTACCGCAAGCGCTTCGCCGACCGCGCCTTCGTGAGCAAGGCCTACAGCAAACGCATTTCGGATCTGATGGCGCACCTGCGCAAGAAGCACGGCTTTAGCCGAGAGTTCAGTTCGCGCAGCCAGAGGGCGCATCCGGCGCAGCAAGAGGCGGAGCAGATGACCTTGTTCGGTTGACGTTAAGGGTTGGCGGTCACCCCCTGCCGGTGTCGCCCGTCACAGACAGGCGATGAAATCTGCGCTAATTTGATCTGTAATGGGGAGGTGTGTATGGCCGCGCCTTGGGCACATCGTTACGCGCAACGCACAAAAACAGCCAAGAGTTCCATCATCCGCGAGCTCCTGAAGCTCACCCAGCGTCCGGAAGTGATTTCCTTCGCCGGCGGCCTGCCCGCACCTGAGATTTTTCCGGTGGAACGCTTCCGCGAGGCTTGTCAAAAAGTTCTGACAACCAACCCCTCTATCGCCCTGCAATATGGCCCGACCGAGGGCTACCTGCCCCTGCGCGAACTGATCGTGGCTCACATGGCGCGCTACGGCATTCTCGCCACCGTCGATAACATCCTCATCACCTCGGGCTCACAGCAGGCGCTGGACTTGATCGCAAAGCTGCTCATCAACCGCGGCGATCGCATCCTGGTTGAATCCCCAACCTACCTCGGCGCGTTGCAGGCCTTCGACCTGATGGGCGCCGAATACGTGACTGTGCCCATTGACGAAAACGGGTTGCAGACCAGCGAGATGGAACGTGCGCTGCGTTCCGGACCGAAGTTCATGTACATCCTGCCGAACTTTCAGAATCCCGGCGGCACCACTCTTTCGCGTTCCCGGCGCGACGAACTGGTGCTGCTATCCGACAAGTACGGTATCCCGATCATCGAAGACGATCCCTACGGGCAATTGCGTTACGAAGGCGAGCACATTCCGCCGCTGGTGGTGCTCGATCGCACCAACCTGCTCCGCGATAACGGGTATTTGTTGGGAAATGTGATCTACCTCAGCACCTTTTCCAAGGTGTTGGCGCCGGGGTTGCGCTTGGGCTGGATCGTCGCCCCGCCCGACGTCATAACCCACCTGGTGCAGTTGAAACAGAGTACCGACCTTCATACCAGCAGCTTCACGCAAATGGTGGCCTACGAGGTGGCACGCGATGGCTTCATGGAGGAGCACGTGAAGCTGATTCGCAAGGTGTACAAAGAGCGTCGTGATGCCATGCTCCAGGCTTTGCATGACTACTTCCCGCCTGAAGTGTCCTGGACGCATCCGCACGGCGGACTGTTCCTTTGGGTCACGCTACCACCTGGAATCGACACCATGAAGCTGCTGGACACGGCTTTGCGCCAGGACGTCGCGTTCGTGCCCGGCGAACCATTCTTCCCCGGGGGACAAAAACGGTTCGCATATGCGGCTGAATTTCTCTAACGCCCAGCCAGAACAGATTCGCGAAGGTATCCGCCGTTTGTCCATCGCCGTGGCGCATGAACTAGAGCACTTTGCGGTTGGCGTGAATGCCTGATGCAATGCTGTCACGCCAGCCTGTGTCACGGGTCACTGCCAAGTCGTCCGGTTGAGGTGGAAACTGTAGATAGCCGTTGAGTGGCCTTCGTGTCTCCAAGGCCGTACGTAGTTCCTTCCCTAACCAGGAGGCAGCTTATGTTCGCCGTCAGGCTGGTTCAGCTCATCGAAACACACGCCGATAAGCTTTCTGAAGCCTTAATCCACAAACTGAAGAATGCGGATGAGTGCCGCGAGTTCCTGGACAAGGTCCCGGCTCACGAACTGAAGCACAGGACCTATGAAATCTATCGCCATGTCGGCGACTGGCTGCTGTCCAAGACGCTGTCGGAGGTCGAGGAGAGATACATCGGTCTAGGGGCGCGGCGTGCCCGGCAGGGTGTACCTTTCAGCCAGGTCATGTTTGCCTTCCAGACCACCAAGCACGTCTTATGGGACTACCTGTTGCTGGAGGGCCTACTCGAACCGGAAGACCTCATTGGTGAAATGGAACTGGTGCGCTCTTTGGGCCAGTTCTTTGACCGCGCCCTTTACTACGCTGCGGTCGGTTACGAACAGGTATGGAAGAGCGAGCTAACCGCGGATTCCTCGCCTGATGTTGCTGTGCACCATTGATCGGCAGAAATTGCGTTGCGTCGCCATGGGGGATAAGCAGCGCCCGCAGTCAGCCAAGGAGGTCTTTTCTCGCGGTAAGAACTAACCCCCAGCCACTAATCACTAACCCCTAGCCCCTGGTCTAGAACGAGAACAGCATCTGCAGATCGATGCGACGGTTGGCTGATCCTGACGAAAATGGCGGCCCTGCGAACGCGTTCGATGTGCCGAAGATCGGCGAGTTAAGATTGCCGATCGGAGGCGCATAGTTGACGTTGTTCAGCAGGTTGCGCGCGCTGACGCTGAAGGTCAGGTTGTAGCGGTGCGAGGTCTCGTTTCCGAAGTTGAACGGGCTGCCACCCCCGCCGCCCAGTCCGCGACCGCCCAGCCCACCGCCTCCTCCTCCACGCGGACCACCCCCGCCTCCTCCACCCCGCTGACCACCGGCACTATGACTCTCCGTCTTGGGTCCCAGCCCGAATGTCTTGCTCAGCCGCAGATTCAAGGTAAACAGGCTCTGGCCTGTAGCGTAGTTGATAGGGACTATGGGCTGGCCCGGAATCGGTACGGTGTTAAATGTGCCGTAGGGCGTGACCTTAATGACACCGCCGGGGCCCGGCGTGCTGGCAAGTGCCGGACGATCGTTGAAGATCGAGTCGCCGTTTAAATCCTGCCCCACGATGATGTTAAACGGAGCACCGGAGTTCGCCAGGATAAACGGACTGAGGCGAAAAGCATAGGGCAGAGAGATGGTGCCGCCAATGACGCCGCGGTTGCGAACATCGAATGCGGCGCGGCCGTAGTCCTGCATGGGATCGTATGAGTTCATTATAAACTCCGCCGAACTGGAGCCACCGCCAAAGAAGCCGCCGCCTCCACCACCACTGGTACTAGCTCCCAGATCGCTGTTGGAAAAATTGAGCGAATAAAAGCCAAACAGCGAGAGCTTCGTTCCGACGCTCACACGTCCGTTGACGATCATTTGGTTCTGCAGGAAAACCCCTTCCGTGCTGTACTGATAAATATTGGTGGTTCCTCCGAGCGGGCGAATGCCGCTGGTGGGGTCTGACGGATTGTACGTTCCCGGCAGCGGCGCGTTGGCGTTGCGCAGGAAAAGCTGATGTTCTCCCCGCGAATTCAGATAGGTGACCGACACCGTCGCATTCTTGGTGACCTGCCGCTCCACGCTGAACGCCGCTTCCATGGTGTAGGGTATGCGCAGATTGGGCGACACCTGGTAAATCGTGGGCGAGTTTGTCGCCAGCTTGCTCAATTCGCTGGGCGGAGGAATCTGCGGATAGAAATCTGGCTGGGTAACGGTGTATTGCTGTTGCGTGACCCCGTTCAGTCGCTCCGCCTGCAGCAAATAGTTGTAGGAAAAGCGGTCGTAGAAGATCCCATATCCCCCGCGTAGCACCGTCTTCGGCGCCGCCTTGGAGTGGCCAAGTCCCCACGCCAGGCTCACGCGTGGCGCCCAATCCCCCTGGTACGGGATGCCGGTCTGGGTTTCGTAACGCAAACCGTAGCTCAACGAAATATTCGGCCGGATTCTCCATTCGTCTTCGGCATACAGACCGACGTCAATCATGGAGACGTCCGAGAGCGGCTGGCCGGTAATGATGGAAAACTGGCTGGCGCCGCCGCCCAGCGCCCGGATTTGTGCCGGCGTCAAGCCCTGTTGCAGACCGATTTGCGTGATCTGATATGCGTTCAGCGAACGGAAAAGTAAATTGCCCGTTGAAGTTCGAGTCCTCGTTGCTGGAATACAGCGTCCCTCGCAGCCGTCCGCCAATCTTGATGAAGTGACGGCCATGCGCGATGGAGGTGTAGTTCTGCAGTTCGTAGTGATCCTGGTTGTTGTAAACCGTGCCTTCAGGGCTGCCTCCGCCGTTGAAGGCCCCCAGCACATTTAGCGTCGGTTGGTCGCTGATGGGAATCTGGTTGCTGCTATCGCGGATGTACTGGAAGCGCGTCTCATTCACCATCGTCGGGCTTAACACCTGGGTGTCGCTGATTTGCACCGTCTGTTCCGTACTGTGGGAGTTGAAGCCCTGCGAAGGCAGCGAGAACTGTCCAATGCCTTCATTGTCCTGGTTGTTCCGCACATACTGATAGCGCACCGTCAAGGTGTTGTTCTTCGAAAGCTGGAAATCGGCGCGCGGGCTGATATTCAACCGCGTCGAGGGGCTGGGAACCGTCGTGTTGTACGGAACGATCAGGTTATTGGGATTCAGTACCTGCGCCACAACCACGCTGACATTGTCGATGTTGCGTTGTTGCGCGGTGAAGAAAAATGACGCCTTCTTGCCCAGCGGGCCGCTGAGGTTGCCGTTAAAGATCTCCGAGTAGTAGCCCGGTTCTTCGGTTACAAACGGATTCAGCGCATTGAAGGCCGAGGAATTGCCGTTGATCATGGCCTGGCCATGAAACTGGTCCGTCCCGGGCTTGGTGAAAATCTCGATTCGTCCATAGCCCAGCTTGTCATATTCCGCGGAGAACGGATTCTGGTTGATGCGGATTTCGCGGATCGCAGACTTGGGAGGCAGCTCCCCCGCAGTAAATCCATCGACATAAATCTGTCCACCATTCGGCCCCGCCGACGGGCCGGCGAGCGCCTGCAACTCCGACGCCAGCTCGTCAGGATCGTCCGAGAGGGCGTCGAGGTCCTGGCCTTTCAAGACCAGCGTGCCCGCGCTATTCTGCGGGCTGACATCAACCGTAGGAGTCTCTTCCTGAACTTCGACATTCTGCTTTTCCACGGCGATGGAGAGCGCGATATCAAACTGCTGAACCTGTCCCGCTGTAACTTTGACCGCTTCTTCCTGCTCAACCGCAAACCCTTTCGCCGTCGCGGTGACGGTGTAATCGCCGGGCGCCAGCCCCTGAATTCATAAACCCCTTGAGAATTAGTGGCTACCGTGACCGACTTTCCGTCGGCAGTAGTCGCTGACACCGTCGCGTTGGGAATAACGGCTCCCGAAGGATCGGTGATCCGGCCACGCAGAGTGCCCGACGCAGTTTGCGCCGGCAGGTTAGCCGTAAGAATGGCGAACAGAAGAACAGCGAGGATGGCACACGTGCGCATTGGAAACATTCGTACTCTCATGGACCGCGGAGCTATGGAGTATCTCCCATCGCACCCGCTACGCCTCCTGTGGACAAATTCCATGGCGAAAGAATGGTTCCCGCCTGGCTGGGCGCGGCGGTGAGAATCGGCTCGACACCGCTCAACAGAATGATTGCCGTCGAGGGCGAATTGGCACTCCCCTCGGTGGCCACAATCATCAGGGCATCGCCTTTCTGCAAGTCGGCGAGCGTAACCGCAGGCATGCGACTCAGCATTTGTTGGAAGTCTGGCGCGCCACCCGGGCGCTGTCCCGGCCCATTTCCGGGCGATGGGCGCTCGGCGTTCGCCATCCTCGGCGATCCGCCTGCCGCGCCGCCTGAGCCGCCCGGCGTGATGCCTTTCAAGCGCATGGCAATGCGTTGCGCCACCATGGGCGGCAACTTGTGCAGTTGCGAATCCGCGGTTATTTTCAGGGTCACCGGCCGTTTGGTTGCCAGGTCCATCACGGTAACCGAATTATTTCCCTGATCGGTTGCGACCACTGTGCCCGCGATATTGCGGAATGTGCCCGAAACAATTTCGTCGGCCGCCAGTTCGCTACCGTCAGCGCTGCGCGTTCCGCGCGCGCGAAGTTGGTCGCCGGTCTTGATCTGGTCGAGCGCACCTGGCTTGGCGTCGTCAAACTTCACCGAGTCCGGCGCGTAACGGCGAATGATGGTGTTCTTCGACACGTGAATGGTAAGTTTCTCCGCAGCTAACGTGCCCGTGGAAATCTTGATGGTTTCCGTTCCGGCATCGACCGCCTTCACCACGCCTGCAACGCCGTGCTTCTGCCATTCCTCGCGATCCTGCTCCTGCTTCTCGGCGATGTCGGCCTTCTTCATGACAATCGCTGTGGTGGCCAGAACCGACTTGCCATCCTCTGCGGCTGTTCCTCCAGCCAGAAGCCGGTCGCCCACTTGCAAATCTTGCATCTGGATTGGAGATGCGCTCTTCAGGTCAGTTTGACCGGGAACGCTTCGAACTAATCGCGTGGACGGTTGGATAATGACGTTGACCTCTGCTCCCGTATCGGTTGTGACAGTGATGGTATTGCCAGTGATTGACTTGATCGTCCCCACTGCCCTCACTCTTGATTTCGGCGCCGTTGCCGGTTGGGTTCCCTCTTTTTGTGCGACGGCGGCAGGTTGGGACGCGGCGAACAGAGCGACACAGACCACGACTACGAACACTTTCATGGTCGCAATGGGTCTTCGCATTGGAGTCATGCCGGACATTCGCGCCAATAACAACCTAAACACACCCGTGGTGGCACGGTTGTTAAGAAAACATAAGTTTTGTAAACCGCTTATGGGTAAGCAGAATCGCGGTGTGCTATCGATCCGGAGGACTGGTTCAGCACGGCATAAGCTTCGCGCGCACAGGCGATTTGAACCCGGAATCGGCGCAATGAATCAACGCGCAGCTCTACGCCGCAGGGATGGCTCGACAATTCCCTAGCTCAGAATAGGCGGAAAGCACTTTGCAACTCTACTTGTCGCTCACGAGTTGCTGCGACAAATACGCGCCGATTCCGATTTCCTTGATGGAATGAATCTGGGCGTCCAGGAAGTCGGCGTGGCTCTCTTCATCCTGGATCATCCGCTCAAACAGGTCCTTGGATCCGGCGTCGCCGGCGTCGCGGCAGATCTTTGCCGCCGCGTTGTACTGGTGCACGGCATCGGCTTCGTCGGCATAATCAAATTTCAGTTGCTGCTCGACGGTGGCGCCCACCTTGGGCGTCAAGGGGACGTTGATGGCCGGGGTCCCGTCGAGGAAAATGATGCGCTCGATCAGTCCTTCGGCATGATGCATTTCTTTGATGGCCCGCGCCTTGGTGAGTGCGGCCAGCCGGTGATAGCCCCAGCTCTCGCACATTTCCGCCTGCACCATGTACTGCGCAATGGCCGTCAACTCCGCGCTGAGGGCCGCATTCAACTGCTCGATGACTTTTTCGTTGCCTCGCATCTGCACGCTCCTTCCACTTCCAAAGGTCGTCTTATTCTACGGGAAACTCTGCGAGATGCGTCACAGCCAAGCGTGACGAGCAATGCCGGCTGCTACTGCGACATCAGGTACTCCACCTCGCGCTCGATTTGCGATATCTGGATTGGCGCGACGCCACCCTTCTGCAACGCGTCATTGAGTCGCGGTAGCTCCGTGCTCTTCAGCTTCGTCCACTCTGCGATGCGCGCTTTGGCGGCCTCGTCGGACTGCTTGTACACCTCGATGGCTTGCGATGGCGTCGTCCGGTTGCCGCTTTCCACCACGCGAAGCGCCGAAGCCAGGCCACTGTTTGCAGCCTCGAGTCCCATCATCGAAGGGCCGCTTCCCTTCTCGATTTTCGCGATCGCCGCCTGCAGCTCTGAAACTTGCTTGAGCAGCTCCGGCTGATGGCCGCCAAGCTTCTGCTGCACCTGCTCGAGACGTTTCTTCACCGCGCCGATTTCAGCCATGGCCCTCCGGCTGCGATGCACCTCTGCCAAAGATTTCCAGCCCGAGACGAAGCTGTTCGTCCAACTCGGCTGAAGTTGCGGAAGATCGCGGATCCATTTCTACCTTCAAGTTCTGCGTGAAGTTATCGCCATCAACTATAAGTTTAAGTTGGTAGATACCTGGCGTAACGCGCGGGCCGTGAGGAGCCCTGTAACCTTCATCTTCCTCGATCTCTTCAGGGCTTCCGGAGTTGCTCCACCTGAGGTCCCAAACAAACCGGTGCATGCCGGCGGCGTTTTCCAGCACCACGGGCTTAGGCAGCCAGCGTGGGTGAATAGGCAGCGGAGGATACGTTGGCGGTTTTGCGCCGCTTGCAAAGCGGCGAACCAATTTCCCGCTGGGATCGTAAATTTCGAGCGTCACCTGCTTGGCCGGCGACTTCAGGTAGTAGTCGAGCACAGCCCCGTCGGGCGGGTTCTTCGCCGCAGGCTCTTCCGGAGGCAGCGGTGAGCCCAGGAAGACATCGTTGTCAACGCGAATTGCCGTGGCCGGCTGATAGAGCCGGACAGTCCCGCTCTGCGGCTGGCTCGCAATCTGCCGCAGTGGCGTGATGTCGTCGAGAATCCAGAACGCCCGTCCGTGCGTGGCCACGATCAGGTCATCGCCATGAATGGTGATGTCGCGGATGGACGCGACAGGCAGATTCAATTGCAATGGCTGCCAGTGGTCGCCGTCATCGAACGAAACGTAGATACCCAGCTCCGTTCCCGCGAAGAGCAGACCCTTCTGCTTCGTGTCCTCGCGAATCGCGTTGACGAAAGATTGCTCGCCGATACCCGCCGCGATCGGCTGCCAGGTTTTGCCGTAATCCCGAGTGCGATAAATGTAGGGACTGAGGTCGTCGAGCCGATGGCGATCTACCGCAACGTAGGCCACGGCGGGATCGAAGCGCGACGCCTCGATCATGGCGATCTTGCTCCAGTCGCCGACGCCGTTCGGGGTAACGTTCTGCCAGGTCTTCCCGCCATCCCGAGTGAGATGGAGCAGGCCGGTGTCGCTGCCCGCCCATATCTCATCGGCTTTCAGCGGCGAAGGCGCAATGCTGTACACCACGCCAAAACCTCGTTCCTTCGCGTTCTGCACCGTGGCAGGTCCGGCGGGCTTTTCGCTTGCGGAGTTCGGCGCAGCACCGGTAAGGTCGGGACTGATCTTCTCCCAGTGCAGGCCGCCGTCGGTGGTCTTCATCACGTACTGCGTTCCCAGATAGAGCGCGTTCTTCTCCAGCGGCGAGAAGACCAGCATCGGCGTCCATGGGTCGCGATACTTGCGCTCGTTGATTTCGCTGCCAAAATTAGAAGCTGGCCACGGAGTAATGTCCTGGCTCAACGAGGTGCGGCGGTCCCAACGCACCACGCTGCCGTAAACACCGGTAGCGTAAACGATGTTCGGATCGCTGGGATCGGGGGCCAGCCATCCGCTTTCGCCTCCGCCGACCATAAACCAGTCGCGCGCCGTGATCAGCCCATGATCGGTCCGGCTCAAGACCGCCGCGCTGCCGCTGTCCTGCTCCGCGCCGTAAACGTGATAAGGAAATTCGTTGTCGGTGATCACGTGATAGAACTGCCCGATCGGCTGGTTGAACCAGGAGGACCACGTCTTGCCGTCGTTGAGGCTGATGGATGTCCCCTGGTCGGTGCCGACAATCATGCGCGAAGAATCCTTGGGATCGACCCAAAGCTGGTGATAGTCGTCGCCGCCGGGCGCGCCGCGCACGATGGAGATGGTCTTGCCGCCATCGTCGGAACGGTAGAGCGCAACATTCGGAATGTAAATCACATCGGGATGGCTGGGATCGACGGTGATCCAGTTGAAATACCACGCCCGGCTGGTGAGGCGTGCATCGCTGTTGGCGAGGGCCCAAGTGTCGCCGCCGTCGTCAGAGCGGTAGAGCCCCGACTTCTTGCCAGCATCCAGCAAGGCATACACCCGCTTGCCGTCCGGAGCCACAGCAACGCCCACCCGTCCCCAATCCCCATCCGGCAATCCGTGGCCGGTCAGTTGTGTCCAGGTCGCTCCGCTGTCGGTCGAGCGATACAGCCCTCCGCCCGGCCCTTGCAGCGGCGCATAGGTGCTCCACGGCGGACGGTGCGCGTTCCAAGTGCCAGCGAACAAAATGTTCGGAGCAGCCGTCGCCATGGCCAGGTCGGAGACGCCGATGGCCGGCCCTTTGTCGAGCACGTGAGTCCAGGTGTTTCCTCCGTCGATCGATTTGTAAACGCCGCGCTCTTGGTTGGGGCCGTAGGCGTGACCCAGCACTCCGACATAGACAATGTCCGCGTTGTGAGGATCAACCACGATGCGACTGATCTGGCGGGAGTCGCGGAGACCGATGTTTTTCCAGGTCGCGCCGCCGTCCAGCGACTTGTACACGCCGTCGCCCGAGGACAGATCGGTGCGGATGTCCGATTCGCCAGTGCCCGCGTACATGACATTAGGATTGGAAGGCGCCACGACGAGCGCCCCAATCGAGGCGATGGGCTGCCCATCGAAGATCGGCGTCCATGTCACCCCGGCATCGGTCGTTTTCCAGATGCCGCCGCCGACGGAGCCGAAGTAAAAGGTCGCGCCATCCCCCGGCACTCCGGCGACGGCAACCACGCGGCCACCGCGGAATGGGCCAATCATCCGCCATTGCAGGCCGCCGAAGAGATCGGGAGAGACGGATTGCGCGGCGATGGGAAAGCTCGAGGCAACAGCGGCGACGAACAAAAGCAGAAATTGACAAAGACGGCTGACGGAAAGTCTCAACTCAATTGTCCCCGGCACGAATGTGTTCAGATAGATTACACTTTCGCGTGAAGTCATGGGAAAGGGGAGGCGGACAAGCGTCGTTAAACCGGGCTGCGAAAAGCGAATCCACGGGGTTCGTGCGTCCAACGGTCCAACGCTCCGGAGCGACGACCTGCACCTCTACTTTCTCCTGCTGGTTCTTCGTTCAATTCTAATCTGACGAGGCTGGGTGATCGAGTAATGCAAACTTTGTTCTTAACATCTGCAGTCCTGTTGTTCTCATTTCTACCGTTCGCTCCTCCTGCATACTCGCAACCGATCGATACCAAGCTTCTCGGCGAAATGCATTGGCGAAACGTCGGGCCTTTTCGCGGAGGCCGCACCCGTGCCGTCTCGGGCGTGCCCGGACAGCCGAATGTCTTCTACATCGGCGCGGTGAATGGCGGGGTGTGGAAGACAACCGACTTCGGCCGGACGTGGACGCCCATCTTCGATCGCGAAGCAACCGGCTCGATCGGGGCCCTCGAGGTAGCGCCCTCCGATCCCAACGTTATCTATGTCGGCAGCGGGGAGGGGCTGCATCGTCCCGACCTGTCGGTTGGCGATGGAATCTATAAATCCACCGACGCTGGCGCGACCTGGACCCACCTTGGATTGCGCGATGGCCAACAGATTTCGCAGATGGCCATTGATCCCCACGATCCTAACCGGCTATTCGTCGCCGTCGCGGGACACCCTTACGGCCCTAACCCGGAGCGCGGGATCTATCGTTCGACCGATGGCGGCCAGACCTTCGAGAAGGTGCTCTACAAGGACGAGAACATCGGCGCTGGCGACGTGAAGATCGACCCATCGGACCCGAATATCGTTTATGCCACATTGTGGGAGGCGCGGGAGGGACCATGGGAGAATGGCGAATTTAACGGCACGAACGGAGGTGTGTTCAAGTCAACCGACGGCGGACAAACCTGGCATCCTCTGGCGGGAGGACTGCCGAACGGCATCGTGCAAGCCTATGTTGCCATCGCGCGTAGCGATCCCAAGCGGCTCTTCGCTTCGGTTGCGACCAAGGACAAGGTTGAACTCTATCGTTCCGCCGACGGCGGTGACACCTGGACAATCGCGACCACCGACTCGCGTCCCAGAGACCGCATCGGCGGCGGCGATTTACCTGTGCCCGATGATCGATCCGAAGAATCCGGACGTGGTTTACATGGCCAGCACCGTCACCTGGAAATCCACCGATGGCGGCAAGACCTGGACTGGCTTTCGCGGCGCTCCCGGCGGCGACGACTATCAGAACATCTGGATCAATCCCAACGATTCCAACACCATCATCCTGACGAGCGACCAGGGCGCCATTATTACCGTAAACGGCGGCGAGACCTGGAGCTCCTGGTACAACCAGCCCACGGCGCAGATGTATCACGTGAACGCCGACAACGCTTTTCCCTATCGCCTGTGCAGCGGACAGCAGGAGAGCGGCTCGGCTTGCATTTCCAGCCGCGGCAACGATGGCGAGATCACGTTTCGCGATTGGCATCCGGTGGCGGCGGAAGAGTACGGCTATGTCGTGCCCGATCCGCTCGACCCCGACATTGTGTTCGGCGGCAAGCTGTCGCGCTATGACCGGCGCACGGCACAGGCGCAGAACGTGATGCCGGTAGCTGGTCCCTGGACCGGACTTCCGCGTGATGCGCACCCAGCCGATTGTGTTCTCGCCAATCGATCCGCATCTTCTCTACTTCGCGTCGAACACTTTGTGGACCACCCGCGACGGCGGACAGAGTTGGAAGCAGATCAGTCCTGACCTCACCCGCAAAACCTGGGACGTGCCCGCCACCGTGGGCATCTTTCGCAGCGACCCGTCGGCCCAGCCCAAGCAGCGCGGAGTGATCTATGCGGTCGCGCCGTCGCCTCTCGACATCAATCGCATCTGGGCGGGTACGGACGATGGCTTGATCTGGCTAACCACCGATGGCGGCGCCCATTGGAACAACATCACGCCGCCAGCAGCTATCGGCATGGCAGAAGGTTTCCGTCCTCGAAGCCAGCCACTTCGATCCGCAAACCGCGTACGCTGCCATCAATACTCTCCGTCTCGACGATCTGCGGCCGCACATCTATCGCACCCGTGATTCCGGCAAGACCTGGACTGAGATCACCAGCGGCATCCCGGAAAATGAGAACGTGAATTCCGTCCGCGAAGATCCCAAACGCAAGGGCCTGCTGTTTGCGGGCACCGAGCGCGCGGTGTACGTCTCTTTTGATGATGGCGATCACTGGCAATCGTTGCGGCTGAACATGCCCGCGACCTCGGTCCGCGACTTGACGATCAAGGACAACGACCTCGCGGTGGGAACCCATGGCCGCGGCTTCTGGATCCTCGACGACATCACGCCGCTGCGTCAGTTGGACGACAACGTTGTTGCCAGCAACGCTTTCCTGTTCGCGCCCGAGCTGGCCTATCGCGTTCGCTGGGACACCAACAGCGACACGCCTCTGCCACCGGACGAGCCCGCGGGCCAGAATCCGCCGGATGGAACCATCTTCAACTATTACTTGAAGTCAGCCGCGGCTGGCCCGGTTACGCTCGAAATCCTCGATAGTGCGGGCGGACTGGTACGGCGATATTCCAGCACCGATCCCGTTCCTCCGCCTGACCCGGAGCTGTCCATTCCGGCATATTGGCTGCGACCGCCGCAAACCTTGTCCAGCGCGGCCGGAATGCATCGTTTTGTCTGGGACATGCACTACGCGCCGGTGCCAGGGATGAAGCCTTACTATCCGATGACCGCGATTTCCCGGAACACTGCCCCGGCGCCGACTTCGCCATGGGTCATGCCGGGCAAGTACAGCGTCGTTCTCACGGTTGATGGACAGCGATACACGCAGCCGCTGACCATCGAAATGGACCCTCGCGTCAAGACCTCGACTGCCGATTTGCAAAAGCAGTTCGAGTTGTCGAAGCAAATCTATGACGATTTGCTGGTCCTGCAGCCGGTGGTGGACAAGGCCGCGTCGGCGCTGACAAAGTTGAAGTCGATGCGCGAAAAGGCGAGCGGACCGGAGGCTGACCAGATTGACGCCGCCATTCAGGAATTGCAATCTCTGCAAGGAGCAGGGGGACGCCGCAGACGCGGGCCGCAAACTGACAGCCTCTCTGGCGTGCGCGGCTCCCTTATGGAATTGTTGTCGGTGCTGCAGGAGGTGGACGCAGCGCCAACCACGCAGGCGACGCAAGCCGTTCCTAAAGTACATCAGTCGGCGACATCGCTAGTGCAGCGCTGGCAGCAGTTCGCGAGCAAACAGTTGGCGCCGCTGAAGGTGCAGCCCTGAAAGGCTATTCCGCCAGCAAGCGCCTTGGTGATTTCGCGCCACTCGTGCTCCAGCGAGCTTTGCGGAGGCTCTTTGCCGGCGCGACCGTACCAATAGGAGGCATTGGAGGAGTCGCCTTCCTTGCGATGCAGATAGGCATGGACCCACGCAGCGCGGGGACTCTCGTCCTGCTGCGCCGATTCGTGGGCCGTCTTCCAATCCCCCTTCGCGTCCCACCACAACGCCGTGAGCGCATGATCCAGCGCACGTGGCGGACCGTCGCGCTGCAACGATTCGCGGAAGTCATCGAAGGTCATGTCCCGATTCACGTTCACACCGTAAAGTATCGCAGATCGCGAAAAGAAAGTTTGCTTTCACAACATCCTGCGCATTTCCCGCGCAGGTTAGTTGCAAACCCTTGCGCCGCGTCGCCGTCCAATAAAAGGCAAGAAAATTATCGGAGATGAAGAATGGCTAACCAAAAATATGTTGTAGATGCACTAGAAGACTTGATTGCAGTTGCCCGCGATGGGCAGAGCGGTTACCGTGACGGCGCGGAACATGCGAAAGACCCGCAGCTACGCAGGTTCCTGGAGTCGGTGGGCCTGGCGCGGGCCAAGTTCGCGGGGATTTGGAGAGCTACGCAGTGCGGCTGGGGAAGGGAGACGTCGACCGCTCCGGAAGCATGAAGGGCGCGATTCAGCGTGGCTGGACCGACCTGAAGGCCAACCTGGGCGGCGGCGACGATTCCATTCTGTCGTCCATGGAAACCGGCGACAGCTACGCCAAACACCGCTACGAGAAGTACGCCAATGACAATAAACTTCCCGACGATATTCTCGAGACCATAAGGATCCAGCAGCAAACCATTGCCGCAACGCTCGATCGCGTTCGCGCCATGCGGCAGATTCGAAAAGCAGCGTAAGGAAATCCATCTATGGATCACGCGGATGGCGATTTACCCGTCATTCGCGTCGCCCGTGCTCAGCTCGAATCTACGGTCTGTTCAATCCGTCCAGGCAGGTCCAACCCTAATCGCCGCTCCTGACGACCGCGCTCAAAATCCCACCAAAACCGGCTCGGGTTGTAACTCTATTCCAAACTCATTCAGCACGCCGGCCTGAATTTCGTCTTTCAGGGCGATGATGTCGGCTGCGCTGGCGCCGCCGCGATTGACGATGGCCAATGCGTGCCGCCGCGAAATACCCGCCGCACCCTTGCTGTAGCCCTTGGAGAATCCGGCGTGCTCGACCAGCCAGGCGGCGGGCAGCTTGCGAAAGCCGTCGTTGGCGGGATAGCTGGGCAGTTGCAGTCCGCGTGACTCCAGCCGCGCCGATAGCTCCTCGAAGAAGGCCTGCGGCACGATGGGGTTCTTGAAGAACGAGCCGGCGCTGCGCGCATCCTCATCGCCGGGAACGATCAGCATGGCCTTGCGGTGGCGGATTTCGCGCACCGCTGCTCTGACTTCCGCCAGAGTCGGATCGCCTGTGCGCGAGGCGAAGAACTTCTGCAGGTCGGTGTAACGAACACTCGGCTTACCATCCTGATGCAACGCGAACGATACCTGCAGGATGATGTAACGGTCGCGCTCCGTCGTATTGAAGATGCTGGCGCGGTAAGTGAAACCGCACTCCGCGTTGGAGAGCGTCTGGACTTGCAAAGTCTGCAAGTCGAGAACTCTCACCTCGCGAATGGTCTGGGAGACTTCCTGGCCATAGGCGCCGACATTCTGCACCGGCGTGCCGCCGACCGTGCCGGGAATACCGCTCAAGCACTCCAACCCGGCGCAGTTGGCATCTACGGTTTGCGCCACCAGCGTGTCCCAATTCACGCCCGCACCGGCAATGAAAAGCGGGTCTTTGCTGCGGTGGCGTGAAGCTCGACGAGCCGGAGATCGCGACCTTGAGCACCAAGCCGGCGAAGCCTTTATCGGCGATGACCAGGTTGCTGCCACCGCCAAGCACGAACAATGGCAACTGGCGCGAGCGGGCAAACTCTACCGCTTTGATCACCTCGGCTTCACTGTGGGCTTCGACGAAATAGCGCGCCGGGCCACCCACGCCGAGCGTGGTGAAGGGAGCCAGAGCAACCTGTTCGCGAATGAGCATGGGCGCAAAGCCAATATATATGCTCAGGCAAGTTACGGGGACGTCAATCCTTCAGGATCTGGCGGGCGATGACCAGCCGCTGAATTTCGCTGGTGCCTTCGCCGATGGTGCAGAGCTTGACGTCGCGGTAAAACTTCTCGGCGGGATAGTCCTTGATAAATCCGTAGCCGCCGTGAATCTGCACTCCTTCGTTGGCGCACTTCACCGCGACCTCGCTGGCATACAGCTTGGCCATGGAAGACTCCAGCGTGGTCTTCATGCCGGCATCTTTCATCGTGGCCGCGCGATGAGTCAGCAGGCGGGCGGCATCGATTTCCGTGGCCAGGTCGGCAAGCTTGAACGCGATTGCCTGGAATTGGCTGATCGGCTGGCCGAACTGCTTGCGCTCCTTGGAATACTTCAGCGCCGCTTCATAAGCGCCTTGTGCCATGCCCAGCCCCAGCGCGGCAATGGAGATGCGGCCTCCATCCAAAACTTTCATCGCGTCAACGAATCCCTGGCCTTCCTGGCCCAGCAGATTTTCGGCAGGAATTTCGCAGTCTTCGAAGATCAACTCGGAGGTGTCGCTGGCCCGCAGACCCAGTTTGTTTTCCTTCTTGCCGGACCGGAATCCCTTGGTGCCTTTCTCCACCACGAACGCCGACAGCCCGTGGGTGTGCGCCGTTTTATCGGTCACCGCAACCACAACCGCCACGTCAGCGTAGTGGCCATTGGTGATGAAAGTCTTGGTGCCGTTCAGAACCCAGTTGTTACCCCGACGCACAGCGGAGCAGCGCGCGCCGCCCGCATCCGAGCCCGCGCCTGGCTCCGTCAGGCCCCACGCGCCGATGAATTCGCCGGTCGCGAGCTTGGGAACGTATTTCCGCTTCTGCGCCTCGTTGCCGGCAATGAAGATGTGATTCGAGCACAGCGAAGTGTGCGCGGCCACGATGATGCCTACGGACCCGTCCACGCGCGAAAGTTCTTCGACGGCGGTGACGTACTCGACGTAGCCCATGCCGGCGCCGCCGTACTCGGTGGGAAAAATGGTGCCCATCAGGCCCAGCTTGCCCAACTCTTTGACGGTCTCCAGCGGGAAGGTACCGGGTTCGTCCCACTTCATCACGTTGGGCGCAATCTCGCGCTCCGCAAAGTCGCGCACCATTTTCTTTAATTGCAGTTGTTCGTCCGAGAGCTGGAAATCCAAACCGTTCCTCCAAATCGTGGGCACGCGCTGCCGTCTTCGGGAGCGGATGCTATCGGTGGGCTTCGCGTATAAAGCCGAAACAGGCGGTTATAACACAGGAGATGGAGTGAGGTGAAATCTCGCGGCGACGGTACTGTCCTTATTTCACCTGTCAATGATTGGGCGGTCGTGAATGATCTAGTTGAACTGTTCGGCCCATGCGGCTTCACCTCATCGCAACATCCTCGCCATGTGTTGCGTGCCCTGCACCAATCCCAGAGACCAGTTCGCACACATTGATAAAGAAGTTCGGAAAGAGCCCGATAACCACTGTGCCGACCGCAGTGATGGTCAACGCCAAGCGCATTGCGGGGCTGGTCCTCACCGGCTCGGCATCGATGGGCTGGCGCATGAGCATCGAGTTGGCAATGCGCATGTAATAGTAGAGGCCCACCACCGAATAAAGTACGCCGATGGCAGCCAGCGTGTAGTGCCCGGTCTGGATCAGGCTGAGGAAGATGAAGTACTTGCCCCAGAAGCCCGCCAGTGGCGGAATCCCAGCCAGCGAGAGCAGGAAGATCAGCATCAGGATGGCTTCGGTCGGCGCCTTGAAGTACAGGCCCGGCGATGTCATCGACCGTGTCGCCGATGATGTTGCGCCGCCGCAGCGAGGTGATCACCGCGAACGCGCCCAGGTTCATGAAGGTGTACACCAGCAGGTAAATCATGATCGCCATGATGCCGGTGGAATTGGTTTGCCCATCGCTGGCGATCAGCCCCAGCAGCATGTAGCCGACGTGGGCGATGGATGAGTACGCCAGCAGCCGCTTCAGATTGTCCTGCGTGATCGCGGCCAGGTTGCCGCCGGTCATGGTCGCAATCGAAACGAAGATCAGCAGCGGAACATACATCGAGCGCAGCGGATAAAGTCCGAAGAGGAAGATGCGCAGCAGCATCGCCCATCCGGCGGACTTCACTGCCACCGACATGAACCCGGTAATGCTGGTGGGCGCGCCTTCGTACGCGTCGGGCGCCCACTGGTGAAAGGGCACGGCCGCAATCTTGAACAGCAGTCCGGTGGTGGTTGCCAGCAGTGCAAAGATGACCACGGGATCGTTCGGCCGGGTGGCGATCACTTCCTGCAACTTCTGCGCAATCTGTCCCAGGTTGGTGCTGCCGGTCAACCCGTAGAACAGCGACAGGCCGTAAGCGAAGATTCCCGACGAGAATGCGCCAAGCAGCAAGTACTTCAGCGCAGCTTCATTCGACCGCTTATCGCGCCGCAGGAAACCGACCAGCACGTAGGTCGAGATGGCCATCAGCTCCAGGCCAATGAAGATCAGCACGATGTCATAGCCGGCGGCCATGCACATCATTCCGACTACCGAGAGCAGCATGAGCGCGTAGAACTCGCCGTGGTTCTCGTGCTCGATCTCGAGATACCGCATCGACATCAGGATGGCAACGGCCGCGCCCACCAGGAACAGATAGAAGAAATAAATGGCGAAGCGATCGACCACCAGCGAGCCCATGAAGCCGGTAAAGGTCGCGATTGCGATGCCTTGCTTTTCCGCGGCGTGATAGACGAGATGGAGCTTGACCACCGCGACCGACGAAAACGCCACGCCGATCAAAGCAGTGATGGCGTTCAGGCGCTTCCAATGCGTCGGCAGCATCAGGTCAATCATCAGGATGCCGAGCGCGAACACCGTCAGCAGCAGCATCGGCAAGGCGAGCAGGTAGTCGGTGCCGAGTAAGACAAGGAAAACGTTGTCAGCGAGGTGGTCACTAGTTCATCCTCACTTGGCGAGCGCGGCCGGAGCCGCCGCTAAATTGGCTTTCGCCGTATTCACGGGAGCGGGCTTCTGCTTCGTCGCCACTCCCGATTTCTGCCCGTCTCCGGTGGTTGCAGGCTTCTGCGTCTCCGGCGCTTTAGGCGGTTCAGGCAGCGGAGTCGCCGCGTCCGGATTCGGATTCACCGGCTGGGCCGCAAACACCGGCTTGGTCAGCCCGGGATAATCCGGGCGCACGGTTGCGACCAGGTTGTTGACCGGAGTGGAGAGAATCTGGAAGAACGGCTTGGGATACAGACCAATCCAGAAGGCGACGATCACCAGCGGAATGAATGTCGCCAGTTCCCTTCCCGAAAGATCCAGCAGCTTCTCGTTCTTCGGATTGTTCACCGGGCCGAAGAACACGCGCTGGTACAGCCACAGCAAGTACGCCGCGGCCAGAATCACTCCCGGCACCGCCCAGGCCGCCCAAACCTTGTTCTCCATGAACGTGCCCTGCAGGATGGTGAACTCGCCGACGAACCCGTTGAGCAGCGGCAGTCCCATCGAAGACATGAACATGATGAGCGTGATGGTGGCGTAAACCGGCATCACGTTGGAGATGCCGCCGTACTCGGAAATCTCGCGCGTATGTCGCCGTTCGTACAGGATGCCGACAATCAAGAACAGCGCGCCGGTGGAGATGCCGTGGTTGATCTGTTGCAGCACCGAGCCGCTCAGACCCAGCGGGCTGAGAGCGAAGATGCCCAGAGTGCAGAAGCCAAGGTGGCTAACCGACGAGTACGCCACCAGCTTCTTCATGTCCTTCTGCATCAGCGAAACCAGCGCGCCGTAGATGATGGCGATCAGCGAAAGCACAATCACGAACTGGCGCACCCACGGCGTCATCGCGACTGCGGGGAAGAACGGCAGCGAGAAGCGGATCAGGCCGTACGTCCCCATCTTCAGCAGAACGCCCGCCAGGATGACGGAGCCGGCGGTTGGCGCTTCCACGTGCGCGTCGGGCAGCCAGGTGTGGAACGGGAACATCGGCACCTTGATGGCGAAGCCGACAAAGAACGCGAAGAACAGCCAGATGGCCGCGTGCCCGCCGATCTTCGGCGCCGTGGCGTAGAGATCGGGCAGGTAGAAGGTGTACACGCCGGTCAGGGTGTGGTGATGGAAGTACAGGAACAGGATGCCGAGCAGCATCAGCACCGAGCCGAACAAGGTGTACAGGAAAAACTTGATCGCGGCGTAGAGCTTGCGCGGGCCGCCCCAGATGCCGATCAGCAGATACATCGGCACCAGCATGGCCTCCCAGAAAACGAAGAACAGGAACATGTCGTTGGCCATGAAGACGCCAAGCATGCCCGTCTGCAATACCAGGAACCAAACGTAGTATTCCTTCACCCGCTCCTGGATGGCGTTCCACGACGACAGGATCGAGACGGCCCCCAGCAGCGTGGTCAGCATGATCAGCAGGAACGAAATGCCGTCGATGCCGATCACGTAACCCGCGCCGATGGACGGGATCCAGTTGTTGGGTGCGCCCTCGACGAACTGGAAGCCGGCGCGGTCCTTCAGCGCCCAGAACCACGGGACCAGCGGCAGCGACACCGCAAATCCCAGCATGCCGAAGATGTTGCCGATCCAGCGGATGGCGTCCTTGTTCTCCTTCGGCAGCAGCATGAGGAGAATCGCGCCCACCAGCGGCGTGAATAAAATTATCGAAAGAATGTGGTTGTACATTTATTTAGCTCTCAGCCTTCAGCCATCAGCTTTCAGCACGTCAGCAATCAGCAATTAGCAATTAATTAGTCAAATCCAATAATCGTTGCGTCAAAGTGCACACCGTTTGGCAAGCAGCCCAAACCAAAATGACAACTGGCCACTGGCAACTGCTCTTCACCACCTGACTACGTAATAAAAAACAAATCCCACTAATCCGGCCACCATCACCAGCGCGTACCACTGCACCAGGCCCCACTGCACCAGGCGCACCGGATACGAAGCCAGCCGCGTCACGATGGCCACTCCGTTTACGAAGAGGCCGTCAATAATCCACTTGTCCCACAAGACAGACAGGGTGCCGCTCATGCGCGTGGACCATCCAGCGCCGTTGACCGCACCGTCAATCACTTCGGCGTCAAACTTCCACATGGCATCGCCCAGACCCATGGCGCCCAGGCGCACCGGTCCCACCTTCTTGCGCCCGGTGAACACCCAGTCGTAGATCTCGTCCACGTACCACTTGCGGAAAAGCGTCTTGTAGAAGCGCGGCGAGATTTCCTGAATCGGCTCTTTGTAGCCTTTGTCGGCCTTCTTGTAGGCGCGCTGCGCCAGGAACCAGCCCACCACCGCCGCGCCCACCGAGGCGAACATCAACGTGTACTCCATCGGATCGGTGTGCTCCACCTGTTGCTCGCCAGCGGCCACTTGCGCCCCCTTGCCACCTTCTTCCAGTACCACCGCCTCTTTCGCGAACACCGGTTCGAGGAACTTCTCGAAGCGATTCGATCCGCCGAGGCTGTGCGGCATGCCGAGATAGCCCGCGCCGAGCGAGCAGATCGCCAAAATGACCAGCGGAACGGTCATCGTCTTGGGCGATTCGTGGATGTGGTGCTCCACCTCGTGATTCATGCGGGGCTTGCCAAAGAACGTCAGGTAGATCAGCCGGAACATGTAGAACGAGGTCATCAGCGCAGTCAGAAACGCGATGTACCAGAGATAGCGGTACGCGCCCGCTTCGCGCGACCACGTCTCCCACAGGATGGCATCCTTGGAGAAGAAGCCCGCAAAGCCAGGAATGCCCGCGATGGCCAGCGTGGCAATTAGCATGGTGCCGAAGGTGGTCTTGATCTTTCCGCCGAGCGCGCCCATGTGCTGCATTTCCTGTTGCCCGCTCATGGCGTGAATCACCGAGCCCGCGCCGAGGAACAGCAGCGCCTTGAAGAACGCATGGGTGAAGACGTGGAAGACGCCCGCCGCGAATGCGCCCACGCCGAGCGCCAGGAACATGTATCCCAACTGCGACACCGTGGAGTACGCCAGCACGCGCTTGATGTCGTTCTGCACCAGGGCGATGGTCGCGGCGAAAATCGCGGTCAGCGCGCCAATGATGGCAACCGTCTTCATCGCATTCGGCGCCAGCACGAATAGCGCATTGGAGCGCGCCACCATGTACACACCAGCAGTCACCATGGTCGCGGCATGGATCAGCGCGGAGACTGGCGTCGGGCCTTCCATCGCGTCCGGCAGCCACACGTACAGCGGGAACTGCGCCGACTTGCCGCAGGCGCCGACGAACAGCAGCAGGCAGGCGGCCGTGATCACTGGATCGCCGATGTGAAATTGTCCACTGCGCGCCAGCAGGTTGACCTTGGTGTACTGCATCGAGCCGAAGTACCAAGCGATGGTGAACATGCCCAGGATGAATCCGGCGTCACCGATGCGATTGACGATGAATGCCTTGTTGGCAGCCGTCGAGGCGGAGTGCCGCTGGAAATAGAAGCCGATCAGCAGGTACGAGCACAGCCCCACGCCCTCCCAGCCGACAAACATCACGGCGTAGTTGTTCGCCAGGATCAGCGTCAGCATGGAGAACATGAACAGGTTCATGTATCCGAAGAAGCGGTAATAGCCGCCTTCATGACCCATGTAGCCGATCGAATAAATATGGATCAGCATGCCTACGCCGGTCACGAACAGCAGCCAGATGCAGGACAGTGGATCGAGCAGGAAGCCGGCATCGGCGCGGAATTCGGCGGTGCGGCCGCCATGCAGCGACGTAGCTCAAAGAGCTGTCGCCGGTACCCATCCAGGTGTACAGCACCTTCTCGAAGGGCTTGCCGGGACTGGCGGCGCTGTATCCCGTGTACTGCCATACGGCGACACACGCCCACGCGAACGCCAGCACAACCAAGCCGACGCAAATGCCGTTCACCGCCTGCTTCGACACCTTGCGCCCAAAAAAGAACATGCAAACCGCGCCGATGGCGGGAAACAGCGGAATCAACCAGATGTGGTCAAGAAAAAACATGTATGAGCTCGTAGCAATTAGCAATTAGCAATTAGCAATTAGCAATTAGCAATTAGCAATTAGCAATTAGCAATTAGCAATTAGCAATTAGCAATTAGCAATTAGCATCTAGCAACTAGCAATTAGCCAAATCAACTTAGCGCCTATCGCATCTGCGCTCGCGTTCAACTAGCTGCTAGTTGCTAGTTGCTCGCCGCTTCCTTACCACTTCAATAAATCCACTTCGTCCACGTTCACCGTCTCCTTGTTGCGGAAGAAGGCGATGATGATGCCGAGTCCGACCGCTGCTTCCGCCGCCGCATCGGTGATCACGAAGATAGCGAACACCTGCCCGTGCATCCCCACAACCGCGAGAACGCCACCAGGTTCAGGTTCACGGCATTCAGGATCAATTCAATCGACATCAGGATGATGACCACGTTGCGCCGCGTCAGCACCCCGATGGTGCCGATAATGAATAGCGCCGCCGCAACCACGAGGTAATGCATGGTGGTGATTTCTGTCATGTCAAATCCTCTTTTTCGCCATGACCACCGCGCCCACGATGGCCACCAGCAGCAGCAGCGACGCAATTTCAAACGGCAGCATGTAATTGCCATACAGCCAAACGCCGATCTGTTGCGTGTTGTCGCTCTCAAGCCCGCGATAACTCTGGTAAAACGCCGACGGAAACGCGTTCCGCCCGGTGCGATAGACGAACGCCAGCAATCCACCGAGCGCCAAGGCGGCAATCGTCGCCACGATCCATTGCTTGTTGAACTGGTATTCGCGGATGTTCTGCTCCAGGTTCACCAGCATGATGACGAACAGGAACAGCACCATGATTCCGCCGGCGTAGAGCACGATCTGCACCGCAGCCACAAACGGCGCGTACAGCATCAGGTAAAAGCCGGCCAGCGAGAGCAGGGTCACGATCAGCGACAGCGCCGCATGCACCGGATTCCGCCGCGTGATCACCGCGATGGCCGACACGATCGCCATAATCGCCAGAGAGTAGAAGAAGAATGGTGCGGCAACAGGATTCACTTCGCGTACCTCACCGGCTCCTGGCCACGCTCCAGCGCCGCCTGGTCCAGCACCATGCCCTCGCGGCTGTAGAGCGCCATCTCGTAATCCTGGCTCAGCTCCAGCGCATCGGTCGAGCACGCCTCCTCGCACAGGCCGCAGAACATGCAGCGGCTCAGGTCGTAGGTCCACGACACGACCTCTTTGCGCTTGGTCGCCGGGTTGCGCTCGCCCTTCACCACGATCAGTTGCTCCGGACAAGCCAGCGCGCACAGGTTGCAAACGATGCACAGCGATTCGCCGGTATCGGGATTCGAGTTCAAGCGCGGCTGCCCGCGGAATCGCTCGAAGATCACCGGCCGCTCCAGCGGATACTGCTCGGTAATTGCCTCGCTGGGTGGCTGATAGTGGAACGTCACCTTGAGGCCCTTCACCAAATCAACCAGGAAGATCTTGCGCAGCAGCGGAGTCAGACTCATTGCAGTACCCCCGTGATCGCAGCCGACAGTTGCGGCATCAGGCCCCAAAGCGCGGTGGCAATCAGCACGCCCAAGCCCGTCGGCAGCAGTACTTTCCAGCCCACCTTCATGAGCTGGTCGAAGCGGTAGCGCGGGAACGTTCCGCGATACCAGATGTACAAGTACATGAAGAAGGCAACTTTCACGACGAACCAGTAAATGTCTTGTATGCGGACGCTCACCGCGGGAACCAGCAGCACCAGGCCGACGAATCCCAGCAGCGCGCCGAATGTGCCCAGGCCAATCGTCTGAATGCGAAACTGCGGAATCTTCGGCATGCGAATGGTTCCCAGGAAACACCCGGCGGCGAGTACGAAGAAGGTCAGCGCCGGAAGAAACGAGAACGCCATGTTCCACGTGGCCCGCCCAGCCACGTCGGAAAGGGCCGCATCCACCCGCCCAGCCACAGCGTCACCGCAATCGACGACACGGCAAGCATTGCCGAGTACTCCGCCAGGAAGAACAGTGACCAACGAAAGCCGCTGTACTCGGTGTGGAATCCCGCGACCAGTTCCGACTCCGCTTCCGGCAGATCGAAGGGCGCGCGGTTGGTCTCCGCCACCATCGCGATCGCGAACACTGCAAAGGCGAGGAAGCCCAGCGGGAAAAACTTGAAGATGAACCAGGTGTGCTGGCTGGCCTGCGCTTCGACGATGCCGATCATGCTCAGCGTGCCGGTGCCCGTCTGCAGGCTGGTCATGAGCACGGCCGAGACAATCGCCAGCCCCATGGCAATTTCGTACGAGACCATCTGCGCGCTGGAGCGCAGCGAGCCCATCAGCGGGTAATGCGAGTTCGACGACCAGCCCGCCATGATGATGCCCAGCACGCCCAGCGACGACACGCCCAGCATGAAAAGAACGCCGATGTTCATGTCGGTGACGGCGTGAGTGCGGCCAAACGGCACCACCAGAAACGTCGTGAACGCGGTCATCGTCACCACCACCGGCGCGCTCCAGAACACCAACTTGTCGGCGTCGTGGGGAATGATGTCTTCCTTGATCAGCAGCTTGAGCGCATCGGCGAAGGGTTGCAGCAGTCCGTGCGGGCCCACGCGCATGGGACCAAGCCGAATCTGCATGTGCGCCAGAATCTTGCGCTCCAGCCAATTCATGCAGAGCACAGCCACCGAAACCCCGACGATCACCAGCAGGATGTAAATCGTGGCCCAGAACAGGTTGCCCGCTTCGCCTGGGGTCGTGCCCGTACTCAGATAGCTTTTGATGTACTCGATCATTAGCGGTCCACCTCCCCGAGCACGATGTCGAGCGTGCCGATGACCGCCACCACATCGGCCACCAGCAAGCCGCGCACCATCTTGTCGAGGGCTTGCAGATTGACGAACGACGGAGGACGCACCCGCACGCGATAGGGCTGCGTGGAAGCGTCGCTCACGATGAAATATCCCAGCTCGCCTTTGGGCGCTTCGATGGAGTGATAAACCTCGCCCACCGGCGGCTTGATCACCTTGGGCACCTTGGCCATGATCGGCCCTTGCGGCAGTCCATCCACCGCCTGGCGAATGATGCGCACGGCCTGACGCATCTCCTCGATGCGCACCAGATACCGGTCGTAGGTGTCGCCGTTCAGCCCGGTGGGAATCTCGAAGTCGAAATCTTTGTACGACTCGTACGGCTGGGCTTTGCGCAGGTCCCACTTCACGCCGCTGGCGCGCAGCACCGGACCGGTGACGCCCAGCGCAATGCAATCTTCGGGATTCAGAATGCCCACGCCCTTGGTGCGCTCCACCCAGATGCGGTTGGTGGTCAGCAACTCTTCGTATTCGTCGAGCTTGGGAAGGAAGGCAGTCGCAGAACTTTTTGCAGTCCTGCTCGAAGCCTTCATAGGCTTCGTAGATGCACCCGCCGATGCGAAACGCATGAGTCGTGAGGCGCGCGCCGCAATACTTCTCGAAGATCTTCAGCACCTCTTCGCGATCGCGGAAGCAATAGAACAGCGGCGTGATGGCGCCGATGTCGAGCGCGTGCGTGCCCAGCCATACCTGGTGGCTGGCGATGCGGCACAACTCAGTCAGAATGACGCGAATGTATTGCGCCCGCGGCGGGGCCTCCACGTTGAGCAGTTTCTCGACGGCTTCGCAGTAACCCAGTCCGTTGGAGACCGCGGCGACGTAATCCATGCGGTCCACGTAGGGATTGAACATCGCGTAGGTGCGGTTCTCGGCAATCTTCTCTACGCCGCGATGCAGGTAGCCAATGACGCACTCGGTGCCCAGAACTTTCTCGCCGTCCAGCTTCAGGATGACGCGCAACACGCCGTGCGTGGACGGGTGCTGCGGCCCCATGTTGAGCACGAGTTCCGTCGCATCCAGGAAGGTTTCGTCCTTGGTATCGAGGTCGAGATAATCGGTGCGTTCGCTCATTGTCCACTCTCGATGCCCAGGTTGATGTGCACCCATTCCTGGTCCTGCTGCAGGATCGGGTAATCCTTGCGCAGCGGGTAGCCCTTCCATCCGTCGGGCAGCAGAATGCGCTTCAGGTCAGGATGCCCGTCGAACTCGATGCCGAACATGTCGAAGACCTCGCGCTCCAGCCAGTTGGCCGTCTCCCAAATTTCCACCGCCGTGCGAAGACGCTCGCCGTCTTTGATCTGCGTCTTCACCCGCACCCGCTGGTTGTGGTGGAAGGAGTACAGGATGTAAACGATGTCGAACCGCGCCTCGCGCTTCGGATAATGCACCGCGGTGATGTCCACGCAGTAGTCGAACAGCTCGTCCTGGCGCATGCGCAGCAGGATCTCGTAAACGATGGAGCTGTCCACCACCAGATACTTCTGTCCCACGTATGTGCTGGCCTCTTTGATTCCGGAGCCGTATTGGCTACGCAGAGACGTGACCAGATCGGCCTCCCAAGGCTCTGGCTTGGGCCCTTCAGGTTTGGGCGCGGGCTTGGCAGCTGCCGGAGCAGCCGGCTTGGCGGCAGCGGGGGCCGTTGGCTTTGCGCCGGTCGCAGGAGCGGCTGGTTTAGCCGGCTCAGAGGGCTTGGCCGCGGTTGCTCAGCGAGCGGGGGTCAGCCTCTTGGCCGCCGATGGCGCTTCCGCTTTGGCAGCAGGCGCGCTCGGTGGCGGAACTGTTGGCGCAGCAGAACTTGGGGATGTTTCGGCGGACGCCTTGGCGCCCGATCCCGCTCCCTCGCCAGACGCAACCGGTGCGCCCGCCGCGGAGGCTGGTTCAGGAGAGACTGGGCCGGTTTCCTTGGTTTCTTCGGGCACTGCTATGCCTCTCTAAGGTACCCTTGCGCTGTTGTCAGCGACCTTCAATTTGTAACAGCTTCCGGGTCTTGTCATCTTGTGCGAAGGTCACGCCACACTGTGATGATGATCACATTGTTTCACGCGCCCGACAAATTGGCGTCCGAGTGCGGGTCCGTGTCAACGGCGCCTAATGGTTCTCCACGCTTTGGGCCGCGAGTATTCTGCTTCGATTCGCACCCATGCTCGCTTAGGATAACTCCAATGGGGTCGCATCCCGGGCCGTCGAGCGGCCACCAATTCGTGTGTTAAACTTAGCTGTTTCTCTACCTGATTCCAACAATCATGCTCTTCTCGAAAGAATATGTGGGCTATCTGGCGCGCGAAGTCACCAATAAGCTGATCGCGGGCGAGTTCATCGAAACCGCGGAGAAGCCCGAGGTGACGGCCCGCGTCAACGCCACCCTGCTCGAGGAACTGACCCTGGAAGACCGCATCAACGACGAAGTCCGCATCATCCTGGAGACCTACGCCGACGAAATGAACCGCAGTGGCGCCAATTACCAGGAGATGTTCAAGAAAATCAAGAATGAGCTGGTGCGGAAGTACAAGGCGGTGCTATGAGGCTCAGCCGCGAAAAGATCAACAAGCTGGCGCATGCCGTGGCCGACAGCCTCGCCGAGATGGACAACGTGGACTTCATCGAAGACCGCAATAGCATCCGCCTGGAAGTGCGCCGCGTGCTGGAACTACTGATGGCGCAGGAAGCCAAGATCGACGCTGCCGCCCGGCAGAAGATCGAAAGCCAGCGCCGCACCATCTTGGAAGGCTCCCAGGAATGGGACATCCTCTACCGCAAGTACTACAACGAAGAAGTGAAGAAGCTGGGAATTTAACTGCAGTTGTCAGTGGCTAGTTGTCAGTGGTTAGTTGTCAGTGCTCAGCGGCCCAGCCCACAAGTGTCATCCCGACCGGGCCCGCTTCGGCGGGTGAGTGGAAGGACCTGCTTTGTCTTAATTCTGCAATCTTCTTGACCCCTCCTATAATCGCCACAGCATGTCAGGTTTCGCTGTATCCGTCATCAGCGACAATATCAAACGCCTTGCCGCTGAGGCGGGCTTCGATCTCGCCGGCATAGCCGGAGTGGCGGACACGGCTGAGCACCGCTTTTTCCCCGGATGGATCGCTGACGGCCGCGCGGGTGAGATGAAGTACCTGGAAGCGCGCAACGAACGCGGCGAGTTGAAGCGCGCTTCTCTGGCGAACGCCGCACCCTGGGCGCGTTCGGTGGTGGTGTGCGCCCTCAATTACAACTCCGGCCAGCCCTACTCGACGCACACCGACAAGACCACACAGGGGTGGATCTCGCGCTACGCTTGGTCGCAACGTGACTATCACGAGGTGGTACTCGGAAAGCTCCGCGCGCTGGAAGCCGGGTTACTGCGAATGTGTGAGGCGCAAAAGATACCCGCGCCACGCACCTGGTGTTACGTGGACACCGGTCCGGTCATCGAGCGGATCTTTGCCCAGTACGCTGGGATCGGCTGGATTGGCAAGAACACGTGCATTCTGAATGAACACTTGGGGTCGTGGCTCTTCCTTGCCATCATGCTGACGACGCTGGAGCTGACGCCCGATCTGCCACCCCCCGACCGCTGCGGCTCGTGCACGCGCTGCCTCGACGCCTGCCCGACCAGCGCCTTCCCTGCTCCGTATCAACTCGACGCGACCCGGTGCATCTCGTATCTCACCATCGAAAAACGCGGCGGCATTCCTGAAGACCTGCGCTCCGATATGGGCCGGCAGGTGTTCGGCTGCGATATTTGTCAGGACGTTTGCCCCTGGAACCGTGAAGCCCCGCTGACCAAGGCGCCGGAGCTTCAGTCGCGCGCCGAGCTGGTCAATCCTGATCTGGGGTGGTTGGCTGGCTTGAGCCTGGAAGAGTTTCGCGAAGTGTTCCGCGGTTCGCCGGTGAAACGCGCGAGGTTCACCGGCCTGCGGCGAAATGTTGCGATCGCGCTTGGCAATAGCGGCGAGGAGCGATTTTTGCCCGTCCTCGAAGAACTGAGCCGCGATGAAGACGGGATGGTTGCAGAACACGCGCGCTGGGCGCTGCGGCGCTTGCGCGGTGAACTCGCGCGGCTTTCCGCGAAATGACAACCGCACAATTTCTGGCTATAAAGAAGGGATGAACGAAGCCCTCAGCCGGCGCCTTAGCCAGCCGCAGTTTGCCGACCCCATGCAGGAAGCTCTGCTGGGCCTGCTGGTCGCAGCCACTACCCTGAATGACCTGATGGATGAACTTTGCGCCATGCACCGCATCACCCGTCCGCAGTACAACGTGTTGCGCATTCTACGAGGCGTTCATCCCCAAGGGCACGCGCGAAGCGAGATCGCCCGCCGCATGATCGACCGCGCTCCCGATGTCACTCGTCTGGTGGACCGGCTGCAGGCCCGTGGCCTGGTGAAACGGTCGCGTGGAAACGAGGACCAGCGCCAAACCCTGACCAGCATTACCGCCAAAGGATTGAAGCTGCTCGCTAAAATGCAGCCCCAGATTGACGCCGCCGTGGGCGCCCGCCTTGGCGGATTGAATGACGCCGACTACCGCGACTTGAGCCGCCTGTGCGGCCTGATTCTGGAACCGGGTTCGGCGGAATGAAATTGCTTTGACCTAGCGGCCCCAGCGCACTGTCGCCAGCTCGCCCTCAGCGAAAAGAAAACCCTCCCTGGCGGGAGGGTTCGGTGGTTTTGGCCACACTCGGAAGCCCTGCAAAGCGACGCCAATGTGAAGCTGCTTCCGCGTGGCGCAGACGTCTTACACGCGCTGCACGTTAGCGGCCTGGAAGCCCTTCGGACCCTTGGTGAGGTCGAACTCCACGGTCTCGCCCTCGTTCAGGCTCCGGTATCCGTTCTCCTGGATAGCTGAAAAATGCACGAAGACATCCTCGCCCGTAGATCTTTGGATGAATCCGTATCCTTTGGCTCCGTTAAACCACTTTACTGTACCTTTCTCTCTCACAACTTACTCCTTTCACCTGATGAACTTGGAATGACCCCTGCTGCGCGAACGTTCCGAGCAGAACCCTGAGGAAGCGGCATCGGAAGACGTCTCAACGTTGCCGGGAAACAAGGGTTGCGGCCCAGTTCGCAGCTTTTCGGCAAGGAAAAAGCCCCTTGAATCGTCCTGGCGGACTACTGCATCCGCGACAGAGCCGATCCCTGGAGCCAGTACAATGCGTGAAATTCGACTGCTGACAGAAACATCAACCCAAATCCGCGTTTCGGTTCGACCGAAAGCTGCTCTCTCGCCCATTCGAGAGGGGAGCAGGAGATGATTACAGGAACTCGGCATTCTGGCAAGTGTTTTCATCACAGTGCGTTGGTTGAGGCCGAGCTTACTGAACGTGGACCTCCGGTGAATTTCCTGCCGGATGGGCGGATTTCGCCCGTGGCGCGATACGATAACGGGGACCTGTGGAGGCCAGCAGATTGCGAATCGTTGCTGTCGGAGAGATCCTGTGGGATGTTATCGGCGAGCACGAATATCTCGGCGGCGCTCCCCTGAACTTTGCCGCTCACGCCCAGAAACTCGGCCACAAAGCCCTTCTGGTGAGCGCGGTGGGCGATGACGATCGCGGCCAGCGGACCCTCGATTGCCTGCGGCAATGGGACCTTTCAACCGAGTTTGTGCAGGTCCTCCACGGCCGGGACACGGGAACGGCGCAGGTCGAGCTCGACTGTCGACGGCAAGCCCACATTTCGAATTGTGCGACCCGCGGCCTATGACTTTGTAGACCTCAGCCATGACCAATTGCGATCCATCACCGCATTGCAGCCGGACTGGATTTATTTTGGCACGCTGTATCACGTGTCCGCGCAAGCGCTGGACTCGACGCTGAAGCTGCTTCAGGCAGCGCCTTCGGCGCGTCACTTCTACGACGTTAACCTGCGGGAGGGCAACTGGACGCTGGCGCTGGTGGAGCAACTGTCGTCGCACGCCGACGTCATCAAGTTGAGCGATAGCGAGGCCGAGTTCCTCGATGGTTTGCTCAATGCAGGCGAACAGGAGGGATCGGTCGAATATCTCTGCCGGCGATGGACCGGCCGCTACGGCTGCGAGACCATTTGCGTGACCTTGGGCGAGCGTGGCTGCGCAATTCTCAACCGGGGCGCCTACGGCGAGAGTCCGGGCTACCGGGTGCAGGTGGCTGATTCGGTCGGCGCGGGCGATGCCTTTGCTGCGGCCTTGCTCCACGGCCTGGAACGGCGGTGGGACACCCGCCGCCTGGGCTGCTTCGCCAATGCCGTGGGCGCGCTGGTCGCAAGCCGCCCCGGTGCGACGCCTGACTGGGACATCGAAGAGTGCCGGCCGATGCTAGGGGAGAGGTTCGACATGCAAGGAACATAGCCCTGCGGCAGAACAACGTGGCGCGATTAGCTCCCCTCTTGCGATATTCGTGCGCAAAACGCCGTCAAAGGACTATCATCTGCGCGTCGGGGGGGTGATTACTAGATGGCCGACTGGATGGATGAATTAGTCAAGCGGACGAAGGAGAAATTCGGGGCGCAACATCTCGAGGACGAGAAGTTTCTCCGCGAAGAGAAACGAAAGCGCGACCTCGGACTTCGGTTTTATAACGAGCTGCGCGCCTGGTTGCGTCGAGTCGAGAAGGAATTCAACGCCAAGTACGGGGCGTCGGTTCTGATTGTAACGGAAGCTGGTCAGGGGATATCGATAATGGGGACCTTGACGCGAAACCAGAGTCGGGTGGTTAGCCTTTCCTACAACGATAGGCTTCAGCAGTTTGCGTGGGACACGGGCACCGCCACCACCCATCGCATGGTCCAATTAAAGTTGTCGGAAGACAGGATGGTGGCGCAGGGCGGGACCCAAGACTGGACAGTGGAGGAATTTGGTCAGGAAATCATTGATGGGGTACTCTCGTGAGCAGCGTTGCCGTGGTAAAGCGAAGTTCGCTGCCGCTCTGCGGCAGCTGATCGACAGCAAGTCACCAGCCTTGCAGGATGTGGCCCGCCGCGCTCAAGCCCAGGAAGGGCGGCCGAAATAAGAGCGCTACCCTGCCCGTACCCCTATGTGAAGGTTCGAGCTACTGCGCGTGCTGTTGCGTGAGCAGCACGACACACGCAGCCTGCAAGGAACGTAGTCTTGCGGAAGGCTGACTCAAGTGCGGCCCGGCGGCATGAACATGTTAGCCAGTTGGCTGGTGATGGCGCCCCGCGCTGTAGCCAGATCAGTCATTGTCTTGTTAGTCGCCGCTATGACTTCCGCGTTGTGAGGGTCTCCTGGCTTGTAATCCTTGGCGAAAAATTGTGCTCTTAGCAAATCCAATTGCCGCGCCGCCTCCAGTAAGTTGTTCTTGTAGGCGTCATGCAATTCTTCGATTGCGCTCTTGCTTCCCGACGGCAGTTCGAGAAGTTTGCTTTGCACGGCCAGGTCGTTGTCCCACCACCAGCCATGTTGATCGAATTCGAAGTACAGTTTCGCAAAGGAGCGCTTAAGTTCTGTCTGGGCGGTTTTGTAGCTCTTGGGATCGGACACTGCTTCTTTGTTGAAGATCTTGAAGGCCGTCTGGATCGAGTTGAGTTGTTCGTCGTCGATCAAACCCTGTTTCAGGATGTTGCATGCCTTATTGACTCGCTGTTCTTGCAGTAGGCGCTTATGCGCCGACTTCTCGCTGATCCAGGGTACCAACAAATAGGACAAAATACCGCCTACCAACAGGACCGTCAAGGGATGTTTCCACACAGAAAAGTACCATTTGCTGTCCTGATCACTCTGAACCTTGTTCATGGCGCCATACTCCGAAGGAAATCACCTACAGTCGGTCCACGCTGCTCTGCTTCCGTCATTAGAATCAGCCATTCGAGCTACTGCGCGTGCTGTTGCGTGAGCAGCACGACGTCGTCGTTGGACCGCCCGCGCGCGACCGCCAGCTTCTTGTTCTTCCAATCGTAGTCGAACCCGTAAATCAGCAGATCGTTGAAATTGGTAACCAGGGAGGCGGACTCGACGCCGATTGGCTGCGCGACCAGATTGGAGACCCCTTTGTTGGTGACGCCGTAGTAGAGGGACTGTCCGTCGGCGGAATAACGGAAGGGAGTGGAGATAAAGGGACTGGGCGCGAAGGTCTTCACCGGCAATCCTCCCTGCGACGGGATAATCTCAATCCTGGCTTTGGTGTTGACGCCGGAACCCAAGGTGGTCAAGCGCGGCGATTTGTTTTCCATCCGGCGAGATGGCAGCAAAGCTGACGAACTTGTCGCTTAGCTGTTTAGCTTCCCCGCCAGTGAGCGGCATTTCCATCAGCACCTGCTTGCCCTTTTGCAGGCTGGTGTAGAGAAAGTATTTGCTGTCGGGCGAACAAGCCGGGTTCTGGTCCACTTTTCCATTGGTGAGTACGGTTGCACTGCCACTCTGCAGGTCAAGGCGCCAAATATTTATGGCCTTTGTCTGTCTAGTAGCCATGAAGAAGAGCGCATGCGCACCGTCCGGACAAACCGAGAGGCCGCCCATGGGCAGGCGTTCCTTGTAGATCACGTTGCGGTTGCTGCCGTCGGCATTCATCACCGCGATGTGGCTGTCGTAGTCCATCGCCAGCAAGCGTCCGTCCGGCAGCCAGCCGACGCCGATGTCGCCGTGGTTGTCCACCTCGGTTGCATTGGAGCCGGAGCTCGCGTCCGAACTTAGCGTGTACACCCCGGCCACGGGCGTAACTTGAACTGCAACCAGTTGTTCCCCGTCCCGAGTTACGCCCAGCGTGGAATTGCTGTAGACATTGAGATCGTTAGTAATGCGATGGAGCTTTTGTCCGGCAAGAGAAATCTCTCCAATCTGTCCATTCCAGTCGCTGGAGATGTCGTGAAAGATAAGTACCAAGTGGCGCCCGTCCGGCATCCAGGTGGGCTTTTGCAGGAGAGCTGTTCCCGCGTATATGGTCTTCTCTTTTCCGTTCGCCGGATTGAGCACCACGATTCTGCCGAGGTTTTGACTGCCCGGGTCAAGCACCGCAGCAGCAATCGACTTGCCATCGATCGACCAGGCAGGGTCGGAGTAGCCCGGCAGGGGAAGCGAGGCGAGAACGCGCTCGCCGCTGCCATCGGCGTGGGCAACGATGAGCTTGGAATTCGCTTCCGAAGAGCTGTTTCGCAGATAAACCATCTGTTGGCCGTCCGGCGAAAAGCTGACCGCGCTGTCCACATCTTCGACCAGCTTGCGCGGTGTGCCTCCGAGCACCGGAATCTGGTAGAGAAACCCCACACCCGGCTTGTCCGGCTCTCTCTGAACGAAGTACAAAAAGTCGCCGTTCGGGGTGAAGGTGAGCCCGGCGTAATGGACCTCGGTCGGAGGGCATGATCTGGGTGTTGCTGCCGGTGGCGATGTGCCGCATCCACAGACTCTGCTGGCCGTGTCCCTCATCCGTCACATTCACGACGTACTTGCCGTCCGGGGAGATGGTCGCCAGCAACGCCTTGCCCGAGTTGGTGACCTTCTCCATGCTCATGTTCTGGAACGGTACCGGGCCGGAGTCTCCAAGCCAGCGGGAGACCCAGGTGTAGAAGCCGTACAATCCGGCGGCGATCATGGCCAGGCTGAGAACCAGGATGAGGCCGGCGCCGCTCTTGTGACGTCGTGCGGCATCGAGAATGACCGCACTGCTGCTGGATTGCATTGCCGCACTGCTGCCACGTGCGGCGGGATAGGACGCCGGCGCAGTCGCGATTCCGGTCGAAGACTGTCCGGTAGCGTCCCGCTTCAGCCGCCTCAGGTCGCTGCGTATTTCAGCCGCGCTCTGATAGCGCAGTTCCACATCTTTCTCCAGCGCCTTGGAGATAATCTCCTCCAACTTGAACGGCACCGCTGGATTCAATTCGATGGCAGGCCTCGGGTTGCGGTCGAGAATGCCCTGGAAAACAACCGCGGAGGTGTTGCCTTCGAACGGGATCCTCCCGGTAGCCATTTCGTAGAAGATGGCGCCCAAGGAGAACAGGTCGCTACGTCCGTCGAGCTCTTCCCCGCGGGCCTGCTCCGGAGACATGTAGGCGATGGTGCCTACCGCGGTGCCTGGCATCGTCAGATGCGCCGGAGCGACCGTCGCCGCCTCGCCAGCCACGGTCTCCACCACCGCGCGCCGGTCATAGGTCAGCTTTGCCAGCCCGAAGTCCAGGATCTTCGCCTGTCCCCGCGTCGTAAGGAAGATGTTGGCGGGCTTCAAGTCTCGATGCACAATGCCTTTGCTGTGGGCCACGTCGAGAGCGTCGGTAATCTGAATGCCGATGTCGATGATCTTGTCCACCGGCAGCGGGTGACCGTTGATCCGCTCGTTCAGACTCTGGCCTTCCAGCAACTCCATGGCGATGAAGTGCTGCCCATCGCATTCCTCGATGGCATAGATGGTGCAGATGTTGGGATGGTTCAAGGCCGAGGCGGCACGCGCCTCCTGTTGGAAACGCTGCAGAGCGTACCTGTCCTGCTCGATGTCCTTGGAGAGAAACTTCAGCGCTACATGGCGGGCGAGCCGGGTGTCTTCCGCCTCGTACACCACGCCCATACCGCCGGCGCCCAGCTTTCTCACGATTCGGTAATGCAGGATGCTCTTCCCGACCAGGGTATCCAAGGCTAGACTCTCCGGATAATTCGACTGTATTGCGCCGTGCGAGTGGCCGTCAAGGATGGGAGGAGGCTGGGCATCGCCCGGCGAGCTAGTATCATTTTGAGTTGTCATCACGAACGGCCTTAAGGCCGTGAGAGACCTGCTGTTTCTCCGGCGGTTGTTCCAGCGCTAAACAAAAGCAGATTCCTCGCTGCGCTCGTAATGACAACTCCACTGACTCATGACGCGATCCTGCATCTGTCACAAGGGTAATGTGACGGCTGTGCTTGCGCGCTGCGCCGGCCCGACTAAACTGGGGCTACACGAGGGTCAACCGACCGCAAGGAGGTAGCCCGAATGGTCAAAGCTCTTCTCGAGCAAGCGCGAGCAACCTCGCGGAATCCACCAATACAAGCTGAGCGAAGCAAAGAGGCCGTGGTCGAGCCCTTGCACTAAGTTCGTTGCATCAACCCTATCTTTCCGGGCCGAGGGCCCGCGGAATGTCGCGAGGAGTCAATATGCATCTCACCAAAGTCAAAGCCTTCCTCGACGGCCATGAAGTGAAGTATGTGGTCATCTCTCACTCCAAGGCTTATACCGCCCAGGGTATTGCCGCGGTCGCGCATATCTCGGGCAAGTTTCTGGCCAAGACCGTGATCGTGAAACTCGATGGCGCCCTCGCCATGGCGGTGCTGCCGGCGTCCTACCAGGTGGACCTGACTGCGCTGAAAAAAGCGGTCGGCGTTCAGGACGCGGAACTGGCCAGCGAACGCGAGTTCAAACAGCATTTTCCCGATTGCGAGACCGGCGCCATGCCTCCCTTCGGCAACTTATACGGCATCCCGGTGTACGTCGACGAGACCCTGACGGAGGACGATGAGATCGCCTTCAATGCGGGCTCGCATCATGAGTTGATCAGGATGGCGTACACCGATTTCGATAGGTTGGTGCGGCCTGAGGTGATGACCTTTTCGTCCGCACGCACAGCCGCGCTGGTGATGGTTTAAGACCGGCTTTGATCGAGCGGAGCGGGACAAATCCAAGCCTCGCCCGCAGGTGTTGGCGATGCTGTTCCGCTCCGCCGATCAGCTAAGTTCTCGGGCGAGTGCGGGTAAAGCGGCGCTTCAGCGCCGCGTTCGCCGCGAACAAAAGAAAAGCCGCTGCGGTCATTGGAAATGACCGCAGCGGCACTGCTTTGTAACATATCTTTGCGCGCCAGCCTGAAGCCTGGCTCTACCCGTCCTAGTCCAACCCTCGAACTGCGGGCTAACGTTTTACGGATTGCGGTTCGGGCGTATCGCCCTGCTGCGCCGTCAGCCTGGCGTTATTGCGCTGCGCGATAATCCGCTTGGCGTTGTCCGCCAACTGCTTGGCCTGGGGAAGCAGTTCCAGCGCCTTGGCCACAGCCGGGTCGCTTTCGGCATGCGCCTTCATGCCTTCCTGCTGACCAAATTCGTTGATGAACAGCTCGGCCTTGATATTGGATTTGATCCAATCGCTGTTCTCCGCCAAGTCCGCCTCGGTGAAGGGGGTCTTCTGTTCATCCAGGAACTTGCGGAACTCCTGCATCACCGCATCGTCAACTTCAAATTGCTTGTCGACTTTGTGGTTGATGACGTAGTGCTTGGCGAAGTTGAAGAACGTATATTTCTCCAGCAGCGTGTCCTGGAACTTGTCGGTTTTCGCTGGCGGGATCTTCACGTCGGGCGTGATGCCGCCGCCGCCGTAGACGGTGCGGCCGCTGTCGGTCATCTTGACTTCGTGGTTGGCGTTGTTGGCGTCGTTGTCGCGATCGTTGTAGTAATAGTCGTAAAGCGAGATGCTGCTGTAATCGCGCTGGATCAGGCGGCCGCTCGGGGTGTAATACTTCGCCGTCGTCAGCGCCAGTCCGGTATTCTCCGACAGCGGATACACGGTCTGCACCAAACCCTTGCCGAAGGTGGTCTCACCGGCAATCAGTCCGCGATCGTGGTCTTGAATCGCGCCCGCGACGATCTCCGCCGCGGAAGCCGTTCCGCGGTTCACCAGCACCACCAACGGATAATCCTTGCCTCCATTGCCGTGGCTGGCTTTGTAAACCTTCTCCGCGGAAGCTCGCCCGTGATGCGAAACGATGACCTGCCCCTTCTTCAGGAACTGGTCGGCCACGCCCACGCCTTCGCTCAGCAGTCCGCCGGGATTCTGGCGCAGGTCGAGGATCAGCCCGTGAATGTCGCCCAACTCATCCAGCGCGTCGCGCACTTCCTTTTCCGTGGTTTCCTGAAATCCCGAGACGTGGATGTAGCCGATGCCCGGACGGATCATGAAATGCACGTCCACGCTGTAGCGGGGGATCTCATCGCGCACCACGGTAAAGTCAAGCGGCTTGTCCGAGCCTTCGCGCAGCATCGTAATCTTGACCGCGGTGCCCTTGGGCCCTTTCAGCAACTCGGCAACATCGCTGGTGGTCATGTTGTCGGTAGGCTTGCCGTCCACCGCGATAATGACATCGCCCGGCCGGATACCGGCCCGATACGCCGGCGCGCCGGTGAAGGGCGCAATCACGATGACTTTGTTGTTACGGGGACCGACCTGCATGCCCACACCGTAGTACTTGCCGCGCTGCTCCTCGCGCAAAGCCGCATAGGCTTTGGGATCGAAAAAGTTTGAGTGCGGATCCAGCACCCGCAGCATGCCGGGAATCGCCCCGTTGTAGATCGCCTTATCGGGGCTGACCGGTTCGGCATAGTTCTGCTGCACGACTTCGTAAACCTGGGTGAAGCTGCGCAGGCTGTCGCGGATGTCGCCGTCGCCGGAAGGAGCGGCCGAGGTGAGGCGCTGGCCAAAAACCACGCCTACACAACCGCAAGCCAGAATGATGCTGAGGACGAGAACAGCGGAGCGACGCGAACTACTTGCCATGTTTGTTCCTTCGGCTGGCCGGGGATGAATCTTCAAGATGTGCGCACCGGAGCAAGACTTTCAGGCAGTATACCATGCACTTTAGCTCACCCCGAGCCTGCCAGATCAGCCGCTATTTTGGATGCTGGTTTCCCCGGAAGGGTGCGAAATCCGTCTGCTCCCCCCTCCGTAACAGACGGTAGAGCCGGGAGATGGTGAGCAGGCTGGAACCCGGCACTTGCATTTAGCAGTTAGCACTTGGCAGTTAGCATTTGGCAGTTAGCATTTGGCAGTTAGCATTTGCCAGTTAGCACTTGGCAGGAGCGTTTGGGGCGCGGCAATGACCTCTCGATGTGGATGAGATCGAGCTGCATTCAAGCACTTACCGGAAGAGGCTTCGCAGTGGCTAAGTGCCAAGTGCTAAATGCCAAATGCTGCTGTGGTGAAAAACTAGCCCCGCATTTATGATGATCCCATGAATCTTGGCATGCCAGAGATGATCTTCATTTTTCTGCTGGCACTGGTGGTGGTCGGCCCCAAGCGCTTGCCCGGGTTGGCGCGCCAGTTGGGAAAATGGGCTGCCGAGTTCAAACGCGCCAGCAACGAGTTCAAGAACCAACTCGAAACCGAAATGATGAACATTGAGCTGGATGAGCGCGCCAGGAAGCAGACCGAGCCGGCGAAGGTGTTACCGCCGGAGAAGTCGTGGGAGCCGGCCATCCTGCCTCCGGTTGGGGTTGTTAGCCGCAGCAGCCCCGATGCGATCTCTGAAGTCGACCCTGAGCCGCACCGCCGGAACTCCCGGCTGCGGAATCGATGAACGAGTCCCCCACACCTGTCAGGTCCACTCCCGATGCCTAGCCCCGTCGTGGAAACAGCGCAGAAGCGCGCTTCCGAGGAAATGACCGGCATGAGCTTCCTCGAGCACCTGGAGGAGCTGCGCCGCCGCATCATCTACAGCTTTCTTTATATCGTCGGCGGATTCTGCGTCTGCTGGTGGTTCCACGAGCGGATCTTCGCCATCATGCAGAAGCCCATCGTGACCGCCCTGGCCAACCACAAGATGGACACGCAACTGGTCTATCTGAATCCCACCGATCCCTTCAACATGTACCTGAAGATCTCGTTTCTGGCGGGGATCTTTGTGGCCTCGCCGTTCGTGCTCTATCAGGTGTGGGCGTTCATCGCGCCGGGCCTTTACCGCAACGAACGCCGCTACGTGTTGCCCTTCATGTTCAGCACGGTGGGACTGTTTCTGGCGGGCGGCTTCTTTGGCTACAAGATGGTCTATCCGGCGGCGCTGGATTTCCTGATCGGCTGGAGCGCCCAGTTCAAGCCCATGATCACCGTCGGCGAATACACCGACCTGTTCCTGACCATCATTGCCGGACTCGGTCTGGTGTTCGAGATGCCGATCCTGGTGTTCTTTCTCGCGCTGATGGGCATCCTGACGGCGGGCTGGATGTGGCGCAACTTCCGCTATTCCATCCTGGTGATCTTCATCATCGCCGCCATCATCACGCCGACCACCGACATCATGAACATGTGCATCTTCGCCGCGCCCATGATCGTGCTGTACTTGTTCAGCATCGCCATCGCGTGGTTCGTACACCCGACGCAGCGCAAGAAGAGAGCGGCGAAGGCGGCGGGTGGCTAATTGCTAGTTGCTTCTTCTTCAGTCCAGATCGAAGTCACGAATGGGCTTGCCGGTATCGGGCGCTTCCTTGGCACGCTTGAGGGCTTCCTGAAACTTTTTCTCCAGCAGATCGCCCTGGTGTTTCTGCGCTTCCACAGACTGGCGAAAGATGGACTCCTTGCGGGTGTCCTGATCTTTCATGGCGCGGGCCGCCGACTCCAGGTCCTCGAAGGTTTTGGGAACAGCCTTGGGCGTGTGCGCAATCACGGCTTTGGTGTCGCTATCGATCTTTAGCGATGCACCGCAACAGGGACATGGAACTTCGAATTGGGGCGACGACTTGGCCATGCACGAATAGTACCGCAGGCGCTGGAAACAAACCACAACGGGCGGGAGACGGCATTCCCCTAAAGTGTCGAAATTCAGTCGCCGGGAATTGACCTCAAAGATGTGACCGATGGCGTCGCAGGGAATCTAATGGTGTCATATGGCAGTTTCCCGGCGGCGGGGGCAGCCGTTCATGGCCTCGTCGTTTCTGGGAGTTTATCGATAGGAAGGAACTTACTCATGGCACATGCAGTTGACGTTCTCACTTCTGAGAGGCCGGTACAGCGCCAGGGACGCACAAAAACGACCGGCTACGCAGCCCATTCCTCTACTTCATCTCTTCAGCCATTTTCCTTCGAGCGCCGTGAACCCCGGCCGCAAGACATACAGATCGACATCCTCTATTGCGGCGTTTGCCATTCCGACTTGCACACCGTGCGCAACGAATGGACGAACACAACCTATCCGGTCGTGCCCGGTCACGAGATTATCGGTCGCGTGGTCAAGACCGGCGCCCAGGTACGCAAATTCAAGGAAGGCGATCTCGCGGCGGTCGGCTGCATGGTGGACTCCGACCGCGTCTGCCCAAGTTGCCAGGCGGGCTTGGAGCAGTACTGTGAGTCCGGACCGACCTTCACCTATAACAGCGAAGACAAGCATCTCGGCGGCATGACCTACGGCGGCTACTCCAAGACCATCGTGGTTGACGAAGCATTTGTGCTGCGGCCCCCCGCGAACCTGGACCCGGCGGGAACGGCACCGCTGCTTTGCGCCGGCATTACCACCTACTCGCCCCTGCGGCACTGGAATGTCCGCAAAGGCCAGAAGGTCGGCATCGTTGGGTTGGGCGGCCTGGGCCACATGGGAGTGAAGCTGGCCAGCGCCTTGGGCGCGCACGTCGCGCTGTTCACTACCTCGGCTCACAAGACGGCGGACGGCAAGCGGCTGGGCGCGCAGGAAGTGGTGGTCTCCAAAGATCCGGCGCAGATGGAGAAGCACGTCAACAGTTTCGACTTTATCCTCGACACGGTTTCCGCCCAGCACGACATCAACGCCTATCTCAACCTGCTGAAGCGCGATGGAACGCTGGTGCTGGTGGGAGCGCCGGAAAAGCCGCTTTCGCTGGCCCAAGGCAGCATTGTTCCTCTGCGTCGCCAGCTTTCCGGCTCGATGATCGGCGGTATTGCGGAGACGCAGGAGATGCTGGATTTCTGCGGCCAGCACAACATCACGTCTGACATCGAGATCATCCCCATCCAGAAGATCAACGAAGCCTACGAGCGCATGTTGCGCAGCGATGTAAAGTACCGCTTCGTAATCGATATGGCGTCGCTGAAGTAAGGGCTTGGCGCCCACCCTCTCGCCAAGGAGCGGCGAGAAGGGTGGGGCACCCGCTGAAGTAAAGCAAAAAGAGCACCCGTGCGACTTACACCACAAAGGCGTTGATCACAAGGCGCGTGGTTTCCTCCCTTTACCTGGTACGCGGCTAGGAGGTGGCGGCGTCGCCTGTTGGCTTTCGCTAGCCGGCAGGGACAAGTTTTGCAGCTGCTGCCGAGAAATGTGGTCGAACGGCACCGTTTGAGCGAATGTCGGCAGGTTGTGTGCTCGCACCTGGGTAACCGCTTCGAAACCCGAGGCGAGCTTGATCAACGTGGGCTCGCTAAACGCCGTTCCGAAGAAGCTGACGCCGAGCGGGATACCGAACACCATGCCTGCCGGCACCTGGATGATCGGATATCCCGGCGGGGCCGCCAGGCTGGACGTGCCGTAGATGAAGTGATCGCCGTACAGCAAGTCGGTTGACCACGCGGGGTTGTCCGTGGCGCTGATCACCGCGTCGAGATGGAACTGGGTCAGCGCCAGGTCGATGCCGTTGACTCCTTCGTTCTGGTCTTCGGCGAGCGCCTGGTTGTAGGTTACCCCACCAAACGCCGGCTGCGGATCGTCGGGTCCCGGCAACAGCGCGTTGCAGAATTCGAAGAGATCCTGGCTAAAGTAAGGCATCTCTTCGTCCTGGTGGGCATTGTTGAACGCGATAGCATCGGTTAAAGTTCCGCCCGCCACGGGAACTCCCACGCGCGTGGCAAAGTAAGTCTGAACGTCATTGCGAAAATCGAAACACAGCACTAGTGTCTCGTTGTTGGCTGGAGGGAACACGAAACCCGCCGCATCCAGGTCGATAATCGTCGCGCCCGCTGCCGTCATCTGGCTCACCGCATTCTCAAAGGCAGCCAGCACGACCGGTGGCGTCGGCACGTCCGGGTCGAATCCGTTCAGTCCCACCCGGGTTATGCCTAGTCGCGCTCCCGACAGCCCGTGCGGGTTCAGGAATTGGGTGTAGTCCGTGGGAATATTCGTGGGGCGCGTGAACCTGCCTTGCCATCCCAGCGGAACCCCGCCGGTCGCCGGGTCACGGCCATCATAGGTCTTGCTCTGCACTACGCCGAGGGCGACGGCAACGTCCGCCACATACCGGCCGTGTGGCCCAAAGGTATCCTGGGTGTGGGAGATCGGTACGATGCCGGCGCGGCTGGTTAGGCCCACCGTCGGCTTTAAGCCGACGACGCCGTTGGCGTTGCCGGGACAAACAATACTGCCATCGGTCTCCGTTCCAAACGACACCGCCGTGAAGTTCGATGACACTCCCGCCGCCGAGCCGGCGCTGGAGCCGCAGGGATTGCGCGCAATGCCATATGGATTGTTGGTTTGCCCGCCGACCCCTGACCAGCCGCTAATCGATTCAAACGAGCGGAAGTTGGCCCACTCCGACAGGTTGGTCTTGCCGAGGATCACCGCGCCGCCTGCGCGGAGTTTGCCCGCTACCGTGGAGTCTTGCAGGGCAGGTGTTCCAACCAGCGCGAACGAACCGGCGCTGGTTTGCATCCGGTCGTGCGTGTCCACGTTGGCCTTGAGCAGCACCGGTATTCCGTGCAAGGGGCCCAGCACAATGCCGTGCCTCCGTAATTGATCGGCGTGGCGCGCCATGTTCAGCGCGTCCGGATTCAACTCGATCACCGAGTTCACTCCCGGACCGCTCTGGTCCATCGCGTTGATGCGGTCAATGTAGTACGTGGTCAATTGTTCTGAGGTGAGCGTGCCGTGCGCCATCTCGTATTCGAGTTGGGCTACGGTTTCTTCGTTGTGGTCCCTTCTATCGGGATTCGACGGGTTGGACTGCGGGGCGCCGCTCGCGGCAAACAGAGGCGACGTCAGCAGAGTTGCAACTAGGAGTGTGCGTAGGGCGAGAGAGATCATCTTCTTCCTCCTGGAAGGCTCAGTCGTGTACTGCCGAATGCGAACTGCTTGGATGCGAAGAGTGAGGAAGGGGCGCTACGGGAACACAGGATAATTTGGCGGCCATGACTCTCGCACGAGCGTACATGGGTCAGGCGCCAAGGCCGGGGGAATTCTGCTACCCCAGCCTTCCGATAGTCAAGCCGTTGACAATTATTTTACATTCCGGTTACAGCCGCTCAGGTCAATCGAACCTGGGCTGGGCCGAGGCGCTGAGGTTGTGCAGTTGCGTCCACCTTCCCGGATTCCCCTTCCGGGATTGTGAGCCACATGGGCGCGCCAATTGCTACTTTCGTAACTTGACGGCGTTGCCGAGCAGACCGATACTCAGGCTGTAGGGCAGGATCCGCCGCGCCCGGCGCTCCTGCCTTGTTGTGTCTGTAAAGGGTTTGGTAACGTCACGTGACGACCCTCGAACTGCCAAACCGTGTTTTCCCAGGGGCCTCCCACCCTTTCCTGGCAGACCGTAAGTCTTTGCGATTCAATATTTTGCCTCTAAACTCCCTGAATGCAATATTTTGCCGGGAATTCTTGACGCCAGGGTAAGAACATATTTGACGCACCCATATGTCTTACCATCTTAGTGCCGAGCCGGAGAAAATTCTAGGCGTAGAATCTCGGAGTCCATTTGCAAGCGGGGCGCGGGGAAGTCGTCCTGCGAATGTGCATCATCTTCACGTCATGATCTGGTCTTACTTCGACGACAGTTCAGACCCCAACCGCAGCGAATACTTCGCGGCTGGTGGAGTCTATGCGAGCGAGAATCACTGGCTGCGCTTTGAGTCGGACTGGATTGAAGCAACCGAACATTTGAAAGAACCTTTTCGCTCGACTGACTGCGAATCTCAACACGGACAATTTGAGGGATGGGACAAAAGGGACTGCGATGCGCTCATGGCCCGACTTGTTGGCATAGTAGTCGAGCACGGCATAGGCGGGTTTGGTGTGGTCGTTCCGATAGCTGACTTTCGGGCGGTGTTCCCGCAACTCGACAGCAAAACCGCTCCGTATCTACTCGCCGTAGAACACACTATTTTGAACATGGCACGCATGGCTGCCAAATTTCGGGACAATGTTGAATTTTGGTTTGAATTGGGGACCGCACCGCAAGCTCGGATTGATGAAATCTTTTTCCGCCTCAAGAATACCGAATGCTGGGAGTATCGCGATCGGCTCTGGGCGACTCACGGAGCCGACAAGCGACTTATCCAACTCCAGGCTGCCGACCTTATAGCGCGTGAAACTGTAAAGCACTGCCTAAATCGCGGCATTCGTCCAATACGCAAACCGTTTGAGCGTATGCAATCGAGGGTCGGCTTCCTGTTGTGGAATCGAGAAATATTGGAGCACATTCAAGGGCGCAACTGGCCCGACAATCCGGCAGCGCTGGCGTGTTGGAGTGAAGCCGACGATAGCCCTGCGCGACCTGATGGCTTTTATGGAAAGGAATGGTGGTGAGTTATCATTGGCGCGTGTAACGGCATGGAAGACGAAAAGCCATTATCCGATGATCGTGCATTTGCTCTGGCAAAGAGCACGCTGTTATCTGCGGCCCTATGTGGTGTAATCGCTGCGGCGTTCGCATGGTCCAACGGGTTGCGCTGGTACTGGATTGTTGTTATTGCGGTAGCAGTGTACTTGCTGGCCGCGATCATTCAGGTTGTGGGTATCGGGTTATTGGAGAGGAAGCGGAAGGATTCGGTCAAGTGAGTAACCGCGCTAAATCGCAGGATATTGTTTCTGTATGTCGCGCAGGGATTGAAGCAGCTCATCGGATGCAGATTGCAGTTCAGAAATTGTCTCGTTTACTCGTGCAAGATTCTTCTTGCGCTCGGTCTCCAGATTCCGAGAATAAGCATCGTCAAAAGCCGGGTCGAGGGGCTTTATCGTTTGGCGCAAGGCGGCGAACTGTTGGCCGAAATCTACAATCTTCTGTGAATAAACCTTGTTCAACTGAAGCAGTACGATCAAGCTCGCGCAAAAGACCGACTCCACAGGTTTAGGCGTTTCTGTCATTGTGTTTCATCCTTATTGTTAGCAAGCATGGCGTATCATAGACCCAATGAAGCCCACGCCGAAAACGGAAACATTTCAGCGGTTCACGGAAGCGCTGCGCCAGATCGTGAGTGTGCCGAAATCCGTGGTGGATGCGCGGATAAAAGCGAAGCATCGGCCACGCACTAAGCGCCCCGCTTCCGACCCCGCAACGAGTTAGAAAGGCGTCGTTTCTCCCACCTTGCCGGTGAGTTCGGCGTAAGTTAGCCGCTTGCCGACGACTTGGGAGAGCACCTTGCGGAAGCGCTGGCCGTCGGTAATGCGGTCGTCTTTCTTCTTCCCGCCCCGGTTGTTGAACCGGAAAGCCTGCTCGTCGGCATACCGCTGCAAGTGGAACGGTTCGACAGAAACGTAAGTCCCTTTCAGAGTCCGCTTGAACAAACTCCAGAAATTCTCGATTCCCTGAGTGTGAACGATTCCATTAACGTAAGTCTCCATGTGGTTCACCACGTCATGCACGAATCGGTAATTCAGCCCAGTGTAGCCAGTCCATTCATCGGTGAAGATGCGGGAGCCGTATTTGACGTGCTTGAGGAAGGCGTTTTGCAGGGTTTCGCGCTGGACGTTGGGAATGACGTGGGCCCGTACCTCTCGGAGATCGCGGTCCAGCATTCCCATAACGATGGCCTTGCCGATGTGGAGATCGGTTTCCCGCTGCTCGCAGCGTAGCCGCTGCAACTCGGCTTTCTTACTCTTGTGCATGTTGCCGAAGCGTCCGCCCACAAAGGTTTCGTCAACCTCAACCCCGCTGCCGCCGTCGTTGTGGCCAATCTTGGGCTTGGCGCCAAAGCCTTTGGCGGTGCCCATAGCCTCCCTGATGCGATGAAGCATGAACCAAGCGCTCTTCTGAGTGACCTTCACGTCTTTGGCAATCTCGTAGCTGCTGACCCCGTTCTTGCAGTTCACGATCATCCAGACGGCCAGCATCCACTTGTCCAGCGGGATGGGCGAATCCTCAAAGATGGTGCCCAGCTTGGCCGAGTACTGGCGTCCGCAATCCCGACACTTCCATATCCGGCGAGTGCTGATGTAGGAGTGCCGCTTGCTCTCACAGGCGGGGCATTGTGCCCCCTCTGGCCAGCGTATAGCGGCCAGAAACTCGGTTGCTGCGTCCAGATCACCAGCAAAGTACGCAATGGCTTCCTGCAGGCTGTTAGGCCCAAAGTCGGCGCTTCCATTCACGCTTCGCTTGACGCCAGTGTTAAGCTCCTCTTTGGTGCTATCGTGTGCTTCTAAACCCGCATCAGAAAGGAGCTTGGGCGAGATTCCCTGTATCTTCCTGTGTTTCATAACGTAAACGACTGTAGCACAAGATTTCAGGTGTGTCAACTATATTCTTGCCGACGCCAGCCGTTTGTTTTCAATATTTTGCGAGATGGAGGGGGATGGGGGTACCCCGCAAGGGGCGCCTCGCCTGTTCCCCCAGTTGTCGGTTGCTAAGGTCCTACCGCAGCGCTTCCATGCACTCGTCCAGCACCGCGCGCGAGGGGCGAGTGACGCTCTCCGGCAAGGTCGCCAGCGGCTGGTCGGTCATGTTGATCATGTCGATGAAGTTGGGCGCGGTGGTGTTCAAGTAGAGCACGCCGGTGAGCACTTCGTCGGCATCGTGCGACTCCATCACGCGCTTCACGGCCTCGGTTTTGTTGGTGGGATCGTAGTCCTCCTCCAGCTTGCGCAGCCGCAGCGAGGAGCCATCGTGCATGGTGACGTTGAGGCTGGTGCCGGGATCGTAATCCACGTCAATTTCGTTGAAGTGCGGGACGAAGTTCAAATCGTGCAACGGCTCTTCGTGGTCCTTGACGAACTTGTAGGACTTGGTCGAGCCTTCGTGATCGTTGAAGGTGGTGCAAGGCGAGATCACGTCGAGCATCACCGTGCCGCGATGCGCGAGCGCAGCTTTCAGCATGGTGTGCAACTGGCGCTTGTCGCCGGAGAAGGAGCGGCCCACGAAGGTTGCGCCCAGCATGATCGCCAGCGCGCAGGTATCGATCGGCGGCAGATCGTTGATGACGCCGGTCTTCAGCTTGGAGCCGAGATCGGCGGTCGCCGAGAATTGTCCTTTGGTCAGCCCATAGACGCCATTGTCTTCGATGATGTAGATCATCGGCAGATTGCGGCGCATCAGGTGCACGAACTGGCCGATGCCGATGGACGCCGTAGTCGCCATCGCCGCTGACGCCCAGCGCGACGATCTTGGCATTCGCCAGCACCGCGCCGGTCGTCACCGACGGCATGCGGCCATGCACCGAGTTGAAGCTGTGCGAGCGGCCCATGAAGTACGCCGGGCTCTTCGACGAGCAGCCGATTCCCGACATCTTGACCACGCGTTCGGGCGCGACGCCCATCTCGTAGAAGGCGTCGATGATGCGTTCGGAGATGGCATTGTGGCCGCATCCGGCGCACAACGTGGTCTTGCCTCCGCGATAGTCGAGCACCGTGAGTCCGATGCGGTTCGTCTTGGGCTGTGGAGCGGCTGTGGTCGCCATTTACTTGCCCTCCTGGATAATGATGTCGTCGGTGATGGAACGCGCGTCGATCGGCAATCCGTTGTAGTGGCGGACGCTGCGCAGCTTGCCGATCTCTTCGATCGCGATGTCGAGCTTCAACAATTGCAACATCTGCGCGTCGCGGTTCTGGTCGATCATGTAAATCCGCTTGTGCGCAGCCACGAAATCGTGCGTCTCGCTGGTGAAGGGATAAGCGCGCAGGCGCAGGTAATCGGCCTTCACGCCGTATTCGCCTTGCAACTGATCGAGGGTCTCGACGACAGCGTGATGCGAGGTTCCGTACGCGATGATCCCGACTTCGTTCCGTCGTTGCGCACCATCTCCGGCTTGGGAACCAGCGTGCGCGCGGTCTCGAACTTGTGCGCCAGACGGTCCATGTTGTTGGCGTAGTCGTCGGGCCGTTCGCTGTAGCCGGAGTTCTCGTTGTGTCCGCTGCCGCGCGCGAACCACGCCGCCTGCGGATGGTCGGTTCCCGGCAAAGTGCGGTAGCCGACGCCGTCGCCGTCCACGTCCTTGTATCGCGCGAAACCGCCGGCACGCTCCAGCTCTTCCGCGGTCAGCACCTTGCCGCGATTCTGCGGCTTGTCGGGATACTGAAACGGCTCCGACATCCAGTTGTTCATCCCGAGATCGAGGTCGGACATGACGAACACCGGCGTCTGCAACTGCTCGGTGAGGTCGAACGCGTCGCTCGCCATGCTGAAGCACTCAGCCACGCTGCACGGCAACAACATGGGATGACGAGTGTCGCCGTGCGAGAGCTTGGCCACAAACTCGATGTCGCCCTGCGCGGTGCGGGTCGGCAAGCCGGTGGACGGACCCACGCGCTGGATGTCCCAGATCACGCCGGGAATCTCGACGTAGTAGCCCAAGCCGGCGAACTCCGCCATCAGCGAAATTCCCGGTCCGGCGGTGGCCGTCATGGAGCGGGCCCCCGCCCATCCAGCACCCAGAACCATGCCGATGGCCGCGAGTTCGTCCTCGGCTTGCACGATGGCGAAAGTCGCTTTGCCGTCAGCCCCTACGCGGTATTCCTTCATGTAATCGATGAGCGTTTCCACCAGCGACGAGGAAGGTGTGATCGGGTACCACGTCACCACGGTCACGCCGGCGAACATGCAGCCCAGCGCCGCGGCGGCGTTGCCGTCGATGATGATCATGCCCGCGGTTTTGTTCATGCGCTCAACTGTGAACGGATCGGCCTTGGTAAGCGAGGACGCGGCGTAATCGTAACCGGCCTTGGCGGCGTTCCAGTTGAGGTCGGCTGCCTTGACCTTCTTGGCGAACTGCTTGCGCAGCGCTTTTTCCACTTCGGCCATGTCGAGCTTGAGCAACTGCGCCATCACCCCGACGTAAATCATGTTCTTGACCAGTTTGCGCAGCTTCGACTCGGAGCAGACCGCGGCACAAATCTTGTCGTAAGGCACGGCGTAGAACGTGACATCGGAGCGCAGTTCGTTCAGCTTCAGCGGCTCGTCGTAGAGCACTGCAGCACCCGATGCGAGCGACATGGTGTCTTCGCGCGCGGTCTCCGGATTCATCGCCACCAGGAAAGTCGATTTCCTTCTTGCGCGCGATGTAGCCCTTCTTGCTGGCGCGAATGGTGTACCAGGTGGGAAGGCCGGCGATGTTCGAGGGGAACATGTTCTTGCCGGAGACGGGAACGCCCATCTGAAAAATGGTGCGCAGCAGAACGGTGTTGGCGCTCTGCGATCCCGAGCCGTTTACGGTTGCAACCTGGATGCTGAAGTCGTTGACGACAGGCTCACGCACGGCGCCATGCTCGGCGCCGTGTACTGCGAATTCGGTTGTGGCCATCAATACCCCTTACTACAGAAGGATGTTGCAGTGGGCAAACATCTCATTATAAGGCAGCGCGCAAGCGGCGGGAAATGGGGCCCTGTTGTGATTCTCGCAGGTATAGGGGTCCTTCGCTCGCTACGCTCACTCAGGATGACAGATAGATGCCACACTCGCGCGTGCGCAACCTTGCTACGCCTGTGCATCCACGACCTTGAAGAACTGCGCCATGTTGCGGAACTTCTTGTAGCGCGCGTCCAGCAGGGCGGGGATTGTCATTTTCTCCAGCTCCGACAAATTCTTTTCCAGGGCATCCGCCAGAAGTTTGGCCGCGGCATCGTAGTCGTGATGCGCGCCGCCCGCCGGCTCAGGAATGACCTCATCGCAGAAACCCATCTCCAGGTTGTCCTTGGCGGTAATGCGCAGGGCCTGAGCGGCGATGTCCTTCTTGTTGGAGTCGCGCCACATGATGGAGGCGCAGCCCTCGGGCGAGATGACGGAGTAGATGCTGTTTTCCAGCATCAGCACGCGATCAGCAACGGCAATGGCCAGCGCGCCGCCACTACCACCTTCGCCGGTTATTGCGGCGATGAACGGAACTTTGAGCCGCGCCATCTCGCGCAAATTGTGGGCGATGGCTTCCGCCTGGCCGCGTTCTTCGGCGCCCAGTCCCGGATACGCGCCCACGATGTCGATAAGGGCGATGACCGGATGTTGCCACTTTTCGGCGAACCGCATCGCGCGCAAGGCCTTGCGATAGCCCTCCGGATTGGGCTGGCCGAAATTGCGATAGATCCGCTGCTTGGTATCGCGGCCTTTTTGCGTGACCCAACACCAGCACCTGCCGTCCGCGAAAGTTTGCCATGCCGCAAACCATGGCGGCATCGTCGCCAAAACCGCGGTCGCCGTGAATCTCGCTGAAATCGGGAAAGATGCGCTCAATGTAGTCCAGAGGATACGGACGCATGGGGTGGCGCGCCAACTCGGTACGCTCCCAGGGCGTAAGCTGGCCCGCCATCTGGCGCCGCAGGGCGTCCACCCTGGTCGTGCAATTCGTGCAACTTGCGGCGGGCTTCCTGGTTGTCGCCGGCAGCGCTCTCCAGTTGCTCGATCTGTTTCTCGATGCGTTCCAGTTCGTCTTGCGCTTTCGAAGCAGCTTCCATATCGATATTTTTTTGTGTCTGCGACGCGCGATAAATGGTCTCCACCGCGGAGATCCAGTAATCGATGGCCGGCAGAATTCCCGAGCGGAGAAGCGAACGTTGATTTTCCTGCGTCCCAGCAGTACCGGCTTGCGTTGGATCCAACGTCATCGTACTCAGTCAACGACCCGAACGCTGCCGCGGCCGCATAGCTCTTCCACGCGGTGGATGAAGCTTCGGTCTGGCAAAACATTATAGCCTTCCGCCTCCATCACCACGGTAAAGTCGCCTTTGCGTTCCAGATCGAACAACACTCGCGCCGCGCCTCGGCGCTCCAGGCAAAGCGTGTGCAGTTCGTCGATCACGGTTGGCGAGATGTCTTCGACAGGTATCTTGATGCGCAAATGTTGCGGCAACTTGGGCTGCGCCTGCTCCAACGGAGTGATGTCGCCAATCATGAGCTTGGAGTTGCTTCCGTCTTCGACCCGCACTCCGCCCTTGGCCAGCACCGGAACCGTGAGCTTCAGCTTGTCCGCAAGCCGCTTGTAGGCATCTGCGAAACAAAGAATGTCCACCGAACCGTTCATGTCTTCGAGCTGCCCCTGCGCATACAGATCGCCCTTCTTCGACTTGGCCACGCGGATGTTCTTGAGGATGCCTCCGATCGATACCTCATCCCTGCCCGTGGAAGATTTCAATTCGGCAACCTCGGTGGTGGACAGAGCGTTAAAGTCGAGCAGCTTTTCTCGGTACTTCTCCAGCGGATGACCGGTAATGAAGAAGCCGAGGATTTCCTTTTCATGGCCCAGCCGCTGGTGCTCATCCCAGTCCGGAATGTTGGGCAACGGCTTCTCGGCTTGCGGTGCATCGTCCTGCTGGAAGACGCCGAATAATCCGTGCTGGCCCAGCGCCGCATCTTTTTGTGTCTTCTGGGCTTGCTCCATCGCATTGTCAACGACGGCCATCAACTGTGCTCGACGTCCCAAGCCGGTCCATCGCGCCGCTCTTGATCAGCGACTCCATCACCCGCTTGTTAAGCAGGTGCAGATCGACCTTTTCGCAGAACTGAAAAATCGATTTGAACTCGCCCGCCTCTTTGCGCGCCGCGACGATGGACTCAATGGCGTTGTGGCCGACATTCTTGACCGCTGCCAACCCGAAGCGAATGGCCTCGCCATGCGGCGTGAAATAGGCGTCGCTGACGTTGACGTCGGGCGGCTCGACCGCGATTCCCATTTCGCGGCATTCGTTAATGTACTTCACCACGTCGTCGGTGCTGCCAGAGACGGAAGTCAGCAGCGCCGCCATGAACTCGACCGGATAGTGCGTCTTGAGGAATGCGGTCTGGTAGGCAAGCAATGCGTAGGCGGCCGAATGCGATTTGTTGAAACCGTAACCGGCGAATTGCTCCATCAGGTCGAACAGCTTTTCGATTTTTTTCGGCGGGAAGCCGCGCTCGGTAGCGCCCCGGACAAAGCGCTCGCGCTGCTTGGCCATCGCCTCGGGATCTTTCTTCCCCATGGCGCGACGCAGCAGGTCGGCCTCACCGAGCGAGTAGCCAGCCAGGCGATTGGCGATCTGCATCACCTGCTCCTGATAGACGATGACGCCGAAGGTCTCTTTCAACAGCGGTTCCAACTCAGGCAAGTCGAATTCGACTTTCTTGCGTCCCCATTTGCGCTCGACGAAGTCTTCAATCATGCCGCCCTGGATCGGCCCGGGACGGTACAGCGAGTTCAACGCGGTCAAATCCTCGACGCAGGTCGGCTTGTAGCGGCGCAACACGTCGCGCATGCCATGCGATTCAAACTGGAAGACGCCCGACGTCAATCCCGGTGTGGAAGACTCTTCTCGTAAGTCTCCTTGTCGTCTAACGCCAGCTTCTGTAGATCGAGCCGTTCGCCGCGGGTCTGTTCGATCAGTCGCAGCGCGTCGTCAATAATGGTGAGCGTGGTGAGCCCGAGGAAGTCCATCTTCAGCAGGCCCAGCTTTTCGACCGCCTTCATGTCGTAGGCGGTGACGATTTCGTCGTTCTTGGTGCGATGCAGCGGAACCAGGTCGGTGAGCGGCTGCGGCGAGATCACAACTCCGGCGGCGTGCACGCCTGCGTTGCGCACCAGGCCCTCAAGACGTTTGGCCGTGTCAATCAGTTCCTTGGTTTGCGGTTCGTTCTGGTAAGCGGCGGCCAGCGGTGGCGAGTCTTTCAACGCCTGGTCGATGGTGATGTTCAGCGTAGTGGGAATCATCTTCCCAATGCGATCCACCTCGGCGTAAGGAATGTCCATGGCACGGCCGGAATCTTTGATCGCCGCCTTGGCCGCCATGGTCCCGAAGGTGATGATCTGCGCCACGTTGTCCCGTCCATACTTCTGGGTGACGTAGTCGATCACCTCGGAGCGGCGGTTCATGCAGAAGTCAATATCAATGTCGGGCAGGCTGATGCGTTCGGGATTGAGGAAGCGTTCGAACAGCAACTCGTTCTGCAGCGGATCGATGTCGGTGATGCCGAGAGCGTAGGCCACGCACGAGCCTGCGGCCGATCCGCGGCCCGGGCCGACCGGGAATGTTGCGCTCTTTGGCGTAGCGGATGAAATCCCAGACGATGAGAAAGTAGCCGGCGAACTGCATCTGCCGGATGATGCTGATCTCGCGTGACAAGCGCTGCTCGTAGTCTTCCAGAGAATGCTTCAGGCGGCCCATCGCCTGGAGTTCACGCAGAATATTCAGCCGGTTGGCAAAACCCTGGCGGGTGATGTGCTCGAAGTAATCGGGAAGCGAGTAGCCCGCCGGCACCTCGAACTTGGGGAACGGATCGTGCACTTTTTCCAGCCGGACATTGCAGCGTTCCGCGATTTCCAGCGTTCGCGCCAGCACGTGCTCATATCCCGAGAAGACCTTCTCCATCTCGAGGGCGCTCTTCACGTAAAACTGGTTGCCACTGAACTTCAGGCGGTTGGTGTCGTTGATGGTTTTACCCATCTGAATGCACAGCATCACGTCCTGCGCGTGGGAATCGTCCTCGCAGAGATAGTGGCTGTCGTTGGTCGCCACCAGCGGGATGTCGAGTTCCTTCTCCAGCTTCAACAGGTTGGACTGGATGCGCGCTTCATCCGGCAGTCCCTGGTCCTGGATTTCGAGATAGAAATTTCCTTTGCCGAAAATGTCGCGGAATGTTACCGCGGCTTCGCGGGCTGCGTCGTACTTCCCTTCCGTGAGGCTCTCGGCGACTTCACCTTTGAGACACGCCGACAAACCGATCAGCCCCCTGGAGTGCTCGGCCAGGAATTTCTTGCTGATTCGGGGCTTGTAGTAAAAGCCGTGCAGCGACGCCTCGGAGACAATCTTGACCAGGTTGCGATAGCCTTCGTCATTCTCGGCCAGCACGACCAGGTGGTTGTAGCTGTCGCCCTCCGGCGAGGCGCGGTGGTCTTCCTTCTTGCAGATGTAAAGCTCGCAGCCCAGGATCGGCTTCACCCCTGCTTCCTTCGCGGCATTCACGAACGCCACGGCGCCGAAGATGTTGCCGTGGTCGGTCATGGCCACGGCGGGCATGTCGAGTTCTCTGACACGCTTGACCAGGCGCTCGATGTTACAAGCGCCGTCCAGCATCGAGTAATCGGTGTGGAGATGGAGATGTACGAATTGCGATTGGGACATTCGGAACCTGATCCTTGGCTGTTGCACTTTCTATTTTATGCGCCGCAGGCATTGCCTGTATGCAAGGCAGACTGTGGAAAACCGCCGCCCTATTGCACCGTCGCCACAGTAGGCGTAGTCGTCGGCACGGTCTCCGGAAAGAGGATGCTGCGCCGCATTCCGGAGGATACTTTCCGGCTGATTGTCTCGGGGATCATTCTGGTCCTGGGCATCTGGATGTTGATCCATCCCACCGCATAGCCGAAGGCGCACTATTACATGCCGTCAGGAGGCGTGCGTCCGTCGGCGGCTCCGGGAGAAATCAGGCGTCCCCCTGTAATTGGCTGTCCGGGAGGAGTTTGCTGGGGGATCTGTGGTTCGGCTCGTTTTCCGTACGCCCGATAAGCGAAGATGACCGCCAGCAGCGGAGCAGCCAGCAGCAATCCCCAAAAGCCAAATATCAAGCTGAGCAAAATCGGAACGATCAGCGACGCCCAGATCGGCACCCTGGCTGTGCGACGCATGATGACCGGCTGCAAGACCAATCCGTCAATCACGATGATGACTCCGTAAAGAATGAGGACGTACAGAAACTGCTCGAAGCCGCCGGCGAACAACGCAACCAGTGCCGGCCCCATGAACGCCATCACCGGCCCGAAGTGCGGAATGAATTGCAGGCCGGCCGCGAGGATCGCCCAGAACGGCGCCCACGGCACATGCAGGTAATCGAGTCCAAACCACCACAGCGCGCCCACCGCCAGCGAGTCATAGCATTGCGCGACGAACCAGCGGCGCAGCGCCCCTCCGGTGATGTCGATGTGCCGGGAAAATTGCATGATGGGTTGGATGCTCGCCCAATCGGGGGTCTCGCACCCATGCTACACTCAAATTTACCCTTCCTCGGAGCGTTTGCCGCGATGAAATTCGGCGTCATCATCTTCCCCGGTTCCAATTGCGACCACGATGCCTATTGGGCCATTTCGGAAGTGGCCAGGCAGCCCGTGACCTTCCTCTGGCATGACTCGCCCGACCTGCAGGGATGCGACGCCATCATCGTGCCCGGTGGCTTCGCCTATGGGGACTACCTCCGCACCGGCGCCATCGCTAAGTTTTCCCCGGTCATGGAGTCGGTGCGCAAATTCGCCGCCGATGGCGGGCTGGTGCTGGGCATCTGCAACGGATTTCAGATCCTGTGTGAAGCCGGATTGTTACCCGGAGCGCTGCTGCGCAATGCTGGGCTGAAATACGTTTGCAAGCCGGTACACATTCGTGTGGAGAGCACCAATACGCCCTACACGCAGCAGTTGATCAAGGGCGAGGTGCTGGAGATTCCCATCGGCCACATGGAAGGCAACTACTTCTGCGACGATCCCACGTTGGCCGAATTGAAGCTGCAAGACCGCATTATCTTCCGCTACACGACTCCCAGCGGCGAAGTTACTGCCGAAGCCAATCCCAATGGATCGCTGGAAAACATCGCCGGCATCTGCAATGAGGGACGCAATGTGCTGGGAATGATGCCGCATCCGGAGCGCGCCAGCGAACCGGAGCTCGGCATGACCGACGGGGCGAAGATATTCCACTCGTTGGTATTGGCGATGGCGGAAAGATAGCAATCAGCATTTAGCACTTAGCATTTAGTACTTAGTTTTGGTGTCCAGTCTGAGAATGGCAGCAAGAGGCAAGGACTTGTCCTTGGTTCAGAATTATTCAAATCCAATTGCTAAATGCTAATTGCTTACTGCTGCTTCACCGGAACCCTTCCTTGTTCACCACATACGGCATCTTGGTCACATCGCCGCCGTAGTTTTGCTCTAACACGTCGACCAGGGCCTGCACACAACGTCCGGCCATGCCGCGCTGAGGATCGAGAGAGAGTCTCGTGATCCTGGCGGCGCTGGCAAAGTGCGGATACAGCCGGCAGCGGTCCTCAATCTCGGGATCGCGCAACGGCGAATCCGGCGGCAACGGCTCCGTTTCGTACACGTCGAGCGCGGCCCGGCAATCCATTTCTCTTTTAGCGCCCTGGCCAGCGCCTTTTCCATCCACGACTGGTCCACGCGAGGTGTTCACCAGGTACGCCGTGGGCTTCATGGTGCGCAAGGTCCGCTCGTTGATCAAGTGATACGTGGGCCCCCGAGGGAATTCAGGCCTGATCCCAAGAACGATATCCCTCACTGGCTAAGCCAAAATCTAGAGAGTTAACGGCGCACGTAAAGGTGCGCCCCTTCAAACAACACATCCTTACGAGCAAGAAATCCCTACGGCTAAAGATTCTTCTTGGTCCACTGATCGATGCGATCCAGCGCCTGCTGCAGATGCTCGATGGAATTGGCAATGCTGAATCGCATATAACCCTCACCGAAGGCGCCGAATGCGGTCCCCGATAACCCCGCGACTCCCACGTCGTCGAGCAGCGCGTCCGCCAGCTTCTTTGACGGCCATCCGGTCTGCTTGACACTTGGGAAGGTGTAAAACGCGCCCTTGGGCAACCGGCAAGAGAATCCCTTGATCTGGTTGAGGCCGCTTACGAACACATCCCGGCGGCGCTGAAACTCCTGGCGCATCTTCTCCGGCTCGCTCTGATCGCCGCGCACCGCCTCGATACCTGCGATCTGGGTAAAGGTCGCCGTGCAAGAGTTGGAATTGGTCATCAGTCGCGCGAACTGCACCGCAAGGTCAGGCCGCATGACACCATAGCCCAGACGCCAGCCCGTCATGGAGTAGGTTTTCGAGAAGCCGGTCAGAATGATGGTGCGGTCCTTGAAGCCATCCACCGAGGCGATGCTATAGGGTTCGCCTTCGAAGAGCAGGCGGCTGTAGATTTCGTCGCTCAGGACCATGATGTCGCGGTCGCCGATAAGCGGCGGCAATGTCTTCCACATCGCTTTTGGTGATGATGCCGCCGGTGGGGTTCTGCGGCGAGTTCAGGATGATGAGCCTGGTGCGATCGCTGATGAGACTGGCCAGCTCGTTGACGTCGAGGCGGAAATCGCGCTCCTCGCGCAGCGGAATGGGAACCGCTTTCGCGCCCAGGAAGTTGATCATCGACTCGTAAATCGGAAAGCCGGGATTGGGATAGATGACCTCGTCGCCTTCTTCCACCAGCGCGAGCATGGTGAAAAAGATGATCGGCTTGCCACCGGGAACGACCACGACCTCATCGGGGCTGACTTTGATGGCTCGCGAACTCGAGACCTCGGCGGCGATGGCCTCGCGCAATTCCGGCAACCCGGCCGCCGGGCTGTAATGGGTAAAGCCCTTGCGCAGCGCCTCAACCCCGGCGTCGACGACGTTGGCCGGCGTGTCCATATCGGGCTCGCCAATCTCGAGGTGGATGATGTTCCTTCCTTGACGTTCCATGGCGCGGGCACGCACCAGCACTTCGAAGGCAGTTTCAGTTCCCAGCCGCGACATTCGGTTGGCCAGGCGCAGTTGTGTTTGAGTTGTAGTCATAGGCAAACCGAATGATTATACGCCGTAGTAAAAGCCGGAAGTCCCGGTCATAGCTTTATCTTCACCAAGGGTGGTGGCCAGCTGACCGTAAAACGATACCTCCAAGGAGTCGCGTTTCTAGGAACCAGCAGCGTGAAATCGTTTCATCCCCCGTACTCGATCTCGAATTCAATCTTCGACGCCGTCTCCAGCATCGCTGAAACTGAGCAATACTTTTCCTTGGACAAGCGCACCGCATCCTCCATCGCCTTGTGAGTGACATTCCCGCCTACGCGGTAAATCAGGCGAATATTGGTAAAGACCTTGGGGAAAGTTTCGGCGCGCTCGGCAGTGGCGCGCACTTCCAGGGTGGTAAAGGGCTCGCGCTTCTTGCGCAGGATACCCACAACGTCGCTGGCCGTGCAGGCGCATAAAGCAATCAAGACCAGCTCCATCGGACTGCTCGCGGACTTCTCGGCGCCGGCATCGACCACCAGCGCATGACCACTGCTGGCCTGGCCGACAAAGCGGTCGAGCTCGGTCCATAACGCATAGGCTTCGATCATGGATCCTCGCCTTCACTCCTGCTGCTTGTCTTTCGGCTTACTCTCCGTGCCGCTGTCCGAGTGGTTCTCGTAGATGGAATACTGCCCCTGCGGTCGCTTCAGCCGGATGACCACTTCCTGCTGGGGCTGGTTAATGGTGTAGTCCTGTCCGAAGGTCTGGAAACCCGGCGCGATGACTTGCACGCGCAGCATACCGTACGGGACGCCATCGCTCTCGGTCTTGCCCTCTGCGTTGGTCTTCAGCTCAAGTCCACCTTTCGATTGCTTGCCGCCCCCTCCCACAGGATGCAGGATGACGGCGGCATTGCGCACCGGCTTGCCGGTGTCGTCCTTGAGAACAGCAAATTTAAGTGAGGACACTTGTCCCGAATCATTCTTCTTGTCACCCGCCACAAGTAAAGCAGGGACGAAAAGCATGCAAAGAATGGCCACCAGCAAACGCTGCACCTTCATGACCTCTGTATTCTAGGCAAACCGTACTGCCCACCGCAACGCTATCAACAGCTGACGACCCTGCGTGTTGCGAAAGCCGGCAAACAAGCTGACATGGCCGTGCGATAGAATTCCACTGCCCATGAACCGCCTGCTCCTCTATTTACATCGCAAATCGCGAGAGCAAAAGCATCGCCTGTTTCTGCGTTTGCTGCGCCCGACTCCCGCAATGCGCATCCTGAACATCGGGGCATCCGGGACCGGCATTGGATTGCCGGAGCAGCTTGAATCCTTTTACGAACACCGCTCGCAGATCATCGGTGGCGGCATTTCCCACGCCGACGTACAGGATTACCGGGACAGCTTCCCCGGCGTGCAGGCCGTGGTTTTCGATGGATGTGCATTGCCCTTCGCCGACAAGTCTTTCCATATTGTTTATTCCAATGCCGTCCTCGAGCACCTTCCAGACTATGAGATGGTAAGGCGTTTCGCAGCGGAAGTGCAGCGTGTGGGTAAGGGATGGTTCATCACCACACCCAACTTCTGGTACCCCTTCGATCCGCACTACCACTTGCCCTTCGTGCAGCTGCTACCAGAGACCACACAGCGCAATCTGGTGAAGCGTCTGGGCAAGACGCCCTATGAACACTTGCACCTGCTGACCGCGAAACGGTTGCGCAGACTTTTTCCTGCTGGGAAAGTGGTGAGCAGCCGAGTTACGTTTTATCCCGAAACCCTGATCGCTTACCGCGCGCCTTCAGTTTGAGTTGGAGGGCGTCCGCTTTAGGGTGGGATGTCCATCGTCCTTTTGCCCGGTCGTACTGCCATCGTCTTGGGAGCCGGCAGTGCTGCCGGAACCACCTGAGGTAGAGCGCCTGCAACACCGGCCGCGACGGGTCCCGCTTGCCGCCGCCGAGACGCCGACTGTTCTCAAGCGAAGCGAAGCGCTGCTTAACGTCTTCGAATTCGCTGGTGTTCACGACGTATTCCTCGCGGTCGGGCAGATACTTGCGGATTTCGTCCTGGGCGGCCTTGATGCGGTCCGCATTCATGGGATGAGTGGCGAAGGCCTTGGCCACGAAGCTTTGCTTCTTTTTTTCGTCGACTTTCAGCTTTTCAAAAAACTCCACAAACGCTTCCGGGTCGTAGCCTGAGGCATAATCGTATTGCAAGCCTAATAGGTCGGCTTCGCGCTCGGCGTCGCGCGAGAACTTCAGGTAGCTAAGCGGCACCGCCAATCCAGCTACCTCGCTGATTGCGAATGCCACCGGCCCGCCAATGAAGATCAGGGGCACGGAGGCCATGTTCCAAATCTGCGCCCGAGTCATGTTCTTGGTGGCATGCCGGGCGGCGACGTGGGCGATCTCGTGCGCCATGACTCCCGCCAACTCGGCCTCATTGTCCGCCGCCAGAATTAATCCGCTGTCCACGTAGAAAAAGCCGCCGGGAAGCGCGAAAGCGTTGACCTCGTCATTGTCGAGGACTTTGATGGTAAAGGGCACGCGCGCGTCGGAGTTACGCACCAGATTCTGACCGATGCGGTTGATGTATTCCGTGATCACAGGATCGGTGACCAGCCGGGCTTGCCGTTCGATCTCAAAGGACAACTGGTGTCCCAGCGCCATCTCGCGATCCAGGGAATAGAAATCGAGGCCGCTTCCCACGTTGCGCTTCCCGATCTGCGACACGTCATACCTGGCGGGCAGCGCGGCACCTGCTTCGGGATTGGGTGGTCCAGCCTTTGCGACAGCCGGTTTCGCAGCGAGTGAACTCTGTTTCGCCTTAGTGTCATCGCGGTCGTCCCGCCGTTCGGCGACCTCGATCTCGGCTGCCGTGGGAATCTGCGAACCCGTTGCATCCGGCTGCGCTGGAGCAGTCGTCACGCCTTCTGAGGCGCTGGCCGGAGTAGCCTGAATTTCTGTTGCTGGCGACGTTTTGGTTGTATCCGACGTCGAAGTCTGGGCGATGCCGAAGGTCGGCAACGCAAGAGCGGCCATCAGCAGCGCGAACACCGAGGTCAATCGGCGCGCGGACACAGAAAATCGATTGGCATGGCGCACTGACACCATCACACCACTATGATTCCCGATTATGCTGCAAGGTCGGGGTTATGGGAATCGGAAAAACTGCAGACAGCGGGTTGGCAAAGCAAAAATTAAGTCGCCGAGCAAGAAAACTTGCTGGCCTAGATGCTTCTGGCTGTCCAAGGGATTCCCTTTTTCCTGCCGAGAACGGAATTCGCCTCAGTGCCGTTCCCCATTCTCCCTGAAAGACTATTCACGAGTTGCAGTAACATGCTTAATTTACAATTAGATAACGAGGAACATACCATCCGCGATTTGAAGATATGAGTGAGTCATACTCATGTCCTTCCTTGACTTCCTAGAGAACACCGGGTTAATATTAGCACTCGTTGGTACTGAGTGCTAACAGGCTGCACGCAGCCAATATGATGGCGCTCTACCAACGTTCCGGGTTGATTCCCAAGAGTTCATGGAAATGCTGACAGCAACCCGCCGCGGCGGGCCAGAGCCAGCCAAAGTGTAACGCAATCCAACTTGAAAAGGAGTTCGAAGAATGGCTACAAAGCTGACTCCCCTGCATGACCGCATCGTGGTTCGCCGCGTTGAAGAGGCCGAGACCACCCGTGGCGGAATCATCATTCCCGACAGCGCCAAAGACAAGCCGCAAGAGGGCGAAGTGATCGCGGTGGGCCGGGGCAAGACCAATGACGAGGGCAAAACCTTCCCGTTGAATGTGAAGGCAGGCGATCGCATCCTGTTCGGTAAGTATGCTGGCACGGAAATCAAGATTGATGGCGAAGATTTCCTGATCATGCGCGAGGAAGAAGTGCTCGGCGTTCTGGAAGGCGCCAGCAAGCCCAAACAAGCCGTCGCGCACAAGTAGCCCGCCGCGGCGGGCCAGTAGCCCGTTGCCAGTCGAACCTGGCAGCGATGGTTAGAGCGAGGTGAACTCGCTGGGCACTGACAACCGACAACTGACAACGATTTCAAAGAATTTGCAGTCAGTCCAGTTCCGATCCAACTGACAACTGGCCACTGACAACTTAAGGAGAAACAAATGGCAAAACAGATTGTGCATGGAGAAGATTCCCGCCAGTCGATCCTGCGCGGCGTGAATGTTCTGGCCGATGCCGTAAAAGTGACGCTGGGCCCTAAGGGCCGCAATGTCGTGATCGAGAAGAAATTTGGTTCGCCGCTGATTACCAAGGACGGCGTGACCGTAGCCAAGGAAATCGAGCTGAAGGACCCGCTGGAGAACATGGGCGCGCAGATGGTGCGCGAGGTCGCCTCCAAGACCTCCGACGTTGCCGGTGACGGCACCACCACCGCGACCGTTCTGGCGCAAACCATCTTCCGCGAAGGCGTGAAGACGGTGGCTGCCGGCGCAAACCCGATGGCCCTAAAGCGCGGCATCGACAAGGCCGTCACCGCCGTGTGCGGCTCGCTCGACCACGATGGCAACCGCATCCCCGGCGCGCTCGACAAGTATTCGCAGAAAGTATCGGGCGAGATGATCGCGCAGGTCGGCACCATCTCCGCCAACAACGACGAGACCATCGGCCGCATCATTGCCGAGGCCATGAAGAAGGTCGGCAAAGACGGCGTCATCACCGTGGAAGAAGCCAAGACGATGGAGACCCAGTTGGAAGTCGTCGAAGGCATGCAGTTCGACCGCGGCTACCTGTCTCCCTACTTCGTCACCGATCCGGAGCGCATGGAAGTTGTTCTGGAGAACGCCTACATCCTGATCCACGAAAAGAAGGTTTCCTCGATGAAAGACCTGCTCCCGTTGCTGGAGCAGATCGCCAAGGGCGGCCGTCCGCTGGTGATCATCGCTGAGGACGTGGAAGGCGAAGCGCTGGCGACCCTGGTGGTCAACAAGCTGCGCGGCACGCTGCAGGTTGCGGCGGTCAAGGCCCCGGGCTTCGGCGATCGCCGCAAGGCCATGTTGCAGGACATCGCAATCCTGACCGGCGGCAAGGCCATCACCGAAGATCTTGGCATCAAGCTGGAGAACGTGCAGATGGGCGATCTCGGCCAGGCCAAGAAGATCACCATCGACAAGGACAACACCACTATCGTCGAGGGCAAGGGCAAGCACACCGACATCGAGGGCCGCGTAAAGGAAATTCGGGGCCAGATCGACAAGACCACCAGCGACTACGACCGCGAGAAGTTGCAGGAGCGGTTGGCCAAGCTGGTGGGCGGCGTGGCGATCATCAAGGTCGGTGCTGCAACCGAAACCGAAATGAAGGAAAAGAAAGCCCGCGTGGAAGATGCCATGCACGCCACCCGCGCTGCGGTCGAGGAAGGCATTGTCCCCGGCGGCGGTGTGGCCCTGGTGCGCTGCATCCCGGCAATCGACGCGCTGAAGTTGGAAGGCGACGAGAAGATCGGCGGCAACATCGTGCGCCGCGCTTTGGAAGAGCCTCTCCGCCAGATCGTCGGCAACGCCGGCGAAGAAGGCGCCATCGTTCTGGGCCGCATCCGCGACTCGAAGGAGAACAACTTCGGCTACAACGCGCAGACCAATCAGTTCGAGGACCTGGTGAAGGCTGGCGTCCTTGACCCGACCAAGGTAGCGCGTACGGCCTTGCAGAACGCAGGCTCAATCGCGTCGTTGATGCTTACTACCGAAGCCCTGGTTGCCGAGATTCCGGAGGAGAAGAAGGAATCTTCCATGGGCGGCGGACACGGCGGCGGCATGGGCGGAATGTACTAAAAGCAGTGGCTAGTGGTTAGCCACTGACCGAGTCGTATCGAATGAGTGCCCCATCCAAGCTGTTTTGGGTGGGGCTTTTTCTTTTGCGTCTAGGCCCCGGGCGTAACCTTCAGCGGGGGGGCTTTACGGCTTCTTCGCTGGCGCGGGATTGGCCGTCGGCTTCAAGGCCTGTTCCACGGGAATCTCTTGGCCTTCGGCGTCGACGTAGTGAATGTCGAAAGCATCGTCGATCACGTCAAAGACCAGGCAACTGCTGATGCAGGTGAACTGGTGTATCTGCTTTCCCGCGAGGTACAGGTAGTCGCCGATAGCCAACGCCTGAGGGCCACGCGACATCTCCGCGTTGGCCTTGCCCGACACCATCATGAGGTTCTCGTTGGCGGTGTGCCAGTGCCAGGGCACAATGCAGCCGCTCTTGACCTTCAGCAGCAGCACCGCAGCGCCCTTCATGGGATCTCCGCGTTGCGCGGAGACAGTCATGCAGGAAGGCAGCACGGGCAGGGTCGTGAACTTGGTTGACGCCAAGGCGGCGTACGGCATCTGGTCAGGACTCTGCGCCACCAACGGCGTAATCAGAGCAGATGCGAGCACAACAAAGAAAAGGCAACCTACCAGGCGAGCCAATTTCATAGGAACACTCCTTCTCGTGATAAGAACCGGCAAAGTCTAGCCCACCACTGCAGCCGATTTCAATCCAACAAAAGTGTGGGACGCTGATCTTCTACTCTATCGGCAAAACAGGGCCGTTGCCGCTTCTGGTTCGGCGACATCTCGTGAATGTCCTTCCCGATCTGCAACAAAAAGGGAGAGCATCCGCCCTCCCTTTACAGGATTTGATTCCCACGACGGCCGAAACAACTACCGCCGAGGCCCGCCGCGACGTGGGCCACGATCGCCGCCGCGTCCGCCACCCGGACCGCCACGGCCTCCGCGTCCGCCACCTCCGCCATGATGACCGCCGTCGTGCCGGCTGCCCGCGTGCTCACGACGCTCGCCTTCGCGATTGAAATTCTGCTCGGAGCTCGGCTCGTCGGCCTTCTCGTGTCCGCCTTCGAAGGTCACCTCGCCTGCCCCCTCCGGCGCAGGCTCGCCGCCCTCAACCGCCATTTTGGCGCGCTGCTCTTTCAGAATGGCCTTGCGCGATAGCTTAATGCGGTTGCCGTCCACGGCCAGGACTTTTACCAGCACCTGGTCGCCTTCCTTCAGTTCGTCACGAACATCGTTGATGCGGTGCTCGGCGACTTCGCTGATGTGCAGCAATCCATCCGTACCCGGCAGAATCTCGACAAACGCTCCGAAGTCAGCCAGGCGGGTGACCTTGCCGAGATAGGTCTTCCCCACCTCAGCGGTTGCCGTAATGTCGCCAATCATCTGGAGAGCCTTGGCAGCCGCCACTTGATCGCTCGATGAAACATTCACCTTGCCGGTGTCTTCCACGTCGATCTTCACGCCGGTCTGCTCGATGATTCCGCGAATGACCTTGCCACCCGGGCCAATGAGGTCGCGGATCTTGTCGGTGGGAATCTGCAAGGTGTAGAAGCGGGGCGCAAACTCGCTGATCTTGGTGCGCGGCTCGGCGATCACTTCGTTCATCTTGTCGAGGATGAACAACCGTCCGTGCCGGGCCTGCTCCAGCGCCTCGCGCATGATCTGCGGCGTGATGCCCATCACCTTGATGTCCATCTGCAACGCGGTGATGCCATCGCGGGTGCCGGCCACCTTGAAGTCCATGTCGCCGTAATGATCTTCGGCGCCGGCGATGTCGGTGAGGATGGCGTAATCTTTGTCTTCCTTCACCAGCCCCATGGCCACGCCAGCCACCGAGGCCTTCAGCGGAACGCCAGCATCCATCATGCTGAGCGAAGCCCCGCAAACCGTGGCCATCGAGGACGATCCGTTCGACTCCAAAATGTCGGAGACGACGCGCATAGCGTACGGCCAGTCGGCTTCTGACGGCAGTACCCCGTACAAAGCACGCTCCGCCAAAGCACCGTGCCCAATCTCGCGGCGGCCCGCTCCGCGCAGGAATGCGACTTCGCCGACCGAGAAGGGCGGGAAATTGTAATGCAACATGAAGCGCTTTTTGGCCTCGCCCTCGAAGGCCTCCAGACGCTGCATGTCTTCGCCAGTGCCCAGCGTGGTCGTGACCAGCGCCTGGGTCTCACCGCGGGTGAAGATTGACGAGCCGTGAGTGCGCGGCAGCACTCCGACCTCGATCCAGATATCGCGAATCTGGTCGAACTTGCGTCCGTCGGGACGGCGCCGGTCCTTGATCACCTGCTCACGGAAGATCTGCTCGCGCAGAAGATCGAAGTATTCACTGACCTTCTTGCGGCCAGCTTCGTCTTCTTCGGGAATGGCGCTCTTGATTTCGTCTTTCAGCTGCTTGATGAGCGCGTAGCTCTCGTTCTTGGGATGTTTCTCGGTGTTGACCGCATCCAGCAGACGGCCGCCGAGCTTGGAACGAAGCTCGCTCAGATAGGCCTCGTCGGTCACGACCGGCTCGACCTTCCGCTTCGGCTTGCCAACCTTCTGGGCCAGATCGCTGATCGCAGCGCAAATCTTCTTGATCTGCGCATGGCCAAATTCGATGGCCTCAACTACGGTTTCTTCCGAAACCTCCTTGGCGCCGGACTCGATCATGACAATACCGTCCGCAGTGCCAACCACCATCAGGTTCAGCTTGCCCGAGCGCTGCTCATCGTAGGTGGGATTGATGACAAAATTTCCGTCCACCTGACCGACTCGAATGGCGCCGATGGGCCCGTGAAATGGGATGTCAGAGACGCTGAGCGCAACCGACGCGCCATTGATACCGGCAACATCGGGGTCGTTCTCGGTGTCCGCCGACAGCACCATGGCGATGACTTGCGTTTCGCAGCGGAATCCTTCGGGAAACAAGGGACGGATCGGCCGGTCAATCTGCCGGCTGGTCAGAATTTCGCGTTCGCTGGGCCGCCCTTCGCGCTTGATGAAGCCGCCAGGAATGCGTCCGGCAGCATAGGTGTACTCGCGGTAGTCGACGGTGAGGGGGAAGAAGTCAATGCCCGCGCGGGGGTCAGGGTTGGCGCAGGCGGTGGCGAGAACAACGTTGTCGCCGATGCGCACAATGCAGGAACCGTGGGCCTGCTTGGCTAATTTTCCGGTTTCAAAGTGGATGGACTTGCCGCCGTGCAGCTCGACCGTAACTTCGTGTTTCATTTTCTTAAGTTCCTTCCGTTCCGAACGCAACCGATAGGGGCCCTGCTACGCCGCCGCTATCGAATCCGAATCCGAATACACCTCGGCCCACGCGTTTAGTGCTACGCGCGAGCAGGGATTGTAACTACGACGGGAGATTGGAGTGGAAAACTCATCCGCCAACAGAGACTGGACGAAAGCCCGCGGACGCCGAAGCGCCGTGAGGGCCCGCGCAGAACGCATGTAGCAACGCACAATACGCCAGAAACGTCGTTGTTCAGGGGCTGGCAAACGGCTGGCTTCGTTACTTTCGGATGCCGAGCTTCTGAATGACAGTCTTATACCGTTCGGTATCCGACTTTCTGAGGTAATCGAGCAGGCCACGACGCCGGCTCACCATCATGAGAAGACCGCGCCGGGAGGCATGGTCCTTCTTATGCGTCTTAAAATGCTCCGTCAATTCACCAATCCGTGTACTCAGGATCGCGATCTGCACTTCGGGCGAACCGGTGTCGGTCGCGTGAGTGCGGTGTTGGTCAATCAAAGCGGCTTTTTTCTCTGGGGCTAACACTGAATCAGCTGCGCTCCTACTCTTTAATCGTTGTTGTTACGGCATCAAGGATAACATGCACCCGGCAGAACCGCAAAAAACGGTAGCCAGTTTCCGGGTTGGCCGTGACTGCGTGGAGCGCCAATTGCGGCGCGTCAAAAGGCGTACCTCAGAGCAAGCGTCGTATTGTTGGCATGGAAATAGCGTGGCGCGGTCGGTCCCACGAACGAACCTTCGCCGTATTGGTAGTAGTTCCAGGCAACTTTGAAGGTGACGTCCTTGTGGACAACGACATCCACTGCGGCAAGAGGTGACTGATAAATCGAGGAAAGCGGACCCAACGGCAGCAGCGCATTGAGCGAGGTGGTGTTGCCCTGATTGTCGACGATGTTGTATCCCAGGTGCATGGTGACGCGCTCGATGGGGGTGAGGGTCAAGGCGAAGTAACCGAACTGAGTATGGGTGCGATAAAAACCATACGTCTGCAGCAAGGTCGGATCTTCGGCACATGTGGTCGTGTCCGGCGGGGTCACCGTTCCAGCAAAGCAGAGGAACATGTTCTGCTGAATGGCATCGAAGTTGTACGCCATGTCCAGTCCCCAGTACCTGTTGGGATTGATCATGGCGTTGAGCACCGTCGAGTAGTTGTGCTGGTTGTACTGGATGTCGCTAGTGTTGTTCCTGGCCTGCTGGAAATTAAGATTGGCGCCCACCGTCATCCAAGGACGAGGCGAATACGACACATTTCCGGAAATGTTGAAGGATCTCAGAGGATCGATGCGATAGATCCAGTTGTCGGCCCCGCCATATTTCGCATTGAGGTTGGCGTGCAGGGTACTTCCCTTCCGGAACCAAGCCCCGACCACGCCGGAGTAATTATTGATCTCGGTGGTCGGATTACCAAACGGGGCGAGAACTCCGCTGAACGTGCAACTGCCATCCGGGTTCAACGGCAAGCCGACGCAATTGCCGCGATTGGGTAGGTTCGGGTAATAAATGTCGCCGAAGGCGGCTTGAAAAGTGTCCCCAGGCTGAATGGTGTAATTGGCCCACACGAACCCGGCGCGCACTCCAAACCAGCGTGACAGATCATACTGCACTTGGAAATCATTCTGCTTCGTATTCTGGCCGATCATGTTGATCGTCATCTCGTTGATGGTGTCGGCCGGGGAACTCGAATTGTGAAAGAGAAGCGTAGGCGGGAACGTACCCACAGGATTGAGCAGCGAGGCGGAGCCGAAGGCGGCAGGGTTGAAGTAGTTGGCCTCAAGATCAAGATAATCGCCCGAGACACTGAAGTTGCGAAAGCGGAAGGTTTCGACCAGCCGGAGCTTATCGGTGACGTGAATGGTAGCGGAAACGTCGACAGAGGCAGAGTTCCACTTGGCACTGGATTCACTGCCTGCTGAGTTGGATCCGAGACTCGCCGTCCGGCTGGTCAAACCACGGAGAATTTCGGTGAACGGAGTGTTCATTTGCGAATGGCTATATTGGAACTGGCCATTGAAATCCAGCCATTTGAGCGAAGATGAGGTCAGGTTGAACTGTTCGGTTGGGATAAAAGTGTTTATGTGCTGGTCCAGGCTGTAATCGAGAAAACCGTTACACGTTGGATTGGCAATGCCGTTGTTGAGCGGCTTCGCGCAGGGACTTCCGCTGTTGAACCAGGAGAGTCCCAAGCTGACGGGCGTGCCATTGGGAAGCGGCCAGGAATTGAAGGGATTCAGGCCATAGGTCGCCCCGCCATCATAGTACTGAAGAAGTTGCGTGTAACTGAGGGTGGTCTTCTTGGCGGCGCGGAAGTCGGCTCCGAAGCGATATCCGTTGAGCGTATTGTCAGTATTCTCGTTCAGCAGTGCCTCCGTACCTTCATGGATGCTGCTGAACGCAGGCCCCGCGAAGCGGTTGCGGTTGTAGCCCGCCCGAAACGATAAGCGGTGCATCGGCAGCACGACAAGATCGAAGTTGTAAAGGTTTTGCCGGTTGTAGTAGCCGTGTGGTGAGTTCAGGATCGGAATGAACGGCGATCCGGTGGGCGGATTCAACGGGTTGGCAAACAAGTCGTAATCGAAATAGTTCTGCATGTGCTGATAACTGCCGCTGAAGGTGTACCAGCGGTATTTCGACACGCGCATGCGCGCCGCCTGCTGGGGATCGCCGCCCCATCCAAAGCTGTTGAGCGTCAGCGTGTCGAAAATGTCCTCGTGTGTCAGCGACTGCATAGTGAGGGATTGTTCCAGAATGCGAGCACCTGTTTGGTCATTGACCAGGGTATCGTACATCGGCTGGCTGCCGTTGACTTCGGAGATGCGGCCGCCCAGCTCGATGGACTGTGTTACCTGAAAGTCGCCGATTTTCTTACCCTCTCCTGCGCTCGAGCTCGAATCGGCAGACGCGGAGGCTGCCGTCTGGCCCGAGCTCTGCCCAAACGTGTTGCAGATCAAAGACAGGCAGACCGCCAGCAGGGCCACTCCAAAAGAACCAGCGCCGAGACTCCTTTGACAACCCATTTGGCATGCCTCTCCTTTAACGGAAGAAGAAGGGATCGAAGTTGGAACCATGAATTTGCGTGTGGCACATCGTGCACGCCTGATACTTGGTGGCCTGGTTGTGGAACGAGGGCGCGCCTGGCGCTGCTCCATTCATATTCGCCGTATGGCAGCGAAGGCAAAGAAAGTTGACGTTATTGACCTGCAGCAAACGCGGATTCGTAGAACCGTGTGGCATATGACATGACAGGCAGCCTTCGTCAGTCTTCACCGGGGCATGTTCGAAGACGAACGGCCCCATGGTGTCAGTGTGGCACTTGGTGCAAACCTTGAATTGACCGGCGGCAGCCCGCACCTGGTGACCGGTCTCGGTGCCGTGAGGATTGTGACAATCGCTGCATTGGATGAGTCCGACATCGACGCGGTGGCGATAGGGCCGGGCAAATTCGGCTTTCTGCGCAGCGTGGCATCCGTAGCACAGCTCAGTCTGCGGTTTCACCAGCAGGAAGTTGACATCTCTGGATCCGTGGGGACTGTGGCAACTCGTGCAACTGACGCCATTCGCCAGGTGTTCAGACTTGGAGAAGTTCTGCGTTTCCAGTGTCGATTGGTGGCACTTGGTGCAGATGGCTGCTGTCTCCGCCGACTCAGCTTCTCAAAGCGAACGATCTTGGCGGGATCGCCGCCGCCGTCAACATGGGCTTGCGCCGGACCGTGACAAGCCTGGCATCCGTGCTGGTTGCCTTTGAGTAACGCCGCGTGCGGCGTGTTGGCGAAGTGCTTGTCCCAGACCTCCTGGTGGCACGTCTGGCAAATGTCAGCGTCGGCGTACTGACCGCCAGTTGAGCTTGGGAGCGCCGCCGATGGCGTGGGACTCGGGTTGCTGGGGTGTTCCTGCGCTGGAAGGGCGGCGGTCAAGCACGAAGCTATGAAGAAGGCAGACAAAAACGGGATCGGTCTACGGCGCACGAGAGTCATCCTTGCTCCTGACAAACTCTTCGCAGGATGGTCAACAGCCTGACCAGCCTAGCCCACAGGGTTACCCAAAACGCACATATTATACAAAGCAATCCCATAAACCCAACGCGCGTTCTGGTTAAAACTTTAGAGGGGTTAAGGCCTGTAGAGGATGTGTGGGAATTGAGCTGTCTAAAAAGATTCGTTATGCCAGCAATCGCGCCACCACGGCCTGCACGTGAATTTGCGTCGTGTCCAGCAGCGGAATGCCGCATGCCTGATCACCGTGGAGAATCAATGGCAGTTCGGTCCCGGCGAGAATGGCCGCCTCAATCTGATGCTGCTGCTTCATGCCTTCGATAATTTCCAGCAGCCTCTCGCGTGTCCCCGGCAGAAATATGCCCTTTAACAACTCGCCCAGATACTTTTCGTGGATGTAAATCTGCTCGTCCTCCTGAGGCACGACCAGCGTAATTCCCTTCCTGGAAATACGTCCGGAAGAAGCGCGCCTGCATAGTGAATCGGGTTCCGATCAAGGCGGCTTTGCCGATCCCGCGCTTCTCAGCCTCAGCGCATGTTGCCTCGACGATGCTGATCAAATGGATGGACGAGCGCTGCTGAACTTCATCGAAAACAATGTGCGGGCTATTGGCGGCAATTATGCCGAAGTCGCGCCTGCTCGGGCCAGCCGTTGCAATTCGTCAACCAGGTAGTCGGCGACCTCGCTTAACTGATTTGCACCCATCCAAGCGAGCAGCTTCGTCACATCGATACTGTTGATGATGATCGAAGGATAACTTCCGTCCTGCCTCAGTTGGCGATAACCGGCAATCAACGAACGGTAATAATCCACCGTTGAATCCGGGCCGATTCCGCCAAATATCCCGACGGTTTTTATTCTCTCTACCAAATCCGCACGCGCTCCGCCGGAGCCAGGTACAGCGTTTCTCCCGGCTTAACATCGAAGGCCGCATACCAGGCGTCGATATTGCGGACCGTGTCTGCCCGGAACTCGGCGGGCGAGTGCGAGTCAACCGCTACCTGCTGGCGAAGCGCAGCTTTCCGCGACTTCGCCCGATAGTTCTGACCAAAAGCGATAAAGAATTGCTGATCGCCAGAGAAACCATCTTGCACCGGCGCTTCCTTGCCGGCGAGTGAGGCGCGGTAGCCGTCATACGAAGCCGAGATACCGGCCACGTCGGCGATGTTCTCGGCCAGCGTCTGCTTGCCATTAAGGGAGAGATCCGGGAAGGGCCTGTAGGTGTCATACTGCGCGGCGAGTTTGGCGGTGGCGGCTTCAAAATGGGCGAGATCGGCGGGCGTCCACCAGTTGCGCACGCGGCCCTGGGAATGAACGCGGCGCCCTCCGAATCGAAGGTATGGCTGATTTCGTGCCCGATGACCGAGCCGATGGCGCCATAGTTGGCTGCGGCCGGCGCCAGCGGGTCGAACAATGGAGGTTGGATAATCGCGGCCGGAAAGTTCAGCGCGTTCTGCAACGGCAGATTGACCGCGTTGACCGTCTGCGGGGTCATGGACCATTCCTTGCGGCTAACTCGCGCGCCGAGGCGCGCGACCTCGTGGTGATACTTAAAAACATTACCGC
>CAVTSI010000010.1:0-362019 GCA_963737435.1 uncultured Acidobacteriaceae bacterium | reverse complement strand
GATGTATTGCTTGACCGCGCTTGGCGGAGCGACCTGGTAGAGGCTGACCAGGCCTGGAGGAAATAATACACTACCTTGGATGACATCGCGTTTTTCCTCTCGTCTGGGTGCTGAGGACTCGATTGCGGAAGCTTCTTCGCGAGCGCCCGAAGCATGCCCCAATCGGCCTCAGCGGGCCTTCTGTGTTCCGCGCGCAATGCCCGCAGGAACGTGCTGTAGATGCGATGCAACACTTCACCGCGCGTCATCGGATCGAGCCATTGGTCCGGGTTGGGGTCGTTCTCCTCGGGAGCCTCCAGCCGCAGCCCTTTTTGCAGGTAGTAGCCGAACGGGCACGCGGCGAATCGTTCCATGCCACTCGCCGATTGAATGATGTCCGGACGCCGCGGATCCATGTTGGCGCCCGCTTGCGGCACCAGCCCGTCGTACTTCGTGAACTGTGCAGTCTGCCGCGCGGCCTGGGCTCGATGCCCGTGCCGTATGCCATCGTATGCTGCGTACACGGCGGGCAGTGCGTTCTCGGCAAGTCCGCGGAGGCTGCTCAGCCACCACCCCATCTCGCTGGTAGCTTGCTCGCGGACAGCGGCGACAAGGGTTACGGGATCTCCGAGCAACGCGATCAATTTGTCGTAACTGAGACCGGCGCCGGACTGCACTAAGCGGGAGGCGTGGAAGATCAGCCAGGACGGTATGTTTCCCGGCCTCTGCGAAAGTCGCGGCAAGAGTAGCTCAAGCTGACATGGCCGGTGAGGTCCGCGATGCGGCGCACGCGCGAATAGACCGCCTCGTCGAGGGCTTCGGAACTGGTGCGCATTCGGTTCGGCGCGATCTTGCGGCGCTCGCTATCGAGCAGCACCGGGTCTTCCAGACCGGCTGGAAAAACCGCGCCCTCTTCCAGGCCCAGGACGAACGTTACCGGCCGGCGGAATAACCTTGGCCGCCGAGCGCGCAAACGTGAAGCGCTCCCGGGTGCGGACGGGATGCCGCCACCACCACCGATTCAATGCGTGCCCGTAGCAGCGCGAGTTGGAACCCGAGTGGGCGGCGCATGCCGGCGAGCGGTGCGAGCAGCGCTAGAGCCGAGACCACGCCAGTCCGCGCGGCGGCGTCCTCAGGACCGCTGGAAGCGCTGAAGCTTTCGATGGCCCCGCCAACCGCGCCGATCAGGTTGCCCAGCAGTACGGTGCCATCTGGCGCCACTCCCGGAATAGTCGCCAGTAGGGCTGAAATCCACGCCTTGATGTTCTGGCGCGGGCGGCGCGCTGCCGGTCGCTCTCGCGCAGATCGTCGTCACGGTCGGGATCTTTGCTCCGCTCTTCTGCTACGGCGGCCAGACTCACCAGCGCGGCGGAGTAGGAACCGCGGCCGGCAGTGGCGCCAGATTGACGAAGCAAACGGGCAGCGCCGCTCGACGAGAGTTCCGCCGCCTCACCCGTACTGAGTAGTCCGGATTCGAACATGCGCGCCAACCGTACTGCGGGAAAGCCGCCTTCGATCCATCCGCAAAGAGCCAGGGCGGCGCGCACCGGACGTGTGAGCGCGCCCGGAATGCCGGTTTCGATGGTAGTCGGAATGCCATAACGTGCGGCCTTTCCCACAGCACGGGCGCGTACTCGCCGGGTTGCGCACAGATGATCTCCACCGAATCCAGGCGCAAAGAGTCGTGCTGTATCCGGCGCAGGACCTCTTCGATTTCGGCTTCCCGGCCAGCCGCGCGAAACAGCGTGACCGTGCCGTCGCATAGACTCTCTGGAGCGTTAGGGGGTTGCGCAATCCAAATCAGCCGCGCCGCATCGGAAGATGCGGTGTCGGGCGTACGGACCATCTCCACCGTTGAGTTGAGCTGTCGCCACCACTGCGGCGGATTCGCGCCGGGAGCCCAGGCAACGCGAAAAGCGCGGCCGCCAGGGAAGGCTGTCCACAAAGGCGCGCTCCAGCATGGAGCGGCAGCAACCGGGCAGTTCTAATGCTTCGCTCCCCGGTGTGACCGGCAGTTTATCGTTGGCTTCGCTTGCGGTGCGAAAGACCGCTGCGGCATCAGCGAGGCCGGTGCGCGCTAATTCGCGTTCATAGGCTTCGAGTAACGCTCCGAGTTCAGCTTGCTTTTCCCGCGAAGTAAACGCTTCAGGCCTCAAATCGGCGAAACTCAATCCGGCGAGTCGAAAATCGGACACCGCCTTCCAGAGCGCTTCCGCCACGCCCGGCTGGTCTACGATTTTCCGGAAGTACTGTGGAACTTCGGCCGGCAAATCAAGCAGCAGTTGCAAAAGAAGCGCCGGACCGATCCCTGGGTCCATCCCCGTCATACGACGCAAACCCAGTACGCGGCCTGCGATGCGCGAAGCCAGATCGAGCGGCGTCGTGAATCGCAGATTCGCCCAGGCGAAACCGCCGCGGGCCAGCCGCTCACCCAGTGTATGACCAGCCGCCAACGTGGGAACCAGAATCCAGCGCGTACCGGCCGGCTCGTCCTGCATGAATTCGCCGATCTGTTGCAGTAGGGGTTCCATAGTTATTCGGCCTCCGATGTCTTTGCCGTCGCGGGCGGGAAAGCGATTTTGCGGACTCCGCGCAGCCCCCGGTAACGCTCGGCGTGGCACGTCAGGATTGCCACCTGGAACCGCTCTTTCTTCTGCTCCAGGAAGTTCAGAATCCGCCCCAGGGTCGGTTCGTCCGTGTTCAGCAGAACGTCATCGAGCACCACTAAATGACGTTCCGCCGTCGTAAGGTGCTCGGCCAGGGCAAGCCGGACGGAGAGGGCGATCTGCTCTCTTTCGCCGCCTGACATTTGCTGTATATCCGCTTCACGGCCGGCAGCTACCGGGCGAATGGTGGTGTTAGAGAAATCGCTGGAAAGGGTCAGGTCCGCGTGGCGACGGCCCATGATCTCCGCTAGGATTTCGGAGGCCCGTTGAGACACGGGTTCAGCAATGCCCTCGAACGCCCGAGCCTTCTGCGCCTCGAAGACTTCCCACAGGCGTCGAATAGAATTCAAACGCAGCACCTCTCGCGCCCGGTCGCGCATATGGTGCTCGATATCCTCCTCACTTTGGGCGAGGCCGGCGTAGGGACCGCGCGAGAGCAAGGTGCGTTGCGTCGCTTCTGCGTCCACGGCCTCCCGTTCCGCCTGGGATAAGCGAAGTTCTGCACCCTTTTGCCGCGCGCTGATGGCGGCTACCGTCTGTGGCGCGTCCTGCGGCAATGTGGCCAGGCGCACGCGCGCCTCACGGAGTTTCTGCTCGACATCATCGCGATAACGGGCCGTATTGTGAAGTTCCTGCCCGCGTTGGTCCGCGGTCTTGCCGTCGCCTTCCAGTTCGCGAACCCGCCGTTCAGCATCCTCCAACTGTGCGCGATTCAAAGTGAGCGCCGCCCCGGCCCGCTCCCGGCCTGCCTGCCTTTCTGCGTACCTGCTGCCCTCGCGGGACGCTTCCTCCTGCCTTTGGCGGAGACGTTCCTCGCGGGCGGACCGCAGCCTCGCGACTTCGGTGCGCAAGAGAGGAACCTCTGGTGGGTTCGCGCGCCACTCCGGCTGGGCACTTTCCATCCGCGCCCTCTGCTGCGACACGTTCTCCAGCGCTGTCGATAAACTTTCTAAGCTCTCGCCGCCTAGCAGTTCGGTGCGGTTTGCGTCGAGCCCCTTCAGTTCCCGCTCCAACTCCGCCCGCTGTTCGGCGCGCGCGGCCAGTGTGACAACCTCACTCGAACCAAACGTCTCACAGAGCTGTGCCAGCTCACCATCCGCCGCCGCGGCCTGCGCGTTCCACTTCGCCGCGTCCGTTTGCGGTCCGCTGATCCGAAGGCCGGCAAAACCGGGGAAGCTCACGGAAATTCCGTCGTTACCGTGGACTGAATAGGAGGCGCCCCGCGGGATCGCCAAGCACCTGGACCGTGCGCTACATCCAGGTTCAATTCGCTGATCGCCGAGATTTCGAGCCGAAGTTCCAGCTTCTCCAAACGGAGACGCGCATCGCGAATTCGCTCGTGGGCGGCGCGGATTTTGTCGAGTGTCGGCCGATCTGGAGCCCGCAGGGTGAGACAGTTCCTGATGGATCTTCGCTGCGGCCTGCGCCAACTGGGCCAGCTTGCCGAGTTTGCGCTCCACCGCCTCGCTGTCGCGGGCAAGCTCCGCCCACGATTCGGCCAAAAGTGCCCGAGCCTCGGTCTGCTCGATGGTGGCGTCGGGTTGTGCGGCCTCGATACTCGCCTGTGCAGCCGCGCCGGCTATCGCTTTCGCCGTGGCCTCCTCCGCGCGCTGCCGTTCCAGAGCGGCCACCAATTCAGGCACTGCGGCACACAGTTGATCGCGACGAGTGCTCTCGGTCCGGATTTGCTCGACACGGTGCCAGAAGGCCCCGTAGAGAGCAGCTGAAGACTTATGCTCGCGCTCGAAGTTCTCCGCTTGGTCGCGCAGTTCTCCAAACTCGCGCGCTACTGCCTCCGCAGTCTGCCGCTTCACAACCAGATTCGCGATTTCGGCACGCAAGGTGGCCGCCAAATCGCGGCATTCGCGCGCTTTTCGACCGCGCTCGTCGGCCTCCTCCAGAATGGAGCGATTTGCCTCAGCGGCGGCTTCGGCCTTCGCAAGATGTTCCTCGATTTCGTGCAGCAGTCCCTTTTTCGGCTGCATTCTGGCTGGCTGCCATCCCGCTTCAAATGCCTTTCGGAGTTGCTTTTCGAATGCCGCACCACTGCGGCCCGACATTTGCGCGCCGAGCGCGGCGCGCAGTTCCTCCAACACCCCACCAGGCACGTGATCGAGTGGCAGTTCCCCCTGGGCAGACCACAGCACTGCCAGCAGTCCCGCCTCGTTCCGCCCGCCGCAGCGCATCATCTCGCGGACAGCATCGTCAGCCTGCCGGCCCTCGTGAGCGACCACCCATGTGCGGCCGTCTTTGCGTTCGAGCCGCGCCATTCGTTTGCTGACGAACTGCTTGGTGAGCCGGTAATTCTTACCTCCGTGTTCGAACTCAAGCGCGATCCGCTGCGGACAGCCGGCTGTCCACGAAGAAAGGTCTCAGCTCCAGCCGACGTATGCACGTCGAGTAGCCCATGCATGGCTGCCGCTAGGAGGGTCGATTTGCCCGAGCCGTTCGGGCCGTAGATGATCGTGAACCCGTCCTTGGCCAGATCCACGCGAATGGGCTGCGAGAAGCAGCGGACTCCCTGAATTTCCACCACCTTGAGGATCATGCCCGCACCTCGCGCCACATCCGCCGAAATTCAGCGAGCGCCCCGCCCGCCACGTCGTCGGGCGGCTCAGCTTTGGCATCGGCACGCAACTGGCGCGCGGTTTCTTGCAGATATCCGGGCGGGAGGGTGTCGATCCACTCGTCGGCGAATCCCTCGATGCGCAGGGCGCTGCGGTCGAAGCGTCCAAACAGGAATCGGCTCTCCACGAGTTCGTGGATATGCTCCAACGCTTCATCATCAACGCCGTCCGCTGTGCCGGAAAGAGTGCACTGGACCAGTGTTTGCTCGGGGCCGTCGATTGCCTCCAACTCCTCATCGAGCTGCGTCAGGTCTGTGCTCCCGCGGATCCGCCGGGCATAGCTCTGCCAATCCAGCACACGGGTTCGGATCTTACTAATTACCGGCGGGACACCGGGCCCGTCGATTTCCACCACCAGAACATTTCCGCTATCTCGCTCCTGAAAGGATGTGGGCTCGTGGGTTCCACTATAGGCCATGCGCTCGGCGCCATCGACGCAGGGATAAATGACGGTCGAATGGTAGTGGCCAAGCGCCAGGTAGTCCAGCCCGAGCCGGCCGACGGCGTCGCTGGAAATCGGGTAACAGTCATCCATATCCGGGTGGCCTGATACGGACCCGTGCGCGATGCCTATGCGAATTCCGACGGCTGTTTGGCCCGCAATCCATGCCGTTGGGTCGGCGGCGGAGGTCCGGCTCAGCGCGGGGCACGGGTAGAGCGTTGCGCCTGGCACGTCAACAGCTTCAGGGGCAAGCAGCACGTGGATGTTTGCCGATCTGGCCCAGCACTCGTCCTCCCAGACGGACCCCGAACCGGCCGGGTCGTGATTCCCGGGAATCACATAAACCGGACAGTGCGCGGTGGAGAGGAGGTTGGCGATCTCGCGCACCTTCGCGCGTTCGATCCCGTGATGCTCAAACGTGTCGCCGGCCAGGATGAGGAAGTCGGCGCATTGCTCTCTGGCGATTTCGATGATCCGGCGAGCGGATTGGAATCGTGCACGGCGTGCGGTTTCTGCTTTCTCTCGGAGATGCACGGCCTTCATGCCGATCTGCCAATCGGCCGAATGAATGAATCGCATAAGATGTCGCCCTATTCATAGTGAGCCAGGGGGTAGCTCACGGAATGATCCTGTCGAAATAAAGACGCGAAGGGCTAACCGGTCGCGATGGACCGGCCCGCCGCTGTGGCGCGGGACGGCTTCCGTCTGGGCACTTGGTACAGGTTCGCTGCGGACGCCAGCGTCTCCGCAATACTACGCCGCAGTGACTCGGGCGCCAGGACTTCTACATCAGCGCCATGCCGCAATACGTCCATGAGAAGTTCTTTTTCGTGGCTGTAAGGGACCCTCAATAGTGCCCCGCCGTCGGCAAGGCTCTCCAGTTCCTGGTTGGGATGCCACACCGATGATATTACCCACGGCGCGACCGCGGCGCTGAAGCGCAGCACAGCCTCATTGACCGGCGCCCCTGAGAAGATGCCGTAGCCGGTACGCTCCGGCTCAGGCGGAATCTCCTGCGCTGGTGTCTCTAGTATTCGAACGGATCGGATGGCGTCCACAGCAAATCTCCGCGTGGCACCGACGGAATGGCACCACGCATCCGATACCAATTCGTCCGATAGTAGATCAGGCGACCTGGTGAGATCTTCCGTTCATTTTCTGCTAACCGCGAGCGGCTCTGGTAAACGATGCTAGCCTCTGACGGGCGAGCGTGGCGCGGATGACGCAGTCCCAGGCAGGCCGGGTTGGTGAAACGAGTGGCACCTACGACCATCCGTACACGCTTGGAAATTGGCTCGAAGCCGCCGGTGCCGGCATTGGCAATCACTCCCAAGCGATCGCGAAAAGGCTTCATCTGGTCGCCCAGGAAACTTGGCTGAATCTGGTCAACGATATGGATGATCAGCAGCAGCGCGTGGATCTCATCGGCTGAAAACCAGAGACCAGGGATGGTGAACTCTGGCTGGTCCGCGGTGTAACCATAGCCACCTTCGTAACGGTTCCAGGCAATCGGAGCCCCTAGCCGACTGCGCATGTATTCGAGGTCGCGCTTCAGAGTAGGCTCAGAGACGTCCAGCGCGGCCAGCAGTTTCTACTTTCTCGGGGGATCCGGTTACGGAGGAGACGGTCGATCTTGTAAATGCGCTCGAATTGGCTCATGCCAACAGGCCCAATGCAAGCACCAGTGTAACTGATAGCAGGCCGGACCACACTGTCTCTTTAGTAGGCTTCGTTAGTAAGCTTTCTAGGCAGTAAATACTGTTGTTTGTAGGAGATTCGTCGAGCGAAGTTGCTCTTTACATTGAGGCCGAATATATGGGGGGAGGCACCAATACACTGGCCGTTCCTCCAGTCCTAGCCATAACCGTGTCGGGCTGTTAACCGAGGGCTCGTAGCCCAATCTCGCCGGAACCGGTTTGGAAGGAGCATTCTCGCCCCGTTCGCAACCCGGCCACCACCCGCCAGGCTAGACACGTGACACGGACCGCTCTGGAGTACCTGCTTGCGATTGCATCCCGCTGAATCTGTGGAACCGCCTTAAAAACCGGGCTTCCGCTATTCGCGGAGACCATGGCTTCTTGATCGATAGAGCCTGTCCAGCCCATCTCCGGCCAGAGATTCCCAGCGGTCACCGGTCGTCGCGCATCTCGATCTGTAGCATCGCTTGATCCGCTTCATGACGCTAGCCGGTTGCTCCGAAGGCAGCCCGAACCGCGCCGCGATGATGCGTTGTAGGTTCTGCTCCGCCGCACGGTACGCCTCAAATGCGGGAAGCGCCTTGGGGCGCCGGAACATCGCATAGAAACGCCTCGCTGGCATCGTGCAGCAAGCCCCAAAGGGCGTCTTCCGGCCGGCAAAGCTGGCTGACGCGGACCGAGTGTTCGGCCACGCTGTAGAATACGCGGGCGTGGCCTCCGAACCGGCACTGATTGGCGAGCGAGTGTGCGATGTCCTCGATCCTGATGTCGTCGGGGTTGGGAAGTGGCGGCCAAAGCGGACGCCGGAGTAAGTCGTAATCGAGCCATCGAAGCCCATACACCAGGATAAACCTACCGATCGGAACTGCGGGGATCAGAAGAAGATCGCCCCGCTGGACAGCCGATGCGCAGAACAAGATCGTTACGGGAGAGCCTGGGGTGTTCTGGCTTATCACATCTGTGGTGCAACATCGTTGCAAGAGAGCTGATCGAGCCTTTGTTGACCGCGCCGTGGAGTTCACCGAAGTTCCAGGAGGCCTGGCGAGCGCTAAAGCAGCACGTCGAACAGTATGCCGGTAAAGGATTCTCGAATCCTTCGCCAGACGCGCTGACCAGAACTCTGTTCGAATCAAATGATTTCCCGAACAACCTTTCCACTCTATTGCTTGATCCGATCCTCACTGCATTGAAACGAACCATCGAGTCCCCTGGCGATGCACGCAACGGGCCGGTTCCGTCTCGGCGAAATATCAGGCGATGCGACGTGTGTCGCTTCAATTCACCGCCGAGACGGTACATGCGATTGTCAGCGACGCGAAAGAATCACTGTCCGACCAGTTGATCACCCAACTTGGTTCAGACCCTCAAGACGCGGCGCACCGATCTGCCCGACTTTAAGCCCGGCGATACCGTCCGGGTCCACGTGAAGATCAAGGAAGGCGACAAGGAGCGTTTGCAGGCGTTCGAAGGGGTCGTCATTTCCAAGAGCCACGGAGACCAGCCCAGTTTCACGGTGCGCAAGATGAGCTTTGGGCAGGGTGTCGAGCGCATCTTCCCCACCCATTCGAAGGTCATCGACAAGATCGAGGTGCTGCGTTCGGCGCATGTGCGTCGTGCCAAACTGTATTATTTGCGCGAGCTGCGGGGCAAAGCCGCCCGCCTCCGCGAAGTGGATACCAAGCGCGTGTAGTTGCCACGAAAAATCTCGCTGGAAACAGCGACGCCCACCGTTTCACTTGATGCGGTGGGCGTTGGTTTATAGGGAGCATGCTTCAGATCGCGTTCGCCCTGTCAACTGGCCGCAACACCCCTTCAAAACGCCAAACCCCGCCTAGGGAATAGGCGGGATTTCGGGTCGCGACCTGCTATCGCAGTTTGTGGCGGGTAGTCAGGCAGGAGTGGTTGCAGCTAGATTTTTACCGCTAGTTCCATCAAACCCACGGCCATGGCAATCCAGAGCGCAAACGCTACCGCAGTGAGAGTGAGGCGAACCGCACCGTTGTCGATCAGCCAGTTGTATTTCGCGTCCATAGTGTCTCCTTGATAAGCGGGCTTCCACTTCGACAATCGCAATTGCGCTATCGGGGATCCCGGAGGTTGCGCCCGGCGTGCCCTGCGGCGTCACCGGATCATGTTCTGCAGTTATATACGGGCGAGCTCCAGAAAGGTTCCGTTACGATTTGATGAATACTGGCCAGTTGCAGGAATTCAGTGGCAAGCGCAGGTTGAGCTGGTGCAAAGAGTTCGTGCGGTACGCTGCAGGAACAAGCGACAGGGTCGAAAGCCAGGGGCGTACGCTCAGATGACATATAAGGTATATCGATGTTGCAGTAGATCTGATGCTGCTAGTTCCGCTTCTCGCCCGGCGCCGCAATCTCTCCCAGCTCCCAATACTTCTTCAGCAGGGTATCGGGGACGTGGACTGCCCGTCCGGTCAGCATGTGTTTCAACTGCAGGGCGTTTACCGCCGCTTTGCCTTCGAAGTGATTGTTGGCGATGACAAAAGTTTTCTTCGCCTTGGCGGCGATGGTATCAATGCGCGTCTTCCATCCCTGCAATTCGGGATCGGTATAGAGATAGTTGTAGCGGTCGTTGCGCGAGTCGCTGTCGAACCATTGATCGTAATTGCGTCCGTGCAGGCGCACGTAAGCAAACGCCGCGGTCACGTGTTCGCTGGGAGCAATCGCTTTTCCCAAGCGCGGCTGGTCGATATTGCAGAAGGCCACGCCCTTTTCGGCGAAGTAGCGCAGGGTCCCCTCGTTGGTCCAACTGTTGTGCCGCACCTCCACCACCAGTGGATATTGCTTGAACTTCTCGACTACGCTCTCCAGATAGTCGCGGTTCGGATTGGTGTTCTTGAACGAAATGGGAAACTGCGCGAGCACCGCGCCAAGCATGTCTTCAGCGGCGATGGAGTCAAGACCGTCCTTGGCGAGCCGCTCGTCTTCGGCGCTGGCAACAATGGTTTCTGAGGAGGTGCTCTCCACGACGGCGATCGGCGAGTGGGTGAATGCCTTGTTCAGCTTGGCAGTGAACATGAACTCGGAATTGACCGCACGCGATTTGCGGCACCACAGTTTGCCCCACTCCGGCTTGATGTGGCCATAGAACGAAGTGTTGATCTCGATCACGTCAAGGTAGCGCGCCAGGTATTCCACCGGATGCAGCGATTTCTTGATCTGCGCCGGATAAACGATGCCTTCCCAGTCTTTATACGACCAGCCGGCGGTGCCAACATAGATCTTTGCCTGCTTGTCCATCCTTGAAGGCGAGATTAGCACAGACCCTGCGAGCCGGTGAAGCGGCAAAACAACCCGGATGTTTCGGCGTCTCACATTGAGAGAGTGACCCTCATCGTGACCTCTAGGGACGCAGAGCCGACGTCCTTTCCTATCAGTAGACCACCATTACTACCCAATAGACTCCTCCGGGATGGCTCATGCTGGGAGCGAAACAAGCTCCCAGCGAATACCCCGAGGACATGGGACGCGACAACAACTCTTTGACACTGCTGGGAAGGTTCCCCGGGACGAACGTCGTCCAAGCCGCCACCCCCTGAGCTCCAAGTGAATCGGCCACCTTCCGACTCTGCAAGGAGTCGTTAAGCGCCATGTTGCAGGCCATATGCCGCAGTTGCGATTGCGGCTTGCGCTGGGGCGCCGGCATTCCATGGGTCGTGGCGTAGTTCTCGACGGCCCGCTGCAGGGCGGCGTCTGCCTCAGGCTCAGAATAAACCGTCAACCGGTGAGCGAAATCCTCAGTTACATACACCTGGTCGCCACTTCGTAGGACTGCGATTCCCACCACGTTGTAGCCGGAATGCAGGATGTTGGCACGATGCGGGGGCGAACCCATGAGCGCCTCGTGAGCGGAAGGCACATCCTCATTGAGAGCAATGTTCTCCGCTTGCTGGTCGGAGCGCAGGTGCTCATCGGCGAAGCGAAGGTCCATCGTGGGCTCTCCATCGAATCGGTGGGAGAGGGCCTTATGTTCCGCCATCAACGCAGTGTGCTTGCGAGCGGCCTGGGTGAGACGCTGGTCCACGGCCAGCGGTGGAAGCCTTCGGCGGGCGCGTTCCTGGTTAATCAACTGGACCAGTTGCCGCTCGCCTGCTTCGTCGAATTGCGCCTGGGCCAGGACCGCGGCACAGCAGCAGCAGCGACGTGACCAATAGCGCGATGGTAAAGACCCGCGCGCACAGAGAGATCCTGGTAGAGTCGCACCTTACCATTAGACGGAAAATTCCGGAGTTTGGTCCAGGGCTTCGTCAACCTACAATACCGCCTCCGCGAGCCGGGCTGAAGCCCGCACCTCCCATGCAAGCCGCTACACCAATCCTGGGCCGCTCTGGAAATACTGAGAATTGCAAATTATTACGAGAGGGGCAACGGAACCGGAAAGCGGGAAGAGTTGTGGAATTGTCATTACGAGCGCCAGGGTTTGGCGCGAGGAATCTGCTTTTTTAGTCAACCGCCAAAAGCAGATCCCTCGCTTTGCTCGTGATGACAATCCCAAGGTTTTGTCACTATATTGTGCGAGCCTATTAAGAACACTTTGGGAAGGAAAGGCGCGGCGGAAGAGCCGCGCCTTCGGTTATTCGCTCTCGGGCCTCAAGCTGTCTTCCAACCAGGAACGTCCAATCAATTCACATTTCCTGGAGCAAAACGTCTGCCCGTCACGAGCCCGGCTTGTGCTCTTGAGATATTGGGAATAACACCAGAGACAGACCGCGGTGGAAGTGGCTGCGTCGTACTTATTTGGTTGCATGCACTCTCCAGTGGGAAGTGAGCATAGGATAACCTGGCCCCAAACGCAATCGGGAAAATCGTGGAATCAAGACAGTTACATCCGGTAAAACTCATTGTGGGGTGGTCAGGTGCGCTCAGGTGCCAACAGCTCGCGGATGGACTCCCGCTTGCGCACGAGCCGAACCCGTTTGTCGTCCACCAATACCTCAGCCGGCCGGGGACGGCTGTTGTAATTCGAGGCCAGCGACATGCCATAGGCGCCGGTATCGAGAATAGCCAGCAGCTCGCCCTCCTGCACGGTGAGCAGCTCACGGTCGCGCGCCAGAAAGTCGCCCGATTCGCACACCGGCCCGACCACGTCAACGTTTTCCGTGGCTCGGCCTTTTTGCAGAACAACCGGAACGATTTCGTGATACGCACCGTAGAGCGAAGGGCGGAGCAGGTCGTTCATGGCCGCATCCACAACGACAAACTGCTTGCCGTTGTTGCGCTTGCGGTAGATGACGCGCGTCAGCAAGGCTCCGGCTGGGCCGACGATGGCGCGGCCAGGCTCCAGCAGAAGATGCATGCCGAGACCCTTCAGCGGTCCCAGCAACGCCTTCGCATATTCGTTTGGCTTGCGTCGGCGAAGTTTGCTTCCGGATTGTGTTCGTACTGGATACCGAGACCTCCGCCGGCATCGACGAAGCGGATATCGTACCCCTCAGCCCGCAACGAACTCGCCAGCGAAGCCACTCGCTCCATCGCTTCGCCAAAGGGAGCCACATCCGCGATTTGGGAGCCGATGTGAACGCTGACGCCGGCCGGTTTTAGATACTGGTTTTCGGCGCCTCGACGGTATAGTGCTGCCGCGTCGCGCCAAGGCACACCAAACTTGTGCTGGTGCAGGCCCGTGGAGATGTAAGGATGGGTTTCCGTTGCGACATCAGGGTTCACCCGCACCGCGAAACTAGCTGATTTGCGAAGATGCGTCGCACGCGCCGCCAGCAATTCCATCTCGCTGGCGCTCTCCACATTGAAGAGCAAAATGCCAGAGCGAAGCGCCAGATCGATTTCCGGGGACAGCTTTCCGACACCTGAAAAAACGACTTTCGATTTGATTTTGCCGCTGGCTTCGGCTACCCGCTGCAGCTCTCCCCCGGAAACGATGTCGAATCCCGCGCCCAGGCGGGCCAGCAGGCGCAAGATCGAAAGGTTCGAATTCGCCTTCACCGAGTAACAAATGGTGTGCTCGCAGCCGTTAAACGCCTTGTCGAACTGCTGGAAGCGCTGGCGGATTGTCGAACCCGAGTACACGTAGAGCGGCGTGTCGTAGACCCGCGCCAGCCGGGAGAGGGGAACGTCGTCTGCATGCAGCTCAACGTTGGATTTGCGGAGGAGTCGCTTATCGCGTCTGTAGGTGAACCCAGGCGGGCGTTCCGGTGGTCGGTCAGCTTTCACTTTTTGGCGGATGGTCCTTTCACCTTGATGGCCACGATGGTCTGGTCATCGAACGTTTCCACGCCCTCAGCATGGCTGGAGACGGCCCTGAAAATGGCATCCACGATTTCTTCCGCGCTGCGATGCGCATTGGCTCGCGCGATTTTCTCCAGCCTATGGCGCCCGAACATCTCTCCCTCCGAACTGGTGGCGTCGAGAATGCCATCGCTGAAGAACAGGAACACATCTCCTGCTTTCCCGCGGAGATTCAGTTCGTCGTAGGTGGCATTGGGGAACAGACCGATCGGCAAACCGGTGGCTTGAATCTCTTCCAGCTTGCCATCATGGCAGTGCAGCGGACGCGGCAAGCCTGAGTTGGCAATCTGGAGCAGTTGCTGGGCGTCGTCCCAGATAGCGTAGATCATCGAGACGTACTGCCCCTCGATCGGGCGCTCCGAGAGCGAGAGGTTGATCGCCTCCAGCATGCCGGCGGCGCTAGGTTCTTCGTTGGCCAGCGAGCGCGCAATGCCGCTGACCAGCGCCGCATAGATGGCGGCAGGCGCACCTTTGCCGCTTACATCGCCGACGGCGATGCCGGTCACGCCCTCGCCGCTGTACTTCTGGAAGTCGTAAAGGTCGCCGCCGATCTGGCGCGCCGGGGCAAAGCGCGAAGCCACTTCGGCATTCTGAAAGGTCGGCATTTTCTGCGGCAGCAGCCGGAACTGCAACTCCCGGGCCAGCGCCAGGTCCTGCTCCAGCCGTTTCTCCTGCCGCGCGATGCGCTCATACAGGGTCGCGTTCTCGATCGCGATTGCCACCTGCGCCGCCAGGGTGGTCATGGTGCGCACATGATCGTCGGTAAAGTACCCGCGGCGGGTGTGTTCGATATCGAGCACGCCGATCACCTTGTCCTTGTAGATCAGCGGAATGCAAAGTTCCGAGCGCGTCTCCGCATTGGCTTTGATGTAGCGCGGGTCTTTGCTGACGTCCGGCACCAGGACCGCCTGCTTGTGCTGGGCGGCATATCCCACCAAGCCCACGCCCAGGGGAATCTCGTGCTTGAGTTTCACGCTCTCGTTGAAGCGCAAGGAGAAGCGATGCTGTAAGAGGGTGCCGCTCGGATCGAGCAGCAGAATGGAAAACATCTGGAAGTCGATGATGCGGGTCACCAGTTCGGCAATCCGTTTCAGCAGTTGGTCAACGTTGAGAATGGAGGTCAGTTCGCGGCTGATCTCGGTCAGCAAGGTCAGTTGCCGGGCCTGTCGCGAGACGCGGGTGTATAGGCGCGCGTTCTCGATGCCAACGGCGATACGCGAAGCGAACAAGGTCAGCAGTCGCTTGTGTTCCTCGGTGAACGCACCCGGTTGTGCGGCTTCCACGTCAATGACGCCGATCACCTTGTTTTTGGCGATCAGGGGCGCGGCCAACTCGGACCGCACCCCCGGTGCGGAGTTGATGAAGTTTTGCTCGGCCGCCACATCGTTGACCAGCACGGTCTCGCGGCGCTGCACGGCTTGTCCGGTAACGCCTTGCCCAACCTTAATGCGGATGCGTTCCGCCACCTCGGGAGGATGGCCGACCTGGAAACGGACGCGCAGCTCTTGCGTCTTCTCGTTCAGCAGCAGGATGGCAAAAATTTCGTAGTCGATGACCCGCTTCAGCATCTCTGCCACGCGTTGCAGCAGGGTGTTCAAATCCAGCGTCCGGTTTACCGCGTCCGCCACCTCCAGCAAGTAACTATCGACGGAGGCGGGCGCTGGAGGCTGTTGGATGGGGGATGACATCGGGCTGGGACTCTTGTCCTTCATCATAACAGTCGAATCGACCGTAGAATGGGCTTGGGAAGCGCATTCTGGGCCTCTACAGCAGCATCGCAGTACAGCGCTGCGGCGCCAACGCAGCATGGTAACACTGCGACTCGCCGGCTGATGTATCCTCTCGGATGGGCATGCGAACTGCGGTACCATGTCGCGGCCTCCTGGACTTCTCCCGATCAAAGGCGCGTGAGATCGTGTGAACTTCCTCCTGACCCATAAACGCGAAGTGGCAACCCTGACCGCCGAACACCTGTGGCTGGTGGGAATCTCGATGCTGCTGGCCATCCTCATCGGAGTGCCGCTGGGGATACTGCTGACGCGCCGTCCGAAATGGAAGGCGTTTGTGCTCGGCAGCACCAATGTAGTCCAGACGATTCCCAGTCTCGCGCTCTTCGGATTGCTGCTGCCGCTGCCGTGGCTGGGCGCTCGCGCCGACCGTTTGGCGATCCTGGCGCTCGCTCTCTACGCGCTGCTTCCGGTGGTTCGCAATACCTACGTGGGGATTGCCGGCATTAGCGCGCCGGTGCGCGAAGCGGCGATTGCCATGGGCCTCACTTCGGGCCAACTGCTCTGGCATGTGGAACTCCCGCTGGCGCTGCCGGTGATGCTGGCAGGCATTCGCGTGGCGGCCGTGATTACCATCGGCGTTGCGACCATTGCGGCGGCCATCGGCGCGGGCGGGCTGGGCGAGTTCATCTTCCGCGGCATCGCCATGGTGGACAACGGAGTGATTCTGGCCGGCGCCATCCCCGCGGCCCTGATGGCATTGGCGGCGGACCTGCTCCTGAGCGGCTTCGAAAAGCTGATGGTCCGCAGGATCCACTGACATGGACCGCCGCAGCTTCCTGGCCGGACTTGCTGCTCCTCTCCGCCGCTGGTTGCATGCCGCGCAAGACCGCGCTTACCGTCGGCTCCAAGAACTTTACCGAACAACTGATCCTGGGCGAACTGCTGGCGCAATTGCTGGAGAGCGCTTGTCGCCAGCCGATCGAGCGGCGCTTCTATCTTGCCGGGACCTACATCTGTCACCAGGCCTTGCTCGCCGGACGCATTGACATGTACGTCGAGTACACCGGGACCGCGCTCGCCGCCATCCTGAAAGAGCATCCTTCGGGCGATTCCGCGAGCGTGTATCAACAAGTGAAGGATGCGTACCAGCGCCAGTTCAATCTCGACGTCATGCCGCCGCTGGGTTTCAACAACAGCTTCGCCATGGTCATGCGGGGAGATGACGCGCGCCGCCTGAAGGTAACAACACTTTCGCAGCTTGCCAGTGCCGCCCCGAATTTGCGCCTCGGAGTGGGATACGAATTTCTCGAGCGCCAGGACGGATACAAGGGCCTGGTCAGCACCTACGGACTGAAGTTTGCGGAAGCGCCGCGCGTGATGGATTTAGGACTGCTCTACCGCGCGCTGCAAAACAAATCCGTGGATGTGGTTGCCGGCAACAACACCGATGGCTTGATCGCGGCGCTTGGATTTGTCGTGCTCGACGATGACAAACATTACTTTCCTCCCTACGATGCCGTGCCGATTGTTCGTCCGCAGCTCTTTCAGGAATGTCCCCACGCGAGAGCAGCCTTCGACCGGCTGGGCGGCCGCATCACCGCCGAGGACATGCGCCAGATGAATTACGCCGTGGACGGCGAAAAGAAAGACGCCGCGGAGGTGGTGAGGGACTTCCTCCATGGTCCAAGGCTACAAGCTTGATTAGAGTCTCGGAGTTCCGGAGCAGGGCTGAGTGGTACAAATTCTCCGCTTTTGTCCGAAGCCATGTGCAAGATTCTGCAATGCCTGCCCACTTTCCGGCTGCAAGTAGTATGATTCTATTGCTGTTCGTTTGGCTACGAACGTGCATTACCCTCAAGTGGTATCTCAACCCGCTCATAGGAGGGCGCTTTCATGCACCGCTTTCGTGCAATGTTTTTGGTGTTGTGTCTTTGCCTGCTCAGCGTCGGAGCCTTTGCTGATTCCGTCACTGGCCAGTTCACCATCGATCAAACCGGCAACCCAGTTCCGAGCCAGGGATTTGTTACCTTCACTCTGGAAGCCAACGGAACGATCGACGCCTCGTTGACCGTTACCAACGGAGCCAACATCATAGGGTTCGGTTTCAACTCGCTGACAGTCTGACCTGCCCGAGTCGAACTTCTCGCCGACCCAACCTGACAACCCAGACGGCTGGTCGATGCCTTTGGCCTGCAACCGTCTGGATTTTTCTGCAGCCAGTGCGGAACCACGGAAACCTGGACCATCGACGGTAACTACTCGTCGGTTTTCGATGTTCTGGATGGCGGAACGGCCAGTCCACGGTCGACTTCTTCCTGCTTGACTCCAACGGCAACCAGTGGGGTGCCCAGGCTACTCCCGTCGGCGGAACTACGCCTGAGCCAGCCAGTCTGCTGCTGCTGGGCACGGGTGTGCTTGGAGTGCTGGGCTCCATCCGCCGCAAGTTGATGTAAGAAGGTTCCAGATTCTTTTCCGCTCGCGCCGAGACGATAACCATCGCTCGGCGCATTTCTTTTGCATTGCGGAGCGCTTCAACGGCGCACCTAAAGGTGCGACCCTTCAAAGCGAGATGTCAGTCCACTCTTCTGCACTCTATTCAGTGACGACAGGCTTGGATCTAGGACTTCCTTCCGCAGCCTCTCAATGCGCGAAAATCCCCAACCGGCTGCGAACACTGCACTTGGCTGCGCCCAACTTTCGCCCGGCAAAAGAAACTGCGATACTAAACTGGAATCGCGAGTCTTTCCTATTTCCCGCTGCACGCGGCGTTTGATCCATTTGCCAGATCACGTTCGGCGGTTGGCATCCCGCAGCGATAGCCTCCCGGAAGACCGCAACACAGGACGAATGAGCGACTTTCTAAAAGCCGTGCAGGAACGCGTCGTCATCTTCGACGGCGCCATGGGGACCAGCATTCAGGCCCGCAACCCCTCTGTGGACGACTACTGGGGCAAGGAAGGCTGCAACGAACTGCTGGTGTTGAGCCGGCCGGACATCATCAAGGACATTCACGCTGCCTTCTACAGTGTGGGCTGCGATGTGGTGGAGACCGACACGTTCGGTGCGACGCGCGTGGTCTTGGCGGAGTACGACCTGCAAGACAAAGTACACGAAATTAACCTGGCCGCCGCCAAGCTGGCCCGCGAAGTGGCAGCCAGTTTTTCATCCAACGGCCGCAAACGTCTTGTGGCGGGATCGATCGGTCCCACGACGAAGCTACCGTCGTTGGGACACATCACCTTCGACGACATGGCCGCCGCCTACACGGAACAAGCAGTCGCGCTCATTGAAGGTGGAGTTGATGTTCTCCTGCTCGAGACCTGCCAGGACATCCTTCAGGCGAAAGCGGGGCTGGTTGGCCTTTTCGACGCGTTGAAGCAAACCGGCAAGAACGTTCCCGTGCAGGTGCAAGTCACGCTGGAAGCCACCGGCACGATGCTGCTGGGCACCGAAATCGGCGCAGCGCTCACTACGCTGGAGATGTTCGACGTTGCTGCGATCGGGCTGAACTGCGCTACCGGCCCCAAGGAGATGAACGACGCGGTTCGCTACCTGGGAGCGAACTCGCCGAAGCATGTTTCCGTGCTGCCCAACGCCGGGTTGCCGCAGAATGTAGGGGGCCATGCCGTTTACAAGCTGCAGCCGCAGGAGCTGGCCGACTACCACAAGCAGTTCATCACCGAATACGGCGTGCGCATTGTCGGCGGCTGCTGCGGCACGCGTCCCGAGCACCTGAAAGCGGTCGTCGAAACCTGCGCCAACCTTGAGCCCGCCAAGCGTGACGTCAAGATCACCGCAGCGGCGGCCAGTGCCTACTCGATGGTGCCGCTCGATCTCGATCCCAAGCCGCTGATCGTGGCCGAGGAGATGAACACCACCACCCGCGTCGAGCACTTCAAGAACATGGTTCGCACGCAGAACTATGACGCGATTCTCACGCTGGCCAAGAAGCTGGTGAATGAAGGCTCGCACATGCTCGACCTGTGCTGCGCCATCGTGGGCGAGGACGAGAAGGGCTACATCAGCAACATTCTGGAAAAGATTGCCACGCGTGTGCCCGCGCCGATCACCGTTGATTCCACCGAAGCCGATGTCGTGGAAGAGGCGCTGAAGCGCATTCCCGGCAAGGCGATCATCAACTCGATCAACCTGGAAGATGGCGAGAAGCGCACCTCCAAAGTTCTGCCGATGGCCAAGCGTTACGGCGCGGCGGTCATCGCGCTGACCATCGATGAAGATGGCATGGCGCTCACGGCGGAGAAGAAGCTGGCGATTGCCAAGCGCATATTCGATCTGGCGGTGAACAAATACGGCATCCGTCCCGTCGATCTCATCTTTGACGCGCTGACTCTGCCGATCTCGACCGGCCAGGAAGACTATCGCACGGCCGGCATCGAGACCTTGAAGGCGGTGAAGGCGATCAAGGCCGAACTGCCCGACGTAAAGACGATCCTCGGGGTCAGTAACATTTCCTTCGGCCTGAATGTTTACTCACGCCGCGTCTTGAACAGCGTCTTCATGCACGAAGCCGTGGACCACGGTCTCGACATGGCCATCGTGAACTACAGCAAGATTTATCCGCTGTACAAGATTCCCGAGGCGGAAGTCGATCTGGCGCGCAAGCTGATTTACTACGATCAGTCGAACGGCGACCCGCTGCAGGTTTACATGGCGCACTTTGCCGGAACCAAGGGCAAGGAAGAGACCACCACCGCGCATGTGGATACGCTCTCGATCGAAGACAAGCTGAAGTGGTCGATCATCAACGGCGAAAAGACGATTGGCGATGGCGCGAACAAGAAGTCGCTGGCCGAATTGCTGGAGGACGCGCTCGTCACCTACACGCCGCTGGAGCTGATCAACAACGTGCTGCTCGATGGAATGCGCACCGTGGGTGACCTGTTCGGCGCGCGCAAGATGCAGTTGCCGTCCGTGCTCGACTCCGCGGGCGTGATGAAGGCGGCCGTCGCCTATCTCGAGCCCAAGATGGAGAAGAAGGAAGGCAGCCAGAAGGGAACCATCGTGCTGGCGACGGTGAAGGGCGATGTTCACGACATTGGCAAGAACCTGGTGGACATCATCCTCACCAACAACGGCTATCGCGTGGTGAACCTCGGCATCAAGCAGCCGTCGGACACCATCATCAAGTCCGCGCTGGCCGAGAAAGCCGACGCCATCGGGCTGAGCGGCTTGCTGGTCAAGTCCACGCTGGAGATGAAGTATGTGGTGCAGGACCTGCATCACCAGAAGCTGGACTTCCCGGTGATCTGCGGCGGCGCCGCGCTGACCCGCAAGTACGTGGAAGACGATCTGCGCCGCGAATACAACGGCGGCATTTTCTACGCCGATGACGCCTTTGCCGGGCTGCACATCATGGAAGACCTCGCCTCGCCCAACGGAGCGCGCGAGAAGCGCATCGCCGAAGGCAAGGTGGTGAAGGAGTTCGCCCGGGCAGCCGTCGCCGGCGGCGATGGAGATGCACCCACTGCGCCCAGCATCGAGATTGCGCCTGCGCCGAATATTCCGCAGCCTCCGTTCTGGGGCATTCGCGTGCTGAAGCCGCAAGATTTCGACCTGCGCGAAATCTTCCAGTACATCAACGAGACCGCTCTCTTCAAGAACCAATGGCAGTTGAAAACGGCCTCGCAGGAAGACTACCCCCGGTTGGTCGAGACAAAGTACCGGCCCGTTCTGCAAGACCTCGAAGAAGAGGTGATCGCGGCCGGCTGGTTCGAGCCGAAAGTTGTGTACGGATACTTCGGCGCGCAGGGCGAGGGCAATGATGTCATCGTGTACAACCTGCCCGAGGGATGGAAGCAGGGTGATGCAGTCCCGCCGGAGACGCTGCGCTTCACCTTCCCGCGCCAGCGCGAAGGCCGGCAGCTTGTCCATCTCCGACTTCCTGCTGCCCAAGAGCAGCGGGCGCATGGATGTTCTTGCCATGTCGTGCGTGACCATCGGCGCCATCGCTTCGCACGAGACCCAGAAGCTGTTTGAGGGCGGAGAGTACACCAAGTATCTCTACCTGCACGGACTCAGCGTGGAGTCGGCGGAAGCGCTGGCCGAGCTGTCGCACAAGCAGATTCGCGAGGAACTGGGCATTGCGGGCGACGACTCGCCGCACATTCGCGATCTGTTCCATCAAAAGTATCGCGGATCGCGGTATTCGTTTGGTTACCCGGCGTGCCCCAATCTGGAAGATCAGACCAAGCTGTTCGCGCTGCTGCATCCCGAGGAAAACATCGGTGTGCATCTGACCACCGGATTTCTGCTCGATCCGGAGCAGAGCACCTCAGCGATTGTCGTGCATCACCCCGCGGCGAAGTACTTCGTTGGCTAGGTAACTACTGAATTGCCACCCGCTCCAGGGCACATTTCATCGCTCTTGCCGCTAATGTGCGCTATGTCCGCCGGGTCTGTGACGTATGCCACAGACTGAGTGTGCGTACCCCAGCAGAATCAAAAGCGGAGGGTACTGTGTTCGCCATCGTAGAAGCGCGCCCTTTGGCGCGAGGTATCAAGCTATTTGTGATCAAGGCGCCCCGTATCGCCCGCAAGCAGCGGCCGGGGCAGTTTGTCATTGTGCGGCTGGATGAGTGTGGAGAACGCATCCCGCTGACCATCGCCGACGCCGACCCCAAGGCCGGCACAGTCACCATCGTGGTGCAAGCCATTGGCAAGACCACCATGCTGCTCAGCATGCTGGAGGCCGGCGACTCCATCCTCGATGTGGTTGGTCCGCTGGGCAAGCCCTCTGAAATCGAGAAGTTTGGGACCACGGTCGTGGTGAGCGGCAGCGTGGGAACGGCCATGGCCTATCCCACCGCTCGCGAGCTCAAGCGGGCAGGCAACAAGGTCATCTCCATCGTTGGAGCGCGCAGCAAAGACCTGCTGGTGCTGGAAGACGAGGTCCGCGCCGTCAGCGACGAAACCTACGTCGTCACCGACGACGGCAGCTACGGCCAGAAGGGTCTGGTCACCGACAAGCTGAAGGAGTTGCTGGTCGCCGGAGGCGTGAATTATGTGCTGGCCATCGGCCCGGTGCCGATGATGCGCGCTGTGGCCAACCTCACCGGCCCCAAGCAGATCAAGACCATCGTCAGTTTGAATTCGATCATGGTGGACGGAACCGGAATGTGCGGCGGTTGCCGCGTGCTGGTGAACAACAGCAGCCAATTCGCCTGCGTGGATGGGCCCGACTTCGATGCTACCCAGGTCAACTTTGAGGTACTGACGCAGCGCAACAACATGTATCGCGAACAGGAGCGCGCCAGCATCGAACGCTTGCAGGCCGATCCGGAAGCGGAGCTGAAGAAGCTTCGCGAGAGCAATCGAGCGCACGCCTGCGCATTGGAGCCGGTCGAGGTGAGCCATGACTGACAAGATCCCCAGCAATAATCCGCTGCCCAACAAGGAACGCATCAAGCTGCCGCGGCAGCGCGTGCCCGAACAGGACGCCCAAGTGCGGGCCCACAATTTCTGCGAAGTGAACCTCGGCTTTCCCGCCGAGCAGGCGCGCCAGGAATCGCTGCGGTGCATTGAGTGCCCCAAGCCCGGCTGCGTCGACAAGTGCCCGGTCTCGGTGAACGTGCGAGCGGTGATCGACCTCATACTTGCCGGTGATTACCTGGGGGCGGCATCGAAAGTCCGCGAAGACAACGCACTGCCCGCCATTACCGGACGGGTCTGTCCGGTCGAAGACCAGTGCGAATCCGGTTGTGTGTTGGGCAAGAAGGGCGAGCCGGTTGGAATTGCCTACCTGGAGCGCTTCGTGGCCGATTGGGAGCGTGAAACCGGACAGTTCGGATCTCCTGTGTCCGCACCCGCCACGGGCAAGAAGGTTGGACTCATCGGCAGCGGCCCGGCGAGCCTGGCGTGCGCCGGCGACCTCATCCAGATGGGACACCAGGTGCACGTGTTTGAAGCTCTGCACGAACTCGGCGGCGTGCTGGTGTATGGCATTCCAGAGTTTCGCTTGCCGAAAGACATCGTCCGTCACGAGATTAACGTGCTGCGCCGCCGCGGCGTCGTCTTCGAAACCAATGTCGTGGTAGGCAAGACAGTCACGATTGACGAACTGATGCAAGAAGAGGGCTTCGACGCCATCTTCGTCGCGAGCGGTGCTGGTCTGCCGAAGTTCTTGAAGGTTCCCGGTGAGCACTTCAACGGTGTTTACTCGGCCAACGAGTTTCTTACTCGCGTAAACCTGATGCGGGCGTATCGTTTCCCCCAGTACGACGAGCCGCTCTACCCCTGCAAGGACCGCGACGTGATCGTGGTAGGCGGCGGCAACACCGCGATGGACGCGGTGCGCAGCGCGCTGCGCCTGGGCGCCAAGAGCGCCAGCATCTACTACCGCCGCACCGAGAAGGAGATGCCCGCCCGTGTGGAAGAAGTGCACCACGCCAAGGACGAAGGCGTTCACTTCGAGATGCTGGTGAATCCGGTGGAGTTCTTCGGCGACGAGAAAGGTAATCTCACCGCCGTGAAATGCATTCGCCAGGAACTGGGCGAGCCCGATGATTCCGGACGCCGCAGCCCAGTGCCGATTAAGGGCTCGGAGTTTGTTGTGCCGTGCCATGTGGCGATTATTGCCGCCGGCACCTCGGCGAACCCGCTCATTCAGTCAACCACTCCGGGACTAGCGGTGACCAAGCGCGGATACATCTCGGCGAGCGACGACACCCTTGCGACTTCGAAGCCGGGCGTGTTCGCCGGCGGCGACATCGTGACCGGCGGCGCAACCGTGATCTTGGCCATGGGCGCTGGACGCAAGGCCGCGAAGTCGATTGACAACTATCTGAAGAGTTTGGGCCAGCGCAAGGAAGAGATTCAAGAAGCGGTTCAGATCTGACTGTACCACTGGGTGCCCCGTTCTAGCCTTCCTTTGGCTGGGGCGGGGCAGTTCAACACCCACCCAGTCATCGCCCGCATCGAATGGCTTTCGCAAGCTCTTCCAGCAATCCCGATGTCTCGTCCCAACCCATACAGGCATCGGTGATGCTCTGCCCATACACCAACGGTTTCCCTGCGACCAGCTTCTGCGCTCCCGCGACCAGATTGCTTTCTAGCATGACGCCAATGATATTTCGGTTTCCCTCGGCGATCTGCCCCGCGACATCGCGGCAAACCACAGGCTGACGAGAATGGTCTTTGCCGCTGTTGGCGTGGCTGCAGTCGATCATGACGCGTGGCGGCAATCCGGCCTTCTGTAGCCGTTCGCACACATGGGCGACCGCATCGGCGGCGTAGTTCACCGTATTCCTTCCACCGCGCAGGATCACGTGGCAGTCCCGATTGCCGGTGGTCACGAAGATGGCCGATTGCCTATGCTTGGTGTGTCCCAGAAACGTGTGCGGATGCGCCGCCGACAGGACCGCCTCGATGGCAATCCGCACGTCTCCCGATGTGGCGTTCTTGAATCCCACCGGGCAGGAGAGGCCCGACACCAACTGGCGATGGACCTGGCTTTCGGTGGTACGCGCGCCAATGGCACCCCAACTCACCAAGCCCGCCAAATACTGGGGAGTGATCATGTCGAGGAACTCCGTTCCGGCGGGCACTCCCATCTCTGCCGAATCGAGCAGCAGACGCCGTGCCAGCCGCAGGCCGTCGTTGATCTGGTAAGACTGGTCGAGGTGAGGATCGTTGATCAATCCCTTCCATCCGACCGTAGTGCGGGGCTTCTCGAAGTAAACGCGCATCACGATACGCAGCTCCTTGGAGAACTCCGCGATAGCGGCTCTGAGCAGACCCGCATACTCGTGCGCAGCCTGGGGATCGTGAATCGAACATGGCCCGCACACCACCAGTAGGCGACGGTCTCTGCCGCCGAGGATCTCGCAAATCTCGTGGCGAGCCTCGTGGACGGTTGCCGAAGCGGTCTCGGTGGTGGGCATCTCCTCCTCCAAAAAGACAGGAGGCAGCACAACCTTGGTCCACTTTATGCGCAGGTCATCGATGGGATGGAACATGATGGTCTATGTTGGCAGTGTAACGCGGGTGCGCGCCCAAACTGAAGATCAGGCCCACAGTGCGGCCGAGCCGCCCACCCATTCCAGGTTGCGATTGTGATCGACGCCCATCATCATGCCGCGTCCCATGCGCACCAGCGGCAGCACGGGCGTCAGGTCGCCGCCCTCAGGCCACACAAACATCATGCGGACTTCCATTTGCGTCAGCCCGTGCGGTGTTTGAATCACCGGCTCGAAGCGCATCCGCTCCTGGACAATGTAGTTGTGCCGCTGGTTTCTGGGGATTGCGTCGATGTCTGCCTGCGTCGGTGAAAACTTGATTCCAACTCCGGCGAACGAATACAGCGGCTTGAGCAGGTAATTCTCATTGTCCTTCGGCAGCTCACCGAGATGGTCGAGAAACCACGTCTTCGGCACGCACCCGTGTTTTAAGTGCGGGATGGAAAACTTGCTGATTCGAAAATACCAGTTAGGATGGCCGGCCCACTCGACGTCGAGTTCATCTCGCAGATTGAAAGGCAGCGTCACTGCTTTGCGTTCGAGCTCGTCCACAATGCAGCGGTTGTAGATGCGCTGGACCTCAATCTCGCGCCCGCCCTTCGCATAGAAGAGCTTTGAGCCGCGCTTCTTCAGCGACAGGATGTCAACGATCGCGATGCCAAGTTCGCGCTGCGTCACCAGGAAGTCGGGCAGCGTTTTCTGGTGCTGCGGATCGATTTCCATCAGGATGACGTTCTCAGGGTCGTGGCCGGCGACGATGAAGTCACGCATCAACTTCCAATACGAGCCACGATTGAAGCCGGAGAGATAGACGCCTAACTCGTGCGGCAAATCGTACGTCTCGACGTACTGATGGGCCGCTTCCGCCTGGTATCCGTAGAGGGAAGGGAAGGCCTGCAGCTCGACGAGTTTCGGTTCCAATTCTCCCGCCGCGTTGCGCACCACGCCGAAATCCACCTGCACGAACATTGGCCGCGGCGATTCATTGGGCACGTTGTATTGCGGAGGGACGGAGGCGTCAGAGGTCCGGCGATACCCTAGATTGTCCGCCAGTTGCAGGACCAGTTCGCGGCCATACTGCGCCATCTGGTCGAGCAAAGCTTTAGGCACAAAGCATGGCGTTTCCGAAACGCGGAAGCCAACGTGCGTGCCACAGGCCTGGTCCAAGCGCCGCAGGAGTTGGCGGTACTTTTCGGGAGCGAAGTTGCGGTTGAACTCCTCGCGCAGCGCTGGGACCATCTCAGGCCTCGATGAGGAAGCGGCCCTTCTCCATGATCTGTTGGCCGTCAACCCAGATATCGAAGTGCGTGCCCACCACGTCAATGTGAGTGCTGGAATACCAGTCCGCGCCGGTGTGCGCGCCATACGGATTGCCGAAGGCGATGTGCACGCCGGGAAATTTCTCGTCTTGCAGGATCTGCCCGATGACGTGCTTGAGTTCGAGGTTGGTTCCGATGGCGAACTCGCCGACCAGATGGCTGTTTTCGTCGGTGTGGGTGTAGGCCCAGAACTCCTCTTCCAGAATCTTGTTGTCGCTGAAGACCTCGGTGATGCGATTGTTGCGCATGTGGATCGTCAAGGGCTGGCGCGCCAGGTCGGGATATTTCTCGCACAGGTAATCGCCAACCACGCCATCGACGACGTAGGTTCCGTTCACTTCGCCGGGAGCGGTGAACACCTCGCCGCCGGGCAGGTTTCCCCACTTGTCGGGACTGATGATGCCGCTGGTCTTTACCCAGCGGTAGTTGGGATTCAGCATCGCCGAAAAATCACTCCCCGCCGGATTCTTGGCTTTGATCTCCTTTGCCTTGCTGACGATCTCAATGACTTTCTTGCTGATCGCGTCCACGCGATTGAAGTCGGCGCGCATGCCTTCCAGCATGATCTGGCGGTTGATGTTGACCATGTGGGCGTGCCGCATCTTGCGCCGGTTCACGATGTCGGTCATCTGCATGCGCGACCTCAGTTCGTTCTGTTGCACGCGCACGGCGAAGATGCTGACCTGGCTGGTCTCCATGTCGACCGCGATTTCCGGCGGCAGTTCGACGAGCGGGCGCGGCGCCAGGTCTTCCAGAACAAACGCCTTGAAGGCCGAGCCGACCTGCAGCAGTTCCTGCGCGATGCTGGCGGCAATGTGGCGGCAAGCGTTGTCGGTGATGAGCGTGACCTTTTCGGATGGCTGAATGCGCAGGCAGGTATGCACCGCGTTGTGAGCGCCGGGAGAAAGTTCAGCATCGAATGCGGTTTTGGTGAGATCGGTCAGAACGGGTTGAATCAACACGGTCCTTTCGAAAAATTGCGTTTTTCTCTCTACAGCCGCGCGGCGGTCTGATCGAAGACTCCGACTCGCGTCTCGGCCACGATGTAGTCCACCACTTTCTTCAGATCGCCGGTTTCTTCGAACACCTTCAACTGGCGGTCGGCGCCGGTGCCCATCTCGAGCATTTTGTGAATGTAGCTGATCTCTTCCCGCGATCCCAGCGCATCCACTACCGGGTCAATCAGCTCAAGGTATTCCAGCATCAGGTCGCGGACGGGGACCTCTTCCTCTTTTCCGAAATCAATCAGTTTGCCTTGGATTCCGTAGCGCGATGCGCGGAATTTGTTCTCCATGATGAGCGCGCGGCCATAAATGCGATAGCTTTTATTCGATGCATGCAACTCGTAGAGCATGGCCATGGTCGCCTGAATCAGGGCCGCGATGGCGAGCGTTTCGTCGAGCCGCATAGGGATATCGCACACCCGCACCTCGAGGGTGTCGAAAAACGGATGCGGCCGGATGTCCCACCAGATTTTCTTGCCGTTATCGATGCAATGGGTCTTGACCAGCAGGCCGACAAAGGTCTCGTATTCCGCCCAGTTGGCGAAAACATCGGGGATGTTGGTCCGGGGAAAGCGCTCAAACACTTTGCAACGGTACGATTTGAACCCGGTATTCATGCCCATCCAGAAGGGCGAGTTTGACGACAGCGCCAGGATATGCGGGAGGAAATAGCGCATGGAATTCATGATGTGGATGGCGGTGTTGCGGTCCTCAATGCCGATGTGGACGTGCAATCCGAAAACCAGATTGGCGCGCGCGATGAGCTGCATGTCCTCCACAACTTGCCGATAGCGCTCGTCGGGGTAGATCTCCTGCGCCTTCCAGTCGGAAAAGGGATGGGTGCCGGCCGCCGCCAGCAACATGCCGTGCTCGCTGGCGAGGGTGATCATTTCGCGGCGAAGCGACCGGATGCTCTCGCGGGCTTCCTTGATGTTCTTGCAAACGCGCGTGCCCACCTCGATGACCGACTGGTGCATCTCTGGCTTGACCGCCTCTTGCAGCGCCAGCTTGGCTTTGGGGAGAATCTCCGAGGCGATGTGCGAGCGCAGATCGCGTGTCTCCGGATCGATCGTCTGATACTCCTCTTCAATGCCGATGCTGAGGCTTGGGCGATCCATCTGCTTATCCCTTGGCCGCTCGCTTAGCTGTTTGTTTGGATGCCGTTTTCGCAGCCTTCTGTTTCGCGTTGGAAGCCGCTTCCGCCGCGTAGCCATTGAGGAACGCACTCCAGCGATATTCCGGAGGCAGGCCGATGTGCTCCCTGGCTTTACGAACCGCCAGTTCCGCCACGGCGTTCACAATCCAGTCGAAATTTTTCTGGCCCACCGAGTTTACATCAGCGTCGGGAGCAGGATTCATGAAGTCGATGGCGTAAGGGATGCCGTCTTCGCAGGCAAATTCAACTGTGTTGAGGTCGTAACCCAGGGCGCGGCAGAGGGTGAGGCAATCACGCTCCACTCGCTCCAGCAGCTTCGCATCGGTGGCTGGCGGATTCTCCACATAGCGCTCTTGGAACGGTGCCGATGGATCGTAGTGCATGATGTGCACCTTCTCCTGCCCGACCACGTAGCAACGGAAGTACTCCTTGAAATCGACCCCGCGCTGCAGCGTCATGCAGAGATCGCGGCTCTGGTCGTAGGCGTTGAAGAACTCCTCCGGAGAGTTCACCTTGTACACGTCTTTCCAGCCGCCGCCGTCGAAGGGCTTGAGGAAGGCGGGAAATCCGACGTAGCTGAAGATGCTGTCCCACGGCATGGGATATTGCAGGTTGCGCATGGAGCGCTCGGTGGTGCCCGGAGGATGCATCTTGTGCGGCAGCAGCACGGTCTGCGGAATCGCAACGCCCAGCTTGGTTCCCAGCGCGAAGTTAAAAAACTTGTCGTCGGCGCTCCACCAGAATGGATTGTTGATAACGATCGCGCCGGAGAGCGCCGCATTCTTGAGATAGCCGCGATAGAAGGGAATGTCGTGCGAGATGCGATCCACGATGACCTGGTAGGGAGACGGCTCCGCCATACGAACTTCGCCGACCGTGGCGAGCTCCGCCTGGATGTCAGGCCCGCCCATGGAGTTGATCTTGTCAACCAACGCGGGCGGAAAGGTGGTCTCCATGCCAAAAATGACTCCGACTTTCTTCACGGCTGCTCCTTCGAGAGCGATACGAATCGCCTTAGCTTGGCTCACAATTGTACGTAGGAAATCCCAGGAAAACAGCGCCGGCGCGCGCTATGACTCTTCGATTATTGTAGGCGAAAGTGGCAGGAATTTGTAGATGCAATGTCGCAGGCTGGATCACTTGTGAAATGGCTGTTATCGGCAGCGATCGCAGGAGCCCGAGAGTGACCGACCCACGCATCGGATCAGATGCGGAGTAGACTCATTGCATGGGGCGGCTCCTGAGCGTTGTTTTGTGTGTGATTGTGTGTCATCTTGCTGTCTTAGCGCAGCAGCACGCACCTCAAGTTCCGGTCGCGAAGATTTCGCTGCCAGAACCCGCTTATATAGGAATGCCGATCTGGATGCAGGTGGTATCGGCGACCGGGTATAAAATCCACTATCCCTCCAGCACGACTCCGAACGATTTCTACTGCAATCAAGTCGAGCTGAAGCAAAACGGACACTTATTGCTACCACTCATTGGCCAACCGGCAGCCGGTAGGGCTGGTGGTGCCTGCGGGGGGTTGGGAATGGCGGGTATCGCGGAGTCGAAGCTACCGATACATCTCCAATATCCGCTGACTGAGCCTGGCACGGACATGGTTCGATTCACACGGCGCGAACTCCGCCCAGAGAAGCGGGGGGAACAGATTGCGGAACAATCTGGCTGGATACCTATGCACGTCCAGATTGCGCCGCCTGGCACAGTCGAACAGTGGCTGACAGGCGCTCTGGCGGGGCTTCCTGAAAGTCCTGGACGCCTACTTGAGGACGCACTTCCATCGCTGCTCGCCAGCCACGATGCAAGTGTTCTGCGGCTGATGATCGACACCAGCTACAACCCGGGCCCGTTAGTCGCCGCCTACGCCGCCAACAGCCTCGAGCTGTTTGATGCTGAGCAGGTCCGGCCTACGTTGCTTTCCGCTCTCCAAGAGCGGGGTCCGAACGATGCTCTTGGCTATCTCTTTGCTTCGCGTGGAAACATAGTATTGCCCATTGCGGAGCAGATCGTCGCCGCATCCATGCCGTATCTGCGGTCGGCGGTGCCAACGGAGGTTGAGGGCGCGGTGCATGTCCTATCGCCCTCCGCAGCCCTTACTATCGTTTATCCCCCGCAACGCTGACGCAGGGTTCCAGTGCGCTTGAAGCGTCTGTTGATTTGATAATTTCCCAGAAGAATGAGAAAGCGGCATGGGCTCTTGCCCAATTTCTAGGGGGATTGCGACCGCCAATCGGGCGTGCACTGCTTTGGAAGCTCATCGACGCAGGATTGGCAGAAGGACCAAGGCTTATCTGTGTTACCTGGTACAAAGACCCTTCCGATCTTCCGCGAATCTCGGCAATTGTGAAACAGGATAGCCCCGCTGATCCGCACGGATACGCGCACTCGGGCGTCGTGATGCACATGCAAACGGAGTACGGGGCGGCTGCGCGGCCTTACCTTCGCGATCTTCTCGCGACTTCGCAACAGACGTGGGTGAGGACAGCCGCCGCAAAGGACCTTGTGCAGATGAACGATCCGGCGGGATGGGAGTTCTTTATCGGCGTCGTTCACCAACGGCCCTTCTACAGGGATGAGATGGTACAGTGGCTGGGCGATAACTTTCCAGCAATTCGAAGTGCGGAGGATCCTGCGATTGTCACTTTTCTTGAGTCAAGGCTAGCTACAGCGACAGGTCCGCAGCATCACTAAGTTTCATTCATCGAATGCAAGCCATTCGGAACCCCTGTTGGGCCAATTTCAAAAAGGAAATGTGGGCTGAATAACTATCGGTCGCCTTCTCACAAGTAACGCTCTTTAAGAATGTGGGGTTTTAGTGCCGCCGATCATCTCTCGAACAGGGCGATTGCCAGGAGTGTTTGTCGCAGTCTATGACGGCATGCGTGCAGTTACGCGCCGACCAGTTTTTCCAGTACCGCTTTATTGCGTACGGTGAGGGTGGATCCCTTCAGCACTGCGATCTGGCGCTTGCGGAAGTCCGCCAGCACGCGTGTGACGGTTTCGCGCGAGGTGCCGATGATCTGCGCAATCTCTTCGTGGGTGAGCGCCAACTTTACTCGCGGCTCAACTTGTTCGGGACTGGCGGATGTCCATTCCAGCAGCAGGCGCGCTAGCCGCTCGGGCGCCGAGTGCGACAGGCCCAGACTGCGAATTTGCTGATAGGCGCTCTGGCAATCCTTGCTCAGGTGTTGCGCCGCCTTCAGGCAGGCGTCTCCGTGCTTCTGCAAGAAGTTCAGAAAATCTTCGCGCTTGACGAAATTCAATTGGCAGGGCTGGCCGGTTTCGGCGGTAATTTCATAAGGCGTTCCGGAGACCGTGGCATGCATCCCCAAGACTTCACCCGGCTGGGCGATTTTCAGAATCAGCGTCTTGCCTTCGGCGGAGGTGGTGGACAGCTTGACCCGGCCTTTACACAGCATATAGATCCCGCGCGGCGCCTGGCCTTCGACAAACAGCACCGCCCCCGCCGGATAGGAAGCGGTATATTTCATTTTGTCGAACGCTTCTAGTGCAGTCTTGGGGAGAGAACAGAAGAAGCTGTCGTTACGCAGCTTGCAGATGAGGCAATTCTCTACCAGCTCAAAGCCGTAAGGTGACCCCACGAATTCCTCCGGATAACAACTCGTATGGTATCACCTCAGGCAACTCCAAGGTGCAAGTTGGTCCGGGCTGGGCAAACTCCGCTCTGGGAGGCGCCAACCGGAGGCCCGGTGACCCACATCACAAGCACCCGTATCCGGTATCACAGACCGCTGGCCCTTCCGCGAAGGAAAATTCCGCCCACAACGGCTCAAAAAGGCGGGAGGCGAAGGTCTTATAACTTCACCCTGTCGGGTCCAGCCGGGAACCCACGTTCCCGGCCGGAAGACTGAAATCCTAATTTTGGTTTGCAACCTTGCACCGTAAGGATGAGGATCTTGACCACTCTCCTCTACCCCAAGTCGCCTCCCGCCGACGGTTTTGTGACTCGGCCAGGTCCGCCCAGACCAGGCAGGGGTGGTACGCAGCATACAGGTTCTCAGGAGGTCGCGTTTGCGATGGCTGATCAATTCCAGGATAACCGCTCCATACCTTCTACAACACGCGTACAATTCGCCCTAAGTATTTCGACGTAGCAGTTTTTGTTGCTCTCAGGGGACCCCGATAATAACTTTCTGGCTTGGTAGGAAGGGAGAAATTGAAATGGCTTTAGCAACAGCAACAACTGGAACGAACGTTCAGTCGGTTGAGATTGGCAGCACCGGGTTGAACCGTTGGTGGCGTGTCGTCGGCGGCATGATGATGAATATTGCCTTGGGTACGCTCTATGCGTGGAGCGTCTTCGTGGCGCCGCTGGAGAAGGAGTTCGGATGGAAGCGTGCCCAAACCTCCAATGTATTTACCATCGCCGTGGTGGTGTTCGCCCTCACCTTCATTGTCGCCGGCCGGCTGCAAGACAAGTTCGGCCCCTTCTGGGTATCTATCACCGGCGCAGTGCTGGTGAGCCTGGGCTTTTTCTTGTGTGCCTTCACCCACAGCCTGATGTACCTGTACATCTGCTTCGGCGTGATCGGCGGACTGGGCAACGGCTTCGGCTACTCGACTCCGATTCCAGTGATGGCCAAGTGGTTCCCCGACAAGCGCGGTTTGGCCGTGGGGCTGGCAGTCGGTGGATACGGCGCTGGGTCGGCGCTGTTCGGACCTCTGGCTAATTTGAAACTCATTCCTGCTTATGGCGTGCACACCACGTTCATGATCCTGGGCGGAATCTTCCTGGTCATGACCGTAATTGGGGCTTTCCTGCTGAAGAACCCTCCTGCCGGCTACAAACCCGCGGGATGGACCCCAGCGCCGGCGACAGCCAAGTCGAGCGCGACCACCCAGGAATTTACCCCGAGCGAAGTGTTGAAAACCCCGGCCTTCTATTTCATGTGGGTTGCCTACGCGTTGGGAACGTCTGCCGGTTTGATGGTTATCAGCCAACTGGTGCCATTCGCCAAGAGCGTGCACATTTCCAGCGCCGCGCTGGCTACCATGGGACTGGTTGTAGGGGCGGCCGGTAATGCCGGCGGACGAATTTTATCGGGATGGATGTCAGACGCGCTAGGCCGGTTGAACGTGTTGCGACTAATGATCGCTGTCTCGATGATTTCCATGCCCTTGCTTTACATGGCGGGCAGCAACGTGACGTTCCTGTATGTGATGGTGTTTATCGTGTACTGGTGCTACGGAACGCAGCTGTCGGTGAACGGCTCCGCCACCGCCGACTTCTGGGGCACCAAGAACGCCGGCATGAATTACGGCATGTTGTTTACGGCGTGGGGCGTGGCCGGAATTATCGGACCCAGAATCGGCGGCGTCCTGTTCGACAAATACCACAACTACCAGATGGCGTTCTACACCGCGGCAGTGTTGGCGGCAGTGGCGCTATTGGCTGAGTTCATGGCGCGCCGTCCCAAGCATGCGTGAGATGGTGGCCGGACTGCTAAAACAGTCCGGCCAAATTTGTGATTGACTTTGACGGGCACTTATACCGTCGCTATCGGGTGAAAAGGAGTCTCTTCCCATGGCTGTTGCAACAAACGTATCGGAACCTCTCGACATAACCAAGGGAAGTGTGGACGGGCCGACCGCTCACGCCGCCGCGCATGGCCTGGTCAGTCCGGTGGTGCAAAAGTGGATCGATGAAGACAAGCAGGATCCGGACGCCCTGTGGGGACGCGCAGCCAGCGAGCTGCATTGGTTCCGTAAGTGGGACCGCGTACTGGAATGGACGCCGCCCACCTTCAAGTGGTTTGTCGGCGCACGGCCGATGAGATCATCAAGATTGCCGGCCATCGCATCGGCACCATCGAAGTCGAGACCGCATTGCTGGGCCATCCCGCGGTTGCCGAATCGGGCGTCATTGGGCGGCCCGACGAGCTGCGCGGCGAAGTGATCTCGGCGTTCGTGGTGCTCAAACAGGGCTTCATTCCGTCGCAGGAATCAAACAAGAGCTGCTCGACCAGGTGCGCCATGAACTCGGGCCAGTTGCCGTTATCGGCGAACTGAACTTCGTAGACATGCTGCCCAAGACGCGTAGCGGCAAGATCATGCGGCGCGTGCTGAAGGCGGTGACCCAGGAGAAGAACCCCGGCGACATCACCACCATCGAGGACGAAGGCTCGGTGGAAGAAGCCAGACACGCATGGCACCAGATGAGGGCGGCGCTGGACAACCAGCCGTTGCCAGTGGGGTCTTCGAAGGGCAAGTGAAACAGGCAGTCGTGGTCGGCCCGCCTCACGGCAGGCCGGGCCATGTAAGGCCCTACCTGGAAGCCAGGGACGGGCAAAGAGTGTTGCAGTGACGTAGAGAATGTTTCATCATATGGGTTTGCACGGGGGGCGAGGGCGCGCTCCGTCAGCCCAGGAAGCGCAGGCAAAGAACGCCGGGGTTGCATCACAAATCCAGAAATCTTAAGGAGTGATTGATATGGCTCGACCTCTTCCGAAGCAGAACGCAGTGATCGAAACCAGCGAGGCTCAGATCGCAGTCCATTGGCGGGAGGAAGAATATTATTATCCTTCCGCAAAATTTGTCGGCCAGGCAAATCTGACTGATCCCGACGTCAACGAACGCTTCAGCGAGAAAAATTTCCCGGAGTGCTTCCGGGAGTACGCCGATCTGCTGAGCTGGGACAAGTACTGGGACACCACCCTCGACACCAGTGATCCGCCATTCTGGAAGTGGTTCGCGGGCGGCAAGATCAACGCTTCGTACAACTGCGTGGACCGGCATCTCGACAAGTACAAGAACAAAGCGGCGATCATCTTTGTTCCGGAGCCGGAATCCGAGGCGCCCGTATCCCTCACCTACCGCGAACTCTATGTGCAAGTGAATGAATTCGCCGCGCTGCTGCGCGATTTCTGTGGTCTGAAAGCTGGAGACCGCGTCACCATTCATATGCCGATGGTCCCCGAGTTGCCGGTCACCATGCTGGCCTGCGCCCGCCTGGGGGTCATTCACTCGGTGGTGTTTGGCGGCTTCAGCGGCGAGGCTTGCGGCATGCGCGCCGCCGATTCAGGCAGCCAGGTGCTGATCACCATGGATGGCTACTATCGCAATGGCAAGTTGCTCGACCACAAAGCTGGCGCCGATATTGCGTTGAACATAGCCAAGAAGGAAGGCACGACCGTGGAGAAGGTCCTGGTCTGGAGGCGTCGCCCAGGGCAGAATGCGTCCGCTTCACCGTTTGTGCACGGGCGCGATTTCTGGGTTGACGAGATCCTCCCCAACTATTCGGGTGAAATCGTGCCTCCCGTTCCCATGGATTCGGAGGCGCCGCTGTTTCTTATGTACACCAGCGGCAGCACCGGCAAGCCCAAAGGCTGTCAACACCGCACCGGAGGCTACCTCGCTTATGTGACGGGCTGCTCCAAATACATCCAGGACATTCACCCCACAGATGTGTACTGGTGCATGGCCGACATCGGCTGGATCACCGGGCACTCGTTCATTGTCTATGGCCCATTGGCCCTGGCCGCCACCAGCGTCATCTACGAAGGCGTCCCTACCTACCCCGACGCCGGCAGGGTATGGAGAATTGCCGAGCGCCTGGATGTCAACATTTTCCACACCTCGCCCACGGCCATCCGCATGTTGCGCAAGTCCGGCCACGATGAACCCACCAAGTACAAGTACCATTTCAAGCACATGACCACGGTGGGAGAACCCATCGAGCCCGAGGTTTGGCGCTGGTATTACGAAACCGTGGGCAAGGGTGAAGCCGTGATTGTGGACACCTGGTGGCAAACCGAAAACGGAGGATTCCTGTGCAGCACCAAGCCGGCACTGGATCCCATGAAGCCGGGAAGCGCGGGGCCAGGTGTGCCCGGCATCTATCCCATGATCTACGACGAGATGGGAGAGGAAGTGCACGCCGGTTCGGGGAAGGCGGGCAACATCTGCATCCGCAATCCTTGGCCGGGAATCATGCAGACCATTTGGGGTGATCGCGAGCGCTTCGTCGCCCAGTACTATGCTAAATACTGCAAGGATCCCAACAGCAAGCGATGGCAGGACTGGCCATACTTTGCCGCGGACGGCGCCGTGCTGGCCGTGGACGGGTATTTCCGGATACTGGGACGCGTGGATGACGTCATCAACGTGGCCGGCCACCGCCTGGGCACAAAGGAAATCGAGTCAGCGTGCCTGACGATTCCCGAAGTGGCAGAAGCGGCGGTGGTGCCGGTGGTGGACGAGATCAAAGGCCGCGTGCCTGAGGTCTATATCGTTCTACAGCCGGATGTACAGAACAGCCAGGAGGTGGTGGAGAAGGTCAACCATGTCATTGAAACCATGATTGGCAAGATTGCCCGCCCGCGCAGGATCCTGGTGGTTCCGGATATGCCAAAAACACGCTCCGGCAAGCTCATGCGGCGTGTTCTCGCGGCCCTTTCCAACAACATGGCCACGGGAGATATCACCACCTTGGCCAATCCTGACGTGGTGGAATCGGTCCGGGTACTGGTCCAGGGCAAAGAAGCGGTGGTGCTGCAAGAGGGACCGGAAGACCTGAAAACATTTGGGGCAAACGAGTAGGCCGGCCTCACGTTACTTTCGCGTTTAACCAGACGGGGCGCACCATGCGCCCCGTTTATTCTGTGGGTGAAAAGCTTCGGGTTCGTTCAGAGGAGCCAGTTGAGACCGCGCTATGCAGCTCTTCACGTTGACAAGTGACAAGTATTACTTTACGGTGGATTTCCCATGAAAACCCCTGTGAATCCCGGCCGGATCGTCCGGCATGATTGTCTTGAGCCGTTAGGCCTGTCCGTGACCGAAGCTGCCAAGGCCCTTGGCGTAAGCCGTCAGGCCCTCAACAACGTAGTAAACGGCAGGGCCGGCATTACTCCGGAGATGGCAATTCGGCTAACCAAGGCGTTCGGCAGCACGCCGGAAACCTGGTTGCACATGCAGCTTGCCTATGACCTGTCTGCCGCGCGCAAGCGCGAAAACAAGATCAAAGTGCAGCGGCAGGTTGCCTAGCTGCGTCGAGACGTGGAACAAACCCTCAAACATCGTCTCTGATCGCGCCACCTTTGCCCGGACCTCACGCTTACGCTGGCGGCGTTTCGGGCTCGTTGAATGGCGGCAAATCCGGTTCAGGCACCACCTGAGTTTCGATTGTTTCGATCGCCTCTTCCGACTGCGGAGTCGTGTAAGCCAACTCGGCGGGAACCGCCTCGGCATATTGCTTGTACCATGTGGTAACGCTGGCCAGTTGCCACAGCCGGGCAGCCAACTGCGACACAATCACAAATTCCAGAAGGATAAACGTCGCCGGAATCGCCGTGGGCGGAAGCTTGGTCCAAATCAGAAAGCCGATGAGCAGCGTAATCGCCGCCAGCAGACTAATGCGGAGATAGATCCACAGGAGGGTGCCAAGGTGATGCAAGGTCATGTCGAACGCCCTCCACACGGTGCGCCACATGCCGCTCTCGTTCTCGGCTACGGTTCGAACTTTCGCGATGTCAAACCACACTCGCACGATGACAGCCAGCAGCCCTAGCGCGATAATGCCCGCCGCCAGAATCAGAAGCCCAACCTGATCGGCAACTGCTTTATCTCCGAGGTATTCCGACCAGTTTCTGACATCGCGATAAGCAAAGCGCAGAAGGGCGAACGGAACGAGCATGAATAATGCCAGACGCACAAAGCGCCAGAAGAATGCGCCCGCGGCGGCAAAGAAATCGCCGGTGTTGAGTCTGCGGTCCTGGCGAAAGACCTCTAGTATGCCTCCGCTGACGAACAGCACCAATACAGCAAACAGGCATGCGCAGGCATATGCCGTGAATCTTGAGGGAAGGAAGTTTGCATCGGGCAGCCTTATCAGTTCGTAAAACATGCCCAGATCGAAGCCCTTGACCAGTTGATTTCCGGCAAGGCCATACCCCAGAGCAGCATTCAGCGTCCTAGCCGTGCCCAGCGTGCCCAGCGCGCCGAGCACAACATTTACCGCGAACACCCACCACAAGATTTCCTGACGCCACCATAGCAGACTGGCTCCGGCAGAGAGCAGTCCTTTACGTTGGCCGGCGATGTCGCCCGTTTTCATACCAGCCAACTCAGCATCTGCGCGAGGAATTGGGTTAGGAACATCCAGTAGGCGGCGATTTTTTCCGTTGCGCCCTTTTGACGGCTGGTGGTGCGACTGTTGTTGAGATAGTCGCTATCCATGCGTGACCTTGTGGTCGGGATCGATCTCCACCGAAACCACCTTCGCGTTCTTGTGATAGACGTAGCGGGCCCAGCGATCTTTGCCATCCCACCGTTCGCGGATGCGCTCGCCATTGTCGAACTTCACTGCGGCCTCAACCGGAAAGACGAAGTCCCCCTTACGGTGCAGGATGACTTGCGTCTCGTATATGGTGGCGCCTTTCTTCTCGGTCGCGTCCTGCTGATACCAATCCACGGGATCGGATGTCGCCCGCAGCACCTCGTAATCCAGGACTTGCGTACCATAAACCGCCTGCTCCCAATACCAGTTCAGGTCCTGGCCGGTAACTTCGTTGACCGTGCGCATGAAATCTTGCTGCGTCGGATGGGTGAAGCGGTACCTCAGAAAGTAGATGTGGAGGGCGTTACGGAGCGCCTGCTCGCCGACGACAGACTCCAACGTGGCAAGCATGGTTGCCGTCTTGCCGTAGCTGACGGCGCCGTAGGAACCCATGCTCATGTCGGTATAGCTGGCCCGCGCCAGCGGGTCGAAGCCCGCATCTCCCAGGTAAAAAGACCTGAGTTCCTCGCCGTCGCCCTCCTGAACTCCGAAGAGGTTAAGCGAGGCGGTGTTGCGACCGAACAGGCTGTCCATCACCTTCACTTCGGTGTAGCTGTTAATGCCCTCGTCGAGCCAGGCATTCTCAAACTCGTTGGTAGCTACCATCCCGTACCAGTATTGATGGCCGAATTCATGCTCGGTTACGCCCTCCGGTTCGTGCAGCTCGCCTTTGGGGACATACCAGCTCGTGCCGCCGGTGATGAACGTCGGGTACTCCATACCTCCCGCCTCGCCAGCCCCGTGTGGCGGGTCAACCACGGTGAGTTGAGCATAAGGGTAGGGTCCGTACCATTGGTCGAATTTCTCCATCGTGCCCCGGATGACATCAAGATAGCGCTGCCACGAACTCTTGTGGCTGGCATACGTGAGCAAGCGAATTTTCACCGTCCCGACGCTGCCGTCAAACTGACTCTCGACAACTGTGAAGTTCGGGTCGGCGGTCCAGGCAAAATCATGTACATCTTCGGCGTGAAAGGCGACCGTCTGCGTGCCGTTACCGTTATCGGTGTCGCCGGTCTGCACGCCCGTGGCGCCGATAACGTAATTCTTGGGCAGCGTGATCTTCACGTCATACGTGCCAAAGTCGGCAAAGAACTCGGTCATGGCGTGAAACTGGTGGCAGTTCCATTGGTCATGCCACCAGACCCCGACTTTAGGAAACCATTGTCCGGCGAGCAGGAAGCTGCGCTTGTACCCGGTGCGGGCGACCACTTCGGGAAAGGTCGCCTTGAACTTGATTTTGAACTGCACATCCTGGCCGGATTGCACCGGGCGCGGCAGCTTCACCTCAAACACCGTCTTGTCGTCGGGATTGCCGTCGTCCGGAGAGATGAACTTCATCTGCCGGGCGAGATCGCCCATGCCGGCGACCTCGAATGAGGTGATCTCATTCGACCCGTTGTCCGTCGGTTCCCATTCTTCCAGGCTGCTGGTGCGGAAATTTCCATCACGATGCGCCTCCCGCACCCAGGTGGATTTCGGCTGGAACGCATTGAGATAGAGGTGAAAAGGGAAACGATCGAGCGGCTGGCCAGTCAGGTTGCGATAAGTCAGCGTCTCGGTGGCATCAACGGTGTGCTTGGCAGGGTCGTACTTCGCGTCAATCTGGTAGGCCACAACGCGTTGCGACAGCGGCCCCGAAACTTTCGGAGCAAAAGCGCTTTGCGCAATTGCCGGAGCGCAGCAAAGCAATCCGACCGCGAAAACAAACAGCGCTCGGTGACGTTGCATCGCTGATCTCCCCGACCTCTATGCTGGGTTTACTTATTCACCGGGACCGTAGGAATGGGATCGATCAATCCCATGGCGACTTCCACCAGTTCCGGATCGACAGGGCGGGTTTTGTGGATGGCATCTATCAGCGGAATGGTGACAATGTCGGTTCCGCGGAGCGCGACCATCACTCCGAATTTGGCTTTGTGGACCTGGTCGATGGCGCCGATTCCGTAACGCGACGCCAGCACCCGATCGAAAGCGCTGGGTGTGCCTCCGCGCTGGATGTGGCCCAGCACGACGTTGCGCGTCTCCAGCCCGGTGCGGTGTTCGATCTCGTTCGCCAGGATTTGGCCGATACCGCCCAGGCGCACGTGACCAAACTCGTCTTTGCCCATGTCGGTGACCACCGGCGCGTTGTCATCCTTGGCGAACTTCGCGCCTTCCGCCACCACGATGATGCTGAAGTAACGGCCGCGCGCATGGCGCATGCGAATGCGCTCGGCAACCTCTTCGATGTCGAAGGGACGCTCGGGAATAAGAATGACGTCTGCGCCCCCGGCGATCCCACTGTACATCGCAATCCAACCCGAGTCGCGGCCCATCACTTCCACCACCATCACGCGCTGATGCGCTTCCGCAGTGGTATGCACGCGATCAATGGCTTCGGTCGCGGTGTTCACCGCAGTGTCGAAACCAAAACAGAAGTCGGTCCCCATGAGATCGTTGTCGATGGTCTTTGGTACGCCGACCACCTTCAGACCCACCTCGTACATGCGTTGGGCCACGCTCATGGTGTCATCTCCACCGATGGCGACCAGAGCTTCCACGCGGTTGGCCCGCAGGACTTCCATGCAGTGCTGCAATCCCCCTTCGCGCTTGGCCGGGTTGGTCCGCGACGTGCGCAGGATGGTGCCTCCCCGCGGAAGAATGCCCGAGATCGCATCCATGTCCACGTCCATGGTCTTGTTCTCGTAAACCCCACGCCACCCTTCCAGGAAGCCGACAAACTCGTCGTCATAGTGCATGATGCCTTTGCGCACCACAGCCCGTATGACGGCGTTCAGTCCAGGGCAGTCGCCACCGCCGGTCAAAACCCCGATTCTCATGTTCGGCAGTACCCCTCTACAGAGATAGTAAAGCCATCGCGATATTTCTGCATTCGGGAGTACACTGTCGCGGGTGGGATGGGCCACCTGCGCTGCTCAGCAAGAGGGTGTTTGCCATGTCGGAACCGCGGACATTCCACTCCTACGAGGAGTTCTTCAGCTTTTACCTGGAGCAGCACAGCGCGCCAGGAAATCGCTGGATGCACGCCATCGGAACCACGCTGGGTCTGATCGTCGCGGTCGTCGCCTTCGCCACGCATCATCCGTGGTTTGCGCTGCTGTGGATTCCGCTCGGCTACGGCTTTGCGTGGACCGGTCATTTCCTGTTGGAAAAGAATACCCCTGCTACTTTTGGTCATCCGTTCTGGTCGTTCGTCAGTGATTTCCGAATGCTGGGGTTGATGGTGACCGGCCGGCTGGATGCGCGCATGAGGGCGGGACCGACGGCGTCACGGCGTTCGTGAAGGCGGTTTTCAACCGGTTTACCAGCCTGCTGCCTAGGCCGATTTACCCTCTAATCCGCTGCCTCTCCTGCTACACTCGCGACAGGCTGGAAGCTCATGCGCATCCTGGGAATCGATTGCGGCGGCGAATACACCGGCTACGGAGTGGTCGAGCAGGACGGCGAGGGCTCGCTGCATCACCTGTGCAGCGGAGCCATCCGGCTGCTGCCGCGTGAACCGCTGGAGCTTCGGCTCAAGAAGATTTGCGAGAAGCTTAGCGAGATTATCGCCACCTATGGGCCGGAGCAGGTGGCCATTGAAGATGTCTTCTACGCGGTGAACGTTAAGTCGGCGCTTAAGCTTGGCCACGTGCGGGGAGTGGCCATGCTGACCGCGGCGCAAGCTGGTTTACGCGTGGTTGCCTACTCTCCGCTGTCGATCAAATCCGCCGTGGTGGGATACGGCAAGGCCGAGAAGTGCCAAGTGCAGATGATGGTGGCCCGCCTGCTCGACCTGCCCGCGCCTCCCGAGCCGCCCGACGTGGCCGACGCACTGGCCATTGCCATTTGCCACTTGCACACCGCGGGCACGCTGCGGCGGCAGCACGCAACCACCGGGTGAATCCACTTTGAACGGTCTGGGCCAGCGCGTCCGGCAAAATCAGATAAAATCTCTCCCTAACATGAGATTGTGCTTAGCCTCCGTCGTACTTCTGCTGGTCTCGTTGGCGTCGGCACAGCCAGCAGCCGCTCCGGCTGCCGCGCAGCCCACAGTGACTTTCGTCTTTGACTGGAGCCAGGGAATTCCCTGGCAAGCGTACTCCATCACGGTACGGGCCGACGGCAACACCCATTTCCAGGGCACACCTACGCCGGACAAAGCCGGCCGCGATACCGATCTGTTTCAGCAGGACTTCACCATGTCTGAGGCCAATCGCTCGAAGATTTTCGACCTGGCCAAGAAGCTCGATTATTTCCACGGCGATTTCAATGCGCGCCTAAAGCATATTGCTCAGACCGGACGCAAAACGCTGGAGTACAACTCCGCAGACAAGCATGGCTCGACCAGTTACAACTGGTCGCAGAATGCTGATGTGCAAGAGTTGAGCCGCCTCTTTGTGGCCATTGCCAATACCCTTGATTACGGGCGCAAGCTGAGTCTTCAGTACCGCTTCGACAAGCTAGGCATGGATGCCCGGTTGAACGAGTTGGAGTACATCAGGGCCAATCATTATGCCGAGGAGCTGAACGTGATAGCGCCGATTCTGCGCCAGATCGCAGATGATCCCGATATGATGCACATCAGCCGCCAGGCTGCGCAACACCTACTTCGTACCCTCAGTGGGCCTGGCCAACCGAACACAACGCCGGCCCAGCCGTAAGCGGAATACCGAATTCTCACAACTTCGCATCCAACAGGTGTTTAATGTGAGTAGGCAGGGAAGGTCTTTGACGAGGCCTACTATCCCTATGCCTGGTCTGAACTTCAGACGCGCGGGAACACCCACGGCCCCAGGAGTAACGGTATGCCACGGCACCTGAAATCCTCATTAGCAATGACCATGGCGTTTGTGCTGGCCGCAGCGGCGGGCGCATTCGCCGAGTCCTACGTCAGGATCGTTCGTCTCAGCTACCTGAACGGGCAGGTGCAGACCGACCGGGCAACCGGGCTAGGATTAGAGCGCGCCATCTTGAATACACCTATTACTCAGGGAGTGCGAGTGGTGACCGGGGATAACGGCCTGGCGGAGGTGGAATTCGAGAACGAAAGCGCTCTGCGACTTGCCGAGAACTCGGAAATCCAGTTCCTCGTGCTGTCCATGAACGACAACGGCGCCAAGATCAACGAGATCGAAGTGGTCAAAGGCGTCGTCTATCTCGATGCACGCTCCAAGGGCGATGACATCTATCGCATTAAGAGCGGCGATTCAACATTTCTGGTGCAGCGCGATACGCAACTCCGGTTGAGCGTTGGTCCTGACCAGACGCGGCTGGCCGTGTTCAAAGGCAATGTCGAACTCATGGACCAGCCACATGTGGTGAATGTTCAGCGCAAGCAGACTCTGACTATCGACCCGGCCAATCCGGTTGGGTACAAAGTCGCCACTGGCGTCGAAGTCCTTCCAGCAGATGCCTGGAACCGCGAGCGCCAAGCTTATCAGCAGGCCTACGCTGGCAATGCCGGCAACCCCGGTCCCAAGTTCGGCTACGGACTACAAGACCTCAACTACTATGGAACGTACTTCATGGCGCCCGGTTATGGATACGCTTGGCAGCCGTACGGCTTCGCCAACTCGATGCTGGGATTCGATCCCTATGGCACGGGCGCGTGGCAGTTCTGTCCCGGCTTAGGCTATACCTTCGCTTCTCCATACCCATGGGGATGGCTGCCGTACCACTACGGTTCCTGGGCTTTCTTAGGCGGCGGTATCGGATGGGCCTGGATTCCCGGCGGAAACTATGGAAACGGCTGGTATGGCAATGGATTTCGTGCCGCTCCCGTTGTGACGAAGGCGCGTCCTGGCTGGACGGCCGCGGTTCCTCCACTGGTGACGTCGGCTCAATCGGCGAAGCCGACCGTTATGGTTGGTAAGGCAACTTCAGCGGCGTACATCCCCGGCGGACGCTTAATGCCGGCTTTTAGCAGCGTGATTCGTGGGCACAGCGTCGGTGCGAGCGCGACCGGCAAGAGTTTCAATGGCGCTGGCGTCCGGAACCCCGCCGCCAATGACCATGTCTTCACCACCCGCTACAACGCTTTTGCTGGTGGACATACTGCGCACGCGGGACACGTATTTGCCGCTCCTGCTTCGGCCCCGGCTGCGGTGTTCTCCGGCCCGATGGCGGTCGGCCCCGGTTATGGGACGAGTGCAGGTCCAGGCGTTGCATCGTCCGCAGCGCCCACCGGCCACGCAGGCGCCACCGGCGGCCACAGCTCGGGACCGTCCCACCACTGAAGGACGATTGAACCACTGAAAAAGGGGCGGCCTTTGGCTGCCCTTTGCTTTTCAGTAGGGAATTCAATACACCGCGATGCCCGCGTATCCCACGACCATGTCGCGGTCTCCCGAGACATCCCCGGAAGTTGCGTAACGGACCAACTCCGCCTGCGTTGCCCCTAGTTTCTTGGACGCGGTCAGCATCACCACTGCAGGGCCGTATCCGCACATGCTGATATTGCCCTGATGCACCGTCTCGTATAGCCCACGCGGGTCGAGCGCCAATATCTGTTCGATGGCGCGGCGATCTTTCACCCGGGTCACGTCGTCGCTCTCGTAGTGATTCATGTCGCTGGAGGCGATGACCAGCACCGGCTCCCCAGCCTCGGCGGCGACGCTTCCGATCACGACTCCGAGCGCGCTCAGCACCTCGAAATTGCTGGTTCCCACGGTGATGGGCACGAACTGAAATCCCGGCGCCAGTACTTGCAGAAAAGGTAGCTGGACTTCCAGCGCGTGTTCGTAGCGATGAGCCTCCTGGTCCTCAGCGAGCAGGGACATGCGTGACTGCAATGCAGTTGCCATGGCCGCGTCGACGGGGACGTCGCCCAATGGCGTGTGCCATGCGCCCTCGCTCAGGATGGCCAGCGGCTCGCCCACACCGGTGTGGTTGGGACAAAGAATGACCACCCGCCGCGGTAAATCGAGGCGGCGATAGACAGCTCCGGCGACGTGTCCGGAGTACATATATCCGGCGTGGGGAACGACGCACCCCAAGGCGCGAATCCGTGGTTCGGACTTCGCCGACGCATCGGCGCGCGCCGTGGTATAGGTCTCTACTTCGGCCCGAAGATGCTGCGCATTGGCGGGATAGAAGCGTCCTGCAACGGCTGGCTGACGAACTGCGGTAGCCATGATGCTCGCTCCTTCGTGCGCTACGGCGACTCCGTCGCACTGGGCGTCGCCGCGATCTCACAGCGGCGCTACGCAACTGTTCCGCTGAGTAAAAGTTTACGCCTGTCGCAACGCACGGAACACGGCCGCCGTCTTTTCCAGCGACATGGCTTCGGCGCGAACATCGGCGCGCAGTCCAGCCGATTTCAGGGCCGCTCGAATGGCGACGTCCTTGTACTGACCGCGAAGATTGTTCAGCAATGTTTTGCGCTTGTGAGCGAAGGCAAGCTTTAGAAACGCGAGGAACGGGCCTTCTTCCACGTGCAGTTCTTGCAGCCGGGGCGCCATGGTGAGCCGCAGTGCGCTGGAGTGGACCTGCGGCGGAGGCGAGAACGCGCCCGGCGGCAGCGTGAACAGTTTGTCCACCCGGGCGAAGAGCTGCACAGTGGCCGAGAGCAGTCCGTAATCCCGGCTGCCCGGCGCGGCCGCGATACGATCGGCGACCTCGCGCTGCACCATGATCACTGCGCGCTCAATGTTCCGGTGCAATTCCAGGATTCGCAGCACGATGTCGGAGGTGATGTAATACGGCAGATTGCCGATTACGTCCACCGTCTCCGGCTGGGTGGGACGAAGGTCGTGCAGCGGTCCCGGCCTGCGCCCGACCATAGAGGTGAATTCCGCGGCAATGAAATCCGATTCGAGGATCTCGACATTCGGCTTGGTCGCATACCGCATGCGCAACTGCGCCGCCATTACGCGGTCGAGCTCGATTCCAATTACGTGCTTGGCTCGGACAGCTAACACATCCGTGAGCACGCCGCGGCCCGGGCCGATCTCGATGACGGTGCGATTGGACACATCTCCGAGGGCGTCCACGACACGCTGCGCCGCGCCCAAATCGGTGAGAAAGTTCTGGCCCAACTTCGGCTTGCGCTTAACGCGGCTAACGGACTTGCTCGACGCGGTCTTGGTCTTGGCCACATTGACCCTCTTTCGACTCGCCAATTAGACTCAACTGTTTCGGCATTTCTTACATCATAGTGCGCAGTCCATTTACGCAGTTCGGCGTGGCTTGCGGAAGCGTATCTCCGTTCGCGCCGGGAGGTCTCATGAACATCGCCTTTGCGGCATCCGAGTGCGTACCCTTTTCCAAGACCGGCGGGCTGGCGGATGTCATAGGCGCTTTGCCACCTGCGGTCGCCAGCTTGGGCCATCAGGTTACGGTTTTCCTGCCGCGTTACAAACAGACCAAGCTCGACCACCCGCGCATCGTCATTCCCAGCATCACCGTTCCCTTCGACGACCACTACCGCTTCTGTTCTGTCCTCGACGGCGGTGTGCGCTCCGGAGTGCAATTCTATTTCATCGACTACCCTCCGTTCTTCGACCGCGATGCGCTCTACGGTACACCGTTGGGCGACTATCACGACAATGCCGAGAGGTTCGCGCTGTTTTGCCGTGCCGTGTTGGAATCGGCCAAGATTCTCGGCACGCCCGACCTGCTGCATTGCCACGACTGGCAGACGGCCCTGATTCCCATACTGCTGAAGACGCTGTACGAGGAAGACCCGGCCTTTGCCAGCACCCCGTGCGTCTTCACCGTTCACAACATCGGATACCAGGGACTCTTCCCGCCCGAGATCCTGCCTTTGCTGATGTTGCCCTGGGACTTGTTCACCATGTCGAAGCTGGAGTTCTATGGCAAGGTGAATTTCCTCAAGGGTGCGATCACCATGGCCGACTACATCACTACCGTCAGCCGGAAGTATAGCCAGGAAATCCAGACTGCGGAGTACGGTTTCGGTTTGGAAGGTGTGTTGCGCGCGCGTTCGGGCACGGTTAGCGGCATCCTGAATGCGGCGAATTACGGTGAGTGGAATCCGGAAAACGATCGCTTCATTGCGGCGCACTACTCGGCGGCGGACCTCAGCGGCAAAGCAAAGTGCAAAGCGGACCTGCTGAAGCAATTTGGCCTGGCCGCAGACACGCAGTTGCCGGTGGTTGGAATGGTGTCGCGCTTTGCCGCGCAGAAGGGCTTCGACCTTATCCAGCAGACGGCCGATCGCCTGGCCCGGCAGGACTTGATCATGGTCGTGCTGGGCAGCGGCGACCGCGACTATGAAGAGTTGTTCCGCAAACTGATCAAACAGTACCCGCAGAAGTTCGCCGTGAAGATCGCGTACGACAATCCCTTGGCGCACAAGATCGAAGCCGGCAGCGACATCTTCCTCATGCCTTCGCGCTACGAGCCCTGCGGCCTGAACCAGATCTACAGCATGCGTTACGGGACGGTCCCCGTGGTTCGCGCCACTGGCGGACTCGACGACACCGTCGAGCAATTCGATCGGCAGACCCTGAAGGGCACCGGATTCAAGTTCAAGGAACACAGTGGCGAAGCCTTGCTGGACACTTTGCAGGCGGCAATGGCACTGTATCGCTCCGATGCAAAGGCCTGGCAAGCGCTGATGCGCAACGGCATGGCCCAGGAATATTCCTGGATCAACTCGGCCCGCGAATACGTGAAAGTCTATGAGCGCGCCAGGCAGATGAGGGCCGCGGCGAACGGGTAGCGAAGAGCAACTAGCAATTAGCACAACTAGCCCTGCCTTCCTCCTCGCAAAGTACAAATAGATCGGCACGCCTGCTAGAATCACCACCACTCCCCACGCGGAATTGCGCAGGTTTTCGGTGAACGTGTAATAGAGCAATGCCGCCGCCGCCGCGATGAACATCGCCGGAACCAGCGGATATCCCCATGTCCGATACGGTCGCGGAGCGTGCGGTTCCTGTTTGCGCAATGCAAAGACGGTGCTGGCGGCAATCATGTAGAACAGCCACTCCGCGAAGATGGCCAGCGAGAAGAGCTGGCGGAAATTTCCGGCAAACAGCAGCAGGACAATCGATAGCCCGAGCTGCACGATCAGGGCAATCGATGGCGTGTGGAAGCGGGGATGCACTTCGGCCATCGCCCGAAAGAAATAACCATCGCGCGCCATGGCGAACGGCACGCGCGCGCCGCTCATGATGGTTCCGTTGAGGGCGACCAGCATGGAGAGCGCCATGCCAGCCGAAACGATGGCCGCTCCCCACGCGCCGGCCGCAACCGCAGTCGCCTCCGACGCCGGCCGTGGCGAGGCTGCGATGCTGGCCGCTGGAAGCACATACTGTACTGCTGCGTTGGTCAGCATGTAGAGGAGGGCGACCACGCCAACACCTGCGATTAACGCAATGGGAAGATTGCGCCCCGGATCGCGGACTTCGCCGCTCACCATGTTGAGGTCGTTCCATCCGTCATAGGCCCAAAGAGCGGCGATGAGTGCGGCCATGAATCCGGCGAAGCCACCGGTCGCGCCTTGGAAAATGGTGGTGAAGTTGTGCCATGTGCCACTGGCGGCGCTGAATCCCAGCAAGGCGATCGCAAGGATGATCGCGATTTTCACCACCGTAAACACGACCTGAAACTCTCCGGCGCGCTTAATGCCGATGTAGTTTAGCGCGGTGATGAACGCTGCCGCCGCTATGGCGATCAACTGTCCGTAGCTGATCGCGATGGGTGAGTGGACTGCATCTCGGTTGAAGAACGCGAGGGCCGGAAACGTGCCTAGAATGCGGACGAACCCGGTTGTTAGGGTGGCAATCGAGGCTGGTTTTGCGATGGCGAACCACGTCCAGGCGTAGAGAAATCCGGGGAGTGGTCCGTAGGCGTCGCGAATGTAAACGTATTCGCCTCCGGCCTGCGGCTTCATGGCGCCCAGTTCGGCATAGGTGATCGCGCCGGCGAGCGAGAGCACTCCGCCCACGATCCACGCCAAGTACACCAGCCACGCCGATCCAACCGCCTGCATCATCTCGGCTGGCACCAGGAAGATGCCGCTGCCGATGATGGTGCCGACGACAATCGCGCTGGCATGGCTTACGCCGAGATCGCGCGCGAGCGCCGGCTTTGGAACGGGCGTGTTAGAGACCTGCAAGATTCGTTCCGCCTCCGATTTGGTGGTGGTCCGGAGCAGGTTCCTTGCGTCGCGGCTAACGCATAAATAAAATGACCGCTACGCTGGGATCCGCGACACGGCCCGCTTCAACGCCCCCAGGAATTGCTGGTTCTGCTCAGGAGTGCCGACGGTCACGCGAAACGCATCGGACGCTCCCCACGATCCACTCATGTGACGGACGATGATGCCGTCGTCTTGCAGGGCCTGGCAAAGGCTGGCCGCATCTTCGCCCACGCGACAGAAGAGGAAGTTCGCCCACGTGGGAGTTACGCGAATCCCCATGTCCGAGATGGCCAGGGTCAGCAACTTCGCTTCGGCGGCATTCGTCTGCACCGCTCGCTGAACGTGGTCGGTGTCGGCCAACGCCGCCAGCGCTCCCGCCTCGCCCAGCGAAGAAACCATGAATGCCGTCTTCATGCGCGCGAAATAGCCCATCAACTCCGCCGGACCCATCCCGTAACCAACCCGCAGTCCAGCCAGTCCATGGGCCTTGGAAAAAGCGCGCAGCGCCACGACCCGGCGCTCCTGGCGCACATAATCCAGCGCGTGCGAATACGCAAAGCCTCGCTCCGCCGCGAAGTAGCTGGCGTAATCGCAATAGGCCTCATCCAGCACGGTGATGACGTGCGATGGCAGCCGGTCGAGGAAGCGGTCAATCGCGTTGGCATCCAGAATTGTTCCCGTCGGATTGTTGGGGTTCGCCAGGTAGATCAGGCGCGTATTGACATCAACCGCCGCCAGAATGCGGTCCAGATCGTAGCCATCGTTCAGCGTCGGTACCTCGATGAATTGCGCGCCAGTGGCGCGGGTAACGATGGGATAGACGATGAATGACAGCTTGCTGGTGATGGCGTTCAGCCCAGGCCCCAGCAGCGTCCGCGCCATGATGTCGAGCAAAGCGCTGGAGCCCGCGGTTACCAGGATCTGCCCCGTCTCAATGCCATGGATCTCCGCCAGGCGCGCAGTCAGTTCGGTGACGCTGTTGTCCGGATAGAGATTTACTTCCTGCGCTGCCGCCTTGATCGCTTCAATGGCCAGCGGAGAGGGGCCAAAGGGATTCTCGTTGGAAGCCATCTTGATACAACGCATGCCGCTCTCCAGTTCCGCCTGCCGCCGAGGCTTGCCAGGCTTGTAGCTCGCCAGCTTTTGCACGTGCGTCGGCACCAGCTTGCTAAAATCCGTCATTCGATCTCCAAGAGTTCAATCTGCTCACCATGGCCTTGTCATCCCCCAACCCTCTGTCATCCTGAGCGACGAGCGTAGCGAGGAGTCGAAGGCCCCCTATACTGCCTACTCGCTCTCGCGTCGGGCGTTTTCAGTCCGAGCGGAGCGACCGGCTTTTCGCTTCTCTCTCGTGCCGGGCCCTTCAGTTGCGCCACTTCCTGCGCCGTTAGATGCCGGAACTCACCGGGTTCGACGTCCAACACCAGCGGCCCGTAGCGCACTCGTTTGATTTTTTCCACGTGATGTTCGATTTGTTCGAACATGCGGCGGATCTGCCGGTTGCGCCCTTCCACCAGGGTGACCTCGTACCAGGGATTGGCGGCATCGCGCATCAACCTGATCAGCACCGGCGCAGTCTTCACCGCCGTGGACCTTCGCTTCCAACCTACTTTTGGCACGCGGTCCGCAGGTGTCTTGAGCGACTTTCGTTCCGCCGGAAGCATGATGCCTGCGCGCAGCTTGTCGATTTGTTCCTCGGTGGCCTTGCCGCTGATCTTGACCAGGTACGTCTTGGCTACGTGCGACGAGGCGTGCATCAACTTCAGCGCCATCTCGCCGTCATTCGTCAACAGCAGCAGGCCTTCGCTCAGGTAGTCGAGGCGTCCGACCGGATAAATGCGCGCTCCGACACCACGCACTAGATCTAAGACCGTCGGACGGCCCTCTGGGTCAGTGACCGTAGTTACGTAACCCCTGGGTTTGTTGAGCAGCAGGTAAACCGGGCGCTCCGGACCCTTCAGCAGTTTGCCATTGACCTTGATGTGGTCGTGCCCGATGTCGGCCTTGCTGCCCAGTTGGGTGACGATCTGCCCATTGACCGACACCAGTCCGCCGGTGATAAGTTCCTCCGCCTTGCGCCGTGAAGCGATTCCGGCGGCGGCGATGATCTTCTGGAGGCGTTCAGGAGGCATGATCAGCCGAGCGCCTTCTGCATCATTTCTGTTAAGGCGGGGATGAACGGGGCTATCAGCGTCATATGGTCCGCGGCAGAGCTAATGAAATCCGTATATCTAACTGCAAATGACGGCGTGTTTTGCGCTTGTTCAAGAGCATCCAGCCGGCCCAGAATGTCTGCTTGTTGGTCACCAGCCGGGATTTCTGAGCAGACTTTTTCGCGCAATTTCAAAAAGATTTGATCGCCAGTGATGTTTACAACATTTGTCGATTGGTCTGTACTTTGGACGTTGACCCGAGAGTTGTGACCGTGAAGATGGTAAACGTTCGTAATAGTTCGCTGGTTCAGTCCGTTGTGCTCTTTTGGTCGCAATCGCCGCCGTTCAACGTGAACGCGAATTTCCTTAAGCATAGAGTGAGTGCGGCGCCCCATTTCACGCTTAAACTCGGCAGCAGCCGCTATGGATGGTGCGGGATTGGATCCGGTCCGCATCGCGACAATCCCGGCTTGTCCTAGCGCGGAGCTAGTCATGCCGGCCAGACTTTGCTGTGCTAGTGATTCGACATCGGCCACGATTTGCTGCGCGATTGTCTCATCGAGTTGCACACCGTGCAGCTCATATCCTTCTAGGAGGGCATCTGCCCTTGCCTGCAACTGCATCTTCAGCAACTCTGCACGCAGACTCGTGGTTTCTGCATTCATGACACTGGAGTGGGCCAGTCCCTTGCTTGCGAGCCTTCCGCGAGCGTCTGCCAGCTTTCGCTGAGATTCCCGTTGAATGCTATTACGAGCGGCGGAATAGGCTATATCGGCATATCGTTGCGCCTTGGCGACCGCTTCGGGTTTCACAGGACAATTATAGGCGCGACAGGTTAGTACTTAGTTGCGTATATTAGCGTAAGATGAATGGGGATGCACATTGCGGAGCTCACGTTTCGTCCACTCGAAGGGCGTGGCGGTTTTGTTGTATGCGGCTATGAATCGGTCGATCGCCTCTCGCACCTGCTGGGGCGAGGTGAAACTTGCCCCTCGCAAAGCGCGACGACTCAGGATGCTGAACCAGCATTCAATCTGATTGAGCCAACTGGCGTGGGTAGGCGTGAAGTGTAGATGAACCGTGCGATGTTGCGCCAGCCAACGGTCATGCTTCGGTTTGTGGGTATTGAGATTGTCCACCACCAGGTGCAGTTCCCGGCCCGGATAGAGTGCGACCACCGCGTTCATGAAGGCAAGAAAATCGCGGCGTCGACGCCGGTGAGCGTGTCCGCCCTGGACTTGGCCGGTGAGCACATTCAGGGCGGCGAACAGGGTCGTGGTGCCGTGGCGTTTGTACTCATGACTGAAACCGGTCACCGCTTGGCCGTTGGGTAGTTTTAAATAGCCTTGCGCTCGCTCCAAGGCTTGAATATGCGGCTTTTCATCCACCGCAAGGATGACCGCGTGTTCCGGCGGGTCCAGGTACAGGGCAACGATATCGGCCGCCTTGGCGGCAAACTGGGGATCGGTACTGATGCACCAGCTACGGCGCCGCTGTAAATGGATTCCTTGGGTGCGCAGCACGCGCCAGACTTGATGTTTGGATACATCCCCCAAGGCCTTCGCCACCAACGCTCCGGTCCAGCTCCCATGGCCGGCTGGCGGCGGCTGGTCCAGTTGGTCCAGAACGCGGCGCCTGGTGTTTTCGTCGTAGCGGGGCGCAACTCCTGGCCGCGGGGCGTCCTGAAGCCCGGTCAAACCAGCTTGGGAAAAACGTACCCGCCACTTGCTGACGGTTGCGGGCCGTTTGCGCTGCGCACGGGCGATCGCAATCGTGCCTTGACCGTTGGCTGCGGCCAGAACCATGCGGGCTCGCTCGGCCAGACGCCTTTCCGTCTTACCGGCGCGAACCCCCCAGCTCTCCAGCGTGGAGCGGTCTTCTGTCGTCAATGTGAGGGCGGTGGGGTATTTGCTCATACCCCATCATGACATAGACCGCTTTTCAATGCAACTAAGTACTAGTGCTCATCGGGCTATGATTTCTCCGGCGAGCGTCCGGGTTGGGCCTCGGTAGCGTAGGTGCCGTCGGCGGGGATTGTGCTGTCGCCCGTGAGGCTGGCGCTGGAGCCTTCAGGAACGGCCTCGGTGACCGGTTCTGGTTCGTCTGCCCTTGAACCTTCGAGCGGATTCTCGGCGCTGGATTCAGCTTTTCCTGCGCCTCCGGCGAACATGTCCGCTTGTGGATCGCCCAGCTTCTCGAACTCTTCCATGCTAGGCAGTTCCGAGACGTCGTTGAGTCCGAAGCGCAGGAGAAACTCTTTGGTCGTGCGGTAGAGAATAGGCCGGCCGATAACCTGCTTGCGCCCGGCGGTGGTGACCAGCTTGCGATCGAGCAGGGTGGCGATTACGCCGGAAGTATCGACGCCGCGAATTTCGCTGATCTCCGGCACCGTGACCGGCTGCTTGTAAGCGATCACCGCGAGCGTTTCCAGCGCCTGCAGTGACAGTCGCACCGGCGGCTTCAGACTCTTGGCAAAGTTCACCACCACATCGTGATGCTCGGGCTTGGTTGCCATGCGGTAGCCACCCGCGATCTGGCGAATCTCCATGCCGCGGTCGCTGGGGGCGTACTCGGCAACTAGCTCATCGATGATGCTGCTCACATACGCTTTGATAAGTTTCAGCTCTTCCTTGGCCGCGGCCTTCTGGTCTTTCTCGCTGAGGGGCGCACTCTCAGCGCTACGCGGAGCTTCAGCGGGCGCATTCTGGGCGGCTTCGGATGGTGCGAGCGCATCCTCGAACGCAGTGTCGTCCGCCAACTCGTCGCTCTCAGCCGGTGCGGGGCCATCCGAAATAATTTCGTTGAGCGCGAGACGGGCATCCTCCTCCGCGCGCAACTCCGTGAGCACCTCGTCGCGTAAGAGCGAGGCAAGCTGGTCCAGCGTCAACGGTTCTTCGGTGGCGTAGATGATGGCTTCGACTTTGGCCTTCAGGCTCATTCTTTGACTGTTAGCTGTTAGCTATCGGACCAGGTATTTGTTGAAACATACCATTATTTCTGCGAATCGATCAGATCAATCATCAACTTCATGACATGCTCACAGGCTTCTTCGGGGTTCATTAAATCGCGACCACCACGGGAGCTAAGCACGGCAACACAATTGTCGGGCGTGACGCGAAACTGCAAGGTGTAAGCGCCAATATTCAGACCAGAACAGCGGATACCGCCTACTTCTTGGGTCAAGAATAGGTCCGTATATGTTTTGATGGGCAAAACCCCAGGACAGCTTACCGAGACCCGTACACCGTTGCCCAAGGGACTGGTAGAGCCAGTCAATCCCAACGCTGGAAGGAACCGGACAGAGATTCCCAGTTTCTCTTGCAACTCCCTCCAGAACTTCCGGCCATCCTTCTTGATGAGCAGGGAGGCAAAAGTAACAACCCGCTGCTGGCTGGCCTCTTCCTGCACGGAAGCCGATTCTTGCTCCACCTTCTTCTTCTTCATCCATTCTGGCATCAGTGAGTCATTCATAATACCTAGCCCGATAGCTGATAGCTGGCAACTGACAACTTTCACTTCCAATCATCCTGCACCGGCGGATTCTCTGCCATCAACGCGTCGAAGCCGGTGTGCTTCTTCAGCACGATCTCACCGAAGACGTTGTCCTGCCGCGCCAGCACCGCCTGCAGGCGAATCAACTCCAGAATCGCCAGGAACGCGCACACCAGCGCCGACCGGGAGTGCATGTTGCGCAACAATTGTTTCAGCCGGATGGGACGGTCCTCCAGCGAAAGCCGCCGCCGCACGTAATCTATCATTTGCGCAACCGTGGCCGTGTCGTCGTCCACGTTAAACGACGGCTTGTGTCGCGCCCGGTCCAGAATCTGCTGGAACGTTCTGACCAGGTCCACCACGTCGGCGGCCATTTCCGGCTCCGTGCCTTCGGCATCGCGAAATTCCCTCAGCGCCGGATTCGACCACACCGCTTCTTCGATTTGCTGCTTCTGCATCAGCATCTGCGCTGCCGTCTTGAAGCGCTCGTGCTCCAGCAAACGGTTGACCAGCTCCAGCCGCGGATCGTCCTCCGCGTCAGGGCCGGCGGGATCGCGCGGCAGCAGCATCTTCGACTTGATGTGGATCAGCAGCGACGCCGTGTAGATGAACTCGGCGGCAACGTCCACATCGAACTGCTTCATCGACTCCACGTATTTCAAGTATTGCTCGGTGATTTTCGCGATCGGAATGTCATAGATGTCGATGTCCTGCTTGCGGATGAGATCGAGCAGCAGGTCGAGCGGGCCGTCGTACACCTGGCCCACCATGACCGAGAAGGACGACTGGTCGGCGCCGTCCTTGCGCGGCATCGCCTGAGGGGCAGCGGATTGCGCCGTCGCGCTGGCGGTCGGAGCGGGTTGGGGATCTTGGGGCATGAAAGAATTATTGTCGCTATAGGGGTCCTTCGACCCGTTCGCTGCGCTCACTCGCTCAGGATGACACACCAAGAAAAGACTGCGGCCCACCCAAAAGAATTGAATTTTTCTGTGTCTGTGTGCCTCTGTGTCTCTGTGGTGAAGGTCGCTATTTGCCCTCGCTCACATTTTGCGCTGGCGCTTCGTACTCGTGCGACAGGTTGGCGGCCTCGCGCGCTTCCACCATGATTGCCTCCGCAACGGCTCGCGCCTTGGTCGAGCCCTCTTCGAGGATGTCCCACGCCAGCTTGGGATTCGCCTCGTACTTCTGCCTGCGTTCTTGCATGGGGCCCAGCACGCGCCACAAGCTGTCCGACGCCCACGTTTTGCATTCGATGCAGCCGATACCTGCGGTGCGGCAACCGCCGTTTACCTTGGCCATGGTTTCGGAAGTGCTGAAAATCTTGTGCAGGTCGCCGACCGGGCACACGTCGGGATTGCCAGGGTCGGTTCGCCGGATGCGTGCCGGATCGGTCACCATCGTCTTCAACTTCTGCCGCAAAGAAGCTTCCGGCTCGCTCAGCAGAATGGTGTTGCCGTAGGACTTCGACATCTTGCGGCCATCGGTGCCCGGCAGCTTCGGCGACGGCGTCAGCAGCGGCTTTGGCTCGGGAAAAACCATGCCACGCTGCGGATCGCGATCGCCTGCGTGCAGCTTGCGCGGATAGAACTGGTTGAAGCGCCGCGCCACCTCTCGCGTCAACTCCACATGCGGCACCTGGTCTTCGCCGACAGGCACAAAATCGGCCTGGTAAATCAAAATGTCGGCGGACTGCAGCAGCGGGTATCCCAGAAATCCATAGGTGCCGAGGTCCTTGTCTTTGAGGTTCTCGCGCTGCTCCTTGTAGCTGGGCACGCGCTCCAGCCATCCCAGCGGAGTGATCATGCTGAACAGCAAGTGCAACTCGGCGTGCTGCAGCACGTGCGACTGGATAAACAACGTGCTGCGCTCGGGATCGAGTCCGGCGGCGAGGTAGTCGATCATGACCTCGAGCGAGTTTTGCTTGACGCTGCGCGTGTCGGCGTAGTCGGTGGTGAGGGCGTGCCAGTCGGCGATGAAGAAGAAGCAGTCATATTGGTCCTGCAAGCCCACCCAATTGCGCAGCGCGCCGACGTAATTGCCGAGGTGCAGCTTTCCGGTAGGTCTCATGCCGCTGAGCACGCGGCCTTTTTTGGGGCGGTTCGTGTCGGTCATCGGAAGCTCAGGAACAGGTTCAACAGTCCCTGGAAGAATGCCATGAAAGGTGCAATCAGTGCGCCGACAATGGAGATTCCCATCATCGGCAGGATAAACATAACGGCGATAAGTCCGAAGTAGCCGATGCGATCATAAACGCGCAGCGCATTGTAGGAAAGAAAGTGGCGAATAACGTGGCTGCCATCCAACGGCGGCAACGGAATCAGGTTGAAGACGGCGAGCACCACGTTGATCCACATCGCCAGATAGAACAGGTTCACCAACGGACTGGCGATGTCAGCGTGGCGAAAGTTTGGCCCAATGCCGGAATTGGAACCGTGCCAGATGATGGCCAGCGCGATGACCGCGACGAATGCGGTCAGGAAGTTGCTGGCGGGTCCAGCCACGGCGGTAAGAATATCGTCGCGCACGTGGTTCTTGAAGTTGCGCGGGTCTACCGGCGTGGGTTTGGCCCAACCGAAGGGCGGAAAACCCAGAACAATCAAGATCAGCGGCATCAAGATGGTGCCGAAGGGATCGATGTGGACCAGCGGATTGAGCGAAATCCGGCCCAGCATCTTGGCCGTAGGATCGCCCAGACGATTGGCCATCCAGGCGTGTGACGACTCGTGCACACAGATGGCAAACAGCAGCACGATAACCTGAAAAAAGATGTCAACGGGGTTGGCATTATGGAACATTGCAGTTTGCCTTCGATACTAACATGGGGAAAGCGGAGTCCCGCGCCGGGCGGTCGCAAACCAGCAATTGGTTGGGTTCCAACTTCCCTGGCGCGTGTTTCGAGAGCGGCTGGGCCTCACATCCGATACTTAGGTGTGAGGCCCAACGCTTATCACAAACGGCAAATCTGCGCCTGCGAGGCAGTAACAGAGAATGCTAACTAATGTGGAGGAGCAGAATCTCCGTTACGGCGTGATTTCCGAGATGATACCGTAGCCGTGCGCCCCGCCCTGCGATGCGGTGCCGTAGAGATTGCCACTGGCGTCAATGGCCACGTTCCCGTAGGGAACTCCTCCGTCGCTACCGCCGGTGAAGTCGTAGAGGTCGGTTTCCGTCCAGCCACCGCCGGAAGGCGTCAGCTTGAAAATGGAACCGGCGGCATGAGCGCCGTCCTGCTTAGTCGTGCCGTAGAGATTGCCGGCCGCGTCCATGGTCAGGCTGTCATAGGGCCCGGGCAGGTAGGCAGTCCCGGCGAAGCTGTAAACCAAGCCGAATGTCCAACTGCTGCCGGAGGGCATCAGTTGGTACACCGTGCCGCCGGTCCCTGATCCGCCGCTACTGGTGGCCGCGTAAAGATTGCCCGCACTGTCGAACACAACGCCGCCAAATGGCTGCCCTCCGTCGCTCAAGTTCTGAAACGCGTACAGGGTCTTTTCCGTCCAGCCTGATCCGGAAGGTGTTAACTGGAAGACGGCGCCATAGCCGTGGGCGCCACCCAGGAACGTGGTGCCGTAGAGGTTGCCCGCTGCATCGAAGACCAGGCTGCTGTATGGGTTTTCGCCATCGCTTGACCCGCTGAAAATATGAATCGCACGCTCCGTCCAGCCGCTCCCCGAGGGTGTCAGTTCATACACAACACCCCGAGCGTTCATGCCACCGAAGATGGTTGTACCGTAGAGATTACCCGCCTGGTCGAAGGTAAGTTGACCATATCCAGGGTTGGCTCCGTCACTGGACCCACTGAACTGGTACAGCGGGGTGTCGGTCCAGAAGCAAAGAGCGCTTTTGCAGACTGACACGGGCGGCCTCAGGTGGAACACCGTGCCGCAGCCCACCCCGCAATTGTGGCCTCCGAATTCGGTAGTGCCGTAAATAGTCCCGTCCCGGCCGAATACGACTGGCGCGATGGGAGCACTTCCGTCGGCGCCTCCGGTGAAGCTGTACAGCAGGCTAAAGCTCCACCCCGACCCGTTGCGGGCCAACTTGAACACGTTGCCGCGATTATGGCTCCCACCCTGATACGTAGCGCCGTAGAGGTTTCCTCCCCGCAGGGTTAAGCCGGCTTCCGGGTAAGCCCCGTCTCCTCCGCCGGTGAAGTTATAGATCACGTGGTAAGTCTGGGCGTGCGCCGGTGGCAACAAGATGAAGGTCAGCACCAACGTGATTGCCATCGCCCGTACGATTGCGGCCAGCGAGTTTTCTCCAATACTCTGAGATTGGCGTTGACAGTTCATGACTTTCCTCCTCGCCACTTCGGTTGAATATGATAAACCCAGCGAGCACATTATTCCTGCGTGCATCGGGCACTCGGTCTATACTTTCGTTTCGACCGTCAGAGAGGAACGCCCATGAAGATAAGTTTGGTTGCTTTATCATGCTGCATCACCATGGCGGCGATGCTTGCCTATGCGCAAAGCCCGGACGAAGGCTATCAGCCGGCCAGAGTCGTCGCTTTCGAGCGAGTCGCCGCTAACGCCCAGCACATGGCAGGTTCGGATGACTACAAGATCTCCATGCGCCTGGAGAATACGATTTACGCTTGTCGCGCCAACGCCCCCGCTGCAACTTTTATTGACTGGACCACCGGCAAGGAATTTCCCGCCAAACTAAACGCTCCAAACGGCAAGGTATTGCTGGTGAAAAATCCAGATGGCCAGGTCGTGGAACTGAACATTGTCGGCAGGAAAACACCCAAGTAGAAACACCCATTGAGCCGGAGTTTCGGCGTGTGGACTGTTCTTGGCCATCCGCAGGGATTGGTGGAGCTAGTCGGGCTCGAACCGACGACCTCATCGTTGCGAACGATGCGCTCTCCGTCAATCTTTCCTTTTGAAATCAGACACATACAGTGAAAACCTCGGCTTAACAGCTGCGTTTTTTGTGACGTTAGTGTGACGTGCGGATGCTGGGGTTCGCCTCACGACCACAGCACACACGTAAGCCAGAGCATTTCAGGCCCTCGCGGGTCAGGGAAGTGGCGCCAAGGTTGCGTCGGCAAGCAGCGCCGAACGGAGGTTCCAAGAACTCGTACTTCGGCAACCATATACAGAGGTTTTGCTATGGCAAGCGACGCTTTTTCAAAAGACAAGCACCCCCGCTCTTTCACGGCGGAGGAGGCACGGGAGAAATTTCTGACGGCCAGGGCGAAGGACTTGGCCGGTGAGCCCATCGACGCTGACGACTCAACCGCATGGCACGAGGTAGATGACCCGCTGACCAGCCAGCAACGCAAATTAATCACTGATGCAATGCCCGAGCGGGGCCGCTATTCCCCGCTGCTCTGGCTGAAGTTGCTGGACCCGGGGACTGACAAGGTCATCAGGGGCAGAGGGCGGTTTCAACATTTCAGCGGATTGTGGGTGGCCCGGTTCAGCGAGGGTAACGATATCGACAGCGGCTTTCTGGTACGTCCCATTGCTTGGGCGCCCATGACTTCTATCGAGGATGAAACTTGACCGTCACGCGAACGCGCCGGAATGCCGGCATCGGAGCAAATTCTATGGAAAAACTCACCTATACCTACGTTGACAACTCCAACTTCTTTATCGAGGGCCAGCGGGTTGCCGCTGTAGAAGCAGGCATGGCGCTTGACATCTCTGATGCGATTAACCGCAAAATCTTCGACCACTCTTGGCAACCTGACTACGGCAAGCTCCATGCCCTTGTCTGCGGCGAGAAAAAGCAAATCGGGGGTGCCAAGCTTTGGGGCTCGCCGCCACCAACCGACAGCTTCTGGAAGATGGTCGAGCGCAAAGGCTTTAAGGTTAAAACCTACGATCGCAGCTTTGGCAAGGAGAGAAAGGTCGATGTCGCTATCGGATACGAAGTTGGGAAAGACCGTCCCACGATGGACAAAGCTACTTCCGAGATTATCCTGGTCGCGGGAGATAAGGATTTTCTTCCTATTGTCGAGGATTTGACAGCGGAGGGCTATTACGTATGCGTGGCTTTCTGGGATCATGCCGCAGCAAAAATGAGAAAGAAAGCCTCATCTTTCTTTTCCCTGAACCCCTATCTCAAGCACCTCGCCAAATAAGGCGTTGCTATCGCGCAGAAGGTGGTGAGGCAGTTTGAATGTCAGACCTGTTTCGACTTACTTGGTTGCACCATATTGCCACGCAAAAGGATCGGGTCTTCAGGGGGCAGGGGACAGGGCTGCACAATCAAGGTAGGATTCACGGATGGAGGAGATTCGCATGTATTGCAGCCACTGTGGCAAGGCAAACCCTGATGACGCGCGGTTGTGCGCTTATTGTGGCGCGGCACTGGCAGGCGGCGTGGCGCAGCGGCGGTTGGTGCGTCCGCGGGCGGGACGACGTATTGCGGGCGTGTGCGCGGGGCTGGCGCAGTATTACGGATGGAACGTCACCACGATTCGGATCCTGTGGCTGTTGCTGATCCTGTTTGCCGGAACTGGTGGGCTGCTGTATCTCATTCTGTGGATCGTCATGCCGAATGAGGGGTGAGCGACAGGTACCGGTGGCCAGTTGTCAGTGGTTGGTTTTTCCGATCGCCGAAGTGCAGGTGGCTGAAGGGGCTTCTCCCCGAGGACGTCGAGCGAAGGATTTACCTGTCCGGGCAAAACAATATCGCCGTGGAGCCTGACGAAACCAGACGAAAACGTACACGTACCTGCTGTAGGCAGAACATCGACGCACTCCGTCGGCAGGCGAAACCAAACTGAGAATAAGATTTCTGCGGTATTGCATGAAAACACTTGCGGTTTGCCGCAAGCTTAAAAGTCCCCTTGGCTCGGCTTCTCGGCATTCTGTTCGATGGCCTGATATTCCCGCCCGTCCATGTGAAAACCAGCGCTCTTAGCTGGTGTCTGCTGTATTTGCCGTAGCGCAGATTCTTCTCGGTGCTCGCCGAAATTCCCCAGTACCTCGACGGTTCAGCGCCTAACCTGCACAAAATACAGGTGCGAATTGATGGCATGGCTCGTGCTCTCACCAAACAAGCGACCCAGCAAGCTGGGAGAACAACATGCTGAGTGTACATATTGAAAATATTGGCGAAATGGCGGTGGTTCAGTGCGAAGGCAGAATCGTTCGGAGCGAAGCCGCTTTCAAATTGCGCGAAGCTGTCTGCTCGCAAAGAGATGCCAGAATCATTGTGCTTGATCTCTCGGAAGTCCCCGCCATCGAAGGCGGTGGTCTAGGCATACTCGTATTTCTACAGCGCTGGGCGCAGGAGCACGACATTCGACTTAAGCTGTTCAATCCCCGCCCATCTGTGCAGGACAGGTTGGAGCTTGTCGGCTCGATGCGAGAATTCGACATCGCTACGCTCGACGAAATGATGGCTCTCCTGAGTGATGCGGACAGCCGATACGCACGAACTGCCTGAAGCCATCGAGGCGCAATGGTTCCGCCAAGGTTGCTCCGATATGAGGCAGCGCTCGAAGAAGAACGCTCTCAGGGGTGGGGTTCGCGGGATCATCCCTCGTGGTCACGTTTTTTCGTTTTTCGATAGGCAGCGGCGAAAATCGCACCGGAATTTTTAACTCCTCCCAAACTGTCTTGCCGCTCATCATCTGCTGGACAATCGAACCAAAAGGTGCTTTGTCAAGCATCGCTGCACGGTTCAATTTTCGGTAAAAATCGCGGCACAGCTTTGAAAATATTCAAATACCGTTCGTCTTTGAGCGGGCGTTCTGGGTTTCCTTTTCGGTGTCTTCAGGCCACGTGAAGAAATGCCCGTTTTCACAGCGGTAGGCGAGCAACTCTGTTGGCGAGCTTGAAAAAGGGCACACGAATGGGGGTCAGGGTGGAGTTCTTACACACGGGGCATAATGATGGCACTGTCATCAGTGGTGCCTCCTAGCCCGATGTGATGACGATAAATGTCAACGTGTTTGCAAAAGAGCTATTGGAGCCGTTGCCGCTTCGATCCTCACCGCCGCCTATCACATGCTCAAAAACGGCACCCTCTATCAGGACCTCGGAGCAAACCACTTCGACAACCGCGCAAAAGGCAAGCAAGTTCTGCAACTGCTCAACCGTCTGCGAAACCTCGGATTCGCCGTCCAGATCACCCCCGTGGCGGCATAGTCCAAGATTTGTTTCTTGTCAGAATGTAGACGCGATTAACTTCCAGCTGGCCGACCACGCCCGGAACGCGGTAAGCGCTTCCAGGCGCACGAACAGGAGGCGCCAACTATGCTGTACGCGCCGGAGCAAAAATAGACCGCTCTAGGCTGTTGAAAAGTCGATGTCCTTCTGGCGATCTAGTTTTGGCGAATGACAGGCGTCCTGACGCAAGAGCACCTGGTTACCCTCCCGTCGATCTGTTACTAAAGTACAGTTACCGAACATGTAACCTTCGTAACTTGCATTCAGTCAGCGTCAATTCCATACTGCACTGACCACAGAACCTGGGAGACAGGGTTGGAAGAGGCTACGAGGGTCTCCTCTTCCATCCCCTCAATTCAACATGCAAAACGTAGGCCAGCAATCAGTGCCCACGCAACCCCTTGAAAGAATGTGTACCACGATGTGGGGCAAAGTATTCCAGCTGCTTGCGGGCTGCCGACATCGCCACATCTCGCAGCCGTTCTCGGCGGTCTCGTCGAGCAGGCAACACTCCGGCCACAGTGAATGGGAGAGCATCTCGCAGAGTGAATCGGGACTTTACGTCGTTTGCCTCGATTGCGGCAAGCACTTTGCCTACGATTGGTCCCAAATGCGGATGATGAAGTAGCAGTCAGCGGAGTTCAGTTCGCCGGAGAGTTGCCGAGCTGAGGTCCGCTCCGACGAGAATTGCTCCCCAAAGCTCCCCACTACTGGAATGGTCCGCCGCTTGTCCCCAGGACGGACTATCTTGTCTGCCAAGAGGCTAACCATGGATATCGCGACCATCGGCATCGATCTGAGTAAGACCACATTTCACGTCATAGGACTGGACCCGCGAGGCGAGATTGTGCTTCGCAGAAAACTCTCCCGCAAGCAGTTGCTGCTCTACACTGCGAACCGGCAGCGGATGTTGATCGGCATGGAAGCCTGCGGAGGAGCACACTATCTTGGCCGCGCACTGCGAGAGCAAGGGCATGATGTGCGACTCATGCCCGCCCAATATGTGAAGCCGTACGTCAAAACGAATAAGAACGACTAGCTCGACGCCGAAGCCATTGCCGAAGCCGTTCAGCGGCCGACCATGCGGTTCGTTCCCATCAAGACCGACGAGCAACTGGATCTGCAAGCCCTGCACCGGGTACGGGACCGCTGGGTGGCAAGGAGGACGGCGGTGATGAACCAGATGCGTGGTTTTCTCCTCGAACGCGGAGTCGTGATCCGCAAAGGACCTTCGTATCTCATGGCGCGAGTGCAGGAGATCCTCATGGGCGGAGGTACTTTCTTTTCTGCAAGGCTGTGCGGATTGCTTCGGGAGCTGAAGCAGGAATGGGATGAACTGGACAGACGCATAGAACAAACGACTGTCGAACTTCAGTGCATCGCGAAACAGGATGATGCCTGCCACCGGCTGATGGAAGTTCCTGGTGTCGGTCCCTTGGTTTCAACGGCACTGGTGGCGGCGATTGGCAATGGCGCCACCTTTCGAAAAGGTAGAGACCTTTCAGCCTGGCTGGGGCTGGTTCCCCGTCAGCACTCCACCGGGGGCAAGCCAAAATTACTCGGCATCAGCAAACATGGAAACGAATATCTTCGGCGCATGTTCCTACACGGGGCTCGATCCGTTGTGATGCAAATGGAACGAAAGCCATCGGCCTTGGCAACGTGGCTCACCGACTTAACCAAGCGAACTCACCGCAATGTTGCCGTTGTTGCTTTGGCCAACAAAATGGCACGCATCGCATGGGCGATTTCGAGCAAGGGCACCCGGTACTGCGCACCTGCTCTGATAGCAGTCTGAAAATCCAGGGCTGGAAAAGCCGCCCGCTGAAGCGGGCTTGGAAATCGCCTGCGCGATTCCCACTTTCCCAACCCTTCTGCTGCTGCCAAGTGTTTATAACCCTTCGGGTTTGCGAGACAGATCAATGAGTGAGTGAATGGTCTCAACCGGCGTTGCTCAAGCCTGTGTGGGAAAGAGAACCCCCTAAAGTTCGACCCACTATTTAGACCAGCAGCGCGCGGACTCCATTATGGCCAGGAGCATCGCTCCACAAACAGGCCGGATACATTTGCGCAGACCAACCCACCCACCCAGAGATTACGCTTGCAATCTGGCGGCGGACCATACATTTTCCACATCCCCCGGCGGGATGACTACCAAGTGCTCGCGACTTTGGCAACTGGCCCCGGAAGACGCTGTCGCTGCGGCTCCGAACTAAATCGCCGAACATCCCCGCAATTTGCCCGGATTCCATCTCAGGGACGAGCGCAGAAACGCGCCGATGCCTTCATTGGTGTCTGTCCAATAGATGCTAACGCGGGACTTGGGCATCTGGAGCAGGTCTTAAGTCACCGCTTTACGCCGAAACTGGCGCAACCCTAGGGTTAGCAGCAGCACGTCGAAGATGGCCAATCCGGCAAGCACAGCGACCAGCGAAAGATGTGGAAACTGTGGGACCAGTACGGCGCGCAGTCCTTCGCTGGCGTAAACCAGCGGGTTTACCAGCACGACTTTCTGCAGGATGGGAAAGCTCTTCAGCGCGCTCCACGGATAGTAGGTGCAGCCGAAGAAGATCATTGGCGTCAGAACCATGCTGAACATGAGGCCGATGTGCTGCTGGTTGACGCTGCATCCCAGCGCGAGACCGCCGCAGGCGGAGAACAACGCCACCAGCAGCGTGATTACGGCGAAGCTGAGCGGCGAACGCAGGTTGAGATCGACGCCTGGCCGCAAGATGAGCCACGCTGCGGGAATCACCACCAGGCCGGAGAGGAGCGCCTGGATGGCGCCGGCGAGCACTTTTTCGATGGCGACCCAGGAAACTTCCATGGGTGCGAGCAGGCGGTCTTCGATCTCGAACGTGAATTGGAATTCGGAAATCAGCGGCATGGCAACCGCCCACACGCCGGTGAACACCATGCTGATGGCCATGATGCCGGGCAGCAGCAGGCTCTTGTACGCTGGAGGCATGTAGCCGCTGCGCACCATCACGCGGCCGAAGATAAAGACGAACATCAGCGGCTGCAGGAAGGTTTGCAGTAACAACGGAACGGTGTTGCGGCGGGCCACGTGAGCGTCGCGCGCCAACATCGCGAAGAAGGTCTTCCAGTTCATTCCCGCAGGCTCCTTCCGGTGTGGTGCAAAAACAGGTTCTCCAGGCTGGGCTCCAAGATGTTTACATCGCGCAGCTCGACGCTCGCCGCCAAAGCCGCGCTGGCGACTTCCGGTACCAGCGAGCCGCCGCGGTCCGCGTACACATCGGCGCCATTGCCGTCGGTGGCGCGCACCTCGCGAACGCCGGCCAGCGATTGCAGCCGCTGCAGCAGCTCCGGCGAGTTGCTGCCGAAGCGCAAGCGCAGCAGGTATCCACCCGGAACCGAGGCCTTCAGCTCGCTGGGAGTTCCCAGGGCGATGTTGCGTCCGTGATCGATGATGGCAAGCCGATGCGACAGCGCGTCGGCTTCTTCCATGTTGTGTGTGGTCAGCAGGATGGTCTTGCCGCTGTGGTTGTACTCGCGGATGATCTCCCACAGCAGCAATCGCGTCTGCGGATCGAGTCCGGCGCTGGGCTCGTCGAGGAAGAGCACCTGCGGATCGTGCATCATGGCGCGCGCGATGGAAAGCCGTTGCATCATGCCGCCGGAGAAGCCGCGCACCATTTGATCGGCGCGGTCGGTCAGCTTGAAGCGCTCCAGCAGCGCTTCGGCGCGCTGGGTGCGCTCGGCGGAATCGAGACCGAAATAGGCGCCGTGGAAGAGCAGGATCTCACGCGCCGTGAGCGTGAAGTCGAGGTTGGGACGCTGCGCGACGACGCCGATCAGGCGCTTGACTGCGACCGGTTCCCGCCAGACGTCGTGCTCGCCAATCCACGCTTGGCCGCCCGTTGGTCGCACGCGCGTGGTGAGGATTCCAACGGTCGTGGACTTGCCTGCGCCGTTAGGTCCCAGCAGGCCGAACACTTCGCCCGCCGCGATGTCGAGCGAAAGCCCATCGAGCGCCACGATCTCCGGCTTGGGTCCCTTCTTCTGCTTGCCGCGCATGGTTGGCGGACCGAATCCACTAGCGCCGGCGGCGAACGGCGGCGCAGAGGTGTAAACCTTGCGTAAGTCGCGGGTGCGAATGCCAATCATGCAGGAGTTCCCGAAGTGTCGCTGGTGAAGCCGGTGTTCAGGCTGTATTTGTTACTGTCCACCAGCTTCGAGAGGTTGCTTGGGATATTTCCAGAGGACAGGTGCCGATGTCAACCGGCACACAGCCGCAATCTACAGGTCCATGCATTCGGGGCGGTAGTCTTTCCAGATGCCCGTCGCAGGAGAGATCTGTCGTACGGGAACGTCTTGGGTGTGTTTGCGGGCCGGGATGCGCCCGCCGTTCAGGAGCTACCCGGCAACAGCCGGAACGCAGAACAACAAACATGCAAGCAGGGCGGGAATCCGATGCTGAGGTGTCCGGAGATTGCCAGAACTGTTCGTGGTCATGCAACACAAGTCAAGTTTGCATTCGCCGAACGATCGGTTTGTGATCGCTTCGCATTCGCCTGATGGGAATCTTCAAACCGGACCGCCTGGCAGCCCTCCAGAGAAAAGAGCCGCAGAGCTTGCCTTTTGGGCCCAGCAGGACACTTTCTCCGGTCCGGTTTAAGCACAAAACATGCGGAATTGCGGGGATTTCCCGCTATTCTTAGGGGAAAGCCGCAGAGTTTCTCTGCAGTTGAGACTGCGTGGCGGAGGATGCAGTCACGAGCTAACCCTTCTCCGCCTAAATTCCCTGCTAACAGGGAAAAATACAGGGAATTTCGTGAATTTGGCCGGCCCATCCCGGCCGCTAGGTGCCCTAAGCGCTTCATTTTTCGTAACTTCCGCTGCCAGAACCGATTCTGGGTGTATCGTCGCGAGTGGTCCCCATCCTCGCGGGCCGCGACTCCAAGCAGATGGATTCTCGATGGGGGCCTTTCATCCTTATTAATCTCGGTTGCACAGGGCGGGTTGTGCTGCAGGTGGCCACGGACTTTGTGCCCCGCATCGCGTATCCCCTGATCGGCTTCACTGGTTTCATCGAACTGACCGCCCTGCTCTGGTGGGGCATAGAGCTGTGGCACACAATGAACATCGCGAAGACGAGCCGTACCAAGCTACTGACTGCGCCTTTTCCGCTAGCGAGCCAGTAATCGCAGGTGAGAGCTTTCCCCGGCAGCGTCCGGCGCGCAAGCGCAACCTGTCCCACGAAATATGTTTGCTGTCCCATATTGGTTGATGACGCGGCAGTATGTCCGACCCGTGACTGCGTGACTTATGTCACAGCGCACTGCCTTCCGAGCGCATAAGCTGTTGGCGACGTGAGCAACAGCAGGCGAACACTGTGGACGAGGCGCGTTACAATGTCCGGGTAGCGGACCGCGAGTATTGGCGGGAGCAGATCAAGTGCCAGTATGCCTGCCCAGTCCATACTGATGCCCGCGGGTACGTGCGGGCCATCGCTGCCGGTGACTACGAACGCGCTTATCTGATAGCGCGTGGGCCCAATCCGCTGGCTTCTCTCTGCGGACGCATTTGCGGCGCTCCCTGCGAGGCGGCGTGCCGCCGTGGCAGTATCGACCAGCCTATCTCGATTCGCGCGCTGAAGAGGTTTGTCTGCGAAAGGTTCGGGAGCGATGCCCGCAGCGACGCAGGCAGCGAGCTGTTTCCGTATTTGAAGAGCAAGACGGAAGCGCGCCAGTGCGACGACCTCGAGGAACTCAGCCATCTGCTTGAGTTTCTCGCCGATGCCGACTTCCCCAAGCCTGCTGGAGAACGTATCGCCATCATCGGTTCGGGCCCCGCAGGGCTCGCTGCGGGACACGATCTCGCTTTGATGGACTTCCAACCCACGATTTTTGAAATGGAGCCCCAACCCGCCGGCATGCTCTACACCGGCGTACCCGGCTATCGCCTGCCCCGCGAATTGATCCGGGCGGAAGTTGCCGTGATCCAGTCCTTGGGCGTCGAAATCCTCTGCAACACGCAGGTTGGGGCAGACATCAGCTTCACGGATCTGCGCCGCGAGTTTGCTGCGGTCATCATCGCCTGCGGCGCCAAGCGCTCGAGAGCGCTGCCCATTCCCAACGTTGATGCCATCGGTGTGATGGGCGGGGTGGATTTTCTGCGTGATGTTTCGCTTGGCAAAGAGGTTTCTCTGGGACAGCGTGTGATCGTGATTGGTGGCGGCAATGTGGCGTATGACGTTGCCCGCACCGTGCTGCGCCAGGAAGAATATGACGTATCGCGCACCGCCGCCCGCATGGCAGGCGTTCGGCAGGTGAACCTGGTCTGTCTGGAGTCCTTGGAAGAGATGCCCGCGGACACGGTGGAAATCCTGGAAGGTCAGGAAGAGGGAGTTACACGCCACAACAGCTGGGGGCCAAAAGAGGTCTTGGTAAGCGAGAGGAGCGGGCAGAAGTTCGTGCGCGGAGTGAAGTTTGTGCGCTGCGCTCAGGTCTATGACGAAAACAAGCGCTTCGCTCCGAAGTTTGACGAGTCGGTCACAATCGAGATTGAAGGGGACACGGTCCTTCTTTCCGTCGGGCAATCCGCCGACCTGAGCTTTATCGACGCACAGCGCGACGGGATCGAGATGCGCTCACCCCAGCAGATCGTGAACGACCCCGCAACCTGCGCGACCTCGGCGCCGGGAGTATTCATCGCTGGCGACATTGCTTACGGGCCGCGGCTCATGATCCATGCTATCGCCAGCGGGAAACAGGCGGCGCGTTCGGTCTATCGTTTTTTGCGCGGCAAGGAAATCGGGCCCGAGGAGGTCCAGTTTCATTTCCCCATCGAGCACTACCACCGGGAGAAGGACTACGAGAGGCGCTCGCGCTTGCATATCCCAACCCTGTCCGCCGAAGAGCGCCTGAAGAATCCCTCGGCGCTGGTCGAGATCGGATACGACGAAGACCAGGCGCTGGCCGAGGCCGGGCGCTGCCTCGATTGCGGCATCAACACTATCTTTGACGGCGAGCGCTGCATTCTTTGTGGCGGTTGCGTGGACGTTTGCCCCACGGTGTGCCTGAAGCTGGTCACGTTTGACCGGCTGGCGCTTTCGCCGGAACTTGCCACCGCCGCACGCGAGCTGGATCTTGATCCCGCGGACCTGTCCGCCATCCTTAAAGACGAAGAACGTTGTATTCGCTGCGGACTGTGCGCGGAACGGTGTCCTACCACCGCCATCACCATGGAGCAATTCAGTTTTGCCAAGGAGTGGAAGCCATGTCCCGTTTAGATCCACCTCCCGTCAGCCGGCGCAGCTTCCTGAGTCTCGCGGCATTGGGAAGCTTCTTCGCCGCGGTGGGCACGGCAGCGGCCGGAATTTTCCGCCTGCCCAGTCCCGCGGTGCTGCCCGGCCCGGTGCGCCGCTTCAAGCTCGGTCCGCCGGAGCAGTTCTTGGCGGGCAGCGAAACTCCGTTTTCGGAACAGAACCTGGTGCTCTTCCGCGATGACGACGGTTTCTACGCGATCTCGACAACCTGCACCCATCTGGGGTGCACGGTGGCGCGATCCAAGGAGGGGTTCGCCTGCCCCTGCCATGGCTCCCGGTTCGACCCCCGGGGCAACGTGGTGGGAGGTCCGGCACCGCGTCCGTTGCCATGGCTGGAGGTCAGCCGCGCCGCCAATGGCGAGCTGATCGTCAATGCCGACAACGAGGTCTCAGAGGGCACGCGTTACCGCGTGTAGGAGGTACACCGTGGCAGAGACGGCAACCCGAGAATTTGTCCACAACCTGCACGAACTCCCGCACACCTTGAAGGACGCCTGTTTCCGCCTGGGCAAAACCCCCGAATCGGAGCGCGAGGAGTCGCAGGCCACCTTTCACAACCTGTTTCTGCACATCCACAGCGTTCGGGTGCACCTGCGCACGCTCAGCCCCACATTGACTTTCGGATTGGGGTTGACCGCCATGGCCAGTTTCGTGATCACCATCATCACTGGCGTTCTGCTGATGGTTTACTACAAACCCTCAACGGACCTGGCCTATCAGTCCATGAAGGACATCCATTTTACGGTCTATACCGGGCGCTTCATCCGCAATATACATCGCTGGGCGGCGCAGTTGATGGTGCTGACCGTGCTGCTGCACATGGCTCGAGTTTTCTTTACGGCAAGCTACAAGAAACCGCGCGAGTTCAACTGGCTGGTCGGACTCGGACTGCTGGTAATCACCCTGGCGCTGAGCTTTACCGGATACCTGCTTCCCTGGGACCAACTTGCCTACTGGGCAATCACCATCGGCTCCAACATCGCCAATTCGCCGCGTGAGCTCACGGACGCTATCGGAATCACCAAATGGTTCGATCCTGGCGGCTTCCAAAAGCGTCTGTTGCTGGGCGCAAATTTCGTTGGCCAGGACTCCCTGATTCGCTTCTACGTGCTGCACGTCTTCGTTCTTCCGCTCGCGCTTGTGACTTTGCTGGGCGTGCATTTCTGGCGTATCCGAAAAGATGGTGGCCTCGCCAAGCCGGAAGACCCAATGGGCGGACTCGCGGAGTGGGGCGGCGAACGGCGCACCGTATTTCAACCGCTGGCCACCAAGACTTACGGCTTGATGGCGTTGGTGAAAGGAAAGCGTCCGCCGGTAAACCGGGGACCAGAGAACACGGTAATGAGCTGGCCGCACCTGTTCTGGGCGGAACTGGCCGTGTTCATGGTGACGGTGGCGATTACGCTCACTCTTTCCTTCTATTGGGACGCGCCGCTAAAAGAACTGGCGAATCCCGCCATTCCCGAGAATCCTGCCAAAGCCCCGTGGTACTTCCTCGGACTTCAGGAACTGGTCTCGTACTCGGCGTTTATGGGAGGCGTGTTGATCCCTGTCATTGTTTTGGTCGGTCTTGCGCTGATCCCGTTCCTCGACCGCCGTTTAGGCGGCGAGGGCGTTTGGTTTGGCACGCCGGGCGAGAAATCGACCTTCTGGCAGTCTCTGTTCTTCGCCCTTGCTGTAACCCTCGGCATGCTGGCCTTGACCGTGAACTTCGGCTGGCTGCGCAACTGGTTTCCCCACATTCACCAGCTTTGGATCATTGCCATCAATCCCGGCTCTTTGCTGGTGCTGATCTTCGCGGGCTGGTCGCTGCTGATCTTGAAGCGAAAGGATTCGGTGCGCCTGGCTGCGGTTTCGCTGTTCGTCTGTTTCCTGGTCAGCTTCACGTTGCTGACCTATTTCGCCACCGTCCATCGCGGACCTAACTGGCATTTCTACTGGTGGCCTTCGCAATGGCCGCTGCACTAGGGAGGGGAGTGCGATGAAAGATCCCTCACGGATTTATCGGTGGGTCCTGCTGGTAGCCAGCCTCATCACGGTCGCCTACCTGGTGGGCGCCGCCGTGCAAGAGAATTACCTCGCCCAGTGGAAGGGCATTCAGCGTCAATACCGCAATCTTCTTGAGGACAATGCCACCGACGACCGCGGCCGCGAACTGCTGGCCAAATTCCGCATCGAGATGAAGCAGGCCAGCATCCCGGCGCTCGGCGCCGTGGATCGCTGCGTCACGTGCCACAACGGCATCGACGATCCGCGTATGACCGACGTCGCGCAGCCCCACCGCGTACATCCGGGACACATTCTCGACAAGCATCCGGTTGACCGCTTTGGGTGCACCGTCTGTCACCACGGGCAGGGGGCAGCATTGACCTTCCGTGAAGCCAAAGCAGACGACGTGTATTGGGACTATCCGCTATTGCCGCCGGAGATGACCGAGGCCACCTGCGCCACCTGTCACGATCCAGAAAAACTACCGCCCGACCAAGCGCCTTTGCTGCTCGCCGGCATGGAACTTTACCGGGAAAAGAGCTGCGGTTCCTGTCATAAGCTGGGCGGACGCGGCGGCATGCTCGGGCCCGCGTTGGATAACGAGGGCGCCAAGACCCGTCACCAACTCATCATGACCAACCTGAAGCCGCCCCACACGACGTGGAACTGGCAACTGGCGCACTTCCGCGATCCCGGCGGAGTCGTTGACGGAAGCTTGATGCGCAATCCAACGGTCACACAGCGAGGCGCGTTGGCGTTGACCGTTTACATGCTGTCGCGATCGAACCGCGATGTGCCGGAGAGCTACCTTGCGCCGGACAAAATTGAGCAGAAGTATCGCGTCCTGTATCCCGTCCCTCTGAGCGGCGAGCAGGTTTACCGGCAATACTGCACCGCCTGCCACGGCAACGGAACCTACACCCGCTGGGACAAGAAATTCAATCGCTTTGTTCCCGCCATTCGCGGGGTTTCACTGGTCACCACTGCGAGCCCGGAATACATGCAGGCCAACATCGAACAAGGGCGACCGGGCACGCAGATGCCCGCCTGGGGACCCCATGCCGGCGGACTGCTTCCGCAAGAGATCGTGGCGGTCATCGAATATCTGCGCAATGGGGCGGTTGCAGCCCCGGCAATGCCGCTGATCACCGCGACAGGTGATGCCGCCCGCGGACTTTCAGTATTCCTGAGAAACTGCTACGGCTGTCACGGCATGAATGGCCGCGGCGGAATGGCCCCCGAGATCGGAAACCCTGTGTTCCAGCAAGCCGCCACGGATGCATTCATCGTGCGCACTATTCAGAACGGCCGCGTGGGGACGGCGATGCCTGCCTTCCAGCGCAAAGAAGCACCTGTATTCAGCGACCAGGACATTGCTGACGTGCTGGCCTACTTGCGGACACTGGCGGGGCCGAAGGGCCAGAAAGCGATGGCGCAGAACCTGACTTTGTCCGCTCCCTCGGGAGGGAAACCATGAGCGATCAGGACCTACCCAAAAAGCCGTTCTCACGGCGAACGTTTATCCAGACAGCGGCGATGACCGCTGTCACCCTGGCGCTGCCCGGATGTTCGCGCAAAGAAAAGCCTGTGCTCAGCATGCTCACTGGCGATTTCGATCCGCTGCGCACCTATCCCTACCGCGGATGGGAGGATTTCTACCGCAAGATCTGGACCTGGGACAAAGTTGTGCGCTCCACCCACTCCGCCAACTGCACCGGTTCCTGCTCCTGGAAGGTGTATGTGCGCAACGGAGTGATGGTGCGCGAGGAGCAGGCGGCCGACTATCCCCGCATCAATGAAGACCTGCCCGACTACAACCCGCGTGGATGCCAGAAAGGCGGATGCTTCACCGAGTATGTGTACAGTCCGCAACGCCTTCGTTATCCACTGATCCGCACAGGCGCGCGCGGAGAAGGAAAGTGGCGTCGTGCCAGCTGGAACGAGGCGCTCACCCTGATGGCGGAAAAGCTGCTCGACAACATCTACAACTACGGCCCTGATACAAACTCATTCTTCAGCGTGATACCGGCGATGAGCCCGGTGAGTTTCTGCGCTGGCTCGCGACTGGCCCACTACATCGGCGGCGTTTTTCTCTCGTTCTATGACTGGTACTGCGACCTGCCTCCGGGCGAGCCGCTGACCTGGGGCGTGCAGACCGAGGCCTGCGAATGCGCCGACTGGTTCAACTCGAAATACATCGTGCTCTGGGGATCGAATATCTCGCAGACGCGCATCCCCGACGCCCACTTTGCCTATGAGGCGCGCTACAACGGCGCCAAGATCGTGTGCATCTCGCCCGACTACAACTCCAGCGCCATCCACGCCGATCTATATTTCCGCATCAACCCCGGCAGCGACGGCATTCTCGCGCTGGGTGTAGCCAAGCTGCTTATCGATGAGAACCTGATCGATAAACCGTATGTACAAGAACAAACGGACATGCCTCTGCTCGTATTCCCAGACTCGAAACGCTTCCTGCGCGAGTCTGACCTCAAGAAGGGTGGCAAGGCGGACATCTTCTATTTCTGGGACACGAAGCAGCAGCGTGCGATTCCCACTCCGGGCTCCATGGGATCGGAGCAGAAAACCATCCGGCTCAATGGCGCCGACCCGGCATTGACCGGCACATTCCAAGTGCAACTCGCCGATGGCAAGAGCGCCGAAGTCACTACCGTCTTTGAACTTCTCAAGCAGGAACTTTCGGGATACACGCTCGACAAAGTTGCCGCGCGGACTGGTCTTCCGGCGCATGAGATCGAGCTCTTCGCCAGGGAACTGGGCACGCGCAAGCCGGCCATGATCATCCACGGTGCAGGCGCCAACCACTGGTTCCACAACGACCTCATTAACCGTTCCTTCATCCTGCTGGTGGCCTTGACCGGGAACACCGGCAAGAACGGCGGAGGATTTAATCACTACGTGGGCCAGGAACGCGTCTGGCCGGAGCAGGGCTTCTTCAAGCTTGCCTTCCCGGAAACCCGCAAGAAACAGCGTTTCCAGAACACCACCCTTTGGAGCTACGTCCACTCCACCAACAAGGATCCGCATCTGTACAACGGCAAGCCCATTGAGTGGTACATCCAGGAATCGGTGAAGAACGGATGGATGCCGCTGTGGCCCAAGAACGGCAAGAAGCCGCGGGCCTTCATCGTGTGGCGGGCCAACTACCTGAACCAGGCCAAGGGCAACGAGATCCTGGAGTCCTCGCTGTGGAAAGACCTCGATCTGATCGTGGACATCAATTACCGCATGGATACCACGGCGCTCTACTCCGACGTGGTGCTGCCCGCTGCCAGCTACTACGAGAAGGTGGACATCAACTCCACCGACTGCCACAGCTACATTCATCCCTTTGGCAAGGCATGCGAACCTCTGTTTGAAAGCAAGACCGATTGGGACATCTTCCACGCCCTGGCAGCGAAGATGGCGGAAGTCGCCACCCAGAAAGGTCTCAAACCTTTCCACGACGAGGCTTTTGACTGGAACCGTGACTTCACACAACTCGCCCACGATTGGACCGGTAAAGGAACAATCCAAACGGATGAGCAGGCGGTCAACTTCATCCTCGGGAATGCAGAAGAAACCAAGGGCATGAACTACCAGATGATCCAGCAGCAGCCCCGGCGCTTCGTCGCCACCGATCCCGAGTCCTGGAACAGCCCCATCGAGCCCGGGGTCGCCTACACTCCGTTCAAATTCCAGCTGGACAAGAAGCTTCCGTGGCGCACGCTCACCGGACGTCAGCAGTTCTACATCGATCATCCGTGGTACATCGAGTTGGGTGAGGCGCTGCCCACATTCAAGGAGCCCATCGAGGAAAAATATCCGCTCTACTGGAACACCCCACATGGACGATGGTCCATTCACTCCACCTGGCGCGATCACCGCGCCATGCTACGCCTGCAGCGGGGAGGGCCCATCGTTTACATGCATCCCGACGACGCTCGCAAGCGCGGCCTGCAGGACAACGACTGGGTCCGCATCCACAACGAAATTGGCGAGTGCGTATGCCGGCTGCAAATCCTGCCCGGGGAGAAGCCCGGCCGCGTCACCATGTATCACGGCTGGGAGAAATACCTCGGATTTAAGCAGGGCGGATGGCAGTCGCTCACCTACATCAAAATCAAGCCCACGCAACTCATTGGCAAGTACGGGCACGTCAACTTCCGACTTAACTACTGGGGGCCCACGGGCAACAACCGCGACACCAAGGTGGAAGTCGAAAAGGCCAAGGTCTGAGGAGAGGCAGCCATGTCAAAGCACCAATACGCAATGGTGATGGACCTGAATAAATGTCTGGGCTGCCAGACCTGTACCATCGCCTGCAAGAAGCTGTGGACCGACCGCGACGGCACCGGCTACATGTACTGGAACAACGTTGAGACCCGTCCCGGCCTCGGGTATCCGCGCCAATGGGACCGTATCGGCGGTGGCTGGAAGGACGGTCTGCTCCAACCCAGTCCACTGCCCACCATGGACGACTACGGTTACGCCTGGGAATATGACTACGAACAGCGCCTTTACGAAGGCAAGCGAAAACCGGTGATGCCCTCGCCTGAACCCAAGTCCGGCGTCAACTGGGACGAAGACGTCGGCGGAATGAACGGCGAGGAAAATTACTTCTTCTACGTGCCTCGCATCTGCAACCACTGCACCTATCCGGCATGTCTCGAAGCCTGCCCGCGCAAGGCGATTTATAAGCGTGAGGAAGACGGTATCGTGGTCATCGACCAGGACCGCTGCCAGGGCTATCGCTACTGCATCAAGGCGTGTCCTTATAAAAAGATCTATTTCAACGAGGTCACGGGAAAATCCGAGAAGTGCATCTTCTGTTATCCGCGTCTGGAAAAAGGCGAGGTCAATGCCTGCGCCAAGCAATGTCCGGGCCGCTTGCGCTTCGTCGGGATCCTGGATGATCCCGAGTCGCCCGTGCACAAGCTCGTCCTGGTGCACAAGATTGCGCTGCCCCTGTTCCCGGAAAAGGGGACGCAACCCAACGTCTTTTATGTGCCACCGTTCAACCCGCCGAAGCGGGACAACTACGGCAAGAGCATCCTGGAGGATTCCCGGCTGCCGCTCGACTACCTGGTCTATCTGTTTGGCCCGGACGTAAAGAACGTGATTACGCGTCTTGAGGCCGAGCTCAAGCGAGCGCAGGCGGGCGGGCGCAGCGAGTTGCTGCAACTGTTGATCGGCCGCGATGCCGAGACACGCTACCGCATCCGGCCGCAGTTAGTGCAGATCCAGGGGTAGGAGAAGGTCATGCGAACTCGTCAACTTGTCATCCTCAGCGTCGGGCATCTGCTGTTCTGTGCCGCCATCTGGGCGCAGGGTGCAGCCAAGCCGACAGCCGGGCAATCTCTGTCCGTGGTCGCGTCGCCCTCCACGGTCGACAGCCTGCTCACTGGTGGTTCTGCCGCCTGGAACCAGGTCGCAGTGAAGCACATTGGCCTCAACCGAACGCCTCCGCTCTATGATACCGACGAACCCGCCGCGCTCGATATTCCGGCCGTGGATGTCCGTCTCGCCCGCGCAGGTGGAAAGCTGCTCGTACAGCTTAGTTGGCGCGATGCAACCCATGATGCGGCAACGCTGCCTGAAGTTCCCAACACTCCACCTGAAACACGGTTCCGGAAGGTGCAGACGGAAGCCGACGACCGCTTCTTCGATGCCGCAGCGGTCATGTTCCCTGTGAACGGAGAATCTGGCGCGATCACGCCATCTCTACAAATGGGGGACGCCGAACATCCCGTCGAAATCTATTACTGGAACGCCACTCGTGGCGCCATGCTGATGCAGGCCCAAGGCCGCAGCACCACGCGCCGCACGGGCCAGAGCTTTCCGGCGACCGGAACGTATCAGAACGGTCAGTGGAGTGTGACTTTCGAGTTGCCCGATTTGCCCTCCGGCACGCCGGTGGCTTTTGCCGTCTGGAACGGCAGCCAGAAGGACCGCGACGGCCGAAAGTATTTCTCCGCCTGGCAAGTGCTGGAATAGGGAGAAGCATTCAGAGCAGGAGTTGCCATGCCGATTATTGCCGCGAACCAGACCGCTATTGCCCCGATCGACTGGCGGCAAAACGATCTCTACCGGTTCTTTGCGTTCGTTTTTGCGCCGCCTTCACGCCAGTGCTTCGAGTTGCTGTCGCAGCCTGCATTGCTGGAGGCACTACAGAATCTATGGCATCGTTTAGCGTGTGAAGGTGAATTCCCCGGATTCGAATGGTTTACCAATTACGGGGAGTATGAATCCGCCTATATTGCCCTTTTTGATGTCGGTATCCCCGAACCGCCAGTGCCTCTCTTCGAGTCGGCCCACGACAAAACCCATCCCGCCCAAGAGATCGCGTTGGAGAACACCTTCTTCTACGACGTGCTTGGTCTCCGGTCGGATCAAAGCCAAGCGGTGCCCGATTATTTGATCACGCAGTTGGAGTTTCTTGCAGCCTTGCGCTTCACGTCGGAGAATGCATCCGACGAAGGAACTGCGGTTTCACTCGCCCGTGCCGAAACCGAGTTCCTGGAGCGCCATCTCCTAAACTGGATATCCATCGCGAAGGCCAAACTGGAGAGGATTGGTGCACCTGGCTTCCCGGTTTTGATGACACTGCTCATGCAATTCCTTAACCGTAGGCACCAGAGTAGCTGAAGATGTGATTTCAGTAAGAACGTTGTCGCGCGGAGGTCTCCATGCGCTTTGTGGTTCTTCTCAGTCTTCTCGTCTTCCCGCTGATTACAGTTGCTCGTCCACAGGTATCCGCAGAAGGCCAGACATGCCTGGATTGCCACAGTAGCAGCACGCCAGGCATTGTGCAGCAATGGCGGGAGAGTTCCCATGCCAAAAAGAACGTGGATTGCTATTCGTGCCACAAGGCCAATGAAAACGATCCGGCAACCTTTGAGCACTATGGGAAGCGTATTGCGGTAATCGTGACGCCGAATTACTGCGGGCGCTGTCACGCGAAAGAACAGTTGCAGTTTGCCCAGAGCCATCACGCGGCAGCGGCCCAGTTCATCGGGTCGCTGGACAACATGCTGGGCGAGGTGGTGGAAGGCGGCCCGGCAGCCAACAACGGATGCCGGCAGTGTCACGGCAGCGAGGTCAAGTATCTCGGGGACGGAAAATTCGATTTCAACACCTGGCCGAACAGCGGGATTGGTCGGTTAAATCCTGACGGCAGTAAGGGCTCGTGCGCGGCCTGTCACGGACGCCACTCCTTCAGCTCAGCGGTGGCCCGCCAACCGGAGAATTGCGGCAAGTGCCACCTCGGTCCCGACCATCCGCAGATCGAGATCTACAACGAATCCAAGCATGGGATTCAGTTCCGCGCCAACGTCAACAAGATGAACCTGGACGCACATCCGTGGGTGGTAGGCAAGGATTATTCGGCGGCGCCGACCTGCGCCACTTGCCATATGAGCGCGACGCCGACGCAGCCGGTGACCCACGACGTGGGAGACCGCATCAGCTACACGCTGCGGCCGGCCATCAGCATCAAGCAGAAAGACTGGGAGAAAAAGCAGGCCTCGATGCAAGATGTGTGCTCCAACTGCCACGCCACCGGATGGGTGGACAATTTCTACAAGCAGTATGACAACACCATCGATCTCTACAACGAGAAGTTTGCCAAGCCCGCCAAGTCCATCATGGACAAGCTCTATGCGGCCAACAAACTCACCAAGACGCCGTTCGATGAAAAGCTCGAATGGACGTACTACGAGATGTGGCACCACCAGGGGCGGCGCGCCCGCATGGGCACGGCCATGATGGGTCCGGACTACACCCAGTGGCACGGTTTTTACGAGGTGGCGAAGACGTTCTACAACGAGTTCATTCCGGAGGCCGAAGCGATTATGCCGGGCGTGACCACCGAAGTCATGAACAGCCCGTACCACCAGTGGACGAAAGGCCTCACGAAGGAGCAGATTCAACAGCAGATCGATTTCTACAAGCAGAAGTACAACCAGTGAAGAACATCAATTTCCAACTAGAAGCGTGATGGGCTTGCCTCCTGAGCTCCGAGGGGGAGTCGCAGGGATCGACGTGACAGATTGGCGACCCATGGCCTCAGTCAGGCTGAACTGACAGACGTTTCGTCGGCATGCAGCACTCGGATTTTGCCCTTCGACACCGCGAGCTGCCATTCTCGGGGTAAGTGAGGTGCTGCGGAAGTCCTGAGAACGCCTACAGACTCGTAGCACCGCCCATCAGGGAACCTCGCTCCAAATGTAACGGGCTTTTTGTTCGGCATAGGTGCCTCTTGAGCACCCAAGCCGCGGACTCCGTCCGAGTGATGAGAAAACTGGATGATATCGGTGCATGCAGTTCGGCGTGAGACTCATCGACCGTCGAACAGCGACCCGCACCGGAAGGCGACTCCGAAGTTGTCCAGAAGTCCTGTTCTGGGAAGCTAGCCGAAACCGTTGCCTTCCGACACAGCTACTGCCCGCTGACGCTACAATGCGCGCCTTCCGAGTCCACAAATTGCGCCAGTAAGCCTCCGAAATCTTGTTTTGTCGGCGACATACTGAACTGCACTCCCTTTGCCGTCATTTCCTGGTGGAATTTATCAAGGTCGGGAACGTTGAAGCCCAGCTCAACAGCTCCGGCGAGATTTTTTTGAGACGCTGGGTGTAACGCAAGAATTGTATCGCCGGTTTCAAATTCGCTCCAACCGGGAGACTGGAACTTTAGGGCTAAGCCCAGCACGTCGCGATAAAATCTCACTGCGCGGTCCATATCAGCGACGAACTTAATCACGTAGTTTAGCTTCATGGCTGAGGCCCTCCCAAGCATCGCGAGAATAACGTAAGGGCCGCAAGGGTTCAAGCACGGTTTCGTTTCCGCACGAGCAGAAAAGCTCGTCACCAATTCGTCACCAAAACTAGCCCGTTTTAGGGCGTTCTTATGGGGCAGTAAAACGGAAAAGCAAGGCTGGCAAAGGGTCTTAGGTTGTTGACCACAAAATTGACACGGTAGAGGTCAGGAGTTCGAGTCTCCTCGTGCTCACCATTCGTGCTCAAGGCTTACCCGCGCGGTGAGGCGAACTGGTCAACAACCTATAGTCTATTGACCACCCAAGTCTAGCCTCGGTCGAGCCTCTGGAATCAAGCACATAGCCCCCTCACTGCGCCACCCCTTTTTGACCAGTCGAAAAACTTCACCACGGAGGTCGCTCCTCGGGCTTAGCGGGTCATGGAAGTATGGGACACCCCTGTTGGAACAGGTCAAGCGCGTCAGGTATGCTACGCCACATTTGCAACTTCCTGTTTGCTCGTGACTCGGGACGAACAGTTCGGGAACCGATCGCTCATCGAGCCGCAGCTGATGTGAAGGCGATATTGCATCAACTGACTCGAATGTGGACAACGCATGGAGTAGGAAACTAAAAGTCGATGGATGCTAGGGCGTTACTAATCAGCGAATTTCAGACTGCCGAACAGCCATTTCAACGGTTTGGGCGTTATACGGCCAGATGAAAGTAAAGCATTCGTAAACCCTGGCCGACTTCCCATACTAATCCGGCGAACCTCGCGGTAGCCAGTCTGGGGCCAATGTGACAAGCGAATGCTGCTTGGTGCATTATGTCCGGGTCCAGTTATGTTGACGGAGCGGAAAGGGATGTTCCAGCTCGCAACACCCGATTGCTTCCGAGGGGAGAAACGCTTCAATGAGGGTCTCACGCTTCGCCTTACAACTCTTGATCTTCATCGCGATTGCCGAACTCGGCTGGTCGCAGGATGCTTTAAACCGTACGGTGCTGCCTATTCCTGAGCCACCACCGCCGGTGATCACTGAGCTCGATGCACGCAACGTCAAGGCGCCGCCGCGTTTCGAAGTCAGAGCACCGCAAGGCGCTCCGAATGTTGTTATCGTGCTGCTGGATGACATGGGGTTTGGGCAGGCCAGCGCCTTTGGCGGACCCATCCACATGCCCACGCTCGACATGCTGGCGGCGCAGGGGCTGCGCTACAACTACTTTCACACCGCGGCGCTCTGCTCGCCGACACGAAACGCCCTACTCACCGGCCGCAATCACCACGTCGCCAACGCCGGCGCCATCACAGAGCTGGCCACCGCCTTCCCCGGCAATACCGGCATACGTCCCCTGAACGTGGCGCCGCTGGCGGAAATGCTGCGTCTCAACGGCTACAGCACCGCGGCATTTGGCAAGTATCACGAGACGCCGGCCTGGGAGGTTTCCGTATCCGGCCCATTCGACCGCTGGCCGACCCACTCCGGCTTCGACAAGTTCTACGGGTTCATCGGCGGCGAGACCAATCAGTGGGCGCCGGCGCTCTTTGATGGCACGACCCGTGTGGACCCGTCTCATGACCCCCATTACCACTTCACCGTTGACATGACCAATCAGGCGATCAACTGGATGCAGGCGCAGCACGCGTTGACGCCGGACAAGCCATTCTTCGTTTACTTTGCCCCCGGCGCAGTTCACGGGCCGCACCATGTGTTTAAGGAATACATCGAGCGTTACAAAGGAAAGTTCGATCAAGGGTGGGACAAGCTGAACCAGGAGATTTACGCACGGCAGAAGCAGATGGGCATCATTCCGGCAAATGCGGACTTGACCGCGCGGCCCAAAGAGATTCCCTCCTGGGATTCGCAAACACCGGACGAGAAAAAGCTGGAAGCGCGGCAGATGGAGACTTACGCCGGCTTTGGCGAGCACACCGATGAGCAGATCGGACGACTGGTAGATGCACTGAATGAGATGGGAGTGATGGACAACACCCTATTCATCTACATTGTCGGCGATAACGGTGCCAGCGCGGAAGGAGGTCCGTTGGGGGCCTATAACGAAATGATGGCGCTTAACGGTATCATTCAGGACGCGGCGATCAACATGCCACACCTGGAAGATTGGGGTGGCCCGAGCACGTTCCCCCACTACGCGATTGGTTGGGCATGGGCCGGTGACACTCCGTTCCAGTGGACCAAGCAAATCGCCTCACACTACGGCGGGACCACGAACGGGTTGGTGATCCATTGGCCGGCGCGCATCAAGGACAAAGGACAACTCCGTTCGCAGTTCGCTTACGTTACTGACATTGCGCCGACAATTCTGGAAGCGGCAGGCCTACCTTTTCCCACCAGCGTGAATGGGACCAAGCAGCTGCCGTTCGATGGGACTTCGATGATCTACACCTTCGATAATCCCAACGCCAAGGAGACCCACACCACGCAGTACTTCGAGATATTCGGCAACCGGGGCATTTATCACGACGGATGGATCGCAGCGACGCGCCACTCCATCCCATGGATCGTGGTGCAAAATCCGCCGCTCACGCAGGACGTTTGGGAGCTCTATCATGTTGCTGAAGATTTCAGCGAGGCCCATGATCTTGCCGCGACAAACCCTGCCAAGCTGAAAGAGATGCAGGCCCTCTTTATGAAGGAGGCGGTCCGCAATCACGTGCTGCCCATCGATGACCGTCGTTCGGAGCGCTTCAATCCCGCGATCGCGGGACGGCCCGACCTGATGGGGACGCGCACGTCTCTGACCGTGTATCCCGGAATGGTGGGCATGATGGAGAACACCTTCATCAACGTGAAGAACCGCCATTACACCGTCACTGCGCCGGTGGAACTGCGCGATGGCAACACCAACGGAGTGATCATTGCGCAAGGTGGCAGGTTCGCTGGCTGGACTCTCTACATGAAAGACGGCAAGGTCCATCACGAATACAACTACTTTGGGGTGGAGAGAACGAACATCGCCGATGCCTCGGCGCTGTCCGCAGGAAAACACGTTATCAAGTACGAGTTCGTTCCCGACGCACCAAAGCCAGGAACGGGCGGCAAGTGCATGCTCTTCGTGGACGGGAAACAGGTGGCGCAAGGATACATTCCCAAGACCGTGCCGTTCGCCTTCTCAGGAGACGAGGGAGCGGACGTGGGAATGGATGCGGAAACCGCGGTGTCGGAGGACTACAAGCAAGAGGACAACAAGTTTACTGGAACCATCGTGAAAGTGACCGTAGACGTGTCGCCGTCTGGGCTGAGCCCGGCTGATCAAAAGGCCGTCGGTGACGCGGAGGATGAAGCTCTGCTGGATGAAGATTGACCCAGCGCGATGTACGACCTGGCTATCGGGGTTTGTGGAGTTCGTCGGTCATCAGCGGCGAAAGACTTTGTTGAATGTCGAACGATTCCTGCCAGGAAAAAGGGGGGACAAAGTGCGGATAAACGATAAGATGAGAGTCTCTGAAGCGATTCTCTGCCTTGTCATTGCGGTGGTCCCCGGGGTTCAGGCCCAGGAAGCAAAACCTGCTCACGAATGGTCCTACTCTGGAGCAGAAGGCCCCAGGCATTGGGGTTCCATTAAGCCTGACTACGCGATCTGCGAACTCGGGCACCAGCAATCACCCATTGACATCCGCGATGCGAAGCGTGAAGCCTTGCCACCGATTCAGTTCGACTACAAGTCGACTCCGCTCAAGGTCATCAACAACGGACATACCATTCAAGTCAATACCTCGCCGGGCAGCTTCATCACGGTTGGCGACAAGAAGTATGAGCTTAAGCAATTTCACTTTCATCACCCGAGCGAGGAGCATGTCAATGGCAAGCCGTACGACATGGTCGCTCATCTGGTCCATGCCGACAGCGATGGTAAGCTTGCCGTGGTTGCCGTTTTGCTGAAGAAGGGGAGTGCTAACGGCTTGGTCCAGAAGATTTGGGAGGGTCTACCCAAGACCGAGAGCCAGGAGGAAGTAGTTCCCGGCGTCGAAATCAACCCCTCTGCCTTGCTGCCTGCGAACACCAGCTACTACACTTTTGCCGGATCGCTCACGACGCCCCCCTGCAGCGAGGAAGTGACCTGGTTCGTTCTTAAGACGCCTTCAGAACTCTCGACGGAAGAGATCGCCGCGTTTGCCAAGATCTATCCACACAACGCGCGCCCAATCCAGGCTACGAACGGCCGTACGATCAAGGAAAGTCAATAGCTTCTCCGCCATGCGGGTTGGACCAGGATCGCCGCCGTCTGGGCTGAGCCCGGCTGATCAAAAGGCCCTCGCTGATGCCGAGGATGCGGCTGCTTTATCAGAAGATTGATATGTGTATATCTTCGTGGTCGAGCCGTTTCTTCTCGCCAGGTCGATTACTGTTGGGAAATCACCATGCTGCAGCTAGTCCTGACGCAACAGCCGATCCGCGAGTCAGCCTTTCCCAAAGTCGGCTCCTGGGAAACCTGCCGCTTACAATCCCTGAGATTCTTCCGAGCGACGGTCAATACAAAAGTCGGCTGCGTTTTCGGGATTCGTACCGGTAAACGCGCCAGGGTCCAGCAATCCACATGAGCGTGTAGTCGGCAAGCCGTCCAAGTGGCTCCGAATCGGATTAGGAACGGGAAGTCGGCCAGTGCCTACGAATCTGTCCGCTCCTGCGGGTATACAGTCTCCTGCGGCGAGTGTTTGCCCCTCAGATTTCTCAGTCGATTCGCTTAGAGACCCTGCCGCTAACCGAAAAACCCTTCAGCTAGTCGCCCCTAGCAACGCTCGTGCTGTGTGCTTCTCCGTTCGCTGCAGGTACTTTCTTGTCCGGATTGGCAACGTCGCAAAGACCAGCCAGTCTGGTGTGGTAATTCGCCGTCGCTGTCTTCGCCGACCCTCCCCACCCATTTGCCAGCCAACACACTTCGCATAACCAACAAGCCGAGCCTTCCTGCATGTGGCAGAGGTTCTCCCACCTGCGCCAGAGCGGAAAACATGTGTTTATCGCCCACCAGAATCGCTGCGGTAAATCCTTTTGATTGACCGTTTCGATGGACTAGCTGAGTGGGGGGTTTTTAACTCACCTGTGCCAGTCGCATGCGGACGGTGCTATAGCCGACCCCCAGCTTCGTTGCGATGCCGCGCAAAGACATGCCCTCCGACTTCAAGCGGATCAGGCAGTCACGATCTACGACCCGCCGTGGACGGCCAAGCTGTTTGCCACGGGCGCGAGCGTTCTTTAATCCGCAGCACACACGCTCCTGAATCAGCGACCTTTCGAATTCCGCCATCGCGCCGACGATCTGGAACATTAAACGCCCACTGGGGGTGGTGAGATCGAGGCTGTCACGCAGTGAGATGAATGCCACACCGTAAGCGTCTGGGCAACCTTTCAATTACCCATAAAGTCAGCACCGATGGTTGCCCCCAGTTCGATATCAGTGAGACGGGACAGGCCTCTCCACATGACCAAGTTGCCGGGTGGAGAATCGGTAGCACGAGCGAGATAGCCCCCGAGTTGTGCCACCTTGGTTAGATAAGTGGAGAGTGTCTCTTTGCGCCTGCGGGTAGGCTTGTCTTTCACCAGTGCATCGAGCAGCCGAAGCTCTATCCTGGTGAATGCCAGTTCCGGTGGAGCCTCGGGTGCCGCGCGGTTGATCATGGTCATCCAGAAGATTCGCCAACTCAGGATGCAGAGGACCGCCAACAGATTTACCAGCCGCTCCGCCGTTCGCAGCTTCGCCTGCTCTGCCTTGCAGCCGGACTTCAGGATCTTGTGGAACGTCTCGATCTTCCATCGCATGGAATACCAGACCAGTTTCTCAACGGCCTCTTGGCGCGAACACACCGGCAGGTCGGTGAGCAGTTTCCAGTGGATTCTGTCCCGTCCGTGCGGCCTGCCTCGTTCTTGAGCGTGGATGGCGGTGAGAATCAGTTTCGGGTAGTTTTTTTGCTTGCCCATGGGCGGAAGAACTACCAGACGACAGTAGCGAATCTCCAACACGGCCTCGGACAACTCGCCTTTTTTGTCTCTGACCTGTATGCGGTGCAGGCCTTGAACGCGCACCTGCTTCATCTCCTTGCCGATCGTGCTGGTACCGTCTCCGGCGAGGCGGTCGACGCAGGTGCGCACCAGAAAGTGGGTGCCCATCTGCTGGGCGGTGCAGAACAGTTCGTAGATGTCGCTCTCGCGATCGCCGATGTGGACACAGCGCTGGGGATCATTCAACAGGGCGCTGGACTGCCTCAGGTTTTCCAACCAGCGGACGCTCTCCTTCTTTTCGATGGGGACGCGGGTGGGGTTGATCTTCTTCTTCAAGGCATTGCAGCCATGAAACTTGTCTCGGGTCCAGAACTTGATGGCCACCAGACCCAGCGGCAGACCTGCCAAGGTGACCGCTAGACTGGAGTGCATGGAGATGCCGCAGACGGTATGGTGGCGCACACGGCCCAGATTGTCCCGGCCCGCGGTTGAGTCGTGAAGAACCCCCACAGCGGTCACATCGTCACGCCGGTAAATGAACTCTGTCGTGTCATGAAGAATCAGAACCGGCCCGTCGCTGGCGGCAAATCGCTCACGGGTGGACTGAAAATGTCCGGCCAAGATCTCTTCTTCGCTAACCTTGCCGTTCGAGAAAAAACGATAGGCAGCCTTGGTGTTCGCCCAATCCTGGCAAACCCATGGGATGCTTCCACCTAGGCCGTCGGAGAACTGCTGTAGAAGCTTGCGAAATCGCTTGCCCAGCCGCACATCTCTGAATTGGGAGTCCGCAAGTTCTTGATCAATCCAGACATCGCTCCGGGAAGTCGTGCAGCCGAGATCTTGCTCAGCCCACCTCAACCGTCCCTGCTGTTCGTTCATGACGGCAGTTCAGCATCCGCTATGCCTGTCGCATAAGTGCTTACCCTGAGGCTGAACCTATTTCACAAACCGCCCACCCCCGACCCATCCAGCCAGACTTGTGGGTAATTGAAAGCTGGGCAACACACCTTTTCAAAGAAAGGCGTTTGTGGTGAAGTGGCTGGATGAATGGAAAACAGAAGATGTCAACACACCGCCGACGCACCCGCGAGGAAATTCAGCAGCTAGTGGCTGAGTTTTTGAGCAGTGGCATGCGACGCACCGAGTTTTGTCGGAGTCGAGGTTTGAGCTTCGGCACGCTGGATCGCCACTTGAAGAAGCAACGCTGGAAGAGAAAGAGCAGAAGAGCTTCTTCGCCCGGCCGGTTGGTACCAGTGGAGTTGGCCGCTAAGAAATCGCCGACGCGGCACGAATCGAGTTGTGGGCTGGCCGTGGTGCTGTCGGGCGGGCGCCGGATCGAGGTACATCCTGATTTCGATACGAATACATTAGAGCGCCTGGTGATTGCACTGAGCGGGCGTAAGCCGTGTTTGGATTAGGTCCAGCCACACGGATCTATCTGGCTGCCGGAGTCACCGACATGCGCAAAGGGTTCGAAGGGCTGTACGGTCTAGTCCGGGACCGATTGTCGTGTGAGCCTCTTAGTGGCCACCTGTTCCTGTTCTGCAACGCCCAGCGTAATCGGTTGAAGGTCCTCGTCTGGGATGGCAGCGGACTCTGGGTCTGTGCCAAGCGGTTAGAGAAAGGGCGTTTCACCTGGCCGCAATCCGGCGATGCGCAGGGCAAGGTCGTCCTCAGTAATGAAGAACTGACTCTCTTGTTAGGTGGGATCGATCTGGCCAGAACCAAGCACAAGCGGTGGTACCGGAAGGCTCCGCTAGGAAACGCCGCCTAAACTGCTTGCACGTCGCGGGCCGACTCTGTTAAATCAGTAGCCCATTGTGAGTGAAGCTTTCATACCTTCAGCACCGGCCGATCTGGAACTCATCGCACAACTGAAGAGCCGGCTGCAGTACGCGGAGCTGAGGATTCGAGTGCTGGAAGAGCAGCTGCGACTGATGCGCATCGAGAAATATGGGGCGGGCGGCGAAAAGCTCTCCCAAGCGCAAATGGAATTGTTCGCGCTTGAGCCCGTCGTCAGTGAAGTGATGGTGCAGGCGGAGAATGAGCCCACGCCGGTGCGGCGCTCGACGAACAAATCCTGCAAGCATCCGGGCCGCCAGGAATTGCCTGCGAATCTTCCGCGCGTAGAGCGGATACTGCCTTGCCCACCGGATCAGCGCGTGTGCAAGAGCTGCGGCAAAGAAACGGTGGTGATGGGCTACGAGGAGAGTTCCCAGCTCGATGTGGAGCCGGCGAAGTACTTCGTGCTGGTCACGAAACGATAGAAACGGGCTTGCCGGTTGTGTGAGGAACTTGGAGTGGTCTCAGCACCGCTGCCACCAAGGATTATCGAGAAGTGCCTGGCGAGTGACCGCATCGTCATCGACACGGTCATCAGCAAGTATTGCAATCACACGCCCCTGCATCGGCAGAGCATGATTCTGGAAAGAGACCTCGGCTTGGAAATCAGCCGAGCGACGCTGGACGGCTGGGTGCTGAAAGTCGGCGAGCTGCTGATCCCTATGGTCGCCGCGATGAGGCGAGAGTTAAACAGTGGACCTTACATTCAGGCGGATGAGACCCCGGTCGATGTGCAGATGCACGAAGGCCGGGGAAAGAACCGCCAAGCGTATTTGTGGCAGTACGGCCGCCCCGGAGGAAGCGTGGTGTTCGACTTCCGTCTTGGCCGCGGGCGCGATGGGCCGAGGCGGTTTCTGGAACAGTTCGAAGGCATTCTCCAAACTGATGGCTATACGGCCTACGATCAGGTCGGCGGGACGCGAGTGGTACATGCCGCTTGTTGGGCGCATGCTAGAAGGCAGTTTTTCGAGGCGGTGCAGCTGAATCCACGAGACCCGGTTGCAACTCCGATTGTGGCCCGGATGGACCAACTGTTCGCCGTCGACGCGGAAGCTCGCCGCAGAGGGATTGGTCTCACTGGGCGTCATGCTCTGCGTCAGGAAAGAGCCAAGCCTTTGCTGGATGATATCCGTAGCAAGATCGAGGCAGCACAGTCCGTGGCATTGCCCTCCAGCGCACTCAGCAAGGCCTGTCAATACGCGCTCACGCTGTGGAGGAAACTGACACGGTTCCTGGAATATCCGGAACTTGAGTTGAGCAATAACCTTGCCGAAAATTCAATGCGTCCCGTGGCACTGGGCCGGAAGAACTGGATACACATCGGCAGTCCACAGGCGGGACCCAAGGTTGCGGCGATTCTCTCGGTCGTGGAAAGCTGCCGCCGGTTGAAACTCCCGGCGCGCGACTACTTGACAGCGGTTCTCCCCGGGTTTGCTGATCTCCCGATCCGGCGCCTCCCAGACCTTACTCCCGCTGCGTGGGTCGCCCAGCATTCATAGACTCAAGCGACCGGGTTGTTAGCGCGAGAGCGATGTCCCAAACAGTTGGCTGAAAATGCTACCCTCGGTTTGTACGGCTCGGATGCGTACGGATGGCAACGATTTCCAGCATCAGCGACTGCCCCATTGCAAACTGAGATTTCTAGGACAGCGTCGAGGTGCAAAATGCACAGCGACGGGCTTCGAGCGGGATATCGCTCTGGCACTCTGGGCACTTCCTCTTGTCGGGCAAAGCTTGTTTCTCGAAACGCTTCATCAGAGTATTCACTGGCAGAACAACAAAGTAATACACGGCCGCGGCGATCAGCAGAAAGGAGATGACCGCATTGAAGAAGTCGCCGTAAAGAAACTTCGCCCCATTGGCCTCGAAGAAGAAGCTGGCAAAGTCCGGTTTGCCCGCCACCGCGGCAATCACCGGAGTCAGCAAATCTTTCACGAATGCACTGACCACCGTGCCGAAAGCGGCGCCGATAACAACGCCCACCGCCAGATCGATTACGTTGCCCCGCAGCACAAACTCGCGAAATCCTTTGAACATAAACTCCTCCTGAGAATGTTTCCATAATCTACGCGTTAGACAGATTGAACTCCATCAACTTTACCAGTCGGACAGCCCCCTGGGCTTCATCTTCGTTTGAGTTGCCCCGTCCAGAGTGAAAAGCGATTCCCTGTGCCAATTCCTGGCAACTGCCGGTGGCTGATCAGAACTCTCCCTGATTGACTCATCACGAGATTCCGGTTCGAACCGTGCCTCGTGCTTCTGACTTCAGCGGCCATTGGCGCAGGCATCTATGACGCTTACTTCGCCTTATTTCCGAAGGTCAAACCCAATCCGGTGGTCAGCAGTATGTCGTTGTTCTTTTTTCCTGCCACCGGCCTGCTGTTGTAGCGGTCGCCAAAGTTCAGGTTCCAGGTGATCGCACGGTACAGTTTGCTGGCCAGGCCAAAGTCGAAAATGCCGCGATAGCCTCCGCCTCCGTTGAGGTTAGGAAAGAAATAAAAGTCTTGGATCACCGTAGTATTGGGCGTGAGCTTGTACGCGAACTCGTCGCCGATGGTCGCGTTGATCAGGTTGTTGGTCACGGTCGAGTAGTTCTCGTAGGTGTAGCCAAAGCCACCCAGCAGGTCAAGCGTCGTCACGTTGGTGGCAATCGCGTGATATCCAAGACCGCCGTTCGGACTGAGGCGTTCGTTGAGGTCCTGGGCGCGATCGTACGCTCCGGCAAACATCCCAAAAGCAAACAGCCTTTTGGTCAGGTTGCGGTCGTAGCGGATAAAGCCTCCCAAAGCATTCGCGCTGGTGGTCGTTACCTTGTCGACGGTGCTGGCCGAATAGAGCGAGGCTGCCTGGATGGTCCACTTGTCGGTGGTAGTCGGACGTGCTGCATTGAAACCCAACGCTACATTGGTAGTGTCAGAGTTGCCTCTGGCCAGGGCCAGTCCGAAGTTGCCACCGCCTGCCCAGCCTTCCAGCATTCCCGGATGCAGGGATTTTTCATGCGCCGCTTGATCGGCCGGCGAGCGCATCACCGCAACATCGGCCATAGGAATGCTCTGTGTTCCCGACGGGGTGGTGACCACGACCTCCGAATCCTTGGTGTTCACCGCCCCGGAAACTACCTGCTTGTCGGTGCGGGTCACCACCATGGGTTGCTCGGAGGAGAACTGCGCGACCGCGTCCCAGTCAATGGTAACGGTGCCGGCATGTTCGGTCTTGATGGTGAGTTTCTTGTCGCTCACATTCAGGATGGTCCCGGTGAGCCGATCGCCATTCTTGAGGGTAACTTGCTCGGCATATGAGGCCATGCCGCAGCAACAGACTAACGACACATACGCAGTGATCTTGAATATCATAGCCAATCCTTTCTTTCCGTGAACGCAGCGGTGTCGTGCAGCTCTTCCTTGCATTTCGAGGAGCGGCATGCAGAATTCGCCGAACAGTCCCTGCAGCTATCGAAGACAACATCCACACCGGGACTCATGAACCGGGCGTCTACGACGCTGTCTGGCGCTTGATGAGGTGGTAGATCCCCAGCAGGATCAGCGCGCCGACCAGCGACATGAGAAAGCCGGCGGACTGGCCTTCCTGGTACCAGCCCACGAGGCGGCCTAGCCAGGTGCCGAGGAACGATCCAGCAATGCCGATCAGCATCGTAACGATGATGCCACCCGGGTCCTTGCCTGGCATGATGAGCTTGGCGAGCGCCCCAACAACCAATCCGATTAGTGCTGTCCAGAGATAATGCATTTCACCCACTCCTTTGCAAATGAGTTATGTCGGCGGTGACGTGGGAGCGCCGCCAAAGCAGCCGCTCCCACGAGTTAATCCGATTGCCGACGGTAGCAACGCCCGGACGCCAATCCGGAGCAGCTAAGACTTGTTAAACAGGCCGCCAGCCATGCCCTTGACTTTATCCATCAGGCCTGCTGCGTCGGTGCCTCCGGAGAGCAGGCCATCGATATGCTGCGACACATTCTCGGGCAGCTTCCCTTTAACGTGTCCGACGACAAAATCCACAATCTGCTGGGCGGTTTCTGGTGAGAGGTTGAACTTCTTGGCAACTTGCTGCACGATCTCGTTCATGGATAGCTCCTTTGATGATCAGATGGGGGTTGGAATAAACAGCGCATATCAACAGCTATATCCGGTAATCTGTTGGTGAAACCTGCTATCGCGGAAGGCGCAAGCGGTTTGCCGTGAATGCAGCTGAAGTTGGGCTCGCACAGGACATGTCCAATTGAGCGGTCAAAGCGAGAGGTTTCAAAGCATCTCATTGCCTTGTCCTGTCAAATGCCGCAAGCCTGTGCAAACCCTTACCTGACTGGTGCACTTACTTCTGCTTGGCGATGATCTTTCCGGAAATCTTGTTGTAGGTGGCTGCCGGAATGATCTTCTTCGTCTTCAGTTCGGTCTTGTTCTTATAGGGCCGACCGTCAATGATCTTCTGGGAATAAGCATCGCCAATGCCTGGTAGCGAAGACAACTGTTCCTTGCTGGCAGAGTTGATGTCAATGAGATCCGCTGCAGCGGCGGATGTACTCGCCTTGGCAGAAGCCGAGCTGGCCGATGGCTTACCACCTGATCCACTCTGGGCCATGCACAATCCAGCCAGGAGGAACATAGTGATGGTGAAAGACAGGATACGGGTTAATGCGTGCTTATATTTCATGCGTTCTCCTTAATAGTCTTCGGTAAATGTGTGCCCAAGTTGCGACAGCATCGCGCACAGATCCTGCCGCAGGCCATCTGAAAATGAGCAACCGGTAAGCCACCATCGTGTTCTTCAAGAATAACCGTATCGTCCCTCAAGGTTGTCCCCTGCGGCTACACGGCTAACTGATTCTCAGAAATCAATTACAGGCCTTGCCGTGGTCAGGATGTGCGCCTTTGGCCTTAGCTTCGGCCTCGGTCATGTAAGCACCAGCTTTAGTCTTACCGTAGTACTGCGTGCCTGGGCAGTGGTAGACGTTCGTCGAAGTATTCAACCAGACTTGACCCGGTCCGCCACCAGCTGCCGCAGTGGTTGTTTTGGGTGTTGCCCTCGCAGCAGGTTGCGTAGCTGCTGTGGCCGCCGCCGGTGGGTTTGTGGCTGGGGCCGGAGCAGCAGCGGCAGGTGGAGCAGCGGCAGGTGCCGCTGGAGATTTCGTGGGGGTTGCGGCTGGTGTTCCATACCAGTCTTTGATGCCCTTATGGCCGCGGCACGCACCCTGTTTGGTTGCCCCCGTGTAATAAGTACCGTCATTACAAAGCCCGGTTGCACCTGCAGGTGCACCCGCAGGAGCCTGTGCCATGCAAAGTTGTGAAGCAAGAGACACAGCCACAAGCGCCATCAAGCAAATCATTTTCTTCATAGGGATCTCCTTAATCAGCTCCGATTCCGATGATCTCGAAAGGGGATGAAGCATAAAGCCCTCCTTTCAGTCGTTGAAGCAGTACCACAAAAAACTCGCCGGGCTAGGACGTAACCCGACGTTCTTAATCGAGACAATGCCGGCAGCACTGATCACCACGCCGACCAGCAGATCGACTACATTGCCTCGCAACACACAATCGCGGAATCGCTTGAACATAGGCCTTCTCCTTGATCGTAGAACCCGAAGTTACGCTTGGTGTTCGGCGGTCAGGCGATCGGGTATTTCTGCTACGAGGCTTCGCATAAATTGTACGCCGCCTCTAGGCATTGAACATATCCACAGCAAGCATCAACAACAGGCCGTAGCCTTCTTCAAGTCGACTCACATCGGCACCCTTCTGCGTAGGCCTTCTCACGCCGCCGGAATCGCAAACCGGCTCACACAGTGGTTCTTTCAAAATGCGGAACGGAAGCTCGTTTACGATCTTCTCAGCATCCATCGGATCGAAGCCGGTTGCCGCCATCACCAACCTTGTCCAGCTCTTCGTCATCAGATATTCCTCTCGTCCGCGCATGTCTCCTCCTCACAAAAGTCGTCCTGGTCAGCAGACCTGTCGACGATACCTTTCCCGTTACGTCGTCGTGTGTATCGCCTCAAGGGAGTGGTCGCTGCTGAAACCGTGGCCCAGGTAAATGCATTCACACGGCCTGTGGCACGTCGGGCAGCTCTTGTGGCCTGCCCAGCCATCGACTGAAAGCTTAGCCGGGGTCTTGCCGCATACGTGGCAGGTGACCTCAGCAATCACGTAATTGGTCATCGCGTACGCCTCTGAAAGCTGGGTTTGCATAGGGTGTCCGCCTCTCACTGAGATCCGCCTTACATTGACAGAGACAAACAGTGGCGTAGAAAAGTCACATGGGGGCCAAAAACTAAGTTCGTGGCCGTCAATTCAGCCTGCTTCAGGCTCTTTGTACTGGAAAATGTGACTTTAGAGGGGGGCAGGGCTGTCATTGTTGGTAGGAAGAGAGCTGAGGTGTAGAATTCGGGTTTTCCATGACTTTATTCCCTGCCGAATCGGCGGATGTCCACGCGGTGGAGCCCGAGGATGAAGAGCTTCTGCGAAAAGCGCTCGAAGCCCCCGAGGGAGATTTGCGGCCTTTTGAGCAACTCGTGTTGCGCTATCAGAGCCGGGTGGTCGCCAACTGCCGCTACATCACACGTGATCCCAATAACGCCGAGGACCTCGCGCAAGAAGTAATGGTGAAGGTGTTCTTCGGGCTCCGCGGCTTCGAGGGAAGATCCTCGTTTAGGTACTGGTTGCAACGCATCAAGGTCAACCACTGTCTGAACCATCTGAAGAAGCGGGAGGGTCGGTCTTACGTGGACATCGACGAGGCCGAAGTCGATGGGTTCGATCAACTTAAGGTTCAGACCACGGCGGAGAGGCAGGCCGATGCAATCGGCGAGCAGCAGCTCATCGGCAGGGTCCTCGATTCGATGTCCAAAGCACTGAGAATTCCTCTAGTTCTCTGTGACATGGACGAAATGCCGTACGAAGAGGTGGCCAAGGCTTTGGGGATCGGCCTTTCGGCTGCGAAAATGCGGATTAAACGCGCCCGCGAGGAGTTCAGACGGCGCTACGAAAGCCTGCGAGTGGCAGGCCGCGACCCAAGTGGATGATGAGCGACGATCCCAACAACTCGATGTGGCACGGCGGCCAGGACGTCGATCCTGGTGAACCTGTCAGAGTCTTGACTGATTTTGAGCATAAGACTTCCCCCACTTTCCTGACCCGCATCCGCCGTACGATTCACCGCCGCACAGCAGCTTCCCACGTGGCATCATTCTCCTGGAACGTGCCCTCGGTAGTGCTATTGGAACTCTGGACCAGTCTGATGGAACTCTTGCATCTGCGCGGCGTTCAGAAGGGACGGCAGTCATGAAGGAAAAACTTCTCGAGTCCTTTGGGAATCTGGTGACTTCGGTCATAACTGCAGCACCCAAAGTGGCAGTTGGAATTGTGTTGATAATCCTCGGCTTGGTCGTGGCCAAGCTCGTGGAAATCGTGCTGCGCATGCTCCTGGTCCGGGTACGCTTCGACAGCCTGATGGAAAGAGCAGGCATCGACAAGGCCCTTCAGAGGATCGGGCTGCGCCAGCAGCTGAACGTCTTTATTCCACGGCTCATCTACTTCCTGGTTATCTTTCTGCTGGCGAAGACAGCCAGTGATGCGCTTGGGCTGGTCGCGATCTCAAACGCGATTGGCGCCTTTTTCTCCTACCTCCCGAATATTGTCGCGGCCCTGCTGCTTTTGATCCTGGGTAGTACCGTTGGCCAGTTCGCCGGCCAGATGGTCACGCAAGCCGCTGAGAGTTCAGGGATCGATTTTGCTCCATCGTTGGGGAAATTGGTCTCAGGATTGATCCTGTTTGTAGTCGCCATGATGGCGATCGCCCAGTTAAAGATCGATACCGAGATGGTCCGGATCGTGACCAGCTTCATTCTGGGCGGAGGGGCATTGGCTTTCGGGCTGTCCTTTGGGTTGGGCACACGGGATGTCGTAAGGAACATCGTCGCAGGGTTTTACGCGCGTAAGTTCCTCGCCGTCGGCAAGCGTCTGGAAATTGCCGGACAGAGTGGCGTCTTGACCGCCATTACAGCGACTCATGCGATCGTGGAGAGCGATGGGAAGGACTTGAGTATCTCAAACTCCACTTTTCTGGATCAGGTTTGCAAACAGTAGCCTTTGACGAATGCAAACAACTCAGCCGGACCATGGCAGACGGGGCGGGCCGTCAATGGTCCACCATACCCAATGTCTGGTTAAAATCGTCTCCTGGGAGGAATCTAGCCATGCAAACGAAAATTGATGCATTAATGTCGGCCGGTTGGACGGCCCTGATTGCACTCGGCATACGCGTCCTGGAAGCCCTTGCGCTGTGGATTGTCGGCCGTTGGCTGATCGGTTTCGCCATCAGCCTCATTGGCCGTGGCATGACCCGTCAGAAAATCGATCCCACGCTGATTCGCTATATCCAGAATGCGGTCGCCGCCATTCTCAATATCGTACTGGTCGTCGCCATCTTGGGCTTCTTTGGAGTCCAGACGACCAGCCTGGCAGCCTTGATTGCCGCGGCCGGAGTAGCCGTCGGCTTGGCATGGAGCGGATTGCTGTCCAACTTTGCTTCGGGAGTGTTTCTGGTGATCCTCCAGCCCATGAAGGTTGGAGATTTTGTGACGGCCGGCGGAGTAACCGGCACGGTGCATGAGATCGGCTTGTTCGCCAGTTCGATTGACACGCTGGACAACGTCCGCAACATCATTGGCAATGCCAAGATCTTCGGCGATGTCATCCAGAATTTCTCGACTAATGCTTACCGAAGAGTGGACCTGACGGCGCAACTGGCGCATGGGGTCGATGTACACGCAGCCATGGCGCTGCTGAAGAAAGCCTTGTCGGGCATTCCGAATGTGCTGACCACCCCTGCCCCCGATGTCGAAATACTGACCTTCAACCTTGCCGGGCCGGTGCTGGCTGTGCGTCCGTACTGTAACAACAAAGACTACTGGCAAGTGTATTTCGACACCAACAGGCTGATTAAGGATTCGTTTACGACTGCCGGTTTTGCGGTGCCGGAACAGCATTACATGGTGCGTACAGCTGCCGCTGGAACGGCGGCGTATTCGGCTTGATCGCTAGAGGTTCACAAGTGCAGTGAATTTAGGCGAGATTGTGGCCACGGCCGATTGGCGAGGTACTTTGCCAGAAATCTGCGTCGGTGAATAGTTTGTTCTTTTGTCAGTGTGATTACTGGTGACCCTCTCTTCGGAAAGCCGTCACAATTTACTATGTAACAGAACTGCGCTTCGGCTAATTGCCAACTACGAATTGCGAATTGCTACTGGAGGTCTCATGAGCTCGGAAATGGAAGCGATCGACAAGGCGAAGGAAGCAGCCGAAGAAGGCAGGGAAAGAAAGCACCTGGCTCCGGTCAGCCTCACCATGGCGATCCTGGCCGTGATGGTGGCCACGGTTTCGCTGCTGGGCCATCGGGCGCATACGGAAGAAATTCTGCTGCAGACCCGGGCCACCGACCAGTGGGCCTATTACCAGGCAAAGAACATACGCCGCAACAATCTGGAGGCCCTCGACGACGTGCTCACTGCCCTGGAGAACACCAAGGAAGAACGCGCCCAGGAGGTACAGAAACGCTTCCACGAAGAGATCGACAAATACCACGACCAACAGAAGGACATCCAAAATGAAGCGCGCGGACTGGAGGCAGAAGTGGGACACGCCAGCCGTCGCGCCGATCGCTTCGATTTGGGCGAGGTATTTCTGGAGATCGCGCTGGTTGTCACTTCCATTACCCTGCTCACGGACAAGCGCGCGTACTGGTACTTCGGATTTGTTCTTGCGACGATTGGCGTGATCGCTGCAGGCAGCGGATTTCTGGTGCATTGAGGGCGGGAGTCTTTGCCACTCTTAACCTTTGCAGGACTTGGTGACATTCGTATTGCAGTTGTCATCACGAGCGTAGCGAGGGATCTGTTTTTGCTTGGCAATTGCCAAATGCTGATTGCTGATTGCCAACTGCTCTCTTCTACGGCTCCCATCTCTCATCTCCCACCAGCGGCACCAAGCGGCACAGGTCGTGCAAAGTCACAACCGTCTCTGATCCAACTTTGCGCACGACCTGCACCTGCTGCTCGAAGCGACCCCTACAGGCAGAACTAAGCGGCCACCGTCGGCAAGTTGGACGACCAGGCTTTCCGGAATCCTCGGCGCGGCCGCCGCAACCAGGACCTTGTCGAGTAGAGTCATTGGGATTGGCACTTGAAGGCGTAGACACGAGGCCCCGCGACAGGAGGAAAAAACTAAACGAATGAGTCAAGATCTAGAAGCGATGATCGCGGACGAGACCAATCGCCTTATCCGATACCGCCGTCTTCTTGCCGCGCCGAATTGATCAGCTCACGAGGTAATTCAGCGCCTCTTCGTGGGTCGCGAAGACGGGAAACTCACGGGCAGAAAAATGGCGGACGGCATCATAGAGGGCTTTGGGCAGATTCCCCGTCAAAACCCACGCCGCTCTCTTGATGTAGGCCCGGTCGAAGACAGTCGCGATTTTGATGTGTTCCACTGCATTGCGACTAAACTCCGCTCCGCTGAAATCGGCTACCACCAGGACAGAACCACTTGGCTCCTGAGCCACGATTGCCGGAGCTTGATCTGCGATAGCCGACACTTCCTGAGCGGTGCAGTTTGTAAAATCCAACAACAAGATGCGCTGGTCGCCTTGCGTAACAAACCGTATGCGGTCCATAAGCGTCTCCTGGCCGGCGGTCGGACGGTTGCAGTGTACCAACATCCAGTGACGTTTGGAATCTGGCGACTCAATGACAGCGAGACGGGTGTATTATGGTGCCGTTTTTGAGGCGAAAAAGGAAATTCCGGATGACAAGCAAGTCGAATCGTTATCCTACGCGTGAAGAACGCCGGGGGGTGGGACGTTTCGCGCGCACCAAAGCCAGCCGTATCGGGCAGGCCGAGTGGAACCCCGCATCCCGCAAGCACAACCTGGTGGAGCTGATACTCGCTTCGGAGCAAGGACGGGTCGAAAACCTTCTGCCTATCAAGCATCAGCGGATGTCCCTGTCGCCGTTCTCCTTCTATCGTGGCGCGGTTCCCTTGATGGCGGCCGACCTGTCGCTCATGCCTTGCACTGGCCTCATCGCGCAGCTGTGTGGCGATGCGCATGTCCATAATCTTGGCTCGTACACCGCGCCGGATGGACGAATTATCTTCGACCTGAACGATTTCGACGAGACCATCCAGGGACCGTTCGAGTGGGACGTAAAGCGAATGGCGGCGAGCTTGGTGCTCGGAGGCCGCGTGGCGGGTGACAGCGACGGGCAGTGCAAGGACGCGGTGTTGGAATCCGTGCGCACCTATCGCGAGTGGATGCGCAAGTTCTCGCAGATGGCCGTGATCGATCTGGCGCGTTTCCAGGTCTCACGCTTTCTGAAACGCTCGCCGGTTGCCGAAGTCCTGCAAAAGGCGCAGCGGGCAACCAACCTTGAAAGTCTGGCCAAGCTGGCGGTAGTCCGTAAAGGCCGGCACTACCTGCGCGAGCAGAAACCATTGCAGTACCCCGTGCCTGCGGGACATGGGCCGAAGATACAACAGGCCATCCACGACTACTCGCTTACGCTGACGCCCGAGCGCCGCCATTTCTTTTTGCAGTATCACGTCGAGCATGTCGCATTTCGTGTGGTCGGCTGCGGCAGCGTGGGAATGCGCGACTACGTTGCGCTGATGCTGGGCGGCGGTGCCGACGATCCCCTGTTCCTTCAGGTGAAAGAGGCGACGCATTCCGCGTACGCCTCCTACCTGCCCGACGCGCGCGTACCCGAAAACCAGGGCGAGCGGGTGGCCGAAGGGCAGCGTGCCATGCAAATGCAGTCGGACATTTTCCTGGGATGGACGCAGATGGATGGCCGGGACTACTTGGTACGGCAACTCCGCGATCACAAGGCGAGCATCGAAGACGACGAGCTGAAGGGCAATGGCCTGGCGGAGTACGCGCGCGTCTGCGGCGAACTACTCGCCAAGGGACACGCCCGCTCGGGCGATCCGTGCGCCATGTAGGGATACATGGGAAACAGTTCAAAATTCGACAAGGGTATTGCGAAGTTTGCGATCGCCTATGCCAATCAAACGGACAAGGACTTTGGAGCTTTTTCACGGGCCATGCGCAGCCGCCGAAGGCGGAAATCGAGGCCAGCTGCTCGCCAACGATGATGAAGAACATCTGATAACCCGCTCCACAGCGGCCGTGTCATCACTAAGCCATAGCTTGAGAGTGAAAAACGCATCTCAAAGTAGCCCATTCCCGCATGTTTCTCGGTTCTTGTCCACACCATAGGATTCGAGATTTGAGAGGGCGTTCACGAGGTGTTTTAACGAGCGACCAAAACGATCAATTTTCCACACAAGGATAGCGTCCAGCTTCCGCTGTTGAGCGTCTGCCATCATGCGATTAAGCGCAGGGCGCGATTCCTTGGAACCGCTGACCCCCTCATCCACATACTCCTCGGTGATCTGCCAACCACGACGGGAGGAGTACTCGCGAAGTTCGGTCAACTGCATCTCGGGATTCTGGCCGTTAAGGGTGCTAACTCGGGCGTAAAGTGCAACTCGCATAATCCTCCATGGCTACTATCGGCGGACGAAGCGTAGCTTCGGTGGGCGCAGGTTGTGGGATTCCCGTGGCCAACCGCATCAATCGACAAACGGTTCCCCGCGAGACTCGATGTTTTTGGGCGACCGTGGTAAGGCTCAGCCCAGAAATGCGGTCTTGAACGATTGCAGACCTGTCTATATCTAGTGGCTTCCTGCCGATCCGCACCCCTTCCAGCCTCGAACGGCGCATCCCCGCCTTCACAGCCTCGGCGACGAGGGTACGCTGCAATTGAGAAAGGGCGCTTATGATAATCGCCACTCCCTGACCCATCGCCCCCGTTGTGTCGATGTTTTCTCGGCAGGAAACAAAACCGATGCCAAGTTGGTTCAACTGATCCAGCATAGCGAGGCATTGCTTAACGGAGCGAGCCACATCGGATAGCGACTTCACCATGACTACGTCTAAGTTCCCCAAACGGGCGCTAGAAAGAAGCGCATCCAATGCAGGACGCCGCGCTTTGGCACCGCTGATCCTATCGGTGTATTCTTTGACGATTTCGTAGCCCCTCTGGGACGCCAATTGCTGCAAATCATAAAGCTGGCTTTCAGGTCGTTGATCGAGACTGCTTACCCGCATATAGAGCGCGACTTTCTTCATTGGCACAAATCCCCCACCCTAATATATTGACCAAAATCAAATTTTAGGTAAGAATGCCAAACTTATTTTCAGGAACAGGTGCTGGGTAACTCAGGCGATGGCTACTTTGAATGTTGGGGGGGGGAAACCTCTGTGGGGCAACCCCTGTTGTGTGACCTTCGTCACAGACATGAATCTGAGGCTCGTGGATACTCGCCGAAACCCTCCTTTGGGTTGCCCGCAGGAACCTCAGGGAGTCCGACTCTAGGCAGGGTAGGCTCCCCACCTGCGGGTTTAGAGTCTCATGCTGGTCCTTCCACCCCATGCTCGTATGCTTCCCAGCGATCAGATAAAAATTTGCGGCAGTGCTTGGAAACTTATCTCTTTTTTGATCTCGCTTCATATAATTGATAGTAGGGGGGACTAAATATGCTAGAGAAGAAGTACATCCGTAACGGCAATGGCGGCAAGCTCCTTGGTTCGGTAACCTCTGGATTTTCGGGAGGAATGAGCGTGGTCAACGACATGCATGATCAGATCATAGGCAGTACCAACAGTACGTTTAACACTACCCGGCATGGTATAAGTGGCTCGCTTGTCTCCCTCAATAGCGCTGACCCCGGGTTGCTGATCCCCAAAAAGTAACTGTCGCTGCCTCTTCCTGACGATCAAACTTCATTCTGCCATTCGACGCTGGCCCCCAAGGCTGGCGTCGTTTTGCGAGGGGGTGAATAGTGATGCCCACACCAAAGATCATCGAGGTACCAGAAGATCAGAACGTCGTGTGCCCCATTTGCAAGACGCTAATTGTTGACGCGGAGGAGGGGTTAACCGAGCAACCAAGCTGTGCTCATGTCCGTTTTGTTTACGCCAACGGCGAGGCGTTCGAGCACGATGCGGAGGAATTTGAAAAGCGATTGAGTTCCGCACAAAAAAAAGCGGACGAGGAGGGGGATTATTTTGACGAATGGGAATGGCTGTTAGCGCAGTGCGGCGACCGGGATGTCATTCTGGAGCAGGCTACAGACGAAAAGGCATGTGGCGCACTTTTTTTCAAGGTCTGGATCGGAATCCGACAGAAACTTGATGACGATGCCGATGGAAACGAATTCTCCTCCCAAGATTGCCGTAAATACTTCCACCCTACCGCTATGTTTGTGAAATGGATGCAAGTCCAGTTCAGCAGCAAACTCATCTACGATGTGGGCTCGGGCATGGGACACGTCGCCAAGTCGCTGGCCAAAGCTGGGATGCAGGTGACCGCCCTCGATTTGGAACCTCGTCATGAATCTGTTTTGCCCGTGATTCATGGCGACTGCACGGAGTACCCTTTCGAAAGAGATTCGGTGCTTATGATCTGTAGGCCATGTCACGAGAATGAATTTATTAGGAAAACGATACTCAGGGCTTTAAATTGTGGAGTCAGGGCGATTGTTTATATTGGATTGAACAGGAATGTGCGTGGCGATCTTGGGGGGTATTACAAGAGGTTTACGAAACGCAGGATAAAGGAGATCGGCCATGCGGACGAGCGAATTTGGGAATTGAACGTCAACCGCGTCCAAGCAAATGCTAATTTGCGAAGGGGGACAATTCCTCCGTTGTGAAGTGGGGAGCAGGACGCACCTTATCAAGTTATAAATGGGCGAACTGACCCAGATTGAATTTCAGGTCTGGGTCGCCCTTTGCTATTGCTCACAGAAGTGCGTGGATTCGACCTTGCGCAATTCTGTGGGGGTTAGCGAGAAATTGCCCCCTGTATGGGAGACAGTCACAAAGCACTTCAAGCAGACGGATGATCCAACGATTCCAGTCTTGTCAATGCGGTGGAAAAAGGTGAGGCCAGTCGGATGGGAATCCATAGGGCGATGATACAACAGTCGCCGATCTCGGTTATCTCCCAACGGCTGCAACCGGGGTCGGCGGCTCAACTTGTAATCGACATTTAACCGTTGGCAGGAGCACCGACACAATCAGAGTCTCCTAAAGCAGCAGTACGCCTAAGACTCGCCAGATGAAGTAAAGGCGGGAAATTGGCGCGAAACTTTTCGAACGTTGGGGGGTTCTGACCCCCAGTGAAGACATCACAAATGTCGTGGCGGTTGGAGGCCATTGTCTCGGGGGCATCAGCCAACTAAGACGGCAAGCATCCAGCTAAGTCAATCAGCAAAATAGGGTAGGGAGGTTCGTTTCCCAACCCTCAGCACCGTGGCGAGGCGATGGCACGTTTAATGCTTCGAGAGCGGAGATAGCTTTACTGAGTCGATCACGTTCTATTTTTAGGTAAGCAGCTATTTGGGTGATATCCATTCAAAAGTCTCCAATCCCAAATAGTGTAACAGGAGGGGTTTTTACCACCATTGTCCGCCCCTACACGGTAGCTGTAGTGCCCCTCGGCGGTACAGGGATTTCGGCGTTGCGCATCAGATCACAACACTATTTGTCTGACATCCTTGAGGGGAATCCTTGCGAAATCGTAAGATTCGGCTACCTGCGCCTCGAATTCCTTGTTTGCAAAATAGGTACGAAAGGGACTTGATAAATGGCAGCTAAACCAAAAGCGAAACAGCGTAAGAAGAAACTTATTCACATCCAACAGGCCACGGCCAAGGTGCATTTCGGCACCAAACCATGAACTACAAGTTGAAATTTTCCACCCAGCTCTTATTCTGTATTTGTGGTTTGTTCTTTTCGAGCTCTGCGGTTGCCCAGCATGCATTACCAGCAGAATTGGCAAGGCCCGCAGCGGCACAGGCGTCGTCGCCCATCGAAGTGCGAGAAACGCAGGCATTTGCTCTCATGGACGCGGGAGCATCCGCTGGCGAGCCGCAGTCAGTCAGCCAACCTCAGGGAAGCATCAGTGGAACCGTTGTCGATCAGGATGGAGCCGTCGCCGTTGGCGCGAACGTGCGACTCACCCTTAAGGATCAAGCCCAGAAACAGGATATGTTGTCGGGCGACAATGGGCAATTTTCCTTTGACAATCTTGCTCCAGGCCCTTTCCAGCTCACGGTTAGCGCCCCGGGGTTTGAAACCAAATTGGTTTCCGGAATCGTGAACCCGGGCCAGGCTTTTATTGTTCCTGCGATCGTGCTTACTGTTGCCGCCACCACAACGGATGTGAAGGTCGTACTCTCGGAAGCTGAAATTGCTCAGCAAGAGGTTAAAGAGCAGGAGAAGCAACGCGTACTTGGCATCTTCCCGAACTTTTACACCACCTATGTACCCGATCCCGCGCCTTTGGCCCCGAAGCAGAAGTTCTCGCTGGCCTGGAAATCGGTTACCGACCCCATCAGCGTTGTCGGCGTCGGATTTCTGGCCGGTATTTATCAAGCGAGTGATGAGTTAGGCGGATACGGGCAGGGTGCGGCAGGCTACGGCAGGCGTTTCGGCGCGCTTTACGGCGACGTCTTTTTTGGCACGTTTATCGACAGCGCGATTCTGCCATCGTTGCTGAAACAGGATCCACGCTACTTCTACAAGGGCACGGGCACGACCAAGGAGCGATTTTTCTACGCGCTCCGCAATGCAGTGGTCTGCAAGGGAGACAACAAGCAGTGGCAGCTGAATTACTCGACAATTATCGGCAGCTTTGCCACGGCCGGGCTCTCCTATACGTACTATCCAGCCAGCGATCGCAGTGCGAGTTTGCTGGTGGGGACTGCGCTGATCAGAATTGCCGAAGGCAGCGTTGCCGGTATTTTCCAGGAATTTGTCATTCCGCATTTAACGCCGCGTCTGAAGAGCCACCCAGCGCCGCGCCCGTAATGCATGTGGCACGAAGAGTTGTTTGTAATGGTGGGTATCTGGAGCTGCGAATAGCAGGGGCCGGTATTCAACGGCCCGGGGGACGCAGATGTTGGATGACGCGGTTGGTCGCCGGCGCCGTAGGGAAGCCGGGCACCGAAGACCTGTTGCTATCGACTCATGTCTAGGCCTACTTCACTTACGAGTGTTTGGGCGACCATCACGTCGATGCCATCGATCCGCGTTAGGTCCACCCCGTAATGCGCTGCAAGACCTTCGGAAAGCCGACCGGCAATTGTGAATCTGCTTCCTGACTACACGCCTTCGTCCTTATAGACGGCATGTGGGAGATTACTCCCGGAAAGTGGGCCAGCATCCGGCAACCGCATTGGCACCGCCACTTGGACGTAAAACGCCCTACCCTTTCTTGTGGCTTACGGCGTGTCGTCCGCTCTTGGTCGGCGGTTTGCCGACAACACGTCCAAGTGACTTCCCCGAACGAGATTTCTGGCCCTCGTCAATGAGCCGCTGTCCGGTTTTAGGCAGAGCCGCTCTGACGGCGACTGGTTGGCGTGAACAGGCTTGGATACAGATTCCACCCCCGCGGACCGGCAAGCGCACCAAGCCACACATAACCCCCGAGCAGTTTGAGTTACTCGTGAACGCTATGGCCGAGCCTTACGCGACGATGGTGTACGTCTGCGTTATGTCCGGTCTGCGGGTAAGCGAACTGATTGGCCTCAAATGGGACGACGTACTCCCCGATGCGCTCGTGATCGATGAACGCTACTGCCGTGGCGATTGGGGACGCCCCAAGACTAACGGCAGCGCAGCCACGATCGGAGTAGACCCGCGAGTGATAGCCCAGATTCACCAGCTAAAGGGAATGGAAGTAACGATCAACTGGGGAGGCAAAGGGGCGACCAAGACGTTCAAGGTGGTTCGCTCCGATGCGCCTGGGGATCTTGTCTTTCAGTCTCTCAAAACCGGAGTTCCCATGTCGGACCACAATATCTTGTCACGTCATATCAAGCCAGCGGGGCGCAAGCTCGGACTGCCCTGGGTGAACTGGCAAGTATTGCGGAGGTCATACGGGACCTGGATGGTGGAAGCCGGTGCCGACCCGAAAGCGGTGCAGGCGCAGATGAGGCACTCGCGCATCTCGACCACGATGGACATTTACGCGCAGTTCGTTCCTGCCGCGCAGAAGCGGGCCGTCGCGCAGATGAGCCAGATGATCGATTCGAGGAGAAGCAAACAGAAAGAAACGAGGGTAATGTGACGAACGGTACAAATTCAATTGTGACGTTTTGTGACGTAACCCGGATTTTGCACCTTCAACGTGCATTGATTTCTAAGGAGTTATTGGTGGAGCTAGTCGGGATCGAACCGACGACCTCATCGTTGCGAACGATGCGCTCTCCCAGCTGAGCTATAGCCCCACAGGGGTTGGGAACAAGGGAAGTGCGGGCGGCCATCAGACTGGCTCGCGTCCTCATTATACAAAGAATGCTGGACGCATGAAATACGCGACAACTCGCGATCGACCGCCGCGCAATTCTCGGTTCGTTGCCGGGAAGTCCTGCACAAAGCGGTGAGAAGGATTGCCGCGCCGAGGTCCCGCACTACGACCTTCCGGCAATTCTCTGCGCCATCGCCTTGAGCGGAAACCTGATTCCTTCGAACAAAATCTTGCGGTTGAACTTGGACTTGCCGGCTTCGCGTTCGCAGAAAATGATGGGGAATTCACAAAAAGTGGTTCCCTGCCGGTGCAGGCTGAATTTCATCTCCATCAGGAAGGCGTAACCTTCGGAACGGATGTGGTCCAGGTCGATTCCGCGCAGGGCGGCGGCCTGGTACCCGACAAATCCCGCGGTCATGTCATGCACTGGCACCCCGGTGAGAGTTCGGGCATAAAGGTTTGCTCCAAAACTTAGAAACCGCCGCGACAAACTCCAATTCTTCGCGCCGCCGCCCGCCACATAACGCGAACCGATCACCACCGGACAGGCCTGCAGCAGCTCAATCATGCGCGATAGCAATTCGGGCGGGTGCGACAAGTCAGCGTCGGCCTGGATCACGTAGCTGGCAAGGTCCTTACGCAAGATTTCTTTCATCGCGTCGCGACACGCCGATCCATAACCGCCTTTTCCCGGCCGCGCCATCAGGTGAATGTGTTCGTCGCTCTCTTGCAGACGACGGATTTCATCTGCCGTGCCGTCGGGAGAATTGTCGTCCACAAAAAAGATTGGTTCGGCCCCAACGGCTTTCCGGATTCTGGCCACGAGGACTGCAATGTTCCCTCTTTCGTTGTAGGTGGGGACGATCAGCATTGTGCCGGCCTTCTAAGGCGTGGGTCTATCATGTGCAGAATCGGCAATCCTACAGGATTCAGTAGCACCGTGGTCAACTATTGCGGCGCCAGCGTGAGCCAGACCGCGTCGGCTGACTCGAGTGTGATCGCGTCCGGGGTTTGCGAGACCCAGTCCAGCGGCGTCGCGACCAAGCGCAGCCCGGTAATGGCCGACCGTGGATTGGGACGCCAACCGCTTTCGTTCGCTTCGAAGTACTGGACCAGGTCCGGCGAACTCCAAGGATAAAACCAGACTTCGGTGGAGACATTAGGCGGCAGCACGAACCATTGCAGGGTCTGGCTGCCGTTGGCGCGCGTGATTTCCACCTGCATGCGCTCCGGCTTGCGCAGCTTCCATAAGGCGCTGTAGCGCACGGTGAGGCGCAGCCGCAGAAAGTCTGCATTCGCGGGCCAGTTGGGGACCCCAAGATTAATCGTCGAACTGCGGTCGGCGATCGGATAGGTTTGCGCCGTAAGTCCGAGCGGCTGCGACTGCATGGAGATTCGCGAAGCGCGCGAGTCGTCTCGGCGCAGTCCGACAACACCCATGCTGAGCTGTTGCTCCGAGCGATAGTGATGCAGCAGCCAGAACCAAACCTCGGGCGCGCGCGTGAAATTAGCGACACCATCCACCGGCAGGCTCAGGTCAAGATTGCGCCAGTAGGCTATGTCGTGATTGGACCAGTGACTCAGGTCGGGATCAGGCAGGTACAGTCCCACCGTCGCCGGCGCGCGTTCCAATCCGGCGATCTCCAGTTGCGCCAGGTCCACGCCGCTCGCAGTGTAGGGTTGCATCAGTCCTCCCGCCACGTTGCGGCGTGAAGCAATCCCAAACCTTGTCTGGTAGGGGAACACCACGATGGAGTCGCTGGTTCCGCTGTACTGGTGCAGGTAGCTGGCCGCCGATCGCAACATTCCGGTAAACGCCGGCTCATAGCAAGCGCGGTCGAATTCGTTGAACCCTGCGGGACACCTGGTCAAAGGATGTCGCACCTGCGCGTAGAGCTGCGTCAGGTTCGAGGGCCGGAATGCCGCCTCTCCCAGGAAGGGGGAACACAGGAGCGCGACCAACACGGCAGCCAGGGAGAGCTTTCCCGGTTCGAACGAGAACAAGATTGCGCCGGCCAGGAAAATCATGACAAAACTGGCCGAAACAATGTGGCCGATCTCGGCGCGCACCAGGCCGCTCTGCATCACGATCAAGCCGAAGACAAAACCGCCAAGCAGGAAGCCGGTCCGTTGCGTGATGGCAGAATTCCCGCTCCGTCGGACCCAGGCGCGAAGCAGAAAAATCGGCGCTGCGACTATCAGTGTCGCGAAAAGATGAACCGCTCCCGCCGTCGTCATGGCAAACGGTGTTGCCCAGCGATAGGCGGAGACCTGCGCGAACGAATCCCTCCAGAAGCGAAGATCGAACGGTTTGGCGAATATCGAATTGATTACGATCACGAGCACCGCTGAGCCGGCCACAATCGACAATCCGACGAGCGACAATTTCCTGACGCCTTGCATTCTGTGGCGGGTATCGATTGCGACCGCAGCCAGCGTGACCAACAGAGCCGACATGGCGTAGATCCCCTGGTCGGCAGCCACCAGGTATGCGATTGCGCAAATTAGAGCTGCGGCGCATCCGAAGACATAAGGCTTGGCACGGCCTTCGGCGACCGCGTACCAGCCCCGCAGGAAGACAGCGAAGGCGAGAAGTGCGAAGGTGGTCCGCAAGGATGGTTCCCAGAAGATGCACAGCAACAGCAGCAGCAGGAAGCGCTTCCAGGGAAGTTGCTCAGGGAGCAAAAGTCGCAACGTGAAGAACGCGAAAAGCGCGGCGCACCACAGCGGCACCGTGTTCCAGGTCGGATAAATGCTTCCCATGGATACTCCCATGGAGCGCCCCGGCACGCTGGAGAGCCACTGGAACAGGGGACCGTGGGTAAAGGCGACATCGCGACCAATCCAGATTCCGCGCGAAGCCTTGAATGCGGCGTCCAGATGCCAGTTATCGTCGATGAAGCCGGGGTTTGGGACTACGGTCACGGTGCGCGGCGACAGCCATACTGCCGGTATGGACGCAACGACAATCAGCAACACCGCCAAGAAGTCCGAGTATGGCGCAAAACGCTCGATCGGTCGCCTCCCGCCCGTCTGCGGCGGTGGGCTTACGTTGCTTATCTCGGGATGGAGTCTCGCCATCATTGCATCCAGCATACCTTGCCGCAGGGAAATCTGGCTCTCGGAAGGCACTAAGTTGTCACAGGGAGGAACCGGGCGCCCGATTCTTTTGTCCTCGAAAGCGATCCCTGTCATACTCGAAATTCAGCCGGCGACTCTCCGTTTTTTGCGCGTCGGTAGCGTTCCCTGCGCACCCGACTCGAGAAGGGACATGCAGATTACGACCACGGAAACGGTTCCAATCGCCAGTTCGCCTCAAACCAGACATCCGCAAAGCCGGAGTGCCGCCGGGAGTTTCCTTGCGGCGGCGATTCTGGCTGCCTTCTACCTCGCAACCAGTGTCTATATCGCGGCCCATCGCGTCTTCTGGTTCGACGAACTCTTCACCATCCGCATCGCGCGACTGCCCGATATCAAAACTATCTGGACCGCTCTCGGTCACGGCGCCGATTCTTTGCCTCCGGCCTACTACATGGTCGTCCGGCTGTTTGGCGGCTTGTTTGGAAATAGTGAAGTCGCTGCCAGATTACCATCCGCCTTGGCGCTGGCGGCCGGTTTGCTCCTGATCTTCGATTGTGCCCGCCGCCTGACCGATGGCTTGCATGGGTTGATCGCGCTCTCGGTGGCCACCTGTTCTTTCCTGCCTTACTACGGCTACGAGGCCCGCTCCTACGCCCTCTACTTCATGCTTTCGGCGCTCGCCTTGTGGGTGTGGTTTTGCACCCGCGACGACAAGAAGTCGTCGGCCATTCTCTTCGGCGTGGTGCTGTGCCTGGGCGTGACCATGCACTATTACTTTGTCCTGTGCCTGGCGCCCTTTGCGATTTGGGAGGTCCTTCGCGGGAAGCGCGGGCAACTGGCCTCTCCAAAACTGATTGCCGGATTTGTGGGAGCTATCGTTCCTGCCGCGCTATTGTCTCCGATTATCTTGTCGTTCTCCCGCAAATTTGCGACCGGCTTCTGGAACCGTCCTTCGCTCGGCGAACTCAGGGCAATCTTCCCGCAGTTATTTCCCGATGGTTTATTTCTGCTGGTGCTGATCGTGATCTGGATTGTCCTGGCCGGTTCGGACAAGAAGAACGTCGCTTTGCGACCCATGCAGTCTGGCGAAGCCATCGGCTGGTTATTTCTCTGCATTCCTTTGATCGGCTTCCTGCTGGCGGAGTGGAAGACCAATGCATTCTTTAGCCGCTATTTCATCGGCGTTCTACCAGGCGTGGCGATCGCATTTTCGTGTCGGCTGTGGCGGCACTTCCGCAACACCGCGATGGTGTCAGTTGGAATATTCCTGCTCCTCACAGGGTGGGGAATGGCGACACAGATGACCGTGGTGCGCCACCCGGAGTCGATTGAGGCCACCGGCATAAGGCAGTACCTGGAGTTGGAAGATTCGTTGGCGATCGAGGGGAAGCGCTACGTTGTGTTCTCGAATCCGCTTCTTTTCCTCGAGGCCCAGTACTATTCCAATCATCCCGAGGAGTGCATCCTGCTGCTGCCTTCCGACTTCACCCGAGAGGTGGATCCCAGGCGCACCAGCCCCGATCCCTACTTGCACCAGCGTCTGGAGTTGAACTTGTCGCAATATTATCCAATGCAATTCTGGAGGATCGACGACCTCCGGAACCATGCCTCAGGAGCCGCATTGATTGAACCGCCGCCGGGCATCCTGAGTCAGGTGAAGCAGTCTGGCTTCACCATTGAGCTGCGCTTCTCGAAGCCGCTGGTGGTTGCATATCTGCACTGACGGCCGCGGTTTAGGCGCTTCTTAGCCCGCCTGTGCGTGATCGGCCCCTTCGCGCAGGGCCGGCAGCAGCACAGTTAATCTGGTCTTCCCATCGGAACACTCGGCCAGCAGTTGGCCTTCGTGCTTTTCGACCAGGTTCTTTGCGGACCACAAGCCCAAACCCGTGCCCACATCTTTCTTGGTGGTAAAGAATGGCGCAAAGATCTTGCTCAGATGCTCCTGTTGGATGCCACTGCCATTGTCCTCGACCTCAACCCGTACCGCTGGGCGACCGTCCTTGTCGTCGTCGCTTACGTTGAGCGTAAGCTCGCCGTCGGGCGGCAGAGCATCAATCGCGTTCAGGATGAGATTGGAGAAGACCTGCCGTATTTCTCCCGCGGACCCCACAAACTGAGAATGGTTTCGATAGTTGCGAACGACGTGTATGTTTCTGGCTTCGATCCGCCGGCCGTAAAACGTCAGGACTTCGTCGAGCAGGTTGGGGATGTTCACCGGCGCGGGAGAGGTGTTGTCTTTGTAGAACGCCAGGGTTTGCCGGGCCACGGCAGCGACCCGGCTCAGTTCCTGGTCCGCCAGCGACAAATAGCCCCGGCCCTCGCTGCTCAGTCCGGAATCGCGGCTCAGCAAAAACAGCAGGTTCATGATCGCTTCCAGCGGGTTATTGATTTCGTGAGCGATGGTGGCCGCAAATCTTCCCGCCGTGGCAAGTTTCTCGGCATTGCGCAGGGCGGCGTCCACTTCACGCTGTTTGGTAACGTCGCGAAACACCAGCACCACGCCGATCAGTTCACTTTGTGCATTGCGGATGGGCGCGGCGCTATCGTCGATGGCAACTTCGGTGCCGTCTGGCCGGTGCAGGATGGTGTGGTTGGCAAGTCCGACGACGGCGCCGGTCTGGATCACCTTCGCCACCGGATCTTCTGCGGGCTCACGTGTGACCTCGTTGAAGATGGCAAAGACCTGCCCTAGCGGCTGGTCCCGGGCTTCGCTGCTGGTGTACCCGGTAAGCGTTGCCGCGACCTCATTGAGAAACACGACACGCCCGGAGGTGTCGGTTGCCAGCACTGCATCGCCGATACTGCTCAACGTAGTACCGAGCCACTCCTTTTGCTCGAGTACGGCCGTCGCGGCGGCATCCGACTTGCCCATCTCGCGGGCGAGCAGTCCGCCGAAAACCAGCAAGGCTGCGGCGGCAATGGAGGTGGCAACAACAAACGCCGAGGTCGCTGAGCGCGTGCTGGCTTTCATCTCCGCCACCCGCTCGGCCCGCAAATGCGCCTCGACGCCTTCGATTTCCGCGATCGAATTGCGAATGTCGTCCATGATGGCTTTCCCGTTGGACAGCACCCGTGCCTTGGCCTCCTCGGGTTGACCGGCTTGGGCCATGGCGATGGTGTCGGCGAGTTCCTTCAGGTAGGCATGACTGAGATTGCGGAGTTGCTGCACCTGGGTCCTCTGCAGCGCAATGTCAGCAGTCAGTGCGGCGACGCGGTCCAGTTGACCATCCAGTTCGCGGACCGCTCGGTTGTAGGGCTCCAGGTAATGTTCGTCACCGGTGTAGAGGTATCCCCTTTGCCCGGTTTCAGCATCCACCAGCAAGGATTTCAGCCGCTCGGTTTCCAGTAACACCTGCTGGCTGTGTTCAACCAGGGAGTTATTCCGGTTTACCCGCTGAAACGACAGGAACGTAACATAGCCGTTGATGGTTAGAACGATGAGGAGAAGAACAATTCCTAGCCACAGCGGTTTGAGGTCGTTACGCATAGTGCCTGTTCACGGCAGTTCGACGTATCAGGACGAGCGTGAGGGACAGATTCTAACAGGTTTTGGGGCGCGTAATCGTGGCGGGCCCGGCTTGAGGTCGACATCGGCTGATTCACGCCGTCGACTGCCGGACACCATTCAGGATGGTTTCGCGGCAGCGATTTATTCCAAACCAATACGCCAGCTCCCGATAATCCTGCGCATCGAAAATCGCTACGTCGGCGTCTTTGCCGAGCTCGAGGCTGCCCTTCCTCCCCTGTAATTGCAGCGCGCAAGCGCCGTTGTAGGTTGCGGCGACCAGTGCCTCCGCCGGTGACATCTTCATGTGCGTACATGCTACCGACAGCACGAACGGCATGGACGCGGTGGGCGAGGTGCCCGGATTGTAGTCGGTCGCTAGAGCGACCGCGACTGCGGCGTCCAGCAACTTTCGCGCCGGCGGAAAGCTCTCCAAACCGAGGAAATAGTTGGCTGCGGGAAGCAAGGTCGCGACTGTGTCGAGCTTCGACAAGGCTGCAACATCTTCGTCGCTGATGAAGTCAAGATGATCGAACGAGGCCGGATGAAATTCCACTAGGGGAGCCAGTTGCGCCGGGGTGAGTTGGCACACATGCGCCCGCACGCCGAGGTTGTGTTCGACCGCAGTGCGAAGAATTTGCCGGGATTGCTCCATGCTAAACGCGCCGCGCTCGCAGAAGACGTCAACGTAAGCGGCGAGCTTCGGCTTCGCGGCGGTGGGAATCATGTCTTCGCAAATAATGCGGACGTACTCCTCGGGATTCTCGCGATGCTCCGGCGGGACCACGTGCGCCGCCAGCAGCGTCGGCACGACTGTACCGGCCCATTGATGTGACGCTTCGCGAATTGCCTCCAGCGATTTCATCTCGGCGGCGAAGGTCAGGCCGTAGCCGGACTTGCATTCCACCGTGGTGGCGCCGTGCCTCGCCATCTCGTCTAGGCCGCTAATCACGTGCGCGGCAAGCTCCTGCCTCCGGGCGTCACGCACGCCGCGCAGGCTGGCGCGAATACCGCCTCCGGCTTCGGCAATCTCTTCATAGGTGGCGCCTGCAATGCGCTTCTCGAAGTCGATCAGCCGGGGTGCAGTAAAGACCGGATGGGTGTGGGAGTCAACGAAGCCGGGGAGCACGACCTTGCCGGAGCAATCGACCTCGTCAACGTACTTCACCCTCGTCGTGAGGAGTTCGTGCTTGGCGATTTCGTCGGTCGTACCGACCGCGACGATCTTGCCGTTCGCGATGAGGATCGCGCCGTCTTCGATGATGCCGAGCTCGCGCATCTCCGCGCCGCGCCGCGGGCCGGTGCCGCCGGACGGGCTGCGCAAGGTCAGCAGTTGCGCGGCATGAGTGAGAAAACTGGCGGAAGAACGCTGATGATCGGAATGCAAATCTTTCTCGCTTTGGTCGTGAACAGCAGGTCCCTCGACTCAGACTAAAGTCCTCGCTCGGCATTACGGATTCATAGACCGTGCCAGCTATAGGGGTCCTTCGACTCCAGCGGCCAAAAGCAGGCCGCCTCCGCTCAGGATGACAAACTCACCTTGCGACCTTAAATGGCCGAATGCTGATTGCTATTGGCTAATTGCTAGCTGCTAATTGCTAACTACTAGTTGCTAGCTGTTAGTTGCTAGTTGCTTCCTCCCATCGGCACCTTGATCCCCTTTTCCTGCGCAAAGCTTCTTGCTTCGTCATAGCCTGCGTCCACGTGCCGCGCGACCCCGATTCCCGGATCGTTGGTCAGCACGCGTTCGATGCGCTTGGCCATCGCGTCGGTCCCGTCGGCGACGGTCACCTGCCCGGCGTGCTGCGCGTAGCCGATGCCGACGCCGCCGCCGTTGTGAATCGACACCCAGGACGCGCCGCTTGCGGTGTTCAGCAAAGCGTTGAGCAGTGGCCAGTCGGCGATGGCGTCGCTGCCGTCCTTCATGGACTCGGTTTCCCGGAAGGGCGATGCGACCGAGCCGCAATCCAAATGGTCGCGGCCCATCACGATGGGCGCCTTGATTATTCCCTTCTTCACCAGGTCGTTCATCGCCAATCCAAATTCTGCGCGCTCGCCGTAGCCCAGCCAGCAGATGCGCGACGGCAATCCCTGGAACTTGATCCGCTTGCGCGCCAGGTCGATCCAGCGGCTGAGAACTTGGTCGTGCGGAAACATCTGCAACACCAGGTCGTCGGTGGTGTGAATGTCGGCCGGATCGCCCGAAAGCGCTGCCCAGCGGAACGGCCCGCGCCCCTCGCAGAAGAGCGGACGAATGTAGGCGGGCACGAATCCGGGAAAGTCGTAGGCGTTCTTCACCCCGTGCTCGAAGGCGAAGGTGCGAATGTTGTTGCCGTAATCGAAGGTGACAGAACCCATCTTCTGCAGCTTCAACATGCCTTCGACGTGGCGGGCCATGGTGTCGAGTGAGCGCTCAACGTATGCCTTGGGATCGCTCGTCCGCAGCGCCAGCGCTTCTTCCAATGACATACCGCTGGGCACATAGCCATTCAGCGGATCGTGCGCCGAAGTCTGATCGGTGAGAATGTCGGGCACCACGCCGCGCTCGGCCAGCTCGGGAATAATGTCGCCGCAGTTGCCGACCAGCCCGACGGAGATGTTCTCCTTCTTGCGCACGGCGTTCTTCAGGATGCGCAGCGCTTCGTCGAGCGAGTTGACCATGAAGTCGCAATAGCCGGTGCGCAGGCGCTTCTTGATGCGCTCGGGATCGACCTCGATGCCGAGGTAGCAGGCACCGGTCATGGTCGCGGCCAGCGGCTGCGCGCCGCTCATGCCGCCCATGCCGCCGGAGACGATCAGCTTGCCTTGCAGATCGCCGCCCAAATGCTTTTCGCCGGCCGCGGAGAAGGTTTCGAACGTACCCTGAATGATTCCCTGCGTGCCAATGTAGATCCATGAGCCGGCCGTCATTTGCCCGTACATGATGAGGCCCAGCTTTTCCAGCTCGTTAAATTTTTCCCAGTTCGACCAGTGGCCCACCAGGTTCGAGTTGCAAATCAGCACGCGTGGCGCGTATTCGTGGGTCTTAAAGACCCCGACCGGCTTGCCCGACTGCACCAGCAGCGTCTCATCGTTTTCCAGCGCCTTCAGCGACTTGACGATGGCGTGGTAGCACTCCCAATTGCGCGCGGCGCGACCGGTTCCGCCATACACCACCAGGTCCTGCGGGCGCTCGGCGACGTCGGGATCCAGATTGTTCATCAGCATGCGCATGGCGGCTTCTTGGCCCCAGCCTTTGCAGGAAAGCTGGTTGCCGCGCGGCGCTTTCACGGGGACATAAGAGGAAGTAGGTATATCGGTTGCGACTGGCATAACAGCACGATGGTAGCAGCAGCCAGTGGCCAGTTGCCAGTAGTCGGTTGCCAGTTTGGGTAGAGCTGGCCTTTAGGCCAGCGTTGAGCCGATTTGTAGATTTGAGCCGGCTCCGGCCGACGAAAGAGCACCGGTCAGTTGTCGGTTCTCAGTAGCAATAATGGCCATCCATCGGGATTGGCCGCAGCACGTCAAATTCACTGACTATTCACGCTCTGTTCATCGTTCTCTGATGTAGGCGAGCGGCTGTGCGGGTAAGTTATCTTCAATTGCAAACCTGATCGGAGAGAGTGGGGAGATGGCCAAACAGCCGCTCCCCGATTTTCATTGCAGTGGCCAGCACCCCCAGTTCCCAAACTCCCAACCCCCAGTCTCAGTCGCCAGTACTGACAACTGACTACTCGCAACTGGCTACTGCGGTTCCCCAGCTTATAATCTCCCAACATGTCCGAGTCTCTGCCGCCACCCGTCGACTCCCCCGACTGACGTATTAGCCCGCGAAATGCGCGGCCGGGCGCGTGACATGTTCGAGCACGCTCTGGCGGAGTGCAGTATTCCGCGGGCCTTTTCCAAACAGGTGCTCTATGATCGCGGCGAGCTAAGCCTAGGAAACGATGTCTACGCGATGGGCGCGTTCTCGCGGACGCTGGTGGTTTCCATCGGCAAGGCGGGACATACCATGGCGGAGGCGCTCGCTAACACCGTCGGAAACAGGTTCACGGGAATCATCGCCTGTCCCAACGCGCCGCCAGCACAACTGTTTGGCTTTCGCTATTTCCTGGGCGGACATCCCCTTCCCAATGAGGAGTCGCTGCGCGCCGGCGAGGCCATCCTGCGGCTGCTTAGCGCAGCGTCGCCGCAAACGCTTGGTCGTCTATCTGATCAGCGGAGGAGCTTCGGCGATCGCCGAGAAGCCCATCAGCACGGGCATTTCGCTTGCCGATGTGGTGCAGACTTATAAGGCGTTGGTGCTCTCGGGAGCACCCATTGCCGAGATCAACGCCATTCGCAAACATCTCTCGGCAATGAAGGGCGGACGGCTGGCGCGCGTGGCGGCGCCCTCCTATCAGGCGTCGGTGCTGGTTTCCGACGTGCCCCAGGGGGCCCTCGATGCGCTGGCCTCGGGTCCCACAATGCCAGACACTACTACCGTCGCCGACTGTTACACCATCGTGAAGCGTTACAAGCTGCTGAAGGAGTTTCCCGCCAGTGTGCGCGCGTTGTTCGAACGCGAGCAGTTGGAGGAGACGCCCAAGCAAAACGATCCGGTGTTTGAACGTTCCCGCTACACCACGGTGCTTTCAAACGCCACCGCGGTCAATGCTGTGGTCGAACGCGCGGTGTTGGGCGGCTTCGCCGTCGAGGTGGACAACGGTTGCGACGATTGGGACTACGAACGCGCCGCCGATCACCTGCTAGGACGGCTGCGCGAATTACGCCGAGGCGTATCGCGTGCGTGCCTCATTTCGGGTGGCGAGGTCACGGTGAAGGTGGGAGCAAAGGCGGGCATTGGCGGACGCAATCAGCAGTTTGCGCTTTATTGTGCGCAGAAAATTGCCGGCGAGAACATCACCGTGCTGAGCGCGGGGACCGACGGCATCGATGGCAACAGCGATGCGGCCGGCGCTGTGGTGGATGGAACCACGGGGGAACGGGCCCAAATGCGCGGCTTGGACATCGTCGTGGCTTTGATGCAGTTCAATGCCTACCCGCTGTTTGACGCCATCGGCGACAGCATCATGACGGGAGCGACCGGCAACAATGTGAGGGACCTGCGAATCTTGATGGCGTACTGAGGAGCCGAACAGGCGATGAAGGCGCCCTAGCCTACCGGTTGGGCTTGCCGCTCCAGCGCTTGCATGGTTGCCAGGATGGTATCGGTCACCAGTTCGATCCCTGGGTCGGAGTTCAGCATAAGTGGTAAAGGCGACGGCAAGGCCACTCGGCATTGAAGTATTTGCGGATGAAGGCGGCGCGTTCGCGATCGATGGTGTCCACCATCTCCTCGGCGTATTTCTCCTCCATCTTGAGCTTGACCATGCGGCGGATTTTTTCCTCGCGCGAGCCATACACGAACACGCGAAATGTGTCCGGCCGGTTTCTGAGGATGTAGGGCGCACCGCGGCCAACGATCACGCAGTTTCCTTCTTCGCCCTTCTTCTCAATGAGGGTGGTAGCCAGTTCCACCATCTCGTCGGCGCCGAACAGTTTGTCATCCGAAATCGGCAACGACCGTTCGTAACTGCCGCGCCAAAATACCTTGGCCAGGCGATGCATGAGCGGGTCACATTTCTCTTCCCGGCGCGCGACCGCTTTTTCGTCCACGGAAGCAAGTTTTGCGATCTCGCAGGTGAGTTGCTGATCCAGGAGCTGCCATCCCTTGCGACGCGCCAACTGCGCGGCGACCAGGCTGCCACCGGCGCCATACTCGCGTTCGACGGTAATCACCCTGAACATCGGACTGCCACCCCACTAGCAGAATCATAGCGCAAGCTGAGCCGCCCGAACCATAGCAAAAGGATTGCCCAGGCGAAGGTTGCCTCCTAATCCCTGGCGTCGTGCTTGCCGATAATTGTTAAGTCTTGTAATGCATAGAGAGACCGTTGCGCCCGTGGGGTTAGTAATGACATCAAAATAGTTAGGCAAGAGGAGGCCAAGACTATGCGAAAACTACTGTTGTTTAGCCTGCTGCTGACGATGAGCGTGGCAGCGGTAGCTCAGACATCTCCGGCGTCGGCGGCGAGTCCGGCAGCTTCAACTTCGGCGGTTCTGATGTCGAGCAATGGGCCGGTGGTGGCCGATTACGGCAAACAACCACCGTCGAGCGACCCGGTGGAAAACAACATCGCCAAGGAAGTTCGCCACGAGTTGCTGATGCTGCCCTACTATTCTCTGTTCGACGACCTGGAGTACACCGTGCAGGGGCGCACGGTGACCCTGAGTGGCAGTCTTACCAGCGAGCACGGCGTAACCAAGGCAGATGCCGAAAATGCGGTGAAGCGCATCGAAGGCGTGGACAAGGTCATTAACAATATAAAGATCTTGCCAGCGTCGCCGATGGACGAGCGGGCGCGGATCCACGTCCTTCGATCTCTGGAAGACACGGCATCGCTGTCCCGGTATTTCTGGGAGGCGGCGCCCAGTATCCACATTGTGGTCGATAATCAGCGGGTCACGTTGAAGGGTTTCGTGATCAGCGAGATGGACAAGAACCTGGCCACCATATCTGCCAACCAGGTGCCCGGTATTTTTCAGGTGAGCAATGAATTGCGGGTTGTGAAGTGACCCAGTGCACCTGCGAGAATTAACCACGGAGGCACGGAGATCACGGAGGAAATTCGATAGAAACCCAAAACTCCGTGTCCTCTATGTCTCCGTGGTAAATGATTTTCGACGGAGCGGGGGAACACAAGTCCCCGACAAGCCGCTAGACAAGGTATGCTTTCCATATGGATCGCGGACGGTCAGCGGTGGCGGAAGGTTTCTCCTTCGATGTAGTGGTGATCGGCGCCGGCCCGACCGGGCTCGCCTGTGGCATTGACGCCAAGCGCGCCAGCCTCACCGTGGCCAACATCGACAAAGGCTGCCTGGTCAACTCGCTGTACAACTATCCCAGCAACATGACGTTCTTCACCACGCCTGAACTGCTGGAAATCGGCGACCTTCCTTTCTCCAGCCCCAACCAAAAGCCCACCCGCCAGGAAGCGCTGGAGTACTACCGCAAAGCCGCCGAGCATTACCAACTCGATGTACGGCAGTACGAACCGGTATCGAAGATCGAAGGCAGCGACAATCATTTCGTCGTGCACACCACCAACCTGCACGGCCACGCGCGCGAATACCACGCCCGCAAGTTGATCTTGGCGACCGGCTATTACGATCGGCCGAATTACATGAACATTCCGGGCGAAGATTTGTCCAAGGTCATGCATTATTATCGCGAGCCGCATCCCTTTTTTGGACTCAACGTGCTGATCGTCGGGGGAAAAAATTCGGCGGCGATTGCCGCGCTGGAGTTATGGCGTCACGGCGCGCGTGTCACGCTGGTACATCGCGGGCCGGGAATCAGCAATTCGGTGAAGTACTGGATCAAACCCGACATCGAGAACCGCATCAAAGCCGGACAAGTGACGGCGTACTTCAACACCTGCGTGCGCGAAATCACGCTGGAACATGTTGTGCTCGACACGCCGCAAGGTGAAGTGACGCTGCAGAACGACTACGTTTTTGCGCTCACCGGCTACCACCCGGATTTTGAATTTCTCTGCGCGCTCGGCATCAAGTTGAGCGGCGAAGCCGACAAGCGGCCAGTCGTCAATCCTCAGACCCTGGAAAGCAATGTGCCGGGAATTTATCTGGCGGGCGTAATCGTCGCTGGCATGCGGACCAGCGAGATCTTTATCGAGAACGGACGCTTCCACGGGGCCCTCATCGCAGCCGACTTGAAGCAGAAGCTGAAGAGGGAAGCGGTGTCGGCGTAAGAGTTACCGGATGCCGCGAGATCGATCTACCCCAAAGTGACCATCCCCTCGCCGATTTGTTCGTTGATGAGGCGCGCGACCAGCGGCTTCAAACCCTCGCCAGTTTTGCTGAGCACGAAGTCACTCTTCTCCTCCGACCAGTCGAGCTTGAAGCTGGTGGACAGCGCCGAGATCCAGATTTGCCGCACCGGTGAATTCGGCGAGATGACGAACCTTCCCGGAGGCTCTTCGAAGCTGATGTGCAACGCGCCGGAATTTTCTTCGACCTCGAAGTCGGCATCGCCTTCGGCGGCGTAGAGACTGCGCTTCAGTGCCTCCAATGCCGTATCTGCACGGCGGCGAAAATCCTGTTCGTCCATAGCGGAATTATACGTGCCGGCCGCAGCCTGCAAACTACCGCACCACGCCTTGCAGCGGAGAGCTTGCGGTGGCGTACAGTTTCTTCGTCATGCGGCCAGCCAGATAAGCCTGGCGTCCCGCCAGCACCGCGTTCTTCATCGCTTCGGCCATCAGCACCGGGTCCTGCGCTCCGGCGATGCCGGTGTTCATCAGCACACCGTCAACCCCTAGTTCCATCGCAATGGCTGCGTCCGACGCTGTGCCGACGCCCGCATCTACGATGAGCGGTACCTCGGTGATCATCTCCCGTAGGATGCGAATGTTGGGCTGGTTCTGGATGCCCATGCCGCTGCCGATGGGCGCGCCGAGGGGCATTACTGCACTTGCGCCTGCGTCAATCAGGCGTTTTGCAACCACAATGTCGTCAGAAGTATACGGCAGAACAGTAAAGCCTTCCTTTACTAATACGCGGGTTGCTTCGATGGTGGCCTGCACGTCGGGAAAGAGAGTCTGCTGGTCGCCGATGACCTCGACCTTCACCCAATCAGAGAGTCCGACTTCACGCCCCAGGCGCGCGGTGCGGATCGCCTCGTCGGCGGTGTAGCAGCCGGCGGTGTTGGGCAGCAGGAAATATTGCTGGGGATCGATGTAGTCGAGCAGCGACTCCTTGCTGCGGTCGAGGTTCACGCGGCGCACCGCGACCGTGACCATCTCGGCGCCGCTGGCCGCGAGGGCGCGCGCCGTCTCCGGCCCCGACTTGTACTTGCCCGTGCCCACGATCAGCCGCGAACGAAACTGCCTGCCTGCAATAGTGAAGCCGAATGAGTCCATGCCCATATTGTAATCTGTTCGTCAGGTGAGCCGCGTCGTTTCACGTCCGCTACTGCTTGGCCATCGTGGGATGCGTCCGCGGCTGCCACGCCTCGGCCTGCGCTGGCCCGGTGCACCTGTTGAGAACAGCCTCGCCGCATTCGAGTACGCTCTCGCGCACGCCTGCGATGGCTTCGAGTTCGATGTGCGCTTCACCCGCGATCGCCGCAGCGCGCTGTGTCACGATGCCAAGTACGGACGTCGGGAAATTGCCAGCACAGAGTACTCGGGTCTGGAACGCCGTCAACGCTTCGAGCGCCGCCGCGTGCCCATGGCGTGCCTGGAAGATGTACTGGCACGCTTCGGAGGCACGGCTTATTTGGATATCGAACTGAAGGTCGGAGGCCAGGAAGAGGCGATTGTGGCCGCGATTAAGCTTCACCCGCCGATGCGCGGCTTTGTGGTGTCGTCATTCTTGCCCGAGGTACTGCGCAGGCTGCACGACCTCGATCCTTCGCTGCCGTTGGGCTACATCTGCAATCAAGCGGAAGCCGCAAAGCACTGGCCGAAGCTGCCGATCTCGGTCTTCATCCCGCACTACAAGCTGGTATCGCAAGCAGCGGTTGATGAAGTTCACGCTGCCGGACTGGAGGTCTTCACCTGGACGGTGAATCAGCGTCGCGACCTGGTGCGGCTCGCCGATTGGGGCGTAGATGGCTTGATCTCCGACGATCCAAGATTGCTGCGCCGGACCTTCTCGCAATTAGTCTAAAAGAGTGAGGGTGTTTTGCGCCCGCTGTCGGTCGTCATTTAGATTGTGAAGAATGGCGACAACAGGTGAACGATTCGAGCGCGCTGTATCCATCATGGCGCGGCTGCGTGGTCCCGGCGGATGCCCCTGGGACCGCGAACAGACCTTCGACACAATCAAACCCTATACGCTGGAGGAAACCTACGAGGTGCTGGAAGCCATTGACGCCCGCGACTGGGATGAGCTTCCTGGCGAACTCGGCGATCTGTTATTGCAAGTGCTCTTCTACTCGGAGATGGCAGCCGAGGAAAAACGTTTTTCCATCGACGATGTGCTTGACCGGCTCTCCAACAAGCTGATCGATCGGCATCCGCATGTGTTTGGCGACGTGAAAGCCGACACGCCGGCCGACGTCTTGCGCAACTGGCAGGCGCTGAAGGCGGAGGAGAAGAAGAAGCGCGAGATGGAGTCCGGAGAAAAGGGGAAGAAGCAAGATCATCACGAGTCGGTGCTTGCCGGGGTGTCTTCCGCGGTGCCGGCGTTGATGGAGGCCTACAAGATCAGCTCCCGCGTGGCCAATGTTGGCTTCGATTGGCCCAATATCGAGGGGCTGTTCGATAAGTTGAGCGAGGAAACCGAGGAACTTCGGCAAAATCTGGAGGAGTATCCCGCGCCGGGTCCGCGTCCAGAGTCGGCCGCAGGCGTGGCGGGCGCGCGCGGCGCAAAGATTTCTCCGGAATTGCGCTCACGACTGGAAGACGAGGTCGGCGATCTGCTGTTCGTGCTGGTGAATATCGCACGCTACCTCGCACTCGATCCCGAGTCAGCGCTGCGCAAGACGAACCGCAAGTTCCGCCGGCGATTCGAGTATCTTGAAGACAGGCTTCGCGAGCAGGGACGCAAACCGTCTGGGGCATCGCTCGACGAGATGGAGTCGCTGTGGCAGGAATCGAAGCGGCAGGAAAAAGCGTGACCACAAACACGATCGCCCTCCGCAACTGCACCGAGCTGGAGGAATTTCGCGCCTGCGTGACCCTGCAGAAGCAGGTCTGGGGATTTGCCGACAACGAGTTGGTGCCGTTGCGAATTTTTTCCCTGGCGCCCAAAATTGGCGGGCAGGTGATCGGCGCCTGGGATGGCGAAACGCTGGTGGGCTTTGCCTTCTCGATTCCAGGAATCCGCAATGGGCATCCCTATCTGCACTCGCATATGCTTGCGGTCAGGGAAGGCTATCGCGATAGCGGACTGGGCCGTCGCATCAAGCTGTTTCAGCGCGAGGACGCCATCGCACGCGGTTACCAATTGTTGGAGTGGACCTTCGATCCGCTGGAGATCAAGAACGCTTACCTCAATCTGGAGCGCCTGGGGGCAATCGCTCGCCGCTACAACATCAATCAGTATGGGATTACATCGTCGCCGCTGCAGGGTTTTCTTCCCACGGACCGTCTGGTTGCCGAATGGTGGTTGACTTCGAGGCGAGTTGAAACGCTGCTCTCTACCGGTAAGCATCCGGAGTTTGTCGAGGAGGCGCGCGTAGAGGTCCCCGTCGAGATCTATGCGTGGAAGCAGCAGCCAGACACGCGGCAGAAAGCCGCGGCGGTGCAACTGCGCAACCGCGAGGCGTTCCTGGCGGCGTTCGCGCGCGGGTTGGCCTGCCTGGGCTATGAGCGCGATGCCAGCGGCAATGGTAGGTTCTTGCTGGGACGGTGGGATGAAGACTGGTCATATGCGAGCAAGTGATCAATGGTTTAAATATTTGGGACGATTCCTCATCGCAATGATTGCGACGGCTGCCGTCTTGCAGTGGGCCATTGTTCTGGAACGAACATCTGCGGCTGTTTGGGCATGGTACAAGTTTGTTGGGTATGGCGGCGGGGGAAACATAGGCGTAGGACGAACGACCCAAGAGGTGTTTCTCTTAGGGTCGATAATGATTGCTATCTTGGGATATCTCCTTTTCAAAACTGAATCGACTAATGCCGGTTCAAGGGTCTGGAAAGGTTTAGCCCGTGCAGGCTGGGTATCGATTACTATCTGCACTTTGTTCTGGATCGCCCTATTGGTGAGCCCAGTAGTTACGTTCCGGCGGCCTTAGGTTGTGATGTACGCGATGACCCGATGAAGATTGAAGCCATCACCCTGCGCGAGCTGCAAATTCCGCTCGTCCACTCTTTTGAGACGAGCTTCGGACGCACCACTACCCGGCGCATCTTGTTGGTGACCATCCACGCCGACGGATTGGAAGGCTGGGGTGAGTGCGTGGCCGGCGAGGCGCCCTTTTACAGCGAGGAGTACATCGAAGGCGCGTGGGATGTAATTGCGCGCTACCTGGCTCCGGCGCTGCTCGGCAAGACAGTACAGGCGGGCTTTGAGGTACCTGCTCTGCTGGCGCGCATCCGCGAACATCGCATGGCCAAGGCAGCGCTGGAAAACGCGGTATGGGACGCCGAAGCGCAGGAAAAGGGAACCCCGCTGTGGAAGCTGCTTGGCGGCACGCAGCGCGAGATCGCTTGTGGGGTGAGCATCGGAATCCAGGATTCGCACAAGCAACTGTTGCAAAAGATCGAAACCGAACTGGCCGCCGGATACCAGCGCATCAAAGTCAAGGTGAAGCCTGGATGGGACGTCGAGGTGCTGGAGAAGATTCGTGCCCGCTGGCCCGGCATTCTGTTGAGCTGCGACGCCAACTCCGCCTACACGCTCGCCGACAGCGACCGCCTCAAGGATTTCGACCGCTTCAATCTGCTGATGATTGAACAGCCGCTGTGGAGCGACGATTTCTACTTTCATGCGCGGTTACAGAAGCAGTTGCTGACGGCAATCTGCCTCGACGAAGCCATCCGCAGCGCGCGTGACGCCGAGGCCGCCCTGGAACTTGCCGCCTGCCGGATCATCAACATCAAGGTCGGGCGGCTGGGCGGTTTCTCCGAAGCCATACTGGTGCACCATGTGGCGCAGGCTTTCAAAGTGCCGGTCTGGTGCGGAGGCATGCTGGAGTCGGGCCTTGGCCGCTCTCACAATGTGGCACTTTCGACCCTGCCCAACTTCACCCTGCCGGGCGATGTCTCGGCTTCGAAGCGGTACTGGAAGGAGGACATCATCGAACCCGAGGTCGAGGTCTCACCCCAGGGAACGATCGCAGTCAGCGACAAGCCTGGCCGAGGCTATGAGTTGCGCACGGACTTGATTGAGAAGCTGACGGTGCGAAAAGAAGTGCTGAAGACGTAGCGGTTTCAGAAAGACGCCGAGGTTTCTAACGCAATGCGAGGCGCGTTTTCACGCTTCACTTGTGGCTTGCTGGCTTTACGCCGCCACCATTTTCGGCCACTACTTCATCGCTTTTGTACAACAACTCCAAAGCTTGAGCGGTGGTGATATTGGCGGGAACCGGACGAAAATCGTAGGTCGTTTCCGTGGAGGAAACGGTGAGCGGCTTAACCAGCAGGACCCTGCCATTGAACTGAAGGGTCTGGCGCACCATCTCCCAGTGGCCGCCACCCACGTCTTTTTGCTCGATGATGAACTTGCCCCCTTGGTAGAGCCTGCCCAAAATGCCCCAGCCGAAGTCCACATCCTTGAACAGGGTGCCATCAATCTTGGCGAAGCGAGCCGCTTTTGGATCGATCAGCATGTCGCCTTGCATCCCCTGGTACACCATGGTTTCGTGGTTCGGGGGATTGAATTTCGGGTTCGGCTTAAAGGTGAGGTGTACGAGCGGGCTACCGTTAGGGCCGGGCTGCTCTCCCGCATAGGTGTAGAGAAACGCGTCGGGCAGGCTGGTTAACATGAGCGAATCCCGCTGGTCTTCCTCCTTGGTGGCCTGCCTTCTCTTACGGCGCGCCTCGGGATCGTTGGCGAACTTCTGTAGCTTCTGATCGTCCTTGGCCCGCTGTTCGGGCGTCAGCGGCTTGTCGTTGATGGCGATGGTTCTTAACAGCCCACCCTGCGGGGTCTGGATTACTTCTTTCGTAATCGAATGGCCCTTTTCCTCGTCGCGGTCCTTGAACATGTAATAGACATGCGAATTGTTGGCTTTGATCTCGTTGGCGGCAGCGCGGCGCACCAATTCGAGCGGGTCGATATCTGGCCTGTGCTGGGCGCGACCCAGCACGCTGACCATCAAAGCGCATATCAATACGGCTACAGTCCGACCCATACTCTTTTTCGATGGATGCACATGTTCTACGCTAAACCGCACGGTAACTCCACTTCAATTAGACGAAAGGCCACTCGCCTTAGTTGCTTTTTCGCCATGCTCGTTGGTGCGCCAGGAAACCCGTAGTCGCAGCATCTTCCAGCTAACGGCCGGCTCTGGCGGAGATTCTGACGTGCATTCCACGTAGTGTACATACGCGCTGAAAAGGCGACGGGCCAGCGTGAATGCGCTGGCCCTCGTGGCAGGAGGATTTTCACCAGCTCAGTGTATCGAACTCTGCGTCGGTCCGATCGGAAAAAGGCAGTCCCATTGGGTTTTCGTGGCCGTCCGCACGAGAAAAACCGTTGTTCCCCTGGTTGCCGGCTTAACTCGTTCGGCCGACATTCCGGTCGAACCGACATCTATCTGCATGCAACCTTGTGACCAAACCCTCCAGCGCGCGCTAAAGGCCAGCCATTGCAAGCGAAGATCAATTACGCTCCCAGTTAACCAAGTGGTTACGATACTCGGAAGGAAACTTCTGTCTGCCAACTGTGGCACCCACGATGCCACCGATGAGCAGGCGAATTCCTGTCGTCCAAGAAGTTCTTGATCAGGCTGCCCATTGGTTTCACTCGGTAATCTTCTTCGGAGAGTCGGCAAATTCTCATCCGGCGGGTATAAATTTGTGAAGCGGACGCGCCGTGCTGAACCGGGAAAGTTGGCCTCAGCCAAGCGGTTCCGTATTGGTCGGCGGTCTTGCCGCTTCACTCCTAATGCGACGAACGGTCATTCCCGAGTTGCTCGACGACGATCTCGGCACAGCCGCGGAGATTGCGGACACGCTAAGCGATTTGCGGCATATCAATCGCTGGTTCGGCGGAATGTGCACAACGGCAGCGTTGCTGCGTCGTGTTGCCCGCGAGTGCGGCAGCCGCAAACTCTCGATACTGGAAGTGGGCGCGGGGGCCGGTGACGTGCCTTTGGCGGCACAGAGCGTGCTCGCCGCATACAGCATTGGGTTGCAGGTGACCCTTCTGGATCGCTGGTGGTCGCATCTGCCGCGAGGTGCAGCGTCGGTTGCCGGCGACGCCTTGCGCCTGCCTTTTCGGGATTGCACATTCGATGTCGTTGGTTGCTCGCTGCTGGCCCATCATTTTGAGCCCGAGACGCTGGTGAGTCTTGCCAGCGAATCCTTGCGCGTCTGCCGGCACGCTGTGCTGATCAACGACCTCATCCGCAGCCGCTTGCACCTGCTGCTGGTTTATCTTGGATTGCCGCTCTTCCGCAGCCGCATCACTTGGCACGACGCACCGGCGTCGGTCCGGCGGGCCTACACCTGCGACGAGATGCGGGCTTTGCTGGCTAACGCAGGAGCCAGAAAAGTTCAGATTTCGCGGCATTACCTATTTCGCATGGGCGTGCTGCTGTGGAAGTGAGGAAGGCAGCATTTAGCACTTAGCAACTACTGAGATTCGCACGACTCTTAAAGTGTTGTCACCGCGAGTGCAGATGGAGAGAGCTGGCGCCTGCCCCAAATACCAAGGGCTAAGAGCTAATTGCTAAATGCTAAATGCTGATCTCCAATTCGACCTCGCGATCGTGGGCGCGGGCCCAGCGGGGAGTTCCTGTGCAATTACCGCAGTGCGACTGGGCGCAAGCGTCGGCCTGTTCGAGGCCAAAGACTTCCCGCGACACCGGGTTTGCGGAGAATTTGTTTCGGCAGAATCGCTGGATGTTCTCGCCGGCCTGCTGCAAGATGTGCCAGCCGCCGAAAGCCTATTTCAAGCCGCGCCTGTGATCGACCGGACGCGTTTGCTGCTGGGTCAGCGGGTAATCGATGCGCCCGTCGATCCTCCGGCCCTCAGCATCTCTCGCTATGACCTTGACACCTTGCTATGGGACGCTGCGCGCCGGGCTGGAGTGGCGGCCCATCCCAATTGTGAGGTGATTGGCAGCGACGGTGACGGCCCGTTCACGCTGCAAACGTCTCGCGGAAGCGTTAAGGCGAAAGCGCTGATCGTCGCAGCCGGCAGGTGGTCACAGTTCACCGCTGACCGGACGCTCCCAGCGGGGCCCAAGTGGATCGGCGTCAAAGCGCATTTCCAGGAACCGTGGACGGGGCCCTGCACCGACCTCTATTTTTTCGCCAATGGCTACTGCGGCGTGCAACCTGTAGCCGAGGGCGTAGTGAATGCGTGCGCCATGGTGCGCTCCGACCGAGCGACTTCCTTGGAAGAGGTCTTCAGGCTCCATCCCAGTCTGGCGCGTCGAGCGGCGAATTGGCGCGCGACCATGCAGCCTGTTAGCACGGCGCCGCTGATCTACCGCCAGCCGCAGCCGGTACGAGGGAACACGATATTTGTTGGCGATGCGGCCGCGTTCATCGATCCTTTTGCCGGCGACGGCATTTCCATCGCCTTGCGGAGCGGGCGAGTAGCGGCGCAGTGCATCTGCGCGTTCCTGACGGGTCCGGCTGCGCTGAGCGAAGCCGTGGGCCGTTACCAGCAAGAGTATTCGCGCCAATTTGCGCCACTGCTATCGGCCGCGTCGCGGGTGCGCTCCTTGCTCTCGTTGCCGCCCTTCGCCCAATCGGCTGTATTCGAGTTGTTCAGGTTTCCCGGCTTACTACCGTTCGTAATTCGCAAGACCCGGCGCGCTGTGTGATTCGGGTGCCAATAGAGGAGCCTGCGATCCAAACTACAAATCCACAGACTTTACGAAGCTACCCAGGAGACAGATCGAATGGCCGACCCGGCATTGCAAGTATCCGTCCGTAACACCGCGCCGCGCGACTTCAATGGCATCACCGCGCTCTGCCAGAGAATTTATCCGGAGACGCCGCCCTGGAATGCCGGCCAGCTCTCGTCGCACCTACAGGTCTTCCCAGAAGGTCAGTTCGTGGCCGTGTACGGTCCAGACGAAACGGTCGTGGGAATGACGGCCAGCCTGATCGTCGACTGGGACAGTTACGACATGCTCGACAGTTGGGAGCAGTTTACCGCTGACGGCATGTTCACCAATCACGATCCGCGGAACGGGCGCACGCTGTATGGAGCTGAAGTGATCGTCGATTCCACCTTGCAGCATCACGGCATTGGCGACAAGCTCTATGGCTTCCGGCGCAGCCTGACCGAATCGCTCCAGCTAAGGCGGATCCGGGCTGGGTCGCGACTGCGTGGCTATCACGAATGCGCCGCCACGCTGAAGCCCGAAGAATACGTCACCGAGGTCGTGGAAGGTGTCCAATACGACCCGACGCTCAGCTTTCAGTTGCAGGAAGGCTTTCATGTTCTGGCGGTGGTCCCGCATTATTTGACGGACGATCCCGAAAGCCTGGGCTACGCGGCAGTCATCGAATGGTTGAACCCGCAGCTAATCCAGCCGGAGCATATCGCCGGCAGACCTACGCAGTTCCTGCGCAAGGACCTCGCCGCAGGAGAGGAAAGAGTTCGCGCGAAGGGTGCGGGGGGAACGGCGGAAAGCTGACACGGGACTTCTACCGGATCACCAGCACTTCGCGTATGTTGTCGCGGCCGAGAAAGAACTTGATGGAGGAGTATTCGCGGAAGAGATTTTCCACATGCCGGCTGTTGAAGATGCGTTGCAGCTTGTAGGCGCGGGCGGGCTGCAGTTCCAGAGTGTCCTTGGACGCGATGTTGTAGCGATAAAACGGAGCGTCGGGGCCGGCGTCTTTGGTGTGGAAGAAGGCCAACATGATTCCGCCCGGTTTCATGGCGACCTGGATGCGCTCGATCAGGGGCTTCACCAACGGCTCGGGCAAGAAATCCGCGAGGTCCCAAAACATCACCGCATCGAATTCCCCTCTCGAGAAGGCGAGGTTTTCATGCAGAAAGCGCTCGACATCGAAGGTGGTGTCGCCATCGCCGTTGGGGATGATGAGGGTTTTGTCGCTGGCGGTGCGGAGCACGTCTTCCTGGTGAAACCTGTGTCCCAAGCCGGTCATAAAGGTGATGCTGGCAGGCGATGTAGAGCCCAAGTCGAGGACCTTGAGGCCTTCTTCGCAAGAAATCGACCGGATGAATTCGCTGAAGCCGGTGGAGCGACGGCTCACCTTCTGCCCGGGAACACTTTCGTCATCGGCGCTCTGCCGGACAGAGCCGCCGAATAATCTGCTGAAGATACCAGGAGCCACTGCAAACATTGTATGAGCAGAACGTCGCTGCCATCAATCTTTTCACGCTTTTCGCGCCGGCCGCAGCGGGAAGGGTTTGGCGGGATACTCAGGATGATGACGAGGAAGATTACGGGGCGCTTGGCGCGCAGCGCCCCGTTGAGCAAGCCATTGGCTCCTAGAACTTCTTGGGCTCGAGAAGAGACCTTTGTGCCGAGCTGGCGGGCACGGGAGCTGCTGCAGCCAGCGCGGAGGCTGGCGGTTTCATGTCCAGCTTCCCGGCAGCTTCCGGCTTCTGGATGTCGATCGTCCCCTTAAAGAAAGCTCCATCTTCGATGGAGATGCGCGCGGTGGAAATATTTCCGGTCAAGGATGCGGTTTTGCGCAGCTCGACGCGCTCGGTGGCGTGGACATCGCCATCCACCCGGCCATGCAGAATCACATTGCGGGCTTCAAGGTTGGCCCGTAACCGTCCATGGGGACCGACCGTGAGGCTTTGACCGCGCAGCGAGATGGAGCCCTCGACTTCGCCGTCGATGATTAGATCTTCGCTGCCCGAAAGTTCACCTTTCACGACGACCGACTTGCCGATGGTGGCCACCTCATGGCTGCGCAAGCTCTCGCTCCGCATTGCTTCAGGGGGACGCGTCGGCGCACTCAGAGGCGGATTAAAAGCTGGGACGGGCGGGCCCTGCTCAGGACCAGGCGTCGTGTGTTCGTCTTCTTTGCGCTTCCACATACGGTTGTGCTCCACGCGGTCGCGGCCACCGGCCAGCAGGCGTCCGCGGCGCCCCTCGTTGGGAGCGCCTAAACCGCTGGCAAGAGCATACCCAACTGGCAGCGCAGCCGCAAACCATTTTGCCAACAAAATGCAAATTAGCGTGACTTTCGGGCGACTCCCGGACAATACGACCGGCAATCGTGTCTCTCCGTCACAAAGCTTTCATCCGGCTCCCGTATAATTACAGGTCTCATACCTCTCGCCGACGCGCAAGCAAATCCACCAGCGAGAGGCTTAGGATTCATTCCCATGACTCAAATTGAGCTGATTCTGGCCCGCGAAATTCTGGATTCGCGCGGTAATCCTACGGTAGAAGCGGATGTCATCCTGGAGAGCGGAGCGCGCGGGCGGGCAGCCGTCCCCAGCGGCGCCTCCACCGGCGAGCACGAGGCGCTGGAGCTGCGCGATGGCGACAAAGGCCGCTATGCGGGCAAGGGCGTCCTGAAGGCGGTCGCCAACATCAACGAGGTCATCGGGCCGGAACTGGAGGGCATGAATGCCAGCGAACAGCGCGGCCTCGACAATGCCATGCTGGTGCTTGACGGTACGCCGACCAAGAGCAAGCTGGGCGCGAATGCCATTCTCGCGGTGTCCATGGCGGCGGCGCGCGCTATGGCTGACCACCTGGGCATCGAACTGTATCAATATCTCGGCGGGTTCACGGCCGGCCTGCTACCCACGCCGCAGATGAACATCTTGAACGGCGGCGTACATGCCGACAATAACGTGGACTTCCAGGAATTCCTGATCATGCCGGTGGGCGCAAAGTCGTTCAGCGAAGGCCTGCGCTGGGGTGTAGAGACCTTCCACGTCCTCAAAGGCGTGCTGAAGAAGCGCGGCTACAACACCGCGGTCGGCGACGAAGGCGGTTTTGCGCCGTCGGTGAAGTCGAACACTGAGGCCATCGAAGTCATCCTCGAAGCCATTACCCAGGCGGGCTACAAGCCGGGCGAGCAGATCGCGGTTGCGCTCGATCCAGCAGCCAGCGAGTTCTACGACAGCGCCAGGAAGAAGTACGTCTTCAAGAAGTCCGACAAAAGTGAGCACTCCAGCGAGGAGATGGTGAAGTTCTGGGCCGATTGGGTGCGGCAGTATCCCATCGTGTCGCTGGAAGACGGTTTCGCAGAGGGCGACTGGGAGGGCTGGAAGCTGGTGACCGACGAGCTGGGCGGCAAGATTCAGTTGGTGGGCGACGATATCTTCGTGACCAACATTGAGATTTTCCAGCGCGGCATCGACGCTGGTGTGGCCAACTCGATTCTCATCAAGCTCAACCAGATTGGCTCGGTCAGCGAGACCATTGACGCCATCAACCTGGCGCGCCAGAGCGGCTACACCGCAGTGATCTCGCATCGCTCGGGGGAGACGGAAGACACCTTCATCGCTGACTTTGCCGTCGCCTCGGGAGCAGGGCAGATCAAGACCGGCTCGGCCTCGCGCACCGACCGTATCGCCAAGTACAACCAGTTGCTGCGCATCGAAGAAGAACTGGGCCCGGCGGCGAGGTTTCTGGGATTGAAGGCGCTGAACTATCACGGGGAACTGGCGGGGAAAAAGGCAGGGACTAAGGGGTAGGGGTCAGTTTCGAGTTTCAAGTTTCGAGTTTCGAGTTGCAAACCCTGAATTGCCATCCCAACCGAGGTGCTGCGGTGACCGGGCGGAGGAAGCTGCGGTTATTCACCTCGTCACGATTGATAGCGAGCCTAGATTGGCTGAATGCTGAGTACTGATTGCTAGATGCTAATTGCTAGTTGCTAATGGCTACCATCCCCAAACCGCTCATCCTCATCATCCTCGATGGCTGGGGCTATGCTCCTCCGTCGAACGCCAATGCCATCTCGCTGGCGCGTAAGCCGAACTACGATCGCCTGCTCGCCGAATTTCCCAATACGCTGATCCACACCAGCGGGCGCTACGTCGGCCTGCCCACCGGGCAGATGGGTAACAGCGAAGTCGGCCATCTCAACATCGGTGCTGGGCGCGTGGTGTACATGGACATCACCAAGATCGATCTGATGATCGAGAATGGTGAGCTCTTCTCCAACCCGGTTCTGGTCGAGGCGATGAAGAAGGCGCGCATCGGTGATCGGCGGCTGCACTTCTTTGGACTGCTTTCTGACGGTGGCGTGCACTCGCACCAGAACCAGCTCTATGCGCTGCTGCGCATGGCCAAACAAAGCGGGCTGGACCGCGTCTTTGTGCACTGTTTCATGGATGGGCGCGACACCCTGCCCACCAACGGCGCCGGCTACATCGAGCAGCTGCAGCAAAAGATGCGCGAGTACAACGTCGGGCAGATCGCCAGCGTCAGCGGGCGCTACTACGCGATGGACCGCGACCGCCGCTGGGAGCGCGAGAAGAAGGCCTTCGACGCGATGGTGTACGGAGACGCGGAAGGTGGCCGCTACACCGACGCGGTGCAGGGCGTGAAGGACTCCTACAACCGTGGAGTCACGGACGAGTTCATCATTCCGTTTGTAGTCACTGACAATCGGGGTGAGCCGGTGGGCACGATTCGTGACGGCGATGTCTGCGTCAACTTTAATTTTCGCGCCGATCGGGCGCGGCAAATCACCCGCTGCCTGGCGCGCAACAGCCACTTCACGCCGCAGGATGGACGCGAACTCGAGGGCTGGGAAGATCTCGATCACGTCATCCCGCGCGATCGCGTCCCCAAGGACCTGACCTACGTTTGCATGACGCGCTATGACAAGAACTTTATCCTGCCAGTCGTGTCGCCGCCCGAGTCGCTGACCAACATTCTGGCGAACGTGATGGCCGACCGCCACATGCGCAATCTGCGGGTGGCCGAGACCGAGAAGTACGCCCACGTCACCTATTTCTTCAACGGCGGCGTCGAGAAGCCATTTCCCGGTGAGGACCGCGTGATGGTGCAGTCCCCCAGGGTCGCGACCTACGATCTGAAGCCGGAAATGTCGGCGCAGGGAGTTGCCGATGCGGTGGTCAAGGCAATCGCGGCCAACACCTTCGATGTGATGGTGGTGAACTTTGCCAATGCCGACATGGTGGGACACTCCGGCAAGATTCCGCCGACGATTACGGCGGTCGAGACCGTTGACGGCTGCCTGGGCCAGATCTACGCGGCACTCAGTCAGCGCGGCGGAGCCATGATCGTCACCGCCGACCACGGCAACGCCGAGCAGATGATCGATCCGGCCACGGGCGGTCCGCAGACGGCGCACACCACGAATCCCGCGCCCTTCATCGTGGTGGCCGAACATGCGGTCACGCTGGGACAGTTCAAGGGCGACGCACGCCGCTTCACGCTGCGTCCCGATGGCGCCCTGCAAGACATTGCTCCGACAATGCTGGGGATTCTCGGTATCCCTCAGCCCAAGGAAATGACGGGGCACGATCTGCGGGTGATGGCCGAAGCCGAAGAGCAGAGATGATCACCACAGAGACACAGAGACACAGAGAATTTGTCGGTCTTAACATCTTGATGTGTTCAGGCTGTCGATGAGGACATTTCGCTCATCGTAGATCCCCCAGGTTTTGAAACCTTGAGTTCCTCTGTGTCTCTGTGCCTCTGTGGTAGGAATTTCTCGTGAAGCTGCTAATCGCTGTCCATCACCGCTTCGAGCTGTGGCAGGTCCCGCCATGGTTCTCGGAGCGGCTGCGACGCGATTTTCCGCAGCTCGAAGTGGTACATCTGCCCAACTACGATCATGTGATGGAGGAAATCGCAGATGCCAACATCGCGATCTCATGGTCGTTGCGCGCAGAGCAGATCACGGCGGCAAAGAGACTGCGATGGATTCATTCGACGGCCGCGGCGGTCCATCATCTCATGACACCGGAATTGCTGGCCAGTGACATCGTCGTGACCAACGCGCGTGATGTCCACGGGTCGGTGGTTGCCGAACATGCGATCGCGCTGGCCTTCGCGCTCGCCAAGCGATTGCCGCAATCGGTGCGGTATCAGCAGCAAAAGCACTGGGCCCAGCACGACCTATGGGACGAGCCGCCTCGTCCCCGCGAACTGAACGGCGCAACCATGACGATTGTTGGGCTGGGCGCGATCGGTGCTCCCCTGGCGCGACTGGCGAAATCCCTGGGCATGCGCGTGGTTGGCGTGCGCGAGCATCCGGAGCGGGGAAGCGAAGCAGCGGATGCCGTCTATGGTTTCGAAAAACTAGACGAGGCGTTGAGCGCCGGCGACTTCATCGTGCTGGCCGTTCCGGTCACGCCCAAGACTCGCCACTTGATGAATGCCGGGCGTCTGGCCCGGCTGAAGCCGGATGCTTATCTGATCAACGTAGGTCGCGGCGTTCTCATCGACGAGGCTGCGCTGGTGGATGCGCTACGCGCAGACAGCTTCGCCGGCGCGGCGCTCGATGTCACCACCGAAGAGCCGCTTCCGCCCCAGTCTCCGCTGTGGGAGATGGACAATGTTTTGATTACCCCTCACATTGCTGGGTTGACGGAAAAGATGTGGGAGCGCCATTACGCGCACTACACGGAAAATCTGCGCCGGTTTCTATCAGGCGATAAGCTGCTCTGGGTGGTGGACAAGGGGAAAGGGTATTAGCGGCAAATAGCATTCAGCACTCAGGCAAGGCAGGCCCTTCATTGATGGCTCGCGGCTGACAACTGACAACTGATTGCCTCATCCCGCCGGCACGGTGAAGTGAAATACCGACCCGCAGCCAAGCTGTGAGGTGACGCCAATGGTCCCCCCGTGAGCTTCGACGATGGCCTTGGCGATTGCCAAGCCCATGCCTGTGCCTTGCACACGATAACGCTGGTCCCGGCCGCGATAGAACTTCTCGAAGATTAGCGACTGCTCCATATCATCAATGCCGGGACCGCGATCGGCGACGCTGAGGTCTACCATTTTTCCAGTTGGTTCAGCGCTAAGGTGATCGGCGTTCCAGGAGGCGAGTACTTGGCGGCGTTCTCCAGCAACTGCACCAACACTTCGGCAATACGCTCCAGGTCAATGCGGAGTGAAGGCAACGACTCGGGAAGGTGCAGCTTTATTTCCCGCCCCGCCAACACCTGTTTCGATTTGTCCAGCGCGATTTCGACCACCTGCCGAACCGCACAAGTCTCGCGACGCAATTCCACCTGCTGGGCGTCAAGCTGCGCCATCTCCGCCGCCTCGCCCACCAGGTGATTGAGCCGGTCGGTTTCCTCGTTGATGACGGTGAGCAGTTCTCTTTGTCCTTCGGGGTCGATTTGGGCCGACGAAAGTAACGTAGTCACTGACGCCTTGATGGATGTAAGGGGCGTGCGGAATTCGTGGGTAACGCTATCCAGCAGGGCCGAGCGCAACTTTTCGCTTTCGCGGGCCGCTTCCGCGCGGGTGAGAGTTTCGACGGCTCCAGCTCGTTCGATGGAAATCGCGATCAAGCTGCCCACCGCCTCCAGGGTTTCGCGGGACAGGACGGCGCCCTCCAGTCCGAGGCTGCCCACCGGCCTGACCCCGACGCGCAAGGGCACGAAGCACATCTGTCGTTCCTCATCCATCACCAATTCGCCGCGTCCGCTTACCGACTCGAGTTGCTCCTGGCTGAGTTCAGGGTGGTCAACGCCGGTGCGATAGACCTCCTTGCGTTTGGGTAGATACATGGCTGCCGCCTTCAGTCCGAAGGCATCGCGCACATACGAAGGGATGGAATTGAGCAATTCCATCACATTATCGGTGGCCAGCAACTGCTGGCTCAGCGAGTAAAGCCGCTCCACCTCTTTGCGGCGGCGGGTTGCGTTCAGGGCCTCGCGCCGGGCCCGCTCCGAGAGCCGGCTGGCGACGATGGCGCTGGTCAGAAACGCAAGCAAAGCAATCCAGTTCTGCGGGTCGGCGATAGTGAAGGTATGGATCGGCGGAAGGAAGTAGTAGTTGAAGGCCAGCGTAGCCACGACAGCGGTAGTGATTGCAATGGTCAATCCCCAGCGGCTGGCTAGCAACAGCACCACCAGCAAGAACGTAAGCGCGACGGTGGTGGGATTCACATCCGGCAGGCGATGGTACGCAATCACCACGATAGCAATAGTTCCCATCGCCACCGCGTAGTGGTAGAGAGCGGCCTTTAGGCGCTGCGGAGAGACGGCAAAGGAACGCCGCCCGGTCTGCCCGCCTTTCGATCGTCGTGGATTCACGCCATGATTGTATCGAATCGACTTTTTCAGCCGCCTGCCGCAGAATAGTGGCGCGATGCAAAAAACCCCCGAGGAATGGTTACAGGAGACAGCTCCGACAAAAAAGAGCGGTGTCTTCAAGCTGTTCCTGGGGTATGCGCCGGGGGTCGGCAAGACCTATGCCATGCTGAGCGAAGCCATCCGGCGTAAAAGCCGCGGCGAAGACGTCGTGATTGGAGTAATCGAAACCCACGGGCGCAAGGCGACGCAGGAAATCGCCTCGCGCCTGGAATCCGTGCCGCGCAAGAAGATCGATTACAAGGGCACGCTCTTCGAAGAGATGGATGTGGATGCCATTCTGGCGCGCCATCCGCAGGTCGCGTTGGTGGATGAACTGGCGCATACCAATATTGAGGGCAGCAAGCACCACAAGCGCTACGAAGACGTATTCGAGTTGCTCGACAACAAGATCGACGTGGTTTCCACCATGAACGTGCAGCATCTGGAAAGTGTCACGCCCATGGTGCACAAAATCACTGGGGTGCTGGTGCGCGAGACGGTGCCCGACTGGGTCTTGAAGCGGGTCGATGAGATCGTGATGTCGGATGTTACGCCGGAAGCGCTGCAAACCCGCATGCGCCGGGGCGATATCTATCCCATGGAACGCGTGGATCGCGCGCTCGGGAACTTTTTTCGTCCCAGTAATTTGATCGCCTTGCGCGAAGTCGCCCTGCGCCATGTAGCGCAGGTGGTGGATCGCAGCCTGGAACCATATCTCGATACGGAAGCGCCCGGCCGCGACTTGAACGTAGCGGAGCGCATTGGGGTCGGGGTCAGCTCCAATCCGGCGGCGCAGTACCTGGTGGCCCGGGCTTCCCGCATGGCGCAGGCGATCAACGGCGAGCTGTACGTCTTGTATGTCGATACGGGGGTGGATGGCGACGATCCGGAGAGGCAGCGTTCGCTGCAGGCGAATCTTCACTTTGCAGAAAACCTGGGTGCAACTATTGTGCGGCTCAAGGGTAAGGACGTTGCCCAGGCTATGGCCGAGTTCGTCCGCGAGAAGCACATCACGCAGATGATTTTCGGGCATTCCGCAACCAGCGGCTGGCGCAAGTACCTGTTCATGTCGGCCGTGCATCGTTTCCTGCGCGACGCGCCCGCGGTTGATGTTCACATCGTGAAGCAGCAGCCGAATTGAGGCAGTGGCCAGTGGCCAGTTGTCAGTTGACGTGCCCACCAATTCGGCTGCCCTGGGGACTGGAGCCAACTCGGCTTTCTCAAAGATCTTAACCGACGCACAAATATGCCCTAATATTCAAGCGACGGTGCTGGGATCGTTAATTTGAGAGTGGCAACTAACCACTGACTACTGACGACTGACGACTGACAACTGCTTTGCACACACGCCCGCACATCCTGGTGGTCGACGACGAACCGCAAATCACGCGGGTGCTGCGTACCAGTCTCAACGCGCAAGGCTACGAGATCCGCGTGGCCAACGACGGTGAAACCGCGCTGGAGATTGTGAAAGACTTCGCTCCGGACCTGGTGATCACCGATCTGGCAATGCCCAACATGAACGGCATCGAGCTATGCCGCCGATTGCGCAAAATATCGCAGGTCCCCATTCTGGTCCTTTCAGTGCGCGGCGAAGAACGCAGCAAGATTGAGGCGCTCGACTCCGGCGCCGATGACTACGTGACCAAACCCTTCAGCACTGGAGAGCTGCTGGCGCGAATTCGCGCCGCCCTGCGGCGTTCCCCGCCCAGCAACAGCACCGTGCAGAGCAAGATCGAGCTGGGTGATTTCCACATTGATCTCGACGCACATTCCATCGCGGTCGCCGGCAGGGAAGTGCGGCTGACGCCCAAGGAATTCGATGTGCTGGTGTACATGGCGCAACATCCACGCAAGGTCTTGACCCATCGCGCAATCTTGAATGCGGTATGGGGCAGCGACAGCGTTGAGCAAAACGAATATCTGCGGGTGTTCGTTGGCCAGTTACGCAAGAAGCTGGAGCCTGATGCCAGTTCGCCGCAATACATCCTGACCGAGCCGTGGGTGGGATATCGCTTCGAGCCGGGGGACTGAAGCTGATTGCTCACCGGGTCGTCCTGCTTCGTTTTGTATAATCGTTGGTTTGCACTCCATCCTTCAGGAGAATCTGTTGCCGCAAGCGGAGATTGGCATCATCGGCGGGAGTGGTCTGTACTCCATGCCGGGGCTAACCGACATTCGCGAGGTGGCGCTGGAAACGCCGTTTGGAGCGCCTTCCGATGCCTACGTGCTGGGCACACTGGCGGGTCGAAATGTAGCTTTCTTGGCGCGCCATGGTCGGGGACATCGCTTCATGCCGACGGAGATAAATTACCGCGCCAACATTCACGGGTTGAAGCAGCTTGGGGTCTCGCGGATCATTTCGCTGTCTGCCGTCGGCTCGCTGAAGGAAGAGCATCGACCGCTCGACTTTGTCATTCCTGATCAGTTTGTCGATCGCACGCGCCACCGTGTCGACACGTTCTTCGGCGACGGACTTGTCGCGCACGTTGGGTTTGGACATCCAATTTGTGAGGAAGAGGCGGTAGTGCTTGAGGGCGCTTGCCGTCGCGCCGGCGTGAATGTGAAGCGGGGCGGCACCTACCTCAACATGGAAGGGCCGCAGTTCTCGACCAAAGCTGAGTCCAATCTGTATCGCAGTTGGGGCATGGACGTGATCGGCATGACCAACCTCACGGAGGCCAGACTGGCCCGCGAAGCCGAGCTGTGCTACGTCACCGTCGCCATGGTTACGGATTACGATTGCTGGCACGAGGAACACGATCACGTTAGCGTGGACCAGATTGTCGCCGTGCTGCTGAAGAACGCCGAACACGCATGCAACGTGGTGCGAGAAGCGGTGGCGGCGATGCCGAAGACGCGCGGTTGCAAGTGCGGTTCGGCATTGAAGAACTGCCATCATCACCCAGAAGGACGTTGTGCCTGCCGCCACGCTGCAGCGCCTGAAGCTGCTGGTGGGCAAGTATTTCAACTCCGAAGAGAAAGCGGGAACATAAGATTTGTCCATTCTTGTCGTCGGTTCTGTCGCATTCGATACTCTCAAAACTCCTTACGGCGAGCGCCAGAAAATTCTTGGTGGCGCGGCGACCTATTTCTCGCTTTCGGCCAGCTACTTTACCGATGTGCGGGTGATCGCGGTGGTGGGCGAAGATTTTACCGCCGAGAACGAATCCGTGATGACCAGCCGCGGAGTCGATACGCGCGGAATCCAGCATGCGAAAGGGAAGACCTTTCACTGGTCCGGCGAGTATGGCGAAAACGTCAACGAAGCGAAAACGCTGAATACCGAGTTGAACGTTTTCGAAAGCTTTCAGCCGCAAATCCCAGCCGAATACAACGACTCGGACTTCCTGTTTCTAGCGAACATCGATCCGGTGCTGCAGACGCGGGTGCGCGACGCCATGCAGAACGTGAAGCTGGTGGGCGGCGACACCATGAACTTCTGGATCAGCGGGCATCGGGAGAAACTGGGCGAGATGCTGAAGCGAGTTGACGTGCTGCTGATCAACGACACGGAGGCCAAGATGCTGGCGGGCGACAGCAGTTTGCCGCGGGCGGCGCGCAAGGTGCTGGAACTGGGCCCGCGCGCGTTGGTCATCAAGCATGGCGAATATGGCGCCACGATTTTCTTTCGCGACGGAGAATTCGCCGGAGGGCATCATCCGTTCCGGGCCCCGGCCTTGCCGCTGGACGAGGTGCGCGATCCCACCGGCGCCGGCGATAGTTTTGCCGGCGGCTTCATGGGCTACATCGCCTCGCAGGGCGAAGTCAGCCGCCGCGTGCTCAAACACGCCATGTTCTATGGCAGTGTGATGGGCTCTTTCTCGGTGGAGCGCTTCGGCACGGAGCGGCTGCAATCGCTCACGCGCCAAGAGATCGATGAGCGGTTTGAGGTCTTTCGCGAGCTGACGCATTTGGACTAAGCGAACCCCCATATCGCGGTGACGCCTCACAAGGGATAGACTTTTAACCCAAGGAACTGACATGACGCCCGAAACCGAAGCCAAACTCAACGAACTGGCGCAGCGCACCCATCGCAGCAACGATGAGCTGTTGGAAGAAGCAGTAAGTTGTCTTGTTGCACACAACGAGTGGTTCGAAGCCAAAATAAAGCACAGTTTAGCGGCAGCCGAACGGGGAGAGACGGTTCCGCACGAAGATGTGCGTGCCTGGATCCAACAGCGGGGTTCAGGCCGGACGTGTAATCCTGACGAAGACTTTCGCCCTATCGACATTTCCGGCGAGCCGCTGTCGGAAACTATCCGCCGTGAAAGACGCTGATCGTGTAGAGCGCGATCCGTATCAACAACAGCGCCGTGAAGCGCTTTTTACGCTGCTGATCGGAGCGCTTTCCATAGCGGCGCTTCTCTTCTACTACGTCCATCGGCAACTGCTGCTCTACGGCGACGCGGTGGCGCACATCAACATTGCGCGCCGTGTCGTGGATAACCGGCATCCGCTGAAGTCATACGGGCAACTAGGCACCGTGTGGCTCCCCCTGCAGCACATTGCCATGCTACCGTTCGTGTGGATTGAGGCGCTCTGGCGCAGTGGAATCGCTGGGGCCATTCCCAGCATGGTGGCCTATATCGTGGGCTCTCTGGGCATATTTCGCCTGGTGAGAGGGCGAGCATCCGCCCTCAGCCGCCTACTTCGCCGCAGCAATCTACGCGCTCAATCCAAACCTGCTCTACCTGCAGAGCACGGCGATGAACGAGCCCATCTTCCTGGCCTTCTTCATCTGGACGTTGGTCTATCTCGACGAATTCCTGCGTGCTACGTCGCCGCAGGCGATCGACGCGCATGTAATGCCGGCGCACATGAAGCCTGAGCGCGCGCTGGAAGCCTGCGGAATGACTTTGGCTGGCGGGGCCTATACGCGGTACGACGGCTGGTTTGTTGCCGCGATCGTGGTTGTCGTGGTTCTGTGTATCTTCGCGCGCTGGTGGCGGCGAGTAACGGACAGCGCACAGCGAAAGTCGATGGCGAAATCGCTAATCGAACTTCTAGCGCTGAATGCGCTGGTTCCTGTTTACTGGTTTGTCTACACCTACTGTGTATCAGGATATGGACTTGATTTTCTCAATGGCCCTTACTCGGCCAAGGCGATTGTGCTGCGTACGACGGCCCGTGGTGCGCCCCCGTATCCCGGCCAGCATGATCTATTCACAGCCGCACTCTACTTTCTGAAATCGGCCAAGCTGAATGTGGGAGCCGGCTTCTGGGGACAGGCGCTTTTTGCGCTGGCCCTGGCCGGAACGGTTGCAGCAGTGTGGAAGTTCCGCCGCTACGGCGTGTTCCTGCTGCTTTGGCTCCCACTGCCGTTCTATGCGCTTTCCATCGCTTACGGCAGCGTGCCCATTTATCTGCCGGTGTGGTACCCCTTCTCGTATTACAACGTGCGCTATGGGCTTGAACTGCTGCCCGTGTTCGCAGTTTTTCTCGCGGTATTGATGGACTTCATCCTGGAACGGTGGAACCGATCGGCGGCACGGATTGCGGCGGCGGTGATCGTGATTGGCGTTGTAGTGGTCAGCTATGTATCGATCTACAGCCAAACGCCGATCACGTTGCGGGAAGCGCAAGCGAATTCCCGCGGGCCGCAGCGTGATGGAACGCGCGCTGGCCGACTCTCTCGCGAAATTGCCGGACTCGGCCACGCTGCTCATGTACGGCGCCGAGCACGCGGGTGCGCTGCAGCAGGCCGGGATTCCATGGCGGCGCGTCATCTCCGAAGGGGAGCACCCTGACTGGGATTGGGCGCTTGCTCGATCCGGCGCGGTATGCGGACTACATGGTTGCCTGCCAGGGCGATCCGGTGTGGGCGGCGGTGCGACCACAGCGCGCGGAATTGACGGAACTGCTGTCCATCAGCGTTCCGGGCCAATCGCGCTGCACAATCTACAAGCGCGGGCGACTGTAGTCCATCGCCTCCGCTTATCGCAATTCCACCCGCACACTTGCAGTTAACAGCCCAACCCCTCGGCGTTTGTTACAATCCGCCCATTGAGCGCGACTGATATGGCGAGTATCCCGTTCGTTAAGGCGACGGCTTGCGGCAATGATTTTCTGATCGTGGATTTTGCCCACGCGCCCAGCGATATCTATTCTTTCAGCCGGCGCATTTGCGATCGGCATAATGGCGTCGGCGCCGACGGGGTGGAATGGGTGCTGCCGGCGACCGATGCGGACCTGCGGGTGCGGCTGCTGAATGCCGATGGTTCTGAAGCAGAAATCTCGGGCAATGGCACGCGCTGTGTGGCAGCATGGTATTGCGCCGAGAACAATCGCAGCTCGGTCGTCATTCGTACGGGCGCTGGCCTGAAGACCTGTAACCTGACTGGCGCGCGAGGGAAACAGCTTCGAGTTTCGCAGTTCCATGGGCGAGCCGGAGGTAGGGGATGAGTTTTCCGTCAAGCTCACCTACGGAGAGTTTTCCGGCATTCCGGTTTCCATGGGCAATCCTCATTTCGTGGTTTACGTGCCCGAGTTTGAGCTGGGCTGGCAGGCGGTGGCGGGGCAAATTTCGACCCATCACGACTTCAAGTATGGGATGAATGTTGAATTCGTAAAGATAATAAATAAAAGAGAGATTGAGGTGCGATTCTGCGAGCGCGGCGTAGGCGAAACCATGTCGTCCGGTACCGGTTCCTGCGCCGCTGCCGTGGCATCGATTCACACTGGCAAAGTGAAGTCGCCCGTGCGCGTGCATGCCCCGGGCGGAGTGCAAACTGTCGAATGGAAAAAGGAAGTGTTTCTGTACGGTCCGGCGACGCTACTCTGCCGGGGTGAGTTTTTCGTTTAAGATAAGCCATCCGGATGATCTCTTCCGTACAACCTGAACGCCTACGTCCTCCAGCCTTGCGGCAGGGCGATACGGTCGGCATTGTTGCGCCGGCAAGCGGATTTCGGAGGGAGGATTTCGAGGCTGGTTGCGACACCCTGCGCCGTTTGGGTTACCAACCTTTCTACTTACCTTCGATCTTTGAACGCGACCTTTATTTTGCGGGCTCCCTGGAGCGGCGGCTCGGCGAATTGCACGAGATGTTCAGGCGAACTGAAGTGCGGGCCATCCTCTGCGCGCGCGGAGGTTATGGTTGCAACTATCTGCTGCCGCACCTTGATCTGGAGCTCATCCGCGCCAACCCGAAGATCTTTGCCGGCTGCAGCGATGTGACGATGTTGCTTACCTACTTGTGCGACCGCACCGGACTAGTCACCTTCCACGCGCCTATGGTCGCGGGAGATTTTTCCCGGCCTGGCGGTATTGATGTGGATGCATGGTCAGCGGCGGTGTCGTCCGGAAAGCCCTACCCGCGGATGTTTATCCGGGATGAAGTGCAGCCGCTGGTGGAAGGCGATGCGGAGGGCACTCTCTACGGCGGCTGCCTGTCGTTGCTCTGTACTTCGCTGGGCACACCGTATGAGATCCGCACCGAGGGCAAGATTCTCTTTCTCGAGGACCGCGGGGAAAAACCGTACCAGATCGATCGCATGCTGATGCAGTTGAAACTGGCCGGAAAGTTCGAGGGGGTGGCGGGAATTATTTTTGGCGAGATGCTCGATTGCGGCCAACGGCGCGCCGCGGACGAAACCCTTCACGATCTCGTGGTCCGTATTCTTGGCGAGTTTAAGGTCCCGATCGCGTTTGGGCTGAAATCCGGACATGTTTCCAGCAAGAGTTTTACCCTACCATTTGGTGTGAGTGCGACGCTCAACGTCGGAGAAAGAGTCGCACTGAAGATCGACGCCGCCGTGCAGGCTGGACCTGCATCCGCCCGAGTGTCGCGCTCATGAAGCCGAAACATGTCCATCTGATTGGGATTTGCGGCACCGCGATGGCATCGCTCGCCGGAATGCTCAAACAGCGCGGCTTTCAAGTCACCGGCTCCGACCATGCCGCCTATCCTCCGATGTCGGACTTTCTGGCGTCGCTGAACATTCCCGTCTCCCAGCCATTTAGCGAACGCAACTTGCAGCCGCAGCCTGACTTGGTGGTGGTGGGCAACGCCATATCGCGCGGCAATCCGGAATTGGAGCACGTACTCGATCGCCGGCTTCCGTTCGCATCCCTGCCGCAGGTGCTGCACGACGAATTCTTGGTTGGGCGAGAACGGCTGGTGGTGGCTGGTACGCACGGGAAGACCACCACCGCATCGCTTTTGGCGTGGCTCTTTCACCAGGCGGGGCGTGCGCCCAGTTTTCTGATTGGAGGAATGCCGGAAAATTTTGGCAGCTCGTTCGCCCTGGACTCGGGACCGGAGTTCATCCTGGAAGGCGACGAGTACGACACCGCATTCTTCGACAAAGGACCGAAGTTTCTGCACTACTTTCCCGATGCTGTCATCCTCACGTCGGTCGAATTCGACCACGCCGATATCTACAAGAATCTTGACGAAGTAAAGACGGCGTTCGCGCGTCTGGTGAACCTGATTCCACGCCGTGGACTGCTGGTCGCATGGGACGGGCATTCCAACGTTGACCAATGTGTGGGCCGCGCATTCTGCCGGGTCGAGCGCTATGGATTCGGGGAGCAATCGAAATGGCGAGTGGCCGATGTGAAATACACGCCCGATCTGACAAGCTGGCGCGTGTTGCGCGACGGTGAGCCATGGGGCGAATTCTCTTTTTCTCTGGCAGGCGAATATAACGTGCTGAACGCGACTGCAGCGGCAGCCCTGGCGGCGAATTACGGCATTCCAGAGGACGTAATTGCCGATGGGCTACGCGGTTTTCGCAGCGTGAAGCGACGGCTCGAAGTCAAAGCCGAAGTCCATGGGATCACGATCATCGACGATTTCGCCCACCACCCCACCGCCATTGCGGAGACGCTGAAGGCGCTCCACACTCGTTATGCAGGCCGGCGCTTGTGGGCGATTCTTGAACCCCGCTCCAACACGCTGCGTCGCAAAGTCTTTCAGGACGAGTTGGCGCGCAGTCTTTCCTTGGCGGATGAAGTGGTAGTAACAGGCATTTTCAAGTCGGAAGCCATTCCGGAACATGAGCGACTGGATGCCGCCGCAGTGATTGCGAAGTTGCGTGCGTCGGGCAAGCCCGCGCGCCTGCTGGATACTGCGGATGCGATCGTGGATTCGATCGGGCCCGAGCTGCGAACCGGAGACGTCGTCGCCATCTTGTCCAATGGGGGATTCGCCGGAATCTACGAGAAGCTGCCCGCGCGACTCAGGGCCCTCCATGAGGTCTCGACGCCAGCGTGACCCGACCGCGCTTTGCCGTGCTCGCGATGGCGTTACTGGGCTGCGGATTCTTGTTCGCCGGCGGCGCTCGCGCGTCGGCAGCCACGCCGGTGAGTTGTGCTTCGCCAGCCAGCGCTCAACCTGAACCCACCGAGTATTTCGTCTCGCTGGCGGATCATGCCGAGCACCTTGCCCATGTGAGCATCAGACTGCCGCAAGGTGGGGGAGCACGCACGCTGGCTATGCCAGCATGGAATGCGTTGTACCAGGTGCGCAACTTTGCTGCGAATGTGGAAGATGTTCGCGCGCAGGATAGCTCCGGCGCCGCGGCGCAAGTCCGCAACACCACGACCAGCGAGTGGACCATCACGGCGCCGCCAGGTTGTGTCTTGGTCAGCTACGATATTCACCTCGATGTCCTCGGTCCCTTCGGCAGCTCGCTGAGCGCGGACCGAGGCTTCTTCAATTGGGCGATGGTGCTGATGTACGCTCCCGCCCTGCGCTCGGAACCCGTGAGCCTGAGGCTTCTGGATGTTCCTGCCGCATGGGGCCTGCGCGATGTTCATGTGCTGGGAGGCGCTGATCCGGGAAAAGTCGAGCAGGTGGTCGGAGTGGCCCACGATTACGACGAGCTTGCCGACAGCCCGGCTGAAATTGGAATGTTAGGCCAGTCGGAGTTTCAGCAGGACGGCGCGACGTACCACGTTGTGGTAGACGGCGACCCAGCCGACTACGACATGGCAAAGCTCGACGCACTGTTGGGCCGCATCACCCACGCTGCGGTGGACTGGATGCAGGACCGCCCCTACGAGGAATACACATTTCTTCTTCACCTGCCGCATGGACCCGGCGGCGGAGGGATGGAACACGCTTACGGCACTGCCCTCGAGGTGAACGCGGACCGCATGCATGAGTCCCTGCTGCCTCTGGCGAGTTTGAGCGCGCACGAGTTCTTCCATTTGTGGAATGTGAAGCGGATTCGGCCTCAGTCGTTGGAGCCAATCGACTACCAGCACGAGAACGATACTCGCGCCCTCTGGTTCAGCGAAGGCGTAACCAGTACCGTGGGGAACCTATTGCTGGCGCGCGCGGGGTTGATCGATGAGAGAGTTTATTTGCAGCACGTAGCAGAGGAGATTGCAGAATTACAACGGCGTCCCGCGCACCGTTGGCAATCGGCGGAGGATTCAAGTCTCGACGCCTGGTTTGAGGGCTACGCGTACTATCGCTCGCCCGAGCGGAGCGTCAGTTACTACAACAAGGGCGAGATTCTGGGCGTCCTGTTAGATCTGCGCATTCGCCAGATGACGCAGGGAGAAAAGTCGCTGCGCGATTTGCTGCAGTGGATGAATGAACACTACGCCAAGCAGCATCTCTTCTTCCCCGATTCGCAGGGTGTCGAACAGGCAGCGGAGGCAATCACCGGGAGGAGCTTTGCCGAGTTCTTTCGCGACTATGTATCCGGAGTGGAAGAGATCCCCTACGATGATTTGTTTCAGTTCGCGGGATTGCATTTGGTCACCCAGACTGTAGCGGTAGGATCGGCGGGGTTCACCACCACGGCGAACCTGGGAGGTCAACCAGAAGTTGTTCAGGTTGATCCCAACAGCGATGCCCACCGGGCCGGCATCGCTGCGGGAGACCGCGTGATTGCCATCGATGGCGAGCCTGCCGACGCCTCACTCGATGACCAACTCTCGCAGATGCTGCCGGGGACGACCGTGAAGCTTCGCATGGAGAATCGAAAAGGCCAGCGTAATGTGAAGCTTCACCTGGGTCTGCGCGAGCAGCAGATATATAAACTTCAGGACGTGCCGTCGGTCAGCCAGGAGCAACGCGCCCATCGCAGGGCTTGGATCGCGGGCGACGATGAGAGCCGAGGGACGCCTTGATCCGCGCACTGGTCCTGCTGGCGTTCTGGGGCGTGTCGATTTTCATCGTCGGCCCAGCGCTATTGTTGTACGCGCTCATCAGTGGCGACATCAACCCGCTATACAACATATCGAACGGGCTCGCGATATTTGGCGTTCGCCTGGTCGGGGTGAAGATCGAAATTCGCGGGATGGAGAACCTGGAGGCGGGGCGCAACTACATTTTCATGGCGAACCACACTTCCAACCTGGATCCGCCAGTCCTGCTTCCCACTGATTCCAGGCCGCTGTTCGGTGCTGGTGAAGAAGGAGCTTTTCCGCATTCCCGTCCTCGGTACCGGCATGAAAATGGCATCCCTGGTGCCGGTAGATCGGAGCGATCGCGAGGCCGCTATCGAGAGCGTGAATGCGGCCACCGCCGTGTTGCGCCAGGGATTGCACATGCTGATCTTCCCGGAAGGCACGCGTTCCCGTGATGGCAGACTGCTGCCCTTCAAAAAGGGGCCCTTTCACCTGGCGATCGATGCGGGAGTGTTCGTGGCTCCAGTTACCCTGCTGGGGACCTATGAGCTATGGCCGAAGAGCCAGCTTTGCCTTGCGGCCGGGAAGGGTAGCGGTGGTGTTTCACCGGCCCATCGATCCGCGCAATTATCCTGATCGGGATTCGTTGATGAAGGCTACCGCTGAGATCATCGCCAGTGCATTGCCGGCGGAGGGACGGTGAAGTAGCGGCGTAAACTTATTTAGGTTCTCGCAATATAGTCACGAAGCGTTGGAATTGTCATCACGAGCGAAGCGAGGGATCTGCTTCATCGCATCATAGGTAAGGCCGCGCGGACATCATTGTATCTGCATCCATCCTCTCGCCAAAAGCGGGCGAGAAGGATGAGGCACCCGAAGTTTTAGATGTGATCGTCGAAAGGCCGGGCCACCCGCCTGGAAGTGGAACTTGCACGTGCAGATTCCCGTTCCTCAGGTCTATGGTATCGGCGTGCTCGGTCGCTCTGTTGAGCGGGCTTGGTCCAGGTCGACCACCTTTACCGCGTCATCCTCCAGAATCGCCAGTCGGTGCCCATCTGGGCTGAGATCAAACTCAAAGCGGTAACGGTGCGTGGGGTTCACAGGAACCGACGCCAACTCCTTTCTGGCTTTGATGTCGTACACCGCAACCCGGCGCGCCGTTACATGACCGGAGATGTCCAGGGTCCGATTACCGCCGCGCAGGGTAGGCACATCCACCGCGATTCGGTCCCCAGGCTGGTCGCTTCGAATCGGCCCCCAAAAAGATTCGTGCTTCGCGGAGTCCGCCGAAACTTGACCTCACCGTCTGGTGAAATCACTTCTAAAGTCCCACCAATGTCCCTAGCAACCTTCGCGTCAACATTTGCGATGAGAAGCTTGTCGTTCAGAACCGTATAGTCACCCAGTATTCGCAGTAGCGCGACGCTGTGCTCATAATCGCAAAGGGGCCACCGGTAGATGTGTGTCCGGCAACGGGAGTCTTGTGTGAAAAATAACCTTGAATGTCAGACTTAAGCTGTATTGAGTGATAGGCGAACTCGTCTGTAATGGCCTGAGGATCATTCTGGATCGCATCCTCAACTGAGTCGATGCGCTCATCCGCAGTCCCGCATCGTCTCAAACCTAGTGGCCGTAACGTATCGACAATCGCCAGAGGCGGATCGGCCTCTCGCGTGGAAAGCAGCAGCGTGCGCCGACTCGGTGATTGCCATACTCGACAACGCAAAGCACACGGCGCAATAATCTTCCAAGAACCTTCCTCGACGTGGGTTGAATCCGCGCCTGGCTCCAGGAATTGAAGGCTGTCGTTGGCCCTTGCGATGATTCGGTCGGCGTCGGACAAATACACACTGTTGGTGTGCCATCCATTGGTTGGCAAAGGGAAAGGTCCCTCTTGCCATCGGGCATGAATCGCAGTATGCGAAAGGCAAGCGCAGGCTGTTCTCGCGTGACTAGCCCACTACGTGCCCGAACCACAAAGCCGACTAGAACTCCGCCTTCGTGATCAATGACAATTGATCGCCCACCTGCGGCATCCACTTCGCGCGGGTAGATCGGTCCTGGCACTTCCCAGCCATAGTCGCGAAGGCTAACCACCGCAACTTTTGCGACTGACTGGGCCTGAAGGAGCTGAGAGCAGAGTATGACCGGAGCCATCCAGGCACAGCACCGCTTCCGCCGCCGATACATTCCGATCACCAGGGACCCCTCGGCACACTTGGGTTAATGTTGCCAAGGCGGGTGGCCCAGCCTACTAGTACGGGGGTGCCCCACCCAAGCCGGTTTTGCTTGGGTGGGATAGTTCCCCGACCTTCACTGTCAAGCGTATTTCCATTCGTTCCCGCTTGCGTCCCGTCCACTCCGAGTTGACTCTCCTCGCCCGTCAAATAGTGACGATCACGCTGGAAGCATACACCTGTTGACGTAGGGAGCGCTGTGGTCTGACGATAAAATCCCCACCCAAGCAAAACCGGCTTGGGTGGGGCACCCGCCTACACGTCAATCTCGCTTTCGTTTTCATCTTGCCGCTTAGAGACCGGTCATTTTCTCCAGGCGTTCCGGGTACCGAGCACCTTCTACTTTGATCTTTGAAGCGGCGATATCGATGTCACGGAGGTCGTCGGGCGTCAGTTCGACTGCGGTGGCTCCGATGTTCTCTTCGAGGCGGTTTAGCTTCGTCGTGCCTGGGATCGGAACGATCCATGGCTTTTGAGCCAGCAGCCAAGCGAGGGCGATCTGAGCTGGTGTCGCCTTCTTCCGTTCCCCGATGCTGGCGATCAGATTAATCAGGGCCTGATTCGCCTTGAGGGCCTCCTGCGTGAAGCGAGGGAGGCTGCTGCGGAAGTCGGAACTGTCGAACGAAGTGTTCTCGCTAATCTTCCCTGTGAGGAAGCCCCTACCGAGGGGGCTGAACGGAACGAAACCAATCCCGAGTTCTTCAAGAGTCGGCAATACTTCCTTTTCAGGGCCTCTCGTCCACAGCGAGTATTCGCTCTGAACAGCAGTGATCGGTTGGACTGCGTGTGCGCGACGAATCGTCTTTGCGCCTGCCTCGGAAAGTCCGAAGTGCTTGACCTTGCCTGCTTGAATCAGTTCCTTCACCGCGTTGGCGACGTCTTCGATCGGCACGTTCGGGTCAACCCGGTGCTGATAGAGCAGGTCGATCGTCTCGACCTTGAGCCGCTTGAGCGAGCCTTCGACGGCCTCCTTGATGTGCTCCGGCCGACTATTCAGGCCCGGCGATCCTTTCATTCCGCGCGGATCGAAATTAGGACTGACGTCGAACCCAAATTTGGTGGCGATCACCACTTTGCCGCGGAACGGAGCGAGGGCTTCGCCCACAAGCTCTTCGTTCAAGAACGGGCCGTATGCTTCGGCCGTATCAAAGAATGTGATGCCGCGTTCCACGGCGGCACGGAGAAGAGAGGTCATCTCCTGCTTGTCTTTGGGCGGGCCGTAGGAAAAGCTCATTCCCATGCAGCCGAGGCCGATTGCAGACACTCGCAGATTGCTTTTTCCAAGTTTGCGTTTTTGCATTATTACTCCTTCTAGAATGACGCCCAGGAGACGTGCTAAGGAATCATTTCTTTTCGATCAGGCGTGCCGTGAGCACGACTCCATCGCGGTTGTCATGCAGCTTGATGGGGAAGATCAGAACGTTCCAACTCCAATGCGGGCTCTCAACCGGTAGATGAGAGGCCCCTTGAAATCCGCGCCGGTCAATGTAGGTTTCGCGGGTATCGGCTACGGTACACACGATGTCGCGCCATTCGTCTCCCATCTGCGGAAACTGCTCGAACAGGTTCCTGCCGGCAAACCAAGCTCGCTTGTGTCCATTCATGGCCGCGAAGTAGTCGTTTACGTACTGCCAGGTTCCTTCCCGATCAAGGATCTCCAGGACAATGTCGTCGCCCATGGCCATCGAGATGCGTGAATAGTAGAAATCGCGCGCATCCACGACGACCGGGCGGCCGCGCTTCTTGGCCTCGAAGGAACGCAGCGCGGAAACCAGGTCATCCACCGAGCTGTATCCCTTGAGCAGGTGCATGTCGGCGATGCCGCCGAACTTGCGTTCCAGGGTAGCTGACAAAATGATGATCGGAACCTGGGGACGTTTGCGGCGCAGCGTCTCGGCCACGTCGGTGCCGAATTTTCCGGCCCCCAGGTGGTAGTCGAGAACGGCAATATCGATACCGTGCAGCTTGGCTTCAGCCTCTTCAATCGAGCTGGAAGTCACTACCTCGTATCCCTTCTGCCGAAGTATGGCCGAGCGCAGCACCAGGTTGTCTTCGCGATCGTCCAGCAGCAACACGCGGATGGGAGTGACGGTCACGGCCTGCGGACCGGCCGCCTCCGGCAGCACCGGATTGGAGATGTCTTCGCTCATCGCTTAGCAGTTAGAAGCACCTCAGGGCTTCCCGGTAACCCGGTGTGCCGTTAATACCGACAAAAGGCCGTAGATGAGGGCACGCTGGCGCAGAGATCACGGTTTGTCTGTTCCAGCCGCAGAGTCGCTCCGGTTAGCCATAATCGCCCGGACCGCTTTTGCAAGTTCCGGGAGTTTATTGAATATGCCGACCGCTCGCAACCATTGTTTGTGGTCGAAGGCGGGCGATCCGCTGACCATGGCCCCTGCCGGAATGTCTCCATGGGTCCCGCTCTGGGCGGTCACGACGACGCCGTCGCCAATATTGCAATGGCCGGCGACGCCCACCTGGCCGGCGAGAATGACATTCTTGCCCACTCTCGTCGATCCGGCCAGTCCAACTTGGGAGCACAGCAGCGTGTGCTCAGCGACCGCGGAGCCATGACCCACCTGCACCAGGTTGTCGATCTTAACCCCGCGCCCAATGCGGGTTTCACCAATGCTGGCGCGGTCCACGCAGGAGTTCGCCTGCACTTCCACGTCGCTGTCTAGCAGCGCCGGGCCGGATTGGGTGATCTTCTCCCAGTGATCGCCGTCGCGGGCAAAGCCGAAGCCGTCGCATCCGACAATGGCGCCGTTTTGCAGGATGACGTTGTCGCCGAGGACGCAGTTTTCGCGCACGACCGCGTGGGCATGCGCGAAGAAATGGTTGCCAATGCGTGCACCGCGATAAATGACAACGTGCGGCAAGAGCACAGCATCATCGCCAATCTCGACGTCCGCGTCGATCACCACATAGGCCGCAATGTGGGCATTCTTGCCAACTCTGGCAGTGGATGCGATGACGGCACTCGGATGCACGCCGGCTTCGTACACCGGGGGCTGGTAAAAAAGGCTGATCGCCCTGGCGAACGCCAAGTAAGGATTCTTGCTGCGCAACATGCCTGCTGAGATGGCAGGGAAGTCCTCGGCAACGATCACGGCGGCGGCGGCAGTGGTCTTGGCGGCAGCCGCATACTTGGGATTGGCGACAAAGGTAATCTGCCCAGGGCCGGCTTCTTCGATTCCGGCAACGCCCGTAATCTCGACGTCGGGATTTCCGTTTTCCAGCGTGGCGCCCAGCGCAGACGCGATTTCGGCAAGTTTCATAGTCGGCATATCTCGACATCGCGGAACTTCGCCGCTGACCAGCACTTCAACCAAACAACGATACCTGCCGCGTATCTTCTGGACGCCGGCCGCGACGCTGTGACTTCCTGTCGCCGATGACACCGATGACCGTCATTTCCGCCAGCGCAGAGCGGGGCACGAAAATCCGTTGTGTGTTGGAGCGAGTGTCAGGCGGAATAATGGAAAAGCCGTCGCTCCCTTCCTGCAGCAGGTCGTTGGGCATCATGCCCTCAATGGTCTCGTTGTCGCGGAAGCGCAGCCGGACCCACAGTCCTTCCATGCGAGGCCGCGAAGTGAAGGTCTTGCGGGTGAGCGATTCTGAATCACCGAATTCGCGAACGAAGTAAACGCCTTTGACCTCGCGCAGTTCGATGGAAACTACATTGCCGGCGGTGTTCAGTAACTCCAGCTTTCCGTCAGCAATAAACGCGGCACTCACGTAACCGTTTACGGTGTCGCGGTCCATCTTGCGGACGATCACTTTCTTGTGTGTGGTAGCCATAGGCCGAATCGAAGCGCTCAGCCGATTGTCGCACTTTTGCGCAAAATGTGCCCTCAGGAAGCTACCCTGTAGCCAAATCGTCAACTTTTGTGTTATTGTTCGCTGTGCGGCGACCCCAGGTGCAAAAATCCCTTAAGTTACGTCAAAATAGCGAGTTGCAGGGCTAGGGAGGTTCTTAGGCCGGTTTTTGGATACGAAGGAGTTCGGATCCCGCGGCGGGAGGAAGCATCGGCCCAAACGGTCTAGTGTTTCCGGCACCTCTGGGCTGGACTACTTCGTTGTTGGAGTTCGCCTTTAGAAACATACATTTAGATGGCAGACTACATCTATAGCATGGAGACCCGGCTCACACCGGACCAGCAAAGTGGTGTGAACCTGGTGCAGGAAATTGCCCTACGTGCGGGGCTGAATCTGTATCTCACCGGCGGCACGATTCGGGACCTCATCACTGGGTTTCCCATCCGCGACATCGATCTCAGCATCCAAGGTAATCCCCTTAAGCTGCAGAGGGAACTGGAAAAAGCGGGCATATCGACGCAGGGTGTCGATGAAGACCTGCGGATACTTTACCTGCTGATGCCGGGCAATGTGAGGGCCGAGTTGAACATGACTCGGGCCGAGACCTATGATCAACCCGGCAAGCCTCCCACCATCGCCTCTGCCACCATCAATGAAGATCTACGGCGTCGCGACTTTACGGTCAACGCCATGGCCCTGTCGCTGAATCCGGGGTCGCGCGGATTGCTGCTCGATCCCTTCAACGGGGTCGCCGACATTGAAGCCAAGGTGCTTCGCGTCCTGCACAATTATGCGTTTCTGGAAGAACCGGTGCGGCTCATCAGGGCGACCCGTTTGAGCGCACGTTTCCACTGGCCCCTGGAAGAGCGGACGCAAGCGCGGTACGACGCCGCCAAAGAGAACAACTACATCGAGAATATCGGTAAGCGGGCTGTCGGTTACGAACTGGAGCAACTGGCGCACGAAGACGATCCCTTGCACATCATGCGCGCGCTGGATAAAGAAGGCTGGCTGAAGGTGTTGCATCCGCATTGGAGCATGGCCAAAGTCGACGCCAGCGAACTGGGGCAGGTGGTGAAGACGCGCCAGATGATGAACGAGCTTGGCTACTCGGTGGAAGCCGGACCGATCGTGATGTACTTCCTGACCCGGCGCATGGGCGACAAGGACACCTCCGAAATCCAGCGCATGATTCCTCGCCGGGATTTCGTGGATAAGTGGAAGCGCTTGGAAAGTGGGGCCCGCGATCTGGCGAAGAAGCTGACCAGCAAGGAGGCGGGCACGCCCTCGAGATCTTGGAAGGTCCTGTCACACGCCTCACCGGAGAATATTCTGTTTCTGAGCCTCACCACGAAGCAACAGGCAGTCGATCAGAAGCTGAAAAACTTCTTCACAAAATGGCGGCAGATGAAGGAGAAATTGCCGTTCCCGGAGATGGCAGAATTGCGAATTACGCCTCAGCTTCCGGAATATCCCATGCTGATGGAAGAAGCTTTCCTGTTGCTGCTCGACGGCAAGCTGCGGTCGCACACGGAGATCATGAACTTCTTGAAGCCGTATGAACCGCCGCCGCCACCTCCGCCACCGGCGCCCAGGCGAGGACGTGGCAAAGCAGCGGCTGCAAAAGGGGTTGCACCCACCGGTGAAGCACCGGCTCCGGCAAAGCGAGGACGCAAGGCCAAAGCGACCGAGGCGCCACCCGTCGCGGCCGCGCAGGCGCCTGCCATAGTTGTGCCAGTTGCGGAGGCGAAACCGGCTTCAGGAGCCAAGAAAGCCGCGTCGACTCAGGAGGCGAAGAAGGTGCCGGTGCCGGCTCCTGCCGTCAAGCCTGCAACGAAAAAGGCTGCATTGGCGAAGCAGCCGGTTGCCAAGAGGACGGCGCCAGCGAAGGCTCCCAAGAAGCCAGCGAGACCGGCTGCCAAGAAAGCTGTATCAGGCAAAAAGGCGGCAACGAAGAAATCCGCAGCCAAGAAGCCCACAAGGAAAGCGGCGAAGAAGAAGAGATAGTTGTGCCAGCCTTGTGGCGCAGCAGGCAGTGCTCCCGTCAAAGGAATCTCGCTTTCCTGTCAACCAGGTGGAAATCCTTCACACGGAGATGAGATCGTTCTGAGAGAACCCAAGCGCAATCTGGGGCGCGCGTTTGCCGCACTAGCGGCCATGCCGAACGACTTATGTCTCACGGGCGGCAGGACCGACCACCTCAGAAGCGATCACCTTCCCAGCCTAAAGTACATACTGTGCGTGTGCATATTCCCAGCCGCCGGAAACGGAGTTGATTGCTCTGGGCCCCGGAGAGATGATCGAAATACAAGCTCAGGCGAGATAGGGCTGCAGATTCTGCTCGATGATGGTTGGGTCAATATCCTCGCCGCGATTTAGCCGCTCCAGGATTTCGTCCACGATCTGCTTGGCCTGGTTGCGCTCGCGGTGCAACAGAAAGCCGTCGAAAACGTGCTCCCCGCGCATGGCCTCCTGGATCTCGGTTTCCTTGTCGTGTTCCCCGAGTTCCGTGAAGTACACCACCTTGTAGCGGCCGCTGTAACTGGCTTCACGATAAATCTCGAACATCACCTTCTTGGTGTCGGTCATCAGGGGCATGGCTAATCGTCTCCGGCCGCCGTCGCGGGTCCCCGTTCGACTGCTAGGTGCGGGAATGCCAGCGGAATGTCTTGCTGTGCGTGCGCTTTCTGCGTCAACGGCATACGCAAGGAACGCTCGTACGCCGCCAGTTGCTGTTCCAATTGTTTCGCCGCCTCCGCCTTCTTCGTTAAGGTTTCCTGGTAGCGCTTCAGGAAGTAATCGATGGTTTCGACGCGGATCTTGATGGACCCCGTCGGCTTGTTCTCGTCAAGGTCTTTGAAAGAGAAATAGGGTGTACCCGAGTTCTCGATGATGTCTTCGATCACACTGTAGATAGGCGCGTCGTGTCCACACTTGAAGTTGCTGACCTCCAGCGCCACTAGGTTCGGGTGACGAGCCGTGAACTTCGCCGCCCAGATCTTCTGGTTGGTGCTGGCGGAATAGGCGTTCTTCCATACGTCGCGAATATCGAGCGCGTGGGTAATGGCGCCGGAGCGGACCTCTTCGCCGAAGAGCCGGTCGAGCAAGTCTTCGTCGGTCGGCAGCAGGCTCTGCGAGAACACCGGGTAGCCCAGCTTCTGGAACTCCTCCATGATCTCGTGATTCAGACCGGGATCATGGTGATAGACGCGGCCCAGCATGACGATGCCCAGACGGTTCTCGCGCTCCAGGGTATCGAGCACCTCGCGAGCGCGCTTGCGCAGGCCGGCGTCGAAATCCTCAAAAGCTTTGTAGCCAACCTCGACCGCGCGCTCGTTCTCTTCTTCGGAAAGCCCCAGGATCGGCGCCCATGTCTGAAACATCTGCAAGGTAAACAGCTTCTTGTCGTCGAGGTTCAGGATGGGATCGAAATACTGAATGCCGTTCTCCTTGAAGACGTCGTTCTCCTTAATGAAGGCCGCCTTTACTGAGTTCGGTGTGGCCGTCACGGTCGGGCACGCATTGCTGCCGCTGCAGTTCTTCAGCGGCTGATGCAGGGTGTCGATCATGGGGAAGAAGATGGCGTCCAGCGGCTTCTTCTGGTGCTTCTGGAAGATCAGGTTGTAAACGTGCGGGATGCCGACCTTCGACGGGAAGCACGGATCGATCGCGCCGCGGCCCGCGCCGGCGCGGTACATGTCCTGGCCGGTGAATTCGGAGTACACCAGGTTCTCGGGTTCGAGGCCCAGGCTCTCCAGATACGCGCTAAACAGAGGCGCGTAGAGGTACATGTTCAGCACGCGCGGCATGCCGATGCGAAGGCTGGAGCGCTTCTTCATCAGTGCGATGCGCTGCTTTGCAGCCGACGTCCAGGCGCGCGTCGGAAGCGGATCGGCAACCTTCTGCGGATTACGCGAGCGCCAGACTTCGCGGGCGGCGATGTCAACCAAGTTCGGGTTGGCGTTCTTGATCGCATCCAACCCCGCCTTGATGCCGCGCATGGCGCCGACATCCTCGACCTGTCCCTTTTCGCAGGTGGAAATGATCAGGCGGCGTTCTCCGGCTTGCAGCGGAACTTTTGACTTGAACACCGGCAGCGGCGAGGCCGGCTCAAGATGGTCGCCGACATTCACGTCGATGAAGGTCCGCAGGCAATTGTTCTTGCAGAAATAGCAGCGAGTGTCTTCGTTCCGCGTGGTGCGATACCCGATCTTTTGCACCGCATCGAGTCCGATGAAGGTGGTGCGATGGCCGTTCTTGTAGAGACGAATGACCTCCACACCCGCGCCGATCGCGCCCGACTCGCCGCAGTGCTCATGCACGATGACTTCGGCTTCATGGTCAACGCCATGGAAATGGGAGCGGATAAAGTCGACTTCCGACTTGACCGCAGCCAGGTTCTTTTGCGTCCCGCCCTGCAAAATGAAGCGCGATCCCAGCTTCGCGAGATTCGGAATGCCGGCGACATAGAGGAAGATATTTTTCGGCAGGACGTTCGCCAGTCCGGCGAGGATTTCTTCGCCGCGCCAGCCCTGCCGCTGGAAGTTCACGATGTCGGACTGCATAAACACCGCGCAGCCGTAGCCGAAGATCGGCATGGTATTAGCAGAGAACGCTATGTCCGCGTACTCCTCCACCTTGTAACCGAGCGACTCGGCAGTGCCTTGTAGGAAGTAGCCGTTCCCGGCCGAACATTGGGTGTTGAGTTTGAAGTCCTTGACGCGGCCATCCTTCAAAACGATGAGCTTGATGTCCTGGCCGCCGACATCCACGATGACGTGGGGATTCTTGTAGAACTTCATGGCCGATTCGGTGTGGGCCACGGTTTCCACCAGCGCAACGTCGGCCTTGAGCACGTCTTTCAAAACATCTTTGGCGTATCCGGTGGTGCCGACTCCGAGCACTTCCAGCGTCGCTCCCTGCGACTCCACCTGCTGGCGGAGCGCGACGAACATGTCGATGGTGTCCTGGATGGGATTTCCGCCCGACAGTTGATAGGCCTTGCAGAGCACGTCGCCTGCTTCTGACAGCAGCACAGCTTTGGTCGAGGTCGAACCGCCGTCCAGGCCGACGAATCCGCGCACTGTCTCGTCGACAGCGAACTTCGCGCCGACAAACTTCGGTACCGCGTACTTCTGCTTGAAGCCGGCGAGTTCTTCCTCGGAGGCGCTCAGACCCGCGGCGCCCGACTTTGCTTTCTCCGCTTGCCGGCCGACCGAGATGTAGTCCTCCAGGCACTCGGTGCCCATATAAGTGCCGACCTCGGACTCTTCGTCCTTGCCAAACTCCACGGCACCCAGCGCTGCGAAATACTGCGCGTTCTCTGGGACCTTGATCAGATCTTCCGGCTTGACGCCCGCGGGAAGCTGGACCTTGCGCTCCTCCCAAGTGCGGGGAATGTTCTGCTGCCACGCTTCCTTCATTCCGCGGATGAAACTATTCGGCCCTCCCAGCAGCAGCACGTGCGGACGCAAAGTATGTCCGCGGGTGAGCACCGTGAGGTTCTGCAGAACAATGGCGTCGAATAGGGACGCCATCAACTGATCGGGCGGGATGCCCTGCTTCTGCAGGCCGTTGATGTCGGTTTCTGCAAACACACCGCACTTGCCTGCGACCGGATGCAGCTTGATGCCGGTGTAGCCCTGGTCGCAGAGTTCTTCGGGTGGAATCTTGAGCTTGGCGTTGATCTTGTCGATGACCGCGCCCGTGCCTCCCGCACACTTGTCGTTCATCGACGGGATTTTTTTCTTGCGGCCGGTATTCCCGTCTTCCTTGAAGACGATGATTTTGGCATCCTGCCCGCCCAATTCAATGACCGAGTTCACCTCGGGGTGAAGCTTTTCGACCGCCAGCGACACTGCGGTGACTTCCTGCACAAACTTTGCGCCGACCAGGTTAGCCAAGGCGCCTCCGCCTGAGCCGGTGATGAAGATGCGGCAGTTGTGCGGAGCTATGCCGACTTCCTCCTCCATGCGCTTGAGGAATTCCAGCAGCTTCTCCGGCTGCTTGGTTTCGTGACGCTGGTAGTCCTGCCAGATGATCTGGTCAGTCTCGGCATCGACGATGACCGCCTTTACCGTTGTCGAGCCAACATCCATGCCGACGGTATAGACCGCCTTGAAGCCCGACTGCGCATTCACTTCGCGCGAACGGGCCAGAACCCGCGCGGGAAGCGAGTCTTCAACGGGCGGCGAGCTCAGAAGGGCGTCCAGTTGGACGTCAACCTTCTGCTCGCCATTACTGCACGAACCTTGCTGGTGAGAATGCGGACCCACTAGCCCTCCGAAAAACCGAACCGGTGATGAAAACCTTAGTCGCCGAAATTTCCGCTAACACCCTGAAAGCCACGTTTGGCCTGCGTGAACAACCAGCGAATCACCCGCTGATCGTTGTAGCAAAACGCCAGAATATGGTTCAGGGTGGAGAAGCAGCTCTTCTGGCACTCTTTCTTCATGTCTTTTAACTGCTTGCTTTCGAACTTGTGGTTCTCGATAGTTCCCCAGTCGTATCCGGCGGAGTACATGGGGAAGCAAGGCGCGAGGGTGCCGTCCACGCGAACAATCAGCGAATTGTGTCCGGCGCGGCAGTTCCAATCTTCCAGTTCGCCCTGAATGAATTCTTTCATCTGCGAGAGCCGCTCCACCGAATTCACCATGTGGTAACCGGACTTCTGCTTTTCCACCAGCCAGTCGACCAGCTCGCACACCATGGGATGGTCTTCCTCGGGGATGAACGTCGGGTTGGTGTACAGGTGCTTGAAGTGCGGCTGCTCGGTCATGGGTGACTCACAGATGTGATAGTCCGTGGCGATGCCGCTGTCGTGCGCCAGTTCCGTTAGCTGCCGCACATCGTCCATGTTGTTGTGACAGATGTTGATGTTGAGGAAGACGCTGTAGCCGTACTTGTACTGCTTTTTGACCAGGTAATCGAAGTACGAGCGGATGGGCACCATCGCCTTCGGGAGTCCCGGCTTGACGTCCCATGCATCGACGGCGAGGTTGAAGGTGGCCACACCGGCGTCAGCCAACTTGTCGATTACCTCAGGCCGCATCAGGCGGCCGTTGGTCGGCAGGTAGATCCAGAAGTCTTTTCTGGCGGCGTAATAGACGATCTTATGGGCGAAGTCGGGACGCAAGAGCGGCTCGCCGCCCATCAGGGCCAGCACACGGCATCCGGTGTCGTGCAGCCAGTCGATGGAGCGCTTGGCCACATCCTCGGTCATGCCGCGGACGCTATTGTCGAAGGCCCAGCAGTAGTGGCAATCGAGGTTGCATTTCCACTCGTTGAACAGATAGGCAATGATGGGATGAAACTCGCCCGGCACGATTCGCGAACGGAAGAATGGAAACGCCCAGCCTTTCGCCGCGCGGTAAATGTGCTTGACTTTGTATTTGCGACGGCCGTGGTTGGGGAAGAAATCCTCGTCCGCGGCCGACATCAGCTCGGGAAACTGCGGGAACACCGGCTTCGGCAGCTTCTGCTCTTTGCCGCTCGAAGGCGGTGGCAACAGCCGTGGCTGCTCGGGCGGCTTCATGAGCAGGTCGTGTAGCTGCACATCCAGGCGATAAGTCGGGGCAGCTTGCGTACCTTCCGGTGCTTGCACTTCCGGCATGTAGGGAGTGACCTTCCTTCTTTATATTTATCGTTCAACCTGAAAAATCAATCACTAATCGCCATACGCGGCGGCCACCGTCAGTTTCCGCGGCGAAGTCACCGGCACGCGCGCCAGGCGTTTCTTGTCGTTCATCAGATCGTTGACATGCAGCACGAAATTCGCAGCCACGCCAGCGTACCCATGAACGTGCGGCACCGGGTAAAACAAGTTGCGCAGCTCCGGATGTTTGGCCACGTAGTCCTTGATGTCCTCCAGTCGCTTGCCGGTGGACTTCAGCGCCTGCTCGAACTCCATGCGAGCTTTGACCTTGGCCTCACCCAGGGCCATCTGCACCCGGCTGTGAGCATTGATCTCGCCCTCACCCGAAGTTTCGATGGGCAGAAAGATCATTTCCTTGAAATGGTTGGCCACAGCCGATTGCACGCCATCCGACTGCGACGACGGCATGCACCCGAACGGCTTCAGCGCCAGCACCATGTGGCAGAGACGGTTCTTGGTGTACCAGACGTTCTTGCCCACCTCGAGATGGCCTTCGCCGCCGCGGGCGAATTCGTTGTAGAACGGGTTGGCCATCGCGGCCATTTCCTTCTGGTCCACTAGATGGTGCGCGATGTTGCCCAGCCCTTCCACCACGCGATGGTATTGGCGCGCATAGAAATGTTCGCCTACGCCCCACAACCATTGCTTATGGCGGAACTTCAACTCGTTCACCGCCATCTTGTGCAACTCGTACCACTTCACTTTCTTGTAGGGAGCGTCGAGCGACCGGCGAGCGGCAGCGCGCGCCTTGGCCTGATACATCATGTACATCACCCAAGTTCCGATAGGCTCGACCAGCACCTGCGCGCCTTCACGCTCCAGGAACTCGAACATATGGAAATTGCCATCGCCCTCGGTGATCTGGGCCCAGAACTCGCCGATGATCTTGACTACCGGCTTCACGCGCAGGCGGTCCACTTCAATGGTAGCGAGTTGTTCGCGGACAGCCGCCAGCGCCTCTTTGTACGGGTTGCCGTAAAGCTGCTCGCGGACCTTGGCCAGCGAGTTGACCCAGATCTCCCACTTCTTGGCCTTGTTGGCGCGGACCTTCTTGGCCATCCACTCCGGCAGGTCTTCGTGGTCCTCGAACGGTTTGCGCTCGCGCAGCAGGGTGCACAGCGTGTCGATGGACGACTGGAAGACCTCATCCGTCTTGCCTTTCTCGGCTTCGTAGGGACGGATGCGGTAAATCATCTCGTTCATGATGTCGCCGAGATTGAGGGCGTTGAACATGCCCATGCCGAAGTCCACGGTGAACTTCAGCCCGGCTTCGCCTGAGGCCGCCTTCACGCCGTCATTCTGCTGAAAGAGCAATACCCGGAAGCCATCAAAGCCCGCATTTTGCAGAGCGAGGCGATACTCAGACTCGTACATGCCGAATCGGCATGGGCCACATGAGCCGGCGGTAAAGAAGACGTGGTTGTTGATGATCTCGTCTTTCGTCATCCCGCGGGCTTGCAGGCCTTGGAGGTACTGCACCAGATTGCCAACCGTGAAATACGTGGGATTGCACTGACCGTTGTTGCCGTATTCCTTGCCCAGTTGAAACGCGGAGACATTCGGAACGGGCAGAATCTCGCAGCGATATCCGCAGCCTTCAAACACTGCCTGGATCACGCGCTCGTGTTTCCAGGTCAGACCACCGAAGAGGATGGTCACCTTGTTGCGTTCTTCGGCGGTGAAGGGCTTCTCCACGGGACGGCGGAAGTGGCGGACGGGGCCGCTGTCGAGGCCCATCATGCTGGCCAGGCGCACGCGTTCCTGGGCCAGCTTCCGCTGAATCTCCTCTTCGGATTGGGAACGCTTCAATTCGTCTATGGGGAAATCAATGCGAGTCACGGGCATAGCAACCTTCCTCTGTTGTGAGCGGAATGATTATTGGCTGCCTACAGTTGATTGTATGCTTATGTGTGGGCGGCCAAGAGGACAGACGGGGAGTGTGAGGAATGCAGAGATGGCCGAAGCGGGTGAAAACTCTCACGGCAAAAACTATCTTTGCAAAATCGGACTTACTTACTGAGAACACCGACGAGCGACAATAGACTTTCGTTGCCGCTCTCCCCAAGGGTTTCAAGATTATGCAATTGACCCTACAGATTCAAGGGGAAATAAGAAAATTGTTGGCAATTAATTTGCTAGGGTAGTACGGATTTAGCACGTCGGTGCTAGGCGATGGCCGGTGCGCTCTACTTAATGTACTGAGATGCGAATTAATGTCTAGCACCAGACATTGCGAGTGAACTAAGGTCTAGTACTAGACATATACCTACCAAATTCCTTTGTCGCTGCCCGTAATTCTAAATGCCACTGCGGCAGCGGAGGCGAGGTAAGGAAGCAGAGATAGACGCAGTGTGGCCGCAACGTTTCCGCGCAACGCGACGTGAGTAACCTGGCGGGTGTAGAGATCGGCGCCGTTGGGCAGGATAGGAATGCGCAGGAACTTGCCGCGAACGAAGATCACCTCTGACCCGAAGCGGGCTGCCGAGATCACTGCGCGCGGAAGTTCGGGAGCCGAGCCACGGTACTTGCGGACATAGTCACAGACGATCCTCAGGTAGGTGGCTGCGCCGGGCCAAATTCCTCCCAGATCGGCCGCACGTTGCAGTTCGTCGAAATCCAGGTGCCCCGACTCCAGCACTGCCGCCGTGTTTACGATATCGCAAACGCGGAAGTAGAAATGGCGATACATGCGCTGCAAGGTGGCCACGATCAGGCTTTCTTCTGGAGCGGGGACGAGGAAGGGAAGACTCATCAATGTCTTTGGAACGCGGCGCACCACAAACCGCTTCGCCATTGCGGTATGCTCGCCGGTTTGCCCCAGTCGCTTAGCGTGGATCTCTACCGACTCGGGCAATCCAGGGATGACAAAATTCCACTTATTCGCCAGGCGGTCGCCCCAACTGCGCGCTTCGATGTGCGCCCCCATCCTGTTCAACATTACGTGGATCACGCGGCGTTCGTCCGCCGTGGTGTAGAGATCGAGGTCACTGCCGAGATCGGGCCAATGGTCGAGCGACTTCATGACTGTCGTCGGACAGCCCCCATTCTCCAATTCGCTGCAGATGTAGTGCAAGAACGTGAGCGCGTTTTGTATGCGCTGGGTTTCTTTAGCAAGCACGCCGTTAGCCCACTCTACCAAGGCCGAGTTTGCGCTGGCCCGCTGCGCAACGACACTGAAGACGCGAATGACCACATGGTTGGCGTCCGCCAGCGCGAGCAGCCGATCGCGTTGCACCTCACTGAGGCAGGCAATAAAGCCGACTGCCTGCTCGGCGTCTTGCGGGGTAAGCGTCAACTGCGATAGGGCGCGAATCTCCGCGGAAGCGGTCTTGTCGGCATTGGGCATTTATGGTGAGGTCCTCGGCCAGCACTGGGCTTGTCCCGACGAACGGGCGTTGTGGCTCCGTTACAGTTGGATGAGTGCATTTGCTGCGGAGTTGGGCCGACAGCGACTAAAACCAGCGTCCGGATAGATTCGGACAAAGCAGCGCGGTGCCTTGGATTGGTCGCCCACTATAATCATCAGTTGCTCCGATTCTGAAGAAACAACCAACAGTGTCCCGAGCGCTTTGCTGCGGCGACCACGGAAGCGAGGTTGGTTTGGCCTACTACGATTTGCGAGATTGGATCTCCGCGCTGGACAAAGCGGGAGAGTTGAAGCGCGTTAAAGCGGAAGCTGATCCGGTCTTGGAGATCGCCGAGATCACGGACCGGGTCTCCAAATGGGAACCTCGGGGCAAGCATGGTCCTGGCGGACCGGCTTTGCTTTTCGAAAACGTTAGAGGTTATCCCGGGGCCAAGCTGCTGATTAACCAGTTCGGCTCCGAACGGCGCATGAGGCTGGCGCTGGACGTGGATTCGCTCGATGAGGTCGCCGACCGGATCAAGTACTTCATGGACGTGAAGTCGCCGCAAGGGTTGTTGGACAAAATCAAAATGCTGCCCATCCTGGCGGAGATGGGCAGGTTTTTCCCCAAAGAAGTTTCCAGCGGTCCCTGCAAGGAAGTCATCAAGCGCGACAATTTCTCGCTGTTTGATTTTCCCATCTTGCAATGCTGGCCGCAGGACGGAGGACGCTTCATCACGTTGCCCTCGGTGATCACCAAAGATCCCAACACAGGTAAACGCAATGCTGGCACCTATCGCCTGCAGGTGTACGACGAGCGCAGCGCCGGCATGCATTGGCAACGCCAGAAGCAAGGAGCAGAGAACTATCGCCAACAGATGCGCCTGGCCGCAGCCGCGGGCGAAGCGCATCCCGTTGGCGCAGCTTTGGACATGATGGCGCGCTCCGGTGGGGGCTCGCGGGTGGCGGAAGGGAAGCAGGTTGCAGGGAAGATGGATGTGGCCGTCGCCATCGGCACCGATCCGGCGATGATGTTCTCCTCCATCGTTCCTGCGCCGCCTGACATCGAGGAATACATGATTGCCGGATTCCTGCGGCAAAAGCCCGTCGAGCTAGTGAAGTGCGAGACCGTGGACCTGGAAGTGCCGGCCACGTCGGAGATCGTGCTCGAGGGCCACGTGCTATTGGACGAGCTGCGCATGGAGGGACCGTTCGGTGACCACACCGGCTTCTACACGCCGCAAGATCTCTACCCAGTGTTCCACGTTACTTGCATCACCCATCGCAAGGACCCGATCTACTCGACCACCATCGTGGGCAAGCCTCCGATGGAGGACGCGTGGATGGGCAAAGCGGTGGAGCGGATTTTCCTGCCGCTGATGCGCGTCACCATTCCCGAGCTTGTGGACGTAAACCTGCCGGTCGAAGGCATCTTTCACAACCTGATGATTGTCTCGATCAAGAAGTCGTATCCCGGCCAGGCGCGCAAGGTAATGAACGGGATTTGGTCGCTGGGACAGGCGATGTCCACGAAATGCATTCTGGTGGTGGATGAAGACGTAGACGTGCAGGACATCGGCGACGTGACTCTCAAAGTGCTAAACAACATCGACCCCGAGCGCGACATCCAGTTCACGCTGGGCCCGGTGGACTCGCTCGATCACGCTTCGCGGCTGCCCGACTTTGGCTCGAAGATGGGCGTAGACGCCACGCGAAAGTGGCCAAGTGAAGGCTTCACACGCCCCTGGCCAGACGAGATCCGCATGGACGAGAAAACCAAGGAGCAGGTGACCAAGCGGTGGCGGGAGTTTGGGCTGGAGTAAAGAAGCAACTAGCAGCCAGCAACTAGCAATTAGCAACGACGAAATGCGCGCAACGAGAAAGGTTCTGCCAGGCAGAAGGAATCAACCGGAGTTGCCGCCGGCCGTTCATCTGTGGCAAAGTTTTAACTCTATGCTTACCCGTCCCGCAGACACCGAATACGCTGAGTTCTACAAAAACTACATTGCTCGCGTTCCCGAGGGCCCAGTCCTCGATTTTCTCGCCAAACAGCTTGGCGATTATCGTCAACTGCTGGTGAGTGTGTCCGACGAGGCAGCCACCGCGGCGCCTGCGCCGGGGAAGTGGAGTGTCAAGCAGGTGCTTGGGCACCTGTGCGATGCCGAGCGCGTCCAGGCCTACCGCGCACTGCGCTTCGCCCGCGGCGATGCAGGCGAGTTGCGCGGTTTCGAGCAGGACGACTACGTGCGCGAAGCGCATTCCAATTCGCGCAGCCTCGACGACCTGCTGACCGAATTCGAGAGCATCCGCAAAGCAACCATCGCCCTGTTCGGTTCGTTGCCTCCTGAGGCCGAGATGCGCTCTGGCATCGCCAACGGAAATAAAGTCACCGTTCGCGCGCTGGCGTACATTGCGGCCGGCCACACGCAGCATCACTTCGAAGGGCTTAAAGCAGGTTTTGCCGGGCGGACCGGAACAGCCCGCTAAGGAAGGTCTGATTAAGTCAGGTGGGGATCCCTCAGGGGCTAAAGCCCGACCTTTATCAGGCATTCGCGGACGGCCTGAAGGCCGTCCCCTTCGCTGGATTGTTATACTGAAAAAGCATGGGAATCGTTAAGAACATTGCGGCCATCGCCAAGGGCATGAGCGTGACCTTCCGGGAAATGTTTAATCCGACGATTGTGGAGAACTATCCTGACGGTCCCGGTCCGACCAGGGGCGCGATGTTCCAGGAGCGTTTTCGCGGGATGCACGTGTTGCAGCGCGACGAGAACGGGCTGGAGAAGTGTGTGGCGTGCTTCCTGTGCGCCGCGGCCTGTCCGTCGAACTGCATTTATATCGAAGCCGCCGAGAACACCGCCGAGAAACGCGTGAGCGGCGCCGAGCGCTACGCCAAGGTTTACAACATCGACTACAACCGCTGCATCTTTTGCGGATACTGCGTGGAAGCCTGTCCCACGGACGCAATCACGCACGGGCACGGATTCGAGCTGGCGACTTACAATGCCAGCAGCTTGATTTACCGCAAAGAGCAATTGCTGGCCGGAACGCCCGCGCACGAAGGCGCGAATGCCGTCTTCAGCCAGTACGAGAATGCCAGACTGGTCCCGAACAAATAACTGCGAGGCGCAAATGTGTCAGGCCCCGGCTGCATAATCGCTGGTTCTGCACTTTTCTTATCCGCTTGCTTGAGAGGGCTGGATCTGCTCCAAGAGCCCTGAAACCGGAATTCGAATCCATTGCGGCCGGTGTTCGAGCTCATACTCAATCTCCGCCAAAGCTCGCTCAATCATGTAGGCGCCGAGAACGATCCTGATCTCCTCCTCCTGCTGCGGGAGGAAAGCAGCGCTCGATCCCACCTTTAAGTAGTTCTCAAGGAAAATTGCGCTAACCCATTGATACCAGGTGTTTGCCCACTTCTCCACTTGGGGGTGCGATTCCCGGCTGGGTACAATGCCGGGAACATCGCCAAACAACGCGGCGTGAGAAACATAGTGGAAGGAGCGCAACATGGTGGCCACATCGCGCAGGGCGGAACGCTTAATGCGGCGCTCGCTCAAGGGCCGGTCCGGATCACCTTCGAAATTGGTAATGACCCAGTCGCTGCCCGAAAACAGTACGTTGTTCAACTGATAGTCGCCATGTTGGCGAATTCGGTTGCCGGACAAGCGCTTGTCACGCAGCAGCAATAGGCGATTGCGGATATCGCCTTCACGATTCAGCGCCTCGGAAATGTCGGGCTGCGCGTCGCTGGGGAGCAGGCGGAGGCGGCTCCGCAGCGTGTCGAAAGAACGATTCAATTGACCAACGATCCCGTGGTAAATGCCTTGCCGGTAAAACGTGGTGAACGGTTCAGGAGCAAAGTCGGGAACGTCGGGACGGCTGCTGAGGGCGACGTGCATCTCCGCAGTCCGCTGCGCCAATACCCGAATGCTGTCCAGGGAGTTGCCCAGCAACTCAGCAATGATTTGGGGGACCGGCGAACTCGTGGCCGCCAGAGGGTCCGTGAGGGTCAGATCGCGAACTCGCTGGTCCTCTTGGGGGAGGGCCAATGCATGCTCGAAGAACAGCCCGAGATGGTCCAGCGTATAGCTCCACCCATTGGTTGCGTTGGGGATGAAGCTGCTAAGTGTGCCAACGTTCATCTCGTGGATGGCGCCGGTATGATAGCGCCGGAACTCCAGGGAGCCGAGGGCCCGCGGAATTGCCCTGAACTCGGTCTGTTCGGTTAGGAACTCGGGCACCTCGCGTCCGGGATTGACGCCTTCTTCCAGCTTGCGATAGAGCTTGAGCACAAAGTCGTCACCGTAATTGATGACGGTATAAGACTGTTCGGTGGACCGAGGCTGTGGCTCCAGTTTGGAGCGGACCGATGTCCATGCCTTGCGAAAGGCGCGGGTATGAGCGCCAATCAGTTCGCCGAATTCGCCGCGAATCCTTCGGCGGCGGACGATGGCGCGCAACAGTGAGTCGCCAAAGTCGCGGTCGAAGGTAGCTCCGTATAGGAGTGCCGTGGTCTCCGGTCCGGGGCCGTCCAAGCGAGCCAACACTACATCCGGCCGGTCGCGCAGTATCGCCTCCGACTTGTCGCCGGTCGCGATGGAGATAGGTACGAGATAAATTTCCGGATCGCCGTCCCCATATTCGACATTCAGGAAGAGCAGATGCGCCGACGTTTCGGGCAGGGAAAGCACGTTCTGCAATGCGAGACCCGTGATATAGCGCTGCTTGCCCAAGAACCACGGACGGCTGCGCAACATCCTGGGGATGATGTGCTGCAGTTTCTGCAGAGTATCCTCTGAGAAAACATCCTCCGCCGGCCCAACCGACACCACCGGTAACTCCTGGGGCGCGCCACTGACGTTGAGCGACTCCTGGGTGGTTTCCCGCGGCTGCAGATGGAACCAGTAGAAGGCGTGCGGCCCCAGAGACAGCAGGTAAAAGCGCTCACTGATGCTGGGGAACTTGCTGCGCCCGAAGACTTCCACCGGCACGGAGCCCAGCAAGCTGGCCAGATCAAGTTCTACGCATTGCGTGAAGCGCGAAAGATTTGCAACCACCAGGACCTTTTCGTCAGCGAACTGACGAATGAAGGCCAGCACCTTGCGGTTGCTGGGGTACAGAAATTCCAGGCTGCCGCTGCCGAAGGCGCGAAACTGCTTGCGTTGTTGGATGAGGCGCTTCGTCCACCACAGCAGGGAATGAGAATTGTTCTGCTGGGCCTCGACGTTGACGGTCTCGTAGTGATACTCGGGATCGATGTTGACCGGCAGATAGAGGCGTTGAGGATTGGTGCGCGAGAAGCCGGCATTGCGGTCTGAGCTCCACTGCATGGGAGTGCGTACTCCGTTGCGGTCGCCCAGAAAGACATTGTCGCCCATACCGATTTCGTCGCCGTAGTAAATGACCGGGGTTCCCGGCAGCGAAAACAGCAAGGCATTCATCAGCTCGATTCGGCGGCGGTCGTTTTCCAGCAGCGGCGCCAGCCGGCGGCGAATGCCGAGATTGATGCGCATCTCGCGATCGCGGGCGTAGGTGCGATTCATGTAATCGCGCTCTTCGTCGGTCACCATCTCCAGGGTCAGCTCGTCATGGTTGCGCAAAAACAGGGCCCATTGGCAGCTTTCGGGAATGGGCGGCGTCAGCTTCAGAATGTCGGTGACGGGATAGCGGTCTTCCATGCGTAGCGACATGAACAGCCGCGGCATCACCGGGAAGTGAAAGGCCATGTGACATTCGTCGCCCTGGCCGAAGTAGGCGACGGCGTCTTCCGGCCACTGGTTGGCCTCCGCCAGCAGCATGCGATCGTGATATTTCTGGTCCACATGCTGACGCAGTTCGCGCAGCGCCTGATGAGTTTCCGGCAGGTTTTCGCAACTGGTGCCTTCGCGTTCAATCAAGTACGGCACAGCGTCCAGACGCAAGCCATCGACGCCCAGGTCAAGCCAGAAATCCACGGCAGCGAACATGGCCTCCCGCACCTCGGGGTTGTCCCAGTTCAGGTCGGGCTGATGCGAGTAGAAGCGGTGCCAGTAATATGCCTTGGCCACCGGGTCCCAGGACCAGTTGGAACTTTCGAAGTCTTTGAAGATGATGCGGGCGTCACGATACTTCTCCGGGGTGTCGCTCCACACGTAGTAGTTGCGCCAGCGGCTGCCGGGCAGCGCCCGGCGAGAGCGCTGAAACCACGCATGCTGGTCGGACGTGTGATTCAGGACCAGCTCGGTAATCACCCGCAGGCCGCGGCGATGGGCCTCGCGCAGGAAGCGCTGGAAATCCCTCAATGTCCCATAAGCGGGATGGATGTCGGTATAGTTGGCGATGTCGTAGCCGTCGTCCCGCAACGGTGAGGGGCAGAAGGGCAACAGCCAAATGGCCGTCACTCCAAGATCTTCCAGAAAATCAAGTTTCTGGGTCAGGCCGCCGAAGTCGCCGATGCCATCGGAGTTGCTGTCGGCGAAAGCGCGCACGTGCACTTCGTAGATGATGGCGTTCTTGTACCACGGCACGCTAGAGGGCGAAGTCATGATGTTCGATCCTAGGGCATACCCACGGTACGCAAAGCTTCCGATTGCGGTCCGCAACTCCAATTGGACGAGATTGTTTGCCGGAGGATAGTCCCACGACAATTCGATGCACGTGGGGGTATGGACGATTATCTTGCAGAGGCTGCCCCCATATCGTTTCGCTGAAACGGCGCACCCGGCAGTATTATCGGATACATGTCCAACCGATCTAGTCATGTCGAGCCGCGCTGGCCGGTCTTTCTTGGGCTAGCGGCCGTCGTAGTTCTGCATTTCTCCCTACCTGCTGTCCTCAGCCTTGGGCCCAATTGGCTGTTGGTTGCAGTGTTTGCGGTGCTCGCCGCGTTTGTCTCGATTTCTCATTCGAGAGGCGCTGAGAAGACTGCGTACGTGGGCGGGCTGATTCTGATCAGTTTCGTTACTCTGGCCGTGATCGCATCCCTTGTCTTGCTGGTACGCTTTCTGCCAACCCACAAGGAGTCACCTCTTGATCTCCTGCAATCGGCGGCCTCCCTCTGGATCAGCAACGTGCTGGTGTTTGCCGCCTGGTATTGGAAGTTAGATGCAGGAGGCCCCTACCAGCGGGAAAAGGCAAGGAGTCATAACCAAGGCGCATTCCTCTTTCCCCAGATGGCCCTTCACCAGGAATCCCCGGCGAAGCCCGATAGCTGGCATCCCCGCTTCATCGACTATCTTTTTCTCTCGTTCAACACCAGCACCGCCTTGTCGCCGACAGATACGCAGATCCTTTCGCGTTGGGCGAAGGGCCTGATGATGCTGCAATCGCTCATCTCGTTGACCATCATCGTGCTGCTGGCCGCAAGAGCGGTGAACATTCTGTGAGTCATGCATGACCTCGAAGGGGGATCACCGCGGAGACACGGAGTGCACGGAGTTTTGGTTCTATTTCTCCGTGATCTCTGTGCCTCCGTGGTCTATTTTTGTTCTTAATGGGTGGACTGCAGGCCCGCGAAAACACTCAATAGTGGAACCGGTATTTCACCTGTACGGACAGCATTCGGGGATCGGCCCAGTGGGAGCCGCCAAAAGTGTTGCTGTTATCCAGTTGATAGCGGTTATTCGTGATGTTGGCGCCGATCAACCGTACCGTAAATTTCTCGCCGAAAGTTTTGCCCAGCGCCAGATCGAAGGTGTAATTACTCGGCAGGTGGGCGGGCCCGTCACCGTTGAGAAATCCCGAGCCATAGTTGAACGTCAGGGCGGCAAAGCTGCGCCACGGCAGATCGCCCTCCATCCCGGCAGAAAGCGTGTTGCGCTGATCGTGGTCCAAGTAAAACCCTCGAGTGGGCGGAGGCGAAAAATCCGTCAGCCCGCCGGTTACGGCTCCAAACCCCTGGGCTTGCTGGTTCGAGAACACCAGATGGGCGTGGTAATGCTTGAGAATCAGCGGCGAGCGGACTGCTGCTTCCAAGCCTTTGATGCGGGCCGCTTGAATGGTGAGCGGCAGGAAGATGTTCGAATTGCCGATGGCGTCGTGGTCAAAGAAATTTCGCGCTCCGGTGTGAAAGTAGGTGAGGGTCGATACCCAGTTGTGCAGCGGGATGGTGACGCCGCACTCCTGCTGAATGTCGCGCTCGCCCTTCAAGGGAAGGAAGGAAACTCCCTGGCTGGCTGCGTACTGGAGCAGCGATCCCGACACGGTGTCGAGCGGCGGCGGCTGGTAGGTGTAGGAGTAAGCGGCGCGCAGCACCCAATTGAGCTTAGGAATGCGGATGGCCGCTCCGAGACGGGGATCGGCGGCATTCTCGGTGATCTGACCGTCAAAGTGGGTAAGCCGAATCCCTCCCGTCAAGGTTAGCCACGACGTCGCCTTAAACTGGTCTTCGAGAAACACCGCTTCCAGGTTGCCGCCCGGAGACACGCGCTGGCTGAAAGCGTCTCCCGAACCATCGTTTGCGATCACCGAAAACAATGGTGTTGTCCTGCTGCGCGAAGGCGTAGATTCCTGCGCGCGCGTTGTTTCGGGCATTGATGGCAGAAATTGTTATCTGGCCGCCTTCATAGTTGGAGGCGCGGTTGTCGGTGGCGATGGGAACGTCGTTAGGACCTCCCTCATACGCTGCCCGATTGAAGTGATAAAACGGCGACGCGATCAGCAGCAGGCCGGGCGAATACGTGTGCACCCAAGTAGCCGTGCCGAAGATGTCCTGCTCGCGCTCGCGGTCTTGGATGCCCGCGGCTTGCATGGCAGGATCGTTCGGCACCTGGTAGTAGTCGAGGCGAAGGCCGGCATCGAAACGAAACTGGTCCTTGGAATTGGGATTGTAGATGAGAGAAGTGAATGCGCCGCCCCCGTTCGCATAGTTGTGCAGATTGACGCTGGTGGGCGGCTCCAGACCCCAGTCCGTATTGTTGCCGCTGAGGCTGGCGTAATACGCGAACTTCGCGGTGTGATCGCCGAAGCTCAGCCAATCGTCAGTTTGGTTGTAGTTGCCGTAGCTGGCGATCAGCTCCGCTTCCCGGTTGCGTTCGAAGCCATTGTTCGGGGCAACGTTAAAGACACCGTAGGTTCGGTCGCCGTATTCGGCGGCATAGCTGCCGGTTTCGGCCTGGAGGTAGGAGACATCTTTGGGATTAAACTGCAGCCCGACGTTGGAGGCAATGTTGGTATTCGGAATCGGGACGCCGTCGATTGCCCATGTGACCTGGTGTCCGCCACGGACGTGAAGCTGATCGTGCACCATGTACGCCCCGGGAACGAATTCCGTGATGATCTTGAAGCTGTTGCTGGCATCCACACCCGCGTAGCGCGAGATCTGCTTTTGGTCGATGACGATGTCTCTGCGCGGCGACTCCGGATCCAGATCTTCAGGCGTTGCCGTGACCGTGACCTTCTCTTGCGCCGCGGCGATCGCCAACTGGTAATGCAAGACTGGCGCACTGCCGGATACGACGACCAGGACTTGCTGCTGAGGAGCGAATCCAGCCGCTTCGACGGTGACGGTGTATTGGCCGAGCGGGACCGCGTCGAAGTGGAACTCTCCATCGGCGCCAGTCTCGGCGGTCAAGGAATAGTCCGAATCGCTGGCTTGGAGCGTGGCCTGTGCCCCGGTGACGGGGTGATGCTGCGGGTCGTGGACCACGCCGCGCACATTGCCGAACACGGTCGCAGCTGATGGCGGGACTGCCAAGGTGAGCACCGCGCTGACGAGCAGGATGAGCGCGGCCGTCCTCGCAATCCGGGCATTGTGCTGCAAATGGGTCTTCTCCATAGTAGCTGTCATGGACCAGAGAGTGTGGGCGGATCATCCGCGCGTGACGCACCGAAATGCAGCGCTGACACGCGGAGAACCACTCGCCCGACTGCATCGTGAGCAGGCTCTGGCTTGTGTACAAATCGGTCGAGAGAAGAGAACTAGGAAAGCGGAGGGCCGCGTTTCTGGGCATTGCCGGCAACGTGCAGCGCGACATCAGGCGGTTCGAAAGCAACCGAATTTTTGCAGTCCAAGCTGACGCTCAACGCCGTGGCTGCGGCGCCGAAAGTTGTGGAGTGCGAGGTCAGAGCGGTGAAACGGCGATGCGGGCAATTGGCCGCCACCGCTCGGAAGCCATCTTCTTGCGGAAGCATCAGGCAATGGTGTTTGCCGCTGCGGCGGCAGCAGGCCGGAACACCGGATTCCCGCGCCAGCAGCATGGGCAGAGCCAGTCCCGCAAGCAGCAGGACAAGCAGCAAACTGGCAGCAAGACGGCGCATGAGCAGCAGAATTCTACTACATCACAACGGTTTGTGATGGCGACCGCGCCGGGCGAAATGGCGGAGCCAGATCGCGTGCGGCGACCTCCACGCTACAATTCCACACGGGAGAAACTTCGTGCGCTATCTCATCGTGCTGCTGGCGATCGCCGGGATCGTGGTTTCCGGCCTGGCCCTGAAAGTCCACTACGATACGGGTTCCGAGCCGTGCAGTATCAATGACAAGTGGGACTGCGGGGTGGTGAACCACAGCCCGTACGCCGTGATCCGCGGCGTGCCGGTGGCCGCCATCGGCATGGTTGGATACCTGCTGATCGGCGTCTTGGGATTTATGCGCCGCCGTGGGCTGTTGCTGGTGTGCGTCCTGATTGGGCTGGGGTTCGCTTTATATTTGACGAACATCGAGGCCCATGTTCTGGAGATGTGGTGCCTGTATTGCGTGATCTCGCAAGGAATTATTGCCGTGCTCACACTGCTGGCGGTGGGGTGGATAGTCTGGGCGAGACTTCGAAGCAGGGCTGTGTAGACGGCTTTACTACCAAGGCGACCGAGGAACGTTGCCGTTGTATCCGCCTTCCCAAATTAGACCGTCTTTCTGGCTATGGCGTCGCTGGACTTCCGTATATGATGTGTCCTTCCATTAAATCCTGGCTGCTGCCTTGCGGGGCTGAACTGGCGAGATCCTCATTGTGGAATTGACGCTGATATTCGGTATGGTTGGCACTCTGCTGGTGGTGGCGTACATTGCCAACCGGCTGTCGCGTTTGACCCGTGTGCCTGACTTGGTTGTGCTGCTGTTGATCGGCGTGACCCTTGGTCCGATTTTGCATTGGATCCGGCCTGCAACGTTCCAGGGCACCATCGATATCCTTGGAACCCTGGCCCTCATCCTGATTCTTTTCGCCGGCGGTGCCGAACTCAGGTTACGACAAGCCGCCCGCTACGCTCCCGCTGCACTGTTGTTGATGATCGTCAGCTATGGACTGAGCCTGGGATTGATTGCCTTGATGGGCAGGGCACTGCTGCACCTCCAGTGGAGCGACTGCGTGCTTTTGGGAGCGGCCTTGGGGTGCACCAGCGGCACCATTGTCATACCCGCCTTGGAACAGATCTCTACTCCTGAATCCGTCAAGATCACCCTGACCTTGGAATCCACCATGGGCGAGGTGATCGCCGTTTTGCTCATCGGCAGCTTGCTGAATGCGGACGTAAGCCACTCGCTGTTGTTCGGGGTGGCCGCCGACTTTTCCCAGCACATCGTGATCGCGCTGCTTCTAGGCGTGGTGGCGGGCGCCATCTGGTCGCGACTGTGGCCACTGCTTGCCAGCCAACCCAACTCTAACATCGCAAACCTGGGAGTGGTGTTTGGTGTGTACGCGCTGACGCGCTACGTCGGCGGCAGCGGCCTGCTGGTGGTATTGGTTTTTGGCGTCACTCTGGCCAATCTGCCCCATACACCCCACGTGACGCGACAGGGCGCACGCCTTCTCGCTTTCCATGCTGAGCTGAGCTTTCTGGTGCGCTCGTTCTTTTTCGTTCTCCTGGGGTTTGTTGCCGAGTTTGTCAGCCGGAAATACCTGCTTCCCATCGCCGGTATTCTCGCGGCGCTGCTCCTGGCACGCTTCCTCGCCATGCAGACCAGCCGATGGGCGGTCCGGGACGTGGCTCGCAGGGAAACCGAGTTGTTGTTCTGGATGCTGCCACGCGGGTTGGTCACGGCGGTGCTGGCCCTGGCGATCGTCAGCGCCCGTGGGGAGGTGTTTGCCTTTCTGCCCGCGATGGCATTCACCGTCGTCCTGGTGACCAACCTGTTTGTGGTGGCGGGTGCCGTGAGGTCGGCGAAGATATCGGCCCTCGTGCCGTCGTCTACAGAAAAGCCTTCCGCGATGGAAGAGTTGACACTGCCTTCGATTGACGTTCCTGGCGCCATGAAGGCCTCCGCCGCAAGCCAGGGTGAAACGTGACGGCCATCAAGGTATCCCCTTGGGCACAACTGGAAGCCTCCAAACTTCAATACGGGCCCGGTTGTGCCGAGGCGATTGAGAAGTTGCTGGCTGCAATGGGGCAGGTCGACTTTGAAGATGCCGGATCGCTCATCCGTTTTCATGACTTGCTCCTGTTCCTGCGGGCGTTTCCCCAAAGCCGCAAAGTTGCGCACCTGGCCGACAACTTGCTGGCCGGCATTGTGCACCAAGTGGAGAGACTTCAGGCTTCGGGCGCTGACATGGGGCAGTTCGACGAGGAGGAGTTCTCCGGCATCGCGGGCACCACGATCAGCGACACGTTCACCTACGACGTGGCCCGCTGGCTGGCGCAGCGCTATCCGCAACAGCTTACGGTCGAGTGGAACCTTGAAGAGCAAAGTCGCCAGATGGCGGTGACGTTGCCCCTTTTGATTCCACTGCTGGGAGACGATTCGCTCGTCGAAGCCGACACGCCTTTCCTGCACTGGATGGCGAATGCCGCCGGTGGCCCAGAAAAGATACTGCCGTGGCTCTTGCAGCGCATCGCTGATATGCCCCTTACCAGCTTGCAGAGGACATCGCTCTATGACTCGTTAGCGGTCAATGTCTCGTGGAGGCTTGGCAATTCTGCGGCGAGCCGGACGCGCGCCCGTCGAAACGTGTCGCGGATGTTCTACCAGCGGCAGCCACTACTTCGTCGCAACCAGGTATCGTTGGGCGGCGAGATGAGTTCGCCGCCGCTGCCGGTTCGCAGACTTTCGCGGCGCGAAGGTGAAGGCGTGCTGGATATGACACGCACCGCCCTCACCGTTCGTTATCGCGAACTATACGGCACAACCCGTGGCGATCCGAAGCAGGTCTTTGAGGCGGAGGTAGGACGCGGTGTGCAGATCTTCTTGTGGGGACTGCCACCCGAGCGGCGTTTGCCGCTGCGCGCTTACCATGCGGGTTTGACGCTGAAGAATGGCGTTCCCATCAACTACATCGAGGGCATCTCGCTGTTCGAGTGGATGGAGGTTGGGTTCAACACCTTTTACGCCTTTCGCGACGGCGAGACAGCCTGGATTTATTCCAAGGTGCTTCACTTCCTGCATCAGCTTGCGGGCCTGACCTGTTTTTCCGTTTATCCCTATCAGCTCGGTCATGAGAACGAAGAGGCCATCAAGTCCGGCGCATTCTGGTTTTATCGCAAGCTGGGGTTTCGCCCGGGACGTCCCGAACTGCTGGCGATCACTCGGAAAGAAGAAGCGAGGATGGCGCGCGATCCGGCGCATCGGACTTCGCCGCGCATTCTGCGGAAGTTGGCCGCCGACCATGTGTTCTATGAGTTCGGCAAGGAAGCGCCCGGACAATGGGACACCTTCTCAACCCGAAGAATCGGTCTGGCGGTGCAGCAATGGATGGCGGAACAGTTTGGCGGCGATCCTGAAAAGTTGCGGCGGGCCACCACGGAGGCTCTATCCCAACAACTGCAGGTAGATCTTGAAAGATGGAATCCCCTCGAGCGAGTGGCGTTCGAGAATTTTGCGCCGGTTTTGTTGCTGGCGCCCGAACTCAGGCAGTGGACGAATGCGCAGAAGCAGGCGTTGGTGGGCATCATCCGCGCCAAGGTTTCCGCGGATGAGAGCAAGTACCTCCGCCTGCTCCAGCAACACCGGGGGTTGAAAGAGATTGTCCTGAGATTGGGATCAGAAGGGCCCACGGTCACCGCCGCGCACGTCTGACAAAATGCGAATATCTGACATAAGCTAAGGGCCATAAATCTCAATTCTTGACACAAAATCAAGTATCTGACATAGCGGCGGACATCTGATACAAAACTGAACAGCCTGTCAGCTCTCACTGGTCATCATGAAAAGCGGCTTGTCCTCAAAGCTCTTGTAGTACGGCCGCAGCCTTTCGGTGTTGTATTGCTCCTTCACGTTGACCACTTTTTTCGAGGCCACCACGGTCTCAATCGGGACGTTGCTGTAGCGGCCGTTCTTTAGCACAACCAGCCTTCCATGGATTCCCCTTAGCAGGAAGTCCAACGCGAGATTCCCGTAAGCCATGGGAACGATCGAGTCGATGGCATCGGGATCGCCGCAGCGGACCAGGTAGCCCAGGTTCTGGTTGATGGTGTCCACCGCTTTGCCGTTGTTGTACCGCGCAGAGAGTTCTTTCAGCTTGTCGGAAACCAGGTTGCCAATGCCGCCCAGCTTCTTATGGCCGAAGGCGTCTGTGGTGTCGTGCGAGAAGATCATCTCGCCGCCTTCAAAGGTCGCGCCTTCGGAGATCAGCACCACGGAATACCGGCTGGGGTTCTTGCGCCGGTCAGCCATCAGCAACTCGGCCAGACGTTCGATGTTGAATTTGTGTTCGGGAATCACGCAGCGATTGGCTGCCCCGGCCATGGTGGGCAACATGGCCGTGAAGCCCGCATAACGGCCGAAGACTTCCAGGACGAGCAGGCGTTCGTGCGAGCCGGCAGAGGTCCGCAGCCGGTTGGTCATTTCGATGGTGCGGGTCACGCAGGTACTGAAGCCGATGCAATAGTCGGTCCCGGGCACGTCGTTGTCCATCGTCTTGGGGATGGCAACTACCTTCACCCCTTCCCGATGCAGTCGCACGCCGTAACTCAACGTGTCGTCGCCGCCGATGGGGATGAGACTATCAATCCCCAGCCAGTCCAGGTTCTTGAGTACTTCCGCGGTGAGATCGTTCACTGGGGCCGCACAAGAACCTTGCAGGTGGGCCGGAACGTTCGCCTGGCTGACTCGCCCGGGATTGGTGCGCGAGGTGTGCAGGAAAGTCCCGCCAGTGCGGCCCCAGCGATTGACCTCTTCTTCGGTGAGATACTGAAAGTTGTCGCTGTTGTCGTAATCTTCTTCGCGGACCATGTCCACCAGACTGGCCCAGCCACGCCGCAAGCCGATAACTTCATAGCCTTCACGGATGGCCCTGATCGTCACCGCCCGGATGGCCGGGTTCAAGCCCGGCACATCACCGCCGCCAGTCAGGATTCCGATGACGCCTTTCCTGGGGTTCACATTAGCCATAAGAATTGCCTTCAGAAATATGATTGCACCACAGCATGCGCTACCAACAGTCTAGTCGCTGGAGGTTTCGATTGAGTGACGGGGCGGCAAAATTGACTTTGCGGGGAATTATTGACAAAATACTCGAAATTGCCATGATTCATTTGTATGCAAGCATTTGGCTGGAAAGCGGTCGCGCAAGAGTTGACTCTTGGGCAACCCGCTTTCCCAGACCGTGTTTCTACGTCTAATATTGGGACGGTTAGGGCTGTCTTCGTCCGTGACTTTTCGAGCGCGAAATCCTAGAGGACCGTGGCGAGCGCCGTTGATAGTGCTGGCGGCGGCGGTAGTGTTTTTGTTTGCTCTTCAGGCAAAAACTGGAGTGTACGGCAACGGCAGCGGCCTTGGCTCTGGGGTGACGTGCTCGACCTCTGCGAAGATGTGGCTCAACGGACAAAGGGCGGAAGTCGAGCCCACAGCTCCGTCTGGCACCTGGCTGATCTGCTTTGCGATTCTTTTCATCCACTATCTGTATCTGCATCGTAAGGGCGAGGTTCAGACTGTCTTCCGCGCTCCCGCCCCGGTCCGCCTCAGTCTGGTGCATTGGCGTCGTTGTCTTCACCCTCCCCCGGTTCGATAATTCGCCAGAGGTTTCCCTGATCAGCCTGACCCTTGCGTGGGTTCCGGGTCTCGGTAGGGCACGTCAATCGTGAATTTCCGGTTGGCAAATTAAGTTCAAACGAATTCGAGGTAAGTCATGACGATTCGTCGAAACACGCTGCTTGTGTTCGGCGCGATTTTGTTTTGTCTGATCGCTGCGGTCTGGCAGGTCGGGCGGGTGCGCGCCGGCAGCTCGTCCCATGGAAAAACGGACCGAGCCAGCGCGCTGTCAGGCGATAACGTACCATTTGCGGCCGTCGCTGACGTGAAGCGGGCTGACATCGCCAACTCGTTCTCCATTGCAGGTCAATTCCTGCCTTACCAGAACGTCGAACTGCACGCCAAGGTGGCGGGCTACATCAAGAACATCTACGTGGACATCGGCGATCGCGTGCACACCGGACAGGTGCTGGCGGTTTTGGAAGTCCCTGAACTGGTGGCGCAGGTGGACGAAGCGAAAGCGGCCGTGCATCACGCGGAGGAAGAGATTGAACGCGCCAAGAGCGACGTGGCCCGGGCCGAGGCTGACCACGTAGCCTTACACGCCAACGCCGACCGGCTGGTGAACACCGACAAAGCCCGGCCGGGTCTGATCGCGCAGCAAGAACTGGATGATGCCAACGCCAAGGACCGGGCTTCCGGGGCGCAAGTGGACGCCGCCAAGTCGGCCCTGGCCGCGGCGCGGCAGCAGTTGGAAGTCGCCAAGGCCGATCAGCAGCACTATTCCGCCTTGTCCGACTACACGCGGATCGTCGCGCCCTATGACGGCGTCGTGACTTGGCGCTTCTCCGATACAGGGTCCCTGGTGCAGGCGGGAACCTCGAATACCAGCGGCCTGCCGGTGGTTACGGTGGCGCAAATCAATCTGCTGCGTTTGCGCATCCCGGTTCCGGAGTCGATTGCCGCCAAGGTCCGAGACGGCGATTCCGCTGACGTGAAGGTCCAGGCCACCGGCGAGCATTTCACCGGCAAGGTCACGCGCTTCACCGACGCCCTCGATCCCACCACGCGCACCATGCAGGTGGAGATCGACGTTCCCAATCCCACCTATCGTCTGCAGCCCGGGATGTATGCGGATGTGGTGCTGGCCTCCGACAGCAGGAAGGATGTCCTCACCGTTCCGGTGAATGCCATTCAGCGCGAGCCAGAACAAGGTGAAGGTGCTGGTGGTGGACCCGCAGAACCGGGTCGAGTCTCGCGAAGTTCAACTGGGAGTGCAAAGCTCCAACAACGTCGAGGTCGTAGCCGGCCTTGCTCCGGGCGAGCGCGTCATCGTCGGCAACCTGGGAAGCTATCAGCCAGGCGAGTTAGTGCGGCCGAAAGAGGCCGTGTTCGCCGGCAACAGCGCGGATTCGGAGTAATCGCCAATGCCTAGTTTTGCAATCAAGTATCCGTTCTTCATTCTTATGCTGTGCCTCGCGATCATCGTGGTCGGCGTGGTCACGGTGTATCGCATGCCAGTCGATCTTTTTCCGCCTATCGACATTCCGGTGGTCGTGGTGGCCACGTTCTATAGCGGCATGCCTCCGCAGCAGATCGAGGCCAACATCACCGATACCTTTGAACGCTTCTTCACCCTGGGCAGCAATATCGACCACATCGAATCGCGCTCCCTGACCGGGGTGAGCCTGATCAAGGTGTACTTCCAGCCGGGTACCGACGCCGATGCCGCCGCCAGTGAAATTGCCAACCTGGCCATGGCCGACCTGCGACGCTTGCCGCAGGGAACGCTGCCTCCCGTGGTGCTGAAATTCGATGCCTCCAGCCTGCCGGTTTGTCTTGTGACCCTGAAGGGACAGGGGCTCAACGAAACCGATTTGCACGACCAGGGACAGTTCAATGTGCGCAACCAGATTGCCAACGTGCCGGGCGCGTCGGTGCCCCAGCCTTATGGCGGCAAGTATCGCCAGATCCAGTTTTACGTCGATCCGGTGAAGCTGGAGGCGGCGCAAATGAGCCCCATGGACGTGGTCAATGTCATCAACAACTCCAACAAGATCCTGCCTGCCGGCGACGTGCGCATCGGCCCCAAGGACTACAACATCTACAGCAACAGCCAACTGCCCGAACATCGCGCAGATGAACGATGTGCCGCTGAAGGCCATCGGCAATGGCGTGCTTCGCTTCGGCGACATCGGGCACGCCGAAGACTCGTCGGCGATTCAGTACAACATCGTTCGCGTGGACGGCCAGAAGTCGGTGTATCTGCCCATCCTGAAGCAGGGCGGCAACAGCAACACCATCTCGATTGTGGACGGAGTGCGCGACCGGGTTAAGCATCTGCTGGACATCCCGTCCTCCCTGAAAGCCAATGTGGTCTTCGACCAGTCGCAATACGTGAAGATCGCGGTGGCCAATGTGCTGCGCGAAGGCGGCATCGGTCTGATACTGACGGCGGTGATGATCCTGATTTTCCTGGGCTCGGTGCGCGGCACTATCTCGGTGCTGATCTCGATCCCCGTCTCCTGCCTGGCGGCGTTCCTTCTGCTGAACGTCTTCGGCGGGACCATCAATACCATGGTGCTGGGCGGACTGGCCTTGGTGCTCTCGCGACTGATCGACAACTCCGTGGTAGTGCTGGAGAACATCTTCCGCCACATGGAAGAGGGCGAGGACGCCGTCAGCGCGGCCGAACGCGGAGGCCAGGAGGTCCAACTTGCGGTGTTGGCGGCCACGTTCACCACCGCGATTGTTTTCTTCCCCGTCGTTTTCCTGTACGGCGTCAGCAAGTACCTGTTCACTGCCTTGGCGCTCGGCGTGGTTCTGGCCCTGGCCGCGTCCTACCTGGTGGCGATGACCGTCGTGCCCTTGTTCTGCGCGAAGTTCATCAAGATGGCACACGGGCACGGTGGGCATCAGGAAACGAAGTCAATGTTTGGAAAATTCGTTGCCGGCTTCAATCATCGCTACAACCGCATGTTGGGCAAGTATGACGCCGCCGTTGCCAAAGCGCTGGACCGGCCGGTGGCCACCGTCGCTGTCATCATGGGCAGCTTTGTGGTGAGCCTGGCCCTGTTCCCGCTGCTGGGTGTTGCCTTTTTCCCGCGCACCGACCCCGGCCAGTTTGTGATCAACGTGAAGGCGCCTACGGGCTCCCGCCTGGAGATGACCAACCAGTACATCGCCAGGGTGGAGGACGACATCCGCGAGGTCATCGGCAAAGATGATCTGCAGATGATCGTCTCCAACATCGGAATGACGCCCGACTTGTCCGCCATCTACACCAGCAACTCCGCCCAGCACACCGCCTTCGTGCAGGTGAGCCTGAACAAGGAGCACAAGGTCAGCACCTTCGCCTATATGGACCGGGTGCGGCGGAAGCTGGATTCCGATCTGCCTGAACTCTCCACCTACTTTCAAACCGGAGGGCTGGTGGATTCGGTGGTCAACATGGGCATGCCGGCGCCCATCGACATCCAGGTGAGCGGCAACAATCAGCACGCGGCTTATGCCGCCGCCAGCGAGATGGCGGCGAAGGTGCGACAGTTGAAGGACGTGAGCGACGTGCTGATCCCGCAAGACCTGGATTATCCCGGCATCGAGCTCGATGTGCGCCGGGAAATGGCGGCGCGGCTGGGGCTTACCGCTACCGACGTTGTCAATAACGTGGTGACCGCGCTGACCTCAAACGGCATGATCGCTCCCAGCTACTGGGTCGATCCCCACAGCGGCAACAACTACTTCCTCACCGTGCAGTACACCAACCATCAGCTCGACTCGATGACCATGGATGATTTCAAGCAGATTCCGCTGCACGCCAAGGACAACAGCAGCACCACCATGCTGGAGAACGTGGCCGACATCAAGATGATCAACACGCCGACCGAAGTGGACCACTACCAGCTCTTCCGCAAGATCGACGTTTATGTTTCGCCCAAAGGCGAGGACCTGGGCTCGCTTGCCAGCCAGGTGCAGAAGATCATCGACAACACCAAGCTGCCGCCCAACACACGGGTGGAGATGCGCGGCTCGGTGAAGGCCATGCACCAGTCGTTTTTCAGCTTCGGTGTCGGACTGCTGCTGGCGATCGTGCTGGTTTACCTGATCCTGATGGCGCAGTTTGCCTCCTTCATCGATCCCTTCATCATCCTGCTGGCCATACCGTCGGGCATCACTGGCGTGATTCTTTTCCTGCTCCTTACCGGAACTACGCTGAATGTCATGTCGCTGATGGGCGTGCTGATGATGACCGGTATCGTGGTGTCGAACAGCATTCTGATCGTGGACGTGGCGCGCAAGTACCGCGAGGGTGGCATGCCCATCCGGGACGCCGTCGCCCTGGCCTGCCGAGTCCGTCTGCGGCCCATCCTGATGACTTCTCTGGCGACCCTGTCTGGGCCTGATTCCCATGGCGCTGGCGCTGGAGGCCGGGAGCGAGCAGTACGCTCCGCTGGCGCGCTCCATCATCGGCGGCCTATTGGTATCGGTGGTGCTGACCGTGTTCATTGTTCCTGCGGCCTACTTGCTGATCCACGCAGGGAAGAGGCGCAGCCCACCCCAGGAGGTGCAGGCTTGAGACGCTCGACCCTCTGGCTCGTTGTCTGCTTGATGCTGGGCAGTTGTTCTCTCGCAGCGCAAAGCAGTTCGCCTATGTCGCCGGTGCCCGAACAACAAAGCGCGCCCACGCAACAAACACCGCCGGCACCGCAAACAGCGCCCGCCGCTCCCACACCTACGCCGCCGCCGATGCAAACCATCCCGGGCACCCAGGCGCCGGCACAGTTACCAACCACCGGGGCGCTGCAGCGCCTTACAGTCCAGGACGCGGAAGCGCTGGCGCTGAAGAACAATCCGCAGATCTCGGTTTACCGCCTGCTGGCCCTGGCTTCCCAGCAGGTAACCCGACAGCAGAAGGCCGCTTACTATCCCGACCTGTACGGCAGCCTGACAGCAGTCAAGCCGGAAGAGGGAAGCCGTATCGCGGCGGGCAATCTCAACAATCCGATTGTCTATGAACGTGCCGCCGGTGGGCTTACGTTGTCGCAGCTCATCACCGACTTCGGGCGCACCAACAACCTGGTAGCCACCGCGGCGCTTCGCGCCAAGGCAGCCAACATGAATTCGCTGGCCACCGCCGACCAGATCAAGCTGGCGGTGGACCAGGCCTTCTATAACGCCCTGCAGACGGTCGCCCTGCTAAAGGTTGCCGAGCAAACCGTCGCCGCGCGGCAATTGGTATCGGACCAGATCACGACCCTTTATCAGAACAAATTGCGTTCGCAACTCGACGTCAGTTTTGCGAATGCCAATCTGGCGCAAGCCAAGCTGCTGTTGCTGGACGCGCAAAATAATCAGCAGGCCGCGCTTTCCTTGCTCTCGGAAATCCTGGGATATCCCTCGCAACAGCCGTTTGATTTGCTGGAGTCGGCGGAGCAGTTGAAGCCTCCCCCCGATTCGGTCAGCAGGTTGGTGGACGAGGCCTTCAGCAATCGCCCGGAAATTGCTGCCCAGAGCTATGAAGTATCAGGCCGCACAGCGCTTCCAGAAAGCCGAGCGAGACCTGCTGTTTCCCAGCGTTGAAGCGTTGGGTGTCGTGGGACGGACGCCCTACAGCAACACCGTCGCAGGCGTCTCGCCATTCACGAGCTGGTACGGGGCCGTGGGAGCTAATGTCAACATTCCAATCTTCAATGGCTTCCTGTATCCCGCGCGATCGCGGGAAGCAAGCTTGCGCGCACAGGCCGACGAAGAACAACTCCGCGATCTGAAAGACCGGATCGCCAATGACGTTCGAGCCAGTTGGCTGAATGCCATCACCGCATTTAATCGGATCGGGGTCACGCAGCAGTTCGTCGATCAAACCAACCTGGCTCTGGATTTGTCGCAGACGCGCTATAGCCTTGGCTTGAGTTCGATTGTCGAATTAAGCCAGGCGCAATTGCAGCAGACGGAAGCCGCAATCCAGTTTGCTGCGGCCAAATACCAATACCAGATTGCGCAGTCGGTATTGCGCTTCCAGATCGCATCGTCTTCGCCCAGCGGGCCATGACCCCAGGGTCTAAACTAGGGTCCATGCTGCAATCACACAAGAAGGCAATCGCTGCGATCAAAAATGCCCAGCAACGGGTGGAGAAAGCAACACGCGAACGCGACAAAGCGAAGGCCCAGTTGAAGAAGGCCCAGACCCGGCTGGCATTGGAGAGGGACCGGCTCAAGAAGAGCCAGGAGCAACTGGAAAGCTAGGGTCGTCTGAAAAAGGGTGGTCTATGCAACTCGGAATGGTAGGTCTGGGAAGAATGGGCGCCAACATGGTGCGGCGGCTGATCAAAGCGGGCCACGAGTGCGTGGTCTTCGATATGGCGCCGAAATCGGTGGAAGCGTTAGTGAAGGAAAAGGCGGTGGGGTCGTCCTCGCTGGAGGATTTTGCGAGCAAGCTGGCCAAGCCGCGGGCGGTGTGGTTGATGATCCCGGCAGCGGTCGTGGACGAGACCATCGCCGGAATCGTGCCCTACCTTGAGGCTGGGGACATCCTCATCGACGGCGGCAACTCCTATTACATCGACGATATTCGCCGGGCGAACCAGCTTGCACCCAAGGGCATTCACTACGTGGATGTCGGCACCAGCGGCGGCGTGTGGGGTCTGGAGCGCGGCTACTGCATGATGATTGGCGGCCCGAATTCGGCGGTGCAATACCTCGATCCCATCTTCAAAACTATTGCACCGGGCATCGGCGACATACCGCGGACACCGGGACGCGAGAAGCTGGGCGGCACGGCCGAACAGGGTTATTTGCACTGCGGACCCAGCGGTGGCGGACACTTCGTCAAGATGGTGCACAACGGAATCGAGTACGGCATCATGGCCGCTTACGCCGAGGGGCTCAACATTCTGCGCTCCGCCAACGCCGGCAAGCAGACCCACGCCATCGACGCCGAGACCACCCCCTTGCGCGATCCGGAACACTACCAGTACGACTTCAACCTGACCGACGTCACTGAGGTGTGGAGACGAGGTAGCGTGATCGCTTCCTGGCTGTTGGACCTGACAGCCTCAGCCTTGGCGGGAGATCCCGAGCTGGCGAAATTCGCCGGCCGCGTGTCGGACTCTGGCGAAGGGCGCTGGACCATCAAGGCCTCCATCGACGAGGCGGTGCCAAGTCCGGTACTCACGACTGCGCTCTACGAGCGCTTCAGCTCGCGCGGCGAGGCCGACTTTGCCGACAAACTTCTGTCGGCGATGCGTTATGAGTTCGGCGGCCACCTGGAGAAAACGGCCGGGAAGTGAGAGGCAGTAAAGCTTGACGATCGCTGGCTGCCCAAAATGCGAACGACAACGTTCGCCAGACTGGGCAGCCACCATTGCCTACGGGAGTGTCTTCGTGTAAAGGTCCCGCTGACGATAAGTCCGGTAGGACCACTGATTCGCTTGCAATTGGTAAACAACCGAGCCGGTGGTTGGGTCCACCTCCGTGGCTTGCGAGGAGTTGCCGGACGGGAGGTTGACGAGGCCGTTGCCGAAGCTGGCATAAACACCGTAGGGAGGCGAAATCAGCAGCTGCGCTGCCCAGGCCGAAGAATATTGACCAAGATCGGCGGAGGTCTGAATACTGACCGTGTGTGTCCCTTCTGCAACGTAAAACACCATACCCCGACTGTTTCCGCCGCCGCACTGGAAGTGGCGCAGATTGCCGTCGTCGAAAACGGTGAGCACCTCGAGGGCGCCAGTTTGAACTTGAAATGCTGCGTCGTGCTGGTGAGTGAACCATGGATAGACGTTGGGATCGCCGCAGGTCTGATGGGGTGGATTGGAGATGGTGAAATCGCCAAAGGGGCCCATTCTCCACAGCAGGCTTCCGTCCCCGCGCCCGTTTTGGTAGTTGACCTTTATGACCCAGTCCTGACTGCGTTCGGAGAGGAGGATATTACCGTCCTCCGTGAGCTGGGCGGAGTTGGTGTGCAACCAATCGTTGGCCTGGGTAAAGTTGTGATTGAAATCCGGGCAGCCGCCAGCTCCGCGCAAGCATAAATCGCCCATGGTGGCGGCGCGGCTGAGGTCCTGGTGAGCAAACGAATCCCAGGCCCACACCAGTTGCATATTGTGGTCCAGAATCAGAATCATGTCTCCCACGATGTCAACCGGGTGCTGCTGCGTACCCCCCTGCTCGGTGGTTGAGACGACATCGCGGCTGCCCAGCAGAAGAATATTGCCGTTGGGCAAACGCCGGGTTTCATGGGTGTTGAACGAATCCATGGTCGGGTACCCTTGTGCCGCCAGTTGTTCGCTCATGATCTCAACGTTGGTTGCCAAAGTTACGTTCCCAGCGAGGTCGTACTCGGTGAGATTCGTATTCGTCAGCGAAAAACTGTTTCCGCCCGGTTCCATGCGAGTCAAGATCACTTGGTTGGGGTAGTACCACAGGACATTTCCCGACAGGTCCGTAGCCATCGGCCAGAAATGAAAAGCGCTACCGAAGGCTGGAAGCAAGTGGAACAGCACCACAGGAAATGCCACATCGTGTTGGGTCGGCGACACGTTTACCACCATGCGTAACCAGGGAAATCCCGAAGGAAGAGCACCCGTAGTGAACGACTGGTCAGGACCCGAAGTGAGAAAACCGGTGGCGAATTCCTCCCAGTGCATCAGGTACTGAGTGGAGGGGAGCATGCCCGCGACCAGAAAGTTGGCGCTGTTTTGCGAACAGGGCACTGCGTTGGTCGTGCTCGACGCCTGCTCCCCATTCTGCTTGAAGCGAACCCGAATCGAGTGACCCAAGGTGCATGGCCCTGCGCTAAACAACGCCACCAGGGGGTGTGCGGTTCGATTGACTGCTGAACCTCCGCTAACTGTGACCCACGGTTCGAGCACGTATGGCACCGACATAGGTGGGTAGACAATGTAGGGCTGCGTGGTAATATCCCGCACCACAACCGTGACCGAATAGGTTCCTTCCACGGTATGGGGGACCCAGGTGAAGGAGTTGGCGAGATCGAAATCGTGCACGATTTGACTCTGGCCTTGCAGCGCAGCACTGAATTGATAGTCGTAGGTGTCGCCGGGAGGACCACCCTGCACGGTTGCTGTCCACAGGATGCTGGTATCGAGCATTTGCGGGCTAGACAAACTTGGGCTTAGCGTAATCGTTACGGACGGAGCTCTCGTAGCCGCAGTGGCAACACCGGACAATAACGTCAATCCAAGCAAGGTCACAAGACCGGCACAACATACTTTAGACACAACGAACCTCCCGAGGGGCAGACGTGATGGGAAAGCACAAGTGCGCCTTGTTCCTTCCCGCGATATTTTTGTTAGGAGCAGCAGGGTTTCTTTCTAGGGCTCAAAAATGAAGAAAACTATACACCACCCGGCCTACCCTGGCATAGCGGAAACGTTTTCCTCAGAGAAGGTCGAAGCGCCAAACGGACGCTAAAGCTTGCGCCCATCGCGCGGTATCGTCCGCCCTTAACTAAAGTGAGATAATCGGGTTACGTCGCAGTGGCCCTGTAGCTCAGATGGATAGAGCAGCGGTTTCCTAAACTGTAAGTCCTTCCTCTCAAATCACTCAAACTAATGAATATAAAGCCGCTTATATACATGGCACTTATTTTGCTTATTGTGGAAAAGTGAGTCTTGTTTAGTCTTGTTAGGTAGATTTTGGGTAGAGTTATCGCTGAGGCCAGTGAAAAAAGTGGGGGCGCACATCACGGCCTTCCCCTTTTGTGCTAACGATTTTCGCAAGAGCGGCCACCCTTAATTACGTCCGTTTTTGGCGGATCACCCGTAAAGCTTCACGAAGCACGTGCTCCAAATTGGCGTCTTCACGAATGCGGGCGCGTATTGGCGCGAATTGTGCATGGATGTGCCCGCCGACAAGTGGATCACCCTTCGCCCGCGCCATCATCTGGTCTAGTTGGTACGGTAGCGGCAATTCCTTGTGAAAATATTTAATGATCCACTGAAGCGCCACATCTTCCGTATGCACGCTTTCGAGGGCCTCTAGGAGGCGATTTGCCAAGTCCCTGTCCGTCGCTCGTTTGAAGGAATGCGTTTTGTCTGACGCACGGCGAGCCTTTATCGTCCCTTCGACAATGTCCGGCACTTGCGACCCTCCTTTATTTTCTTGACGCTGATGCCCACGCATTGGGGCAGCTAAAGCACGCGGACAGTTTGTCGTGCAACCGTCTATATCCGGTGTCAACCCGCCACAATGCGAACCGCGGTCACCAGCACAAAGCCCCCGATAAGGACCAGGACCGTGTTGCGCACTTTGTGCGACTCTTAGGCGTCTGTATCGGACCGCTGTGGGTGTTGACAGCGGGGGCGGAAGTTAGAAGAGGGCTGTTAGCTGCCTTGCCACAGGCAGAGCAATACGGCGAGCCGTTAGTTTGTTTACCACAATTAGGACAGTACATTTTGCTTCTCCTTAAGTTCACAGAACCAGCAGATCCTTGCCCTGCCACTTAGCCACGACGCGTTGCTCGCAGTATGCCATGTGCGCTCCCGTAACGGCTGGCGCTTCGGCTGATTGTGACGCCGCGCATTTCAAATAGCTGTGATTTCTGTCACCCACCGTTGTACGGAGACGTGAAATACTGTCCTGTTTACGGCTCGCCCCAATCGGTGGAGGTTTTGATGAACTGAGGCGGTTTTCCGCGGAATAGGCTGCTGGGAATTTCGGCGGCAAAAGCTCGCATTTAGCGAAGAATCGCTATCCCCTTGACAAGGGCGGGGCGGAACGAAAAAGAGTCAATAAGTGAGGATTGCATGTCTGCATTCTTGGGCTTTGAAATCGAACGAGATGCTTCCAATCAACTCGTTTGTAGCCGATGTCGGAAGTTCGCATGACCCCCGCAAAGGCCTCTGGCGTCACAGATCGGCTCTGGGATGTGTCAGACCTCGTTGCCCTGTGGAAGCAGTACGAGCTGAGGGCGGAAAGAGCGTCGTAAGGGTGGCTAGCTAGCAGGATGCTGAAAAAGTACTCCTAATCCACAGGGTACGTATGCTAAGAAAGCAGCATGCGAGGCATGGACCATCAACAAAGCCACATGTTCAGTTATTTGTCGCCCGAAGCGCGGGTACGGAAGGATCACCCGCTGCGGGTCATCCGGACGATGTTAGACGAGGTTCTGCGGGCGCTGTCGCCGCAGTTTGACCGGATGTACGCCAGCGAAGGCCGGCCATCGATTGCGCCCGAGAAGTTGCTGCGGGCGCAGTTGTTGCAGATGCTGTACTCGATTCGCAGCGAGCGGCTGCTGATGGAAGAGATCGATTACAGCGTGTTGTTTCGCTGGTTCGTAGGGTTGAATTTGGACGAGGAGGTGTGGGACCCGACGGTGTTCACCAAGAACCGGGACCGGCTGCTGGAGGCCGAGGTGGCCAAGCAGTTCCTGGCGCAGGTGGTGGAACAGGCGCGGTCCAAGAGCTTGACCTCCGACGAACGCTTCACGGTGGACGGCACCTTGCTGGAAGCTTGGGCGGGAGTAAAGAGTTTTCAACGCAAGGATGGCAAGAATCCGCCGTCTCCCGACGATCCCGGCAATCCCACGGTGAACTTTCACGGCGAAAAGCGGTCCAACCGGACGCACGCGTCGAAGACCGATCCCGAGGCCAAGATGGCACGCAAGGGCGAGGGCAAGGAGGCGAAGTTGAGCTACAGCGGCAATCTGTTACTGGAGAATCGTAACGGGCTGATCGTGAATGCGATGGTGTGGGAAGCCAACGGGACGGCCGAGCGCGATACGGCGCTGGTGATGCTGGAACAGATTGCCGGCACGAAGCGCGTGACGGTGGGCGGCGACAAAGGCTTTGACACGGCCGACTTCATTTCTGAGTGCCGTCACATGCAGGTCACACCGCATGTCGCGCAGAATGACGGTCGGCGCGGCGGCAGTGCCATCGACCAGCGGACAACGCGGCATGAAGGCTACCGCATCAGCCAAAGGAAGCGGAAGCGGATCGAGGAATGTTTCGGCTGGCTCAAGACGGTTGCCCTGCTGCGGAAGGTACGACATCGTGGGTTGTTCAAAGTGGATTGGGTGTTCACCTTCGCTTGCGCGGCCTATAACCTGGTCCGCCTGCGCAACCTCTCAATGCAGGCGGCGTAAGCCAGGGCCGAAGTGTGTCTGCTGAATGCCAAAAAGCTTCAGTAGATAAAGGAAATAAGCTAAAACGAACTCTCTCCCTCTCTCACTCGGCGACCAAGTGGGACAGAGTCCGCACAAATCAGAGATTTTTCAGCAGCCTGCTAGTGGTGCCCTCGAAGAAGAGCAAACCCGACAAGAAAATCATGCAGCCAATTGTGCGTACAGTACGAGAAGGCATGTTTGTTGCGCATTGTTATCTTGCATGTGGGCACATGGTCACCATACCCAAAGAAGGCCTCGAAGAATCGGCGTCCCCTTCCTCGATTGAATGCTGGGCGTGTGAAGAAGAAAGCAAAAAAGGGCGTCCGGCAAAGTAGCCCACTACCCCAAACCCCAGCGACCCATGGAGCCCCCTTATCGCCGCCGTTTTGAGTGGCTTAAATCGAAAATTCAGGGAGGACTGCTCGCCTGCCACCAGTTACGGGTGCCAATGTTTGGGAGTGGTCAGAATGAAATTCGGGATAAAATTAGGGGCACATCAAGCCGAACATCTGTATTGTCTCGCGTGTGTGATTGGGGGTGTGTTGTGACGACGAATGAGATCGAGCACGTTCTTCTCTGGTGTGTGGGTCTTAACTACTTAATTCTGTTCATTTGGTTTGGCGTCTTTGTCTTTGCCCACGACTGGATGTACCGGCTGCATGGCCGCTGGTTCAGGCTTTCGGTTGAGACCTTTGATGCAATCCATTACGCGGGTCTTTCTGTCTACAAGATTGGCATACTTTTGTTTAACTTGGTGCCGTTAGTCGCACTCTGGTTGGTGTGGTGACGAGGCGTAAAAGGAGATTCCGCCATGCAACAGATTTTGATTTCTTTAATAGATTCCTTCGGACAACACGCGCTGGCAATAACGGGCATTGCCGACCAAGTCGCCGCCCTGAAGGCAATATTATTGAAATATCATCCCGAGATGCAGGACGATTTTAAAGCTCAGCTTGCGGTCGAAAATGAAGGGAGTCGGACGTATGCTGCGCACGTGCTGGCGGAGCTTGCACAACTGCGAGCGGCCGCGTCTCGATTGTCCTAATTGACCGTGTGTACTGTGTCCGAGATCCTGTGCCCATCACTACTTGGCGAAATCTTTTACCTCATGGATTTTGTGGCTTCTAGGAAAACCGCAAATCCTACAGGTACGAAAGCCAGCAGTGGGCTTGAACGAATGTGGATTGTCTGACCCACGCCGAGCCAGTTGCTTTCGCACTACATTTGCCTCCTTTTCGACAATGTTAGGCACTTACAATTTCGTTTGACAAAGCAGCTCCCAACCCGAGCAGTGGCTCTGGGGCGAGATGCTGGATTCGGGCACCGGAGTTGCCCAAGCGCCCCGCCCGTGTCATGGCACTCGCTCCCAGCGCCGCCGCTCATCGTTCCATCTCCACCACTCGCTTGTCACTTGATCTCTCCTCGAAACCAGTTGGCCCCGCCTGTTATGGCTCTCGGGAACAAAAAGGTAATGCATGTGAATGTCCACAAGACACCAGGAGGGAGCAAGCAAGATGCCTTGTTATCAGGAGGTTAGATCACACGGTCGGAATGGGAGACAGATCCCAATGAGGAAAGATGTTCCCTTCCGCGATACTGTGCGGGATTGGGACACAGGTTTCTTTCCAAGCGGCGGGTGCTCGAAAATTCAAGATTGCAGGGTTTGCTTGGGCGAGATGGAGATTTCTCGTAAGAGTAGCTGTTGTAATCAGATGGGATGAGAAGGCCGGTCTCCGGACTGGATGCTGTACGCTCCCAAGTTATCGACGCGCTCGAAGCGCAAACAGATAAAGGAGACCGGCAATGAAAAAGAGTAGCACCGCAATGGCCGCGAGCAACAAGAATTTCGCGCAGAAGCTCACTATCGGTTTGGATTTGGGAGATCGGTCGAGCTGGTACTGCGTACTGGACGAGGCTGGCGAAGTGGTGGGAGAGCAGAAGCTGGGCACGACTCCGAAGGCGATGAGGGAGGTCTTCGCGGCCATGCCGCGCAGCCGGGTGGCTCTGGAGACGGGGATGCACTCGCCTTGGGTGAGCCGACTGCTAAGCGAGTTGGGTCATGAAGTGATCGTGGCGCACGCTCGCAACGTGCGTCTGATCGGAGAGAGCCGGCGGAAGGACGATCGGCTGGATGCCAGGATGCTGGCCCGGCTGGCGCGAATCGACCCGCAGTTGTTGTCTCCGGTGAAGCATCGCAGCGCTCAGGCCCAGGCCGACCTGACGGTGATTCGAGCTCGAGCCAGCCTGGTGCGGGCGCGGACGGCGCTGGTGAATGCAGCGCGTGGGTTGACGAAGTCCTAGGGCGAGCGGCTGCGAGGCTGCAATCCGCGCAACCTGGATACCGAGAAAGCTCAGGCGCTGAGCCCGGAACTGCAAGCCGCGCTGGGTCCGCTGCTGCAGGCGCTGGAATCGCTGAGCGAGCGCATTGCCGAGTACAACCAGTAGATCGACGCCATCGCACAGCAGAGCTATCCGCAAACCGCGTTGCTGAAGCAGGTGAAGGGAGTGGGCACGCTGATCGCGTTGACCTACATGCTGACCTTGGAAGATCCGCATGGCTTCCGCAAGAGCCGCGACGTGGGTTGCTACGCCGGATTGCAACCGGGACGCAGAAACTCGGGGCAGAGCGAACCGCAGATGCACATCAGCAAAGAGGGCGATCCCTATCTGCGAACCTTGCTGGTGCAGGGAGCGCACCACATTCTCGGGCCGTTTGGAGCCGACCGCGATCTGCGACGCTGGGGTCTGAAGTTGGCAGAGCGCGGTGGCAAGAATGGAAAGAAACGAGCCATCATTGCGACCGCCCGCAAACTAGCCGTTCTGCTGCATCGGTTGTGGGTGAGTGGAGAAGTCTACGAGCCGCTGCGCAATACGAAGCGGACGATGGTGGCAGCAGCATAGTTGGCTGAAGTACAGCAGATGCCCAAAGCCGAGTTCCGGTGACTGCGTCTATGGCCTGGCCCACTTCCATCCCTGAGGATGGAAGACAGGTCGCCTAACAGGTGGCAGCACCGGCTGAAACGAGAACACCCAACTTGCACCGAGCGAACATCGCTCAACCAGAGTGCGGATGGAAGGGTGGCGACAGTGGCAACTCGGCAGAGGAAAACCTTGCCTGTTAAATGGGAAAAGAACCTACTTGACTCCGACCGGCCTTCTCATGGAAGGCGTTAGCATAAGCTTGCGCTGTCTGTTCGCCCCTGGCGAGGGCAATGAGTGCAATGGGGATATTTCAACAGTCGCCCATTTGGCGAGTTGTGTGAGGAAGGTTCGGAAGCTGAACCGAGGCGGTGTGTGAGTCTCCAATACTTGCCCGCGACTACAATTTTCCAGTTTAAGTTAAGATCTCTTAAATTGCGGGTTCAATTCGGGAGCTGATACATACATCGGCAGAGCTTAGAGCGGCTGGAAGGGGTACAGAATGAAAGTGTGGGCCCTCACGCTTGAGTGCCCACCTTTGCATTTCCGAGTTCCTGAGGTCTAAAGCAAGAATCTACGACGGATGGTGCCGGCAAGCAGGACCAACCCGCTGCCCATTAGGAACAGGCTTCCAGGTTCGGGAGTAGTGCCGGAAACCGGAGCGACCGAGGTAAGAAGCATCGAATCCCCATTGCCACCATCGGTCGTCAAGGTGAAGTAGAAGGTTCCGAGCGGGCCGCCGTTGGTGAAGAAGAAATTGAAGTCTCCGCTGGCGCCATCGGGCGTACCCCAAGGACCGCCGTCGACCGTCGGTTGGCCAACTAGCTGTTGGGTCAGATCTAGGGCACCACCACCAGTGTCCCAGTAAGTGTAGGTGCCAAGGGCGCTGCACGCACACAGATCGGCTCTCGTCCAGGTACCGTTGCCCACGGATGCTCCGGTAACTGTCACGGTGAGGCTCGTGATGTCGTTATACATGTCGTAAACACTGCCGGGGTTTGGCAAAGTGGTGAGGTCAAGGGTTATCTGTCCAGTCGCGGTCGCACCGTTTCCGAAGGAAGCGCCCGACCAGGCCAAGTTGTAGGTCTGGAACACATCTGCGTAGGCAGTGGCTGCCAACAATAGCAGACCAACCACAAGCGCGTATTTGAAAGGCTTCATTGGAACCCTCCTGCAATTTAGCAGCAAAATTCTAGCTCGCCTACCGTCTGCGAAAGGGAAGAATCCATACGCGATACCCTAGTTCGATGGCAAAGCAGAGAGCATTCTTTGTTCCAACTCTTCGATGTGTAAGTCGTGCAATTGCAACGGGCTGACTTCCAAGTCTCACATTGGTGTGAAATGTTTTGCGGCTGTGTGGAAATATATGTCTATCGAGGGCTGAGAACGTTGTCACCAGTCGCTGTCGGTACCTGCGAGCATGGCGGTAGGTGTTGAAAACAGGCGATAGCACTCACAATCCCAAACCCGGAACGCCTGTCCCTCGATTACGCATTATAAAAGGGCGCCCAATGCGGCCTAAGTCCTTTTAGGCTAACCCGCTATGGTCAAGAAACTCATCTTCGCTTCCAAGGAAGGGAAGTTTCTCCGACCGAAGGCTCATGCGATTGCCCGACCTTGAACCCGCCAAGGCCGCGGTGTTGAACAGCCTGAACTCGACAGACGCAAAGCGGGAAAAATTCTGATACTCACTACATTGCCTGGAACTTCCTCCGAATCACGCCACCCAAGGTCAGAAGGCCACTTCCCAGCAGCAACAGACTGCTAGGCTCCGGAGTTGTACCCCCGTTCTGGGTGACAGAAATGTTGTCGAGGGCCATCCACCCCGGATCATCTCGGAAGTTGAATTGGATGGTGTCGCTGCCGGTTCCCGTGTCGGTGAACGTGAACTGCGCCCAAACGCCTCCGGTATTGGGGTTGTTTGCGCTGTACAGCAGGTCACCGTCCCAGTAAGCACTGAAGTCGCTAGGATTGTCCCCAACTGCGGCGAACCAGAAACTGATCGTGTACTGGGCACCCGGGGTTGTGGCAAACGTCTGGCTCAGTGATCCATCGCTGCCCACCGGGCCCATAACTGCGTACCAGGTGCCGTCCTCGGCACCAGAATAGGCATAGAAGCCGCCAAAGGTCACTGACGTGTTAGTAAAGTTGCCGCCTGTAGTCCAGCCAGTGAAATCGCCGGACTCAAAGCTGCCGTTGTTGACGAGATTGGGATTAGCGAAAGCAGTCGGTGCTCCCACAAGCAGAACTACTCCGAGAGCAACCACGGCCAGCAGAGCTTTTTGTCGCATGTTTCCTCCGGGGCTGACTTTTAGATCCGGACTGGGAAACGATTCACGTTTCTTTCATCGCAATTTCCACTCCATTACTTGGGTAATAGAATCTTCCTATTAGCTAACCACGACGAATGTAGAGTGCAGGCTCTTGCGTTGTATGAGAAGCAAGGTATAGTGAGCACCCCTTAATAGAAATCGACCTTGATCGACTGCCGGTGCGCTTATCGCGAAATCACAGAGCATACTGTGAATTGGTAAAGAGAGTTCCAGACACCCCCTTTCATCCGGCCAATAGGACCGTAAATGTAACAGCTTACGGCAAGAAAACGTATATCTCTTCGCGACAGATGTCAACTTCAAAACAGAGGAGCCGACAAATTGGCTTTACCCGAATGGGGCAAAGGATTGTGACGGATGTGTTGCAAATTTCAGGATCTCCCAGCAGATCCGTGAATTGATCTTTCAAATGGTCGCTGACAATCCCAGTTGGGGTGCGCCTCGCATCCATGGCGAACTCCGGATGCTCGGCTTCGACGTGTCGGAAACCAGCATTTCCCGCTGGATGAAACGAGCGCCCAAAGACCCTCAACCCGCCAAGCGCTGGCTGGCCTTTCTGCGCAATCATCGGGAAGCTATCGCGGCCATGGATTTCTTCACCGTCCCCACTCTCACCTTTGGGGTGCTGTACTGCTTCTTCATCATCGGTCATGATCGCCGGCGCATCCTGCACTTCAACGTCACTCGCCATCCTACTAGCGCCTGGATCGTGCAGCAGCTGCGAGAAGCTTTTCCCTACGATTCCGCGCCCAGATTTCTCCTACTCGACCATGACGCGAAGTATGGCTTGGAAGTCCCAGCGTCGATGCGCTCGCTGAACATGACACCGGTTCGTACCTTGATTCGGAGTCCCTGGCAAAATGGGGTCGCCGAGCGTTGGGTCGGAAGCTGCCGCCGCGACTTGCTCGACCACGTGATCGCGTTGGATGAGCGCCATCTGAAGCGACTCGTCTCCGAGTACGTTTCCTACTATCACCACGACCGAACCCACCTCGGGCTGGACAAGCAAACGCCGGCTAGCAGGGCACTCTCTCGGGAAAAGGGTACAGTGATTTGCCAGCAACGCGTGGGCGGGTTGCATCACCGCTATGACCGGGCCGCTTGAATCGGCTGTACGCAAGCTTTCATTGGTCTTGGCCAACGACAGAAGTGTCCGCTCATTCAGCCGGCTACGAAGAAGTCCTGCGCGCCTGGCCATTCAAACACCACAGACAAGTTAGGTCCTGATGTCAGGGAACTCTTGAGTATGCACTGCTCCTGGTGCGTTTTGGATTGTGGCGAGGCACAGGCTGAAGTTGCTATTCGATGCCTCGCTGTTCGGCAAGCGCATTGCCCTTTCGATAAATGGGCTACGTGGTATTGTGAGAAAACGAAACACCCCAAAAAACACCACTATGGGCACGAGGACGAGGATCAGCTGTTGTTTTAGCGGAAACATAGCAGAGAGAGCTTAACATCTGCACAGCGGTCACCGTGGGGAAAATCCATTGAATGCAAATGCCTGCGGAGTTGGAAGGACAACTGGCGTTGCGACTTCGGCGTAAGGAAGGGCTGTTATATCCACAACTCGTTCAACTCCGCACTGTACGATGAGCTGCGATCATTGTCGCAAAATCTCCTTAGCGTAAGTTACGCTGCGCGACCGCACCGGGAGCGGTGCAAACAGCCAAAGTTGCGTTATCGCCTGTCCTGAACAGTTGTCTGGAATCTGAAACTCGTGTCGGGAGCGCTTCATAAGGCAGCGCACCGATCTCGGTGGTGCAGTCTTGCCTCTAGCTGCAGTTACTTGCGGTACTTCTTCATCATTCCTTGGAATTGTGGATCGCTGCGCAGCGAATCGAAGTAGGGGGTGTTGTCGATGGCGCCGAAGTCGGCGAACCCGCTTTGAAATGCTTTCTGCATGGTGTCGAGCGCCTTACTGCGATCCCCTTTTGCCGCATATGCCGCACCCAGCCAATAATAGCTGACGGCGGCAGGTTTGAAGTTTTTGCTCAACGCCTTCACTGCTTTGTCGTACTCGCCCTGCGCTAGGTACACCTGGCCGACACCAAAGTCTGCGTCGTTTGCGCCGCGATTGATCTGCCGCATTTGCTCGAAGGCCGCGAGCGCCTCGTCGTAGCGCTTTTGCAGCAAGAGCGCACGCCCGAGGTGGTAGTAAGCGGGGTAAAGAGATGTCTCCAAACGAATGGCTTTGCGCGCAGCCGCTTCCGCCCCAGTGGCGTCCGGGGGCTGTTGGTAACCCAGCGCAAAGGAAAGTTGGTCAGAGGCATAGCCGCTGTTCGGGTCGAGGTCAGCCGCCGTGCGGTATTCGCGCGCGGCGCTCACATAGTCATACTTGTCGGCATAGACGGTGCCCATGGCCACGTGTGCGTCCGAGAGGTTGGGATCAATTGCAAGGGCCCGCCGGGCGTAATTTTCGGCCCGTAGCAAGTGTTCCGGGTTGGATTCCAGATTACGATAGATCTGACACTCCACCCACGCCAACCCAGCGATTGCCGGAGCATAGTCGGGGTCTAAGCTCAGCGCCAGTTCGAAGTTCTTGCGCGCCGTCTCCAAGGACTCCTGCTGGTCAAAGGAGGCCACCAATGCGGATCCACGCAAGTATGCGTCATAAGCCTGGGGATTTTGCGTATACCGTTTCTGGATCGCCAATTGCTCCTGCGGTGTGAGCGTGAGGTTCAGCGACTCGGCGATCTTCAGGGCGGTCTGCTCCTGCAGCGAAAAAACGTCTTTCATTTCTCCCGCAAAGTCATCGGCCCAAACCTGAAATCCGTTGTTGGCATCGATGAGGTGGACGTTAACCCGCACCTCATTTCCCGACTTCCGTACCGGGCCCTCGAGAACATAGCGCACCCCAAGCGCTTTTCCGATCTCCGTCGCGCTGCCCTTTGCTGCCGCCGCTGCCGAGTGCGACGTGACGTTGATCGCTTGGATCTTTGACAACTTGGTGGTGATCTCGTCCGTCATCCCGTCACTGAAATAACTGGTGTCGGGTTCGGCACTGACATTCTGTAAGGGCAGAACAGCGACCGAGGGCTTCGCCGCGACCGTTGCCGTAGGAGCCGAGGCAGCTTTTATCTTCCAGGCAATCACTCCCCCGATCAGTCCAAGCGCAAGCAGCAAGACGGCGCTAATGAGCGCCGTTCGTTTGGCCCATGAACTCGGCATTGCGGCCGCTGCGCTGGGGCCGGAGTCACTCGCGCGCTGAACCCGTCTCAAGTCTGCCCGCAACTCCGCCGCGCTTTGGTAGCGAAGGTCGCGATCTTTCTCCAGTGCCTTATGGACGACGCGTTCCAACTCGGGAGGAATGACCGGGTTCACTCGCGCCATCGGGGCAGGCGTGGCGTCGAGAATGTTCTTGAAGATCACACCCGAGCTCTCGCCGGCAAACGGAAGCACGCCAGTCAGCGTCTCGTACAGCACCACGCCAAACGAGAACAGGTCCGTACGTGCATCGAGATTCTTCGCCCGCACTTGCTCGGGAGACATATACGCAACCGTGCCGACCGCAGATCCCGGGCTGGTGAGATCTTCGTCCCGCACTCCTGTGGCCGTATTCGCAGCCGACGTCTCAGTTGTAGAGCCGACCTTCGCCAGTCCGAAGTCAAGGATCTTGGCGTGGCCGCGTTTGGTAACGAAGATGTTGGCCGATTTGATGTCGCGGTGGACAATGTTCTGGGAGTGCGCAGCGTCGAGGCCGTCTGCGATCTCAATGCCCAGCGAGAGGACGGTTTCCTTGTCCAAAGACTTGCCCGCGATGAGGTGCTTGAGCGTGACGCCCTCGAGGAATTCCATGACGATGAACGCCTGGCCCTTTTCCTCACCAATATCGTAGATCGTGCAGATGTTCGGATGGTTGAGCGCAGAAGCCGCTTTAGCTTCACGGCGGAAGCGTTCCAGTGCCTGGTGATTCTGAGCCACGGCTTCGGGCAGGAATTTCAGCGCCACAAAACGGTCGAGGCGGATGTCTTCGGCCTTATACACAACCCCCATACCACCGCCACCGAGCTTGTCGATGATGCGGTAGTGCGAAATTGTGGTGTCGATCATATTCCCGGCCGGATAGCTGATGGTACGGGCGAACTCTGAGCGAGTCAATTCACAGAGTGGCATCGCTGGCCGATAGCAGCCGAGTCGTTCTGGTTCGACGGGCAGCGCCCCGGATCGTCGGCGACTCGGAGATTATCGTGAAATCTGCAGGAAGTGGATAGGTGTTGTTATATCCCCTTAGCGCAAGGAATCGGGTTGCTGTCCGGTTTGGGGATTGTGAGTGTTATCGCCTGTTGAAATAGCAGTCTCAGTCTCAGTCTTTTTTATGTTTGGTTGTGATGGGATACCGTCATGCTGACCTGTTCTCAACATCTATCCGACTGACGTGTGGTTTCCGAGAGACGTGCCGATCATCGGATTCAATGCCTGAGCCTTGTCTGGGTCGAGCGCCGGAACTATTGCAGCTTCGCGTACTCCGCTTTGGCTTGGATGAGGATGGGGACATCGGGGTCGGCGTCCTTCCAAATCGTGAGGAAATCCTGATACGCGGCCTTGGCTTTGGCAGTGTCGCCCTGCATGGCGTAAGCGCGTGCCAGTCCGAGGCGGGCCAGCGCTCCCAAGTTAAAGTTCCCCACCAGTCCCCGGTGGTCGATGAACTTCCGAAATTCCGCTGCCGCTCGGTTGCCGTCGTGCAGCATGAGATAGGCCTCTCCCCGCAAATAGACTGGGAGGAGGTCGCCTGCGTCCCCCAGTTCCATCGGGCTCGCTACCTTCAGTAGTTCGATTGCCTGGTTCGGGTCTTTGCGCTGCAAAGCGACAGCCGCCCGGATCGTGGGCAGCCGATACCTCTGAACCAGCGTGTCCAGGGGAAATGTCTTGTCGAGTCCGGCAGCCAGCTTCTCCGTTCCCGCCGCATCGCCCGCTCGGGCCAAGGCCAGTGCCGCCATAGCCTGTACGTCGCGGTTCGGGGCCAGCTTCAACGCCGCATTGGCCTCGGCACGCGCCTGCTCCCGGTTGCCCGATTCCACCTCGCGCAACGCTGCCGACGCTTGATAGGCTGCGGCATCCTCTTTGGCGTCATTGTGCTGAGCTGAATCCATTGCCCGCCGCGTCAGTTCGCTTGCGCTTTTCAACCTCCCGCGCCAGGCCTCCGTGTCTGCTTGAAATGCCAGCAGCAGGTCTTCCGTGCCCGGCTTTCCCATGGCATCGGCGGCCAGTTGCGCCATCTGGGCCGTGTTCCCCTTCAGAAAAGCCAACGTGTAGCGGTTCGCCAGCAGGTTCTCACTTTCCAGCTTGCGCTCCCCCGCCTGCTTATACACCGCCTCCGCGTCATCCAGCCGGTTAAGGTTCGCATAGTCGTTGCCGAGGTTGCTATAGCAGACTTCACTGTTCGGCTCTAGGCGCAGTGCTTCCCGGGCTTGCTCCAATGCCTTTTCCCAGTTTCCGAGGCGAGAGTAGGTGGCTCCCAAGTTGCCGTAAGGGGCATACTCTCTCGGGTAGGTCTGCTGCCACAGCTCGTAGACCTGCGCTGCCTTCTCCAACTCTCCCGTTGCAGACGAGTAATAGAACGCCTCTATGGAGAGCCGCTCCCGTTCGCTGACCTTCTCCCGCAGGTCATATGCCTTGCGTGCATACTCCGCCGCCCGCCCGACTTCGTCGAGGTTGTAGTAGACCGCTGACATGGCTCGGTAGGCCATGGCAAAATTCGGGTCGAGTTCCACTGCCCGTTTAAAAAAGGGCAGAGCGGCGGTGTCCCCTTTCGCATACGCCGTCTTCTGGCCCAGGCTGTAGGCTTTCAGCGCTTCCAGCGATGGCGTGGTCGCTTCCTCCACCGGCGTGTCGTACTTCTGCACCGAGCTGAGCGATTCGCCCAGCTTGCTCCGCAAGCTGATCGCCGCAGCGTCCAGAGCCTTGAGCACCGCTTCCTTGCCCGCCGCCTGCTCCTGTGCTTCCGCCAGCACATCCCCCGTGTTGCAGTTCACCGCCTTCAGGCCAATCACGTACTGGTTACCTAGCGCAGCAATCGAGCCAGTCAGCATGGCTTTGCTGCCCCTACGCTGGCAAACCTCGCGTGTGACCTCCGGCGTTAAACGGTCACCGGCAGAACGGCCCATCAGCTTCAAAGTCGCGTTCACCTTTCGCTCGGAAATCAGGTCGAGAAAGGGCGATTGCTCAAGCTGTACCGAGAGTCCCTGCTTCAGCGTGTCATCGAAAACTGTATCGCCCGTCTTGTTGTCGAAATCGGAGAGAACAATAGTGTCCTTGGCCGTGAGGCGGGTCGTAGTCTGGTGCGAGCGGAAGTAAAGCCCGCCTGCGACGAGCGCGGCACCCAGCAGAACGGGAACCGTAAACTTCCAGAACTTCCTGCCCTGAACCGCAGGAGCCTGTGGCAAGGCCGCCGCGACCGAGCTTACGGCAGAACCGCGTCCGCTCTCCAGGTCCCGCTTCAGCCGCTGTAGGTCGGTGTGCATGTCCGCAGCGTGCTGGTAACGCAGATTGCGGTCCTTCTCCAGAGCTTTGTTGATGATCTCTTCCAGTTTGGGTGGCAGGTCGGGATTCAGTCGCACAGGAGCTACCGGAGCGCGGTTCAGGATCGCCTCGAAGATGGTTGCTGTACTCTCCCCACGGAAGGGCAACTGTCCGGTGGCCATCTCATAGAGAACAGCTCCAAACGAGAACAGATCCGTACGGGAGTCCAACTCTTTCGCTCGCGCTTGCTCGGGCGACATATACGCTACCGTGCCGAGCGTAGAACCGGGGCTGGTCAGGTGCTGCTCGTCGGTCGCCTCTGTCGTCGTTTTGGCTGCCTCAGTCGTGCTCGACCTAATCAATGTGGGCACGACCTTCGCCAGGCCGAAGTCGAGGACCTTCGCGTGGCCACGCTTGGTGACAAAGATGTTCGCAGGTTTGATATCACGATGAATGATCCCCGCTTGGTGTGCCGTGTCGAGCGCGTCTGCGATCTCAATGCCCAGCGATAGCAGCGTCTCTATCTCCAGCGGATGCCCCGCAATACGATACTTCAGCGTTATGCCGTCCAGAAATTCCATGACGAGGAAGGGCTTGCCGTCTTCCTGCCCGATTTCATGGATCGTACAGATGTTGGGATGGTTCAGGGCAGAGGCTGCCTGCGCCTCTCGCTGGAAGCGGGCCAAGGCTTGCGGTTCTCGGGCTACTTCCTCCGGCAGAAACTTCAGGGCGACAAAGCGGTGCAGGCTTACGTCCTCAGCCTTGTAGACCACACCCATGCCGCCGCCACCGAGCTTCTCGAGGATGCGGTAGTGGCTGAGGATTTTTCCACCAGCGCACTGCGGAATGGACTGCTCACCAATCATCCGAGAAGACCTCCAAGGGAGGCTAAGCGTAAGCGGGATTATTGCTTTCTCAACACCTACTCGGACGAATACCTACTCAATATCCCACCGGCAGAGGTCAGTTGTCAGTGATGTTGGACACGCCTGGCGGTTCGTGGGGAAATCGAGAAAGCAAGAGTGCCTCCGGTCAATCCGTAAATCTCCCGCACTTTTCCGTTTATCGTTGCGCAGCGGTACCTACGGTCCCGGACGCATTGCTAGCTTTAATCAGGAGTGGTTCGGCGGCAGAATGCGGCGGGAGCCTCGAAATGACAAATGTGAAATCCCCATTCATAAATCCCCATTCATAAGTAATCGGGGCTGGCGCAGCCGATTTCCCGGTTACCTACGAGATGACTTGATTACAACACCTATTGTGGGTCGCTTGGAATCTCAATCGGGCAGACAACCTAGAATGAATGTTGGCCGTTCCTAGATTTGCCCGTTATCACTCGCCCCTATGGCAGAGGTCACTGTGAAAGCTCCCCTCCCAAAATGGGACGGCGCGATGGATTCTGGTGTCCAAGGGAACCTTTGCTCTTGCTTTCATACCAAAGTGGACACAAGCTGTAGGTGTATCGGGTGACAGGATCGACGCGGTCACCAGAATCCTGCACGAGTTTCTCCTAGCCCCTGGCTGCTAACCTTTACAGCACTCGCCGGGCACGAAGTTTGCGGCTGACTCTCGAAGTTCTCCTCTTCTCGGGTCGACACGCCAATTCGCCACAGCCTCTCTGCGCAATCGGAGGGCGCCATGCGATTCCCTATTGCGTCTGTCGCAATTCTTTGCCCATCTGATCTTCCGACAGATGCCATGCAGGCATCGCGATCTCGGATCTGCTGCTCCTGCATGCTGGCGGTTCTGTTCCTAATCCAGCCCGGCTATGCCTCGCACCATTTTCCCGACTATCCCGTGCGACCGGCGGGCGAGTATGCCAACAAAGTGGCCAACGCCGGCCTGATCGTCGCCGTCGAACCGGTGGAAGACCCCGAGCAACAGAAGACGTATTTCGGTTCTCACCTCAGCTCCGCGGGGATCCTCCCGGTCTTCGTCGTCATCCAGAACACGTCCGCCACGGACGCATATCTGTTCGACAAGTCCGCCGTCGGGTTGAGAGATGCAGGAGAGGTTACCGGCAAAGGTGGAGGCAACACCGCGTTGCAGCTGGGATCCGGCGGGCTCGTCGACCTGGTCAACAGCCGTATCCAGCAGGGGGAAAACCTGATGAAGAAAGAAGTGCGGAGCACGACGCTATCGCCCGGCTCCTCTGTGTACGGATTTGTCTATGTCCCGGTGCCGAAGCACGCTCCTCGGAAGAAGACGCATCTGCAGGTGCCGCTGACCAACGTGCAAAGCGGTGAAATCGAAGTCGTGAACCTGTTCTTCTAGGAGGGAACCTATATGTCGACCGCTCGCCGCTACCTTCTCTGGCTTGCCCTGTGCTGCTCGCTGCTGCTTACCCTTTCCGTGATGGCCCAGAAGCAGACGCCGCCGGCGCTGCAGAAGCTGTCACTCACCGCCGCGCTAGTTCTCACGCCCGAGTTCTGCGCGACCGTATTCAAGGGGGCTATAGCGGAAACGTACCTCGTCGGTAAGGCCGCCTGCATTGACTTGGAGCCTGAGCTCAAAGGCATCTTCCCCAGCCTTACGCGGGTCGATGAATCCTCTGAGGCCGGCGATGCACAGGTTGTGCTGGAACCCAAGTTCTCCGATGCGCATGCCACCTCCGCGGGAAGCGCCTGGACCACCCGTGAAATGGTTGTCCTGGTGGAATGGACCGCACGCGACCAGTCTGGAAGGGCCGTCTGGATTGAAACCGTGCAGGGATCAGCCCAGCACAAAACGGGCAATGTATTCCAGCAAGGCAGCAACGTGAAGCACCTCGTGGAGGATTCGGTGCAGAATATGGCCGAGCAGTCGGCGGCCAAGATGTCCTCGTCGCCGCAGTTACTCAAGCTGAGCGCCCAGCCGGTCAAATAGGCTGGAACCCGCGAGGTTCGGCGAGCGGATTGCTTTGCCGAATCGAATCTTTCCCTTCCAGGAGGAAGGACGTCATGACTCGCCATCTGCTTTCTTATGTGTTGGTCCCGCTCTTGTTAGCGGCGCTGGTCGCGCAGCAGGCACCCCGGGTATCCACCCCGGCATCCCAGGCTGCTGCGGTGGTGACGGCCGCTGGCCCGGCACAGCAGCCCTCTGCAAGCATTCTGCCGGATGGCACGCCGATGAAGCTGCGGTTGGTGAACAAGCTCGATTCGCAAACCGCCAAGAACGGCGACGAAATCCCGTTCGCGGTCGTCAACGACGTCGTGGTCGGCGGCGTCACCGTGCTGCGCCGCGGCTCGCCCGCCACTGGCGTGGTCACCCATGCCGAAGCCTCCAAGACCGGGGGCCGCGCCGGTAAGCTGAGCTTCACCATCAACGACATCAGGCTCCTCAACGGAGGCAAGGTTCCAGTGCGAGCATTGATCCGGAAGAGTGGAGAAGACCGCAGCGCTGAAATGTACTACATGGCGACGGAATTTGGGCTCGTGGGGGCCGCATTGTCCGGGTTCACCAAAGGCACAAACACAACCTTTCCCCGCGGAATGGAGATCACGGCCTTCGTCGACGGAGACCTCCGCTTGGATCTGGCCAGCTTTGCTGCAGCTCCATCTGCCGAAAGGATAGATGATAAATTGAAAACCAACTTGCAGATCAGCTCCACCCCGGATGACGCGCATGCTCAAATCGCCGCCGCCGCATCGTCGGCGGGGACCGCCCCTAAAGTCCGTGTTCAGACTGTAGCGGCAACCTTTCCCGATGAAGTCACCCTCATAGAAGTGCTTCCTTCCGGGCAGATGCGCAAATCCAAACCCGCTGCCGCTGGCGAGAGATGGATGATAGTGAAGGCAACTGCCAGCGAGAAAACCAACTGGGGTGGATTTCCCGTTAAGGGTGCCTCACTAAGCGACGCGGTAGGGAAGAAGTATCCTGCCGAAGCTTGCTCAACGGGAGGGGAGGAGCCAGAATTCTACCCTCAGGCAACGTATATATTGGGCAATTCCGCTACCGCACTGTTTCTGTTTTCCATCCCCGTCAATAGCCAGGGCCTCAAGTTCAGCGCCGGTGGTGTCGAGTTGGCAATCCCGCAGTCGCTTCCCCCACAAGACGCCAATTAGGTTCAGAAGTTCAAAATAGGAGGATTTATCATCACATGTTCGCGTTTGAAAACGGAAAATTATGGTCAAGCGGCAAAGAGACTTGCAGGTTGCTTTGTCTCAGTCTTGATATTCCACCCGCGAAGGCCAACCGTGTACAGACTGGTTCTTCTACTTGTCGGAGCCGTGCTTTTTAACCCGGCCTGTAAGCAGGCACCACCCGCTGCAAGGACACTCATAGCCGGGCAGGTAACAGGAGTCCTATACCAACCCGATGGCGCCAGGTTCTCCGAAGGCGCCTCTGTGTTTGTAGGCGATGTGCCTGACGAGCAGAAGAAGGGCGTGAGGATCAGTACCGACTTGAGGTATAAGACCAATAGTCGAGGTGAGTTTACTCTCGAGAACGTGGCGCCAGGGCGACATGCCCTGTGCATATTCATTCCACCCAAACCGGATAACCAGTTTGGCACGGCGATCGACCCCGGCAGTATCACGACGGGTGTTGTTGCCAACAAAAACGGGCCGGTGTACTTTACGATGCCAGCGGCCGCAGGAATGGACCTCGGCAATATTGAAGTCACGTCTGTCTTGAGCCCACGTCTATAACAGGTGGAGCAGGGATGGCTCCCCGTGCAGCAAGCAATAACCGGCTCTGCGCGAGAATCTGAACAGCCCCTGATTTAATGGGCATTTTGATTTTCGAGAAGTCTGGTTACACTCTTTGGGTGAGAGAGAACGACTGGACCAAAGTTCTGGGGTGGCCAGGCTACCGCGTCTATCAGCACGAAATCGACGAGCGGGCCAAGACCCTGAAGCTGTGGGTACGGCGCAAGCGTGGGAACCGAAAACTGATTTGCTCTGGCTGTGGGCGGAGGGTAGCCGAGGCCTATGACATATATCAGCGGGAAGTACGAGATCTGCCATGGAGTGCATTCCGGGCTACGGTGGTGGTGGAACTGTATCGGGTGCGCTGCCCACATTGCGGTCTGAAGACGGAGAAGGTACCGCAACTGCCGAGTAAAGCTCCGTTCAGCAAGCGCTTTGAAGAAGCCGTAGGGCTGGCCTGCGAGAGTGCGGCGGTGCGGCGAGGGGGGCGTCAGTTTGGGCTGGCGGCCAGTACGGTTCGTGCTATCGATCTGCGGTATCTGCAGCGCTGGGCTGGGGCGAGAAGGAACCCAGCCTTGCGGCAGATGGGGGTCGACGAGATCCATCTGGGGAAGAAGCAGAAGTTCCTCACCGTGGTGAGCAACTTGGAGACCGGAGAGCCGTTGTGGTTCGGCCGGGAACGGAAGAAAGAGACCCTGGACGAGTTTTTCCAGAAGCAGTTGAGCAGCTTCCAACGCAGCGCGATCCGGGCCGCCTGCGTGGATATGTGGGAACCGTTCCGGCAAAGCCTTGAACAGTGGGTACCGAGGTGCCGGATCGTATATGACAAGTTCCATATCATGCAGCACGCGGGAGCGGCGGTGGATGAAGTGCGCCGGGCGGAGTTCTTTCGTAAGGGTGGTGTGGCGCGGGAGGTGGTGAAGGGAAAGCGCTGGCTGCTGTTGTCACGCTGGGTCCATCTGAACACCAACAAGAAACGGCAACTCAATGAACTATTCGCACTGAACCGGCGCGTGATGAAGGCGTATTTACTGAAAGAAAGTCTGGACCGGCTGTGGAGCTACACCTATGAGGGAGCCATGCTGCGCTACCTGCAAAGCTGGATCGACCAGTTGCGCTGGCAGCGGCTCAAACCCATGGAGAAGCTGGCGCGGATGTTGCTGGATCACCTGGATGGAGTTCTGAACTACTGCCGGATCAAGATACCGCTGGGGGTGGTGGAAGCGGTCAATGGGAACATCAAGGCGCTGTTACGGCGTGGTCGCGGCTACCGCGATCTGAATTATCTCCTGCTGAAAGCACAGCGGCTGGCCGCCACCAGGACCGAATTCGTCGCTTTCCGGAAAGCCGCTTAAAATGCACACTTCGTCAGATTCTCGTGCAGAGCCCAATAACCTAAGACTCTCCGTGTTTCTGTTGTGAATGTATGGTCCGCCGCCGGACTGCAAGAGGTGAGTAGGTGGGCGAAGGGTCAGTCTGCGTAAATGTATCCGGCCTCTGAGTGGAGATACTGGTCTCCGGGCCACGATGATGATGCGCACGCGCCGGTCCTGATAAATCGCTCGGTTACCAAGAACCAACTCAACAGCCAGGTTCTCCGGCACGTCGTTTGACTGTTCTCTCGTCCGTTCTCTCCTCAGCAGTCTCTGGTGAGCTTAGTAATCGCCGCCGTCGAGGCGGTGGAAAAGTGGAAAGCGGTGTTGGCTTTCCAAGCGAAGCGTCTTTTCCACGGCCCGCTTTACGCTGTGCCTATGGGCTGGTGTTGATAAACTTCGCCGCGGAACAGCACAGCCCAGGCTATTCGTGCGAGCTTGTTAGCGATGGCAACGATGACCTTGTTGCGTGGGGCTCGTGCTTCGAGTTGATGCACCCATCGTCCGAAGCCGCCGGTGTCGTACTTCACTCGATACAGCACAGCGCGTGCGCCATGGATGAACAGGCGGCGCAGATATTCGTTGCCACGCTTGCTGATCCCCAACAGTCTGGCTTTGCCGCCGGTGGAACGTTGCTTGGGGACCAAGCCGAGCCAGGCGGCAAAGTCGCGGCCCTTGCGAAAGGCAGCGCCGTTGCCGATGGCCGCAACCGTTGCGGTGGAAGCCAGCGGCCCTACTCCTGGGATCTGTCGCAGGTGCTGGCAGCTTGCATCGGCGCTTGCGATGCGCTCGATCTCGTCGTCGGCCTCCGCAATGTGGGCCTCTAGCTGCTTCCACTCTTGCCACACACCTTCGAGCAGCCGACGCATGCGCGGCGAGAGGTTCGCCTCGGCATTTTCCAGCAACCCCACCATGTTGTTGCGCAGGTTCGCCGGTCGCTTGGGGAAGGTAATACCGCGCTCGATGAGGAAGCCTCGGATCTGGGATTGCGTGGTGGATAGGGAAGGGACGTTGATGGCAGCGACGGACGAGGAGATCGGCACACTAGAACCACCGATGTTGGTCTTCGACGGTAGCTGTGGATTCTGTCAGCGCTCCGTTCAGTTCATACTGCGGCACGAACGACGACATGATCTGCGCTTCGTCCCCCGTGAGTCTGAGTTGGGCGTGAGTCTGCGTCTCACCTACGGTATGGAAGGCGTGGAGTCCATGCTGTGGATCGAACACGGTCAGGCGTTTGCACGAGCCAGCTCAGTTCTCAAAATAGCCGATTACCTCGGAGGCTGGTGGTCTAGTATCGATTGGATCGGGTCAATTGTTCCAGCGCCGCTGCTGAACTGGGTGTACAAGCTCATCGCTCGCAACCGGCGTCGCCTGTCGCCAGGCCCAGAACAGTGCCTGGTACCTACGCCTGCGCAGCGCAGCCGATTCCTCGGTTAAATACGGGGACTCTGGCGGACAACGATTCCCGCGACACCTACAATGCCCAGAACCAAACCGATCGGTCACGCGCTCCTAGCGCGAACGCGGGGCTACTCAGGAAGCGTGTCGAAGCCGTTTGCAGTCTCAATAGCTCATACCAAAACACGGTCTGTTTTGCAGTTCCTTATTTCTTTGGCTTCCGCGCTCCAGTGATGATGATCGCCCGCCCCAGGTACTCGTGCGTAATGTCCACGAAGTGGCTTTTCGCATCGCTCGCTGTTGGTGACGACTGCTCCGCAGCGGCCTGGTTAACGTCCTCGCCGGGAGGTTTCTTGTCCTGATTCTGTGCTGGACCTCGGGCAGCCTTTTTTTCGAGTTGATCGGCCTGCCGTCGCTCTTTATCGGATTTTGTTCGCTTCTCTGACATGCAGCCAGTTTACGCCGAATGCTGTATTGGCTTGGTTTTCACGCCGAGTTCAGGCGCTCTGTCCAGCCTCGGAAAGCGCATTCCGCACGATCTCCCTGGTATCCTCGGGCACGCCTATCGACAGCATCCAGTTCAGGAAGTCAGGGTCCGACTTAGCAACTTCCAGTAGTGGTTCTCCCTTGTGCCGCTGACCTTTGTTAAATGTCAGCACCCCATTTTTGATCGAGAACCAATACCCCGAGTCGGCAAATCGATTGGGGCGTGCCTCTTTGCAGAAAGTATCTAAGCCGTCAACGCTGCTGGGCAGGTCTGGATAGCGGCAAACCTGTGCTTCCAGAACCCTTCTGGTCGCACGGGCATCGGCCAGGGCGGAGTGGGCATCAGCGTGTTCCTCGCCACAATAGAATTTCACGGCAGCGGTTAAGTCTCGACGCTCTTTCTCCTGATAAACGATATGAGCATCAACAAGTTTGTGGTTTTCCTCTGACCAGGCCAGTCCCGCTCTCCTGAATTCAGCCTTCAACAGTGGGAGGTCAAATCGCATCACGTTGAAACCGGCTAAATCGCACCCGTTCAAAAACTGTGCCAAGCGCTCGGCTATCTGCCCAAAGGTAGGCTTTCCCTGCACATCCCCGTCGCAGATGCCGTGAACTTCGCTGGCTGAAGCGGACAAGGGTTGACGAGGGTATGCAGAGTTTCCTCCGTCCCGTCTGGCAGCAACATCTGGAAGAACGGAATGTGCGTTCTGGATTCCTTGAATTTGCAGATGCTCAATCACTGCGTGCTGCGTGCGCGACGGTGGGAAAATGGATGGCGGGGATATTTGAAATTGGCTATACCTTTGGTTGGCGGAGCGAGGAAGTGACTGAATTGACGGTTGGCAAAATCGATTTGCTACATGGCTGTGTCCACCTCAATCCTTGCGAGACGAAAAACGATGATGGGCGAGACGCTTACATGACAAAGGAGTTGTGCACGGCTCTTCTTCCGCTGGTGTACGGTAAAGCGAAAAATGACCCCGTGTTTTCCCGCGAGGACGGTAGTGTGGTGAAGGACTTCCGTAAGGCGTGGTGGCACAGCTGTCAAGCGGCTGGCCTTGGCACGATGGCCTGTCGGAAGTGCAAAACCCGCAGTCCCAGTGCAAGCTGCTGCCCATCGTGCAAGAGTGACAATATCGGTTACACTGGGCTCTTGTTTCACGATATGCGACGTACCGCCGTTCGTGACATGGTGCGGCGGGGTATTCCTGAAAAGGTGGCGATGATGATATCGGGGCACAAAACGAGGTCGGTTTTTGACCGTTATCATATTGTCTCGGACAGCGATTTGAAGGAAGCCGCACGGCGCATGGAGCAAGGGGCGGAAGTGGATGCCCGTGAGTTAAGTGAGAGTTTAGTTAGAGTCGAGCCTGAGACGGCGGTTGCCAGACCCCCGTCAGTCAATTAAAATGTTTCAGCATCAAGGACTTACGGTCAGTGGCCCTGTAGCTCAGATGGATAGAGCAGCGGTTTCCTAAAGCAAGTTTCCTCTAGGGCCACCCGTCGTATCAATCACTTACAAACGGATTGGGTTATCCCAATCGGGTTGAACTGCGCTCAATCGGCAGCTAACGGGCAACAGATTGGGCAACTCCGGCCTGCCAGAAATAGCGTCGGTAACACAGACCCAATGACAGCCCAATTCTCGAACGAGCCCTCGGCGCGGATTGCTTGTGTAATTGATTCCATGACAATGTCGGCTCCCAGACCCGAGTAAAGTTGGTGGCGCTAACCAACCAACAGGCTCGGGAGAAAGGAGCCGAACCATGATCATTATAGGAGTAGATTTTCATCCCGAGTTTCAGCAAGTCGCTTGGGTAGATACAGAGACAGGTGAGTTACAGGAAAGGCGCCTGCAGCATCTCGAAGAAGGCGAGAGCTTTTATCGGGAGCTTGCGGGGCGAGCGGTGCAGGTGCGGGTGGGGATGGAAGCCAGCGGACACGCCCGTTGGTTCGAACGGTTAATGAGCGAGTTGCAGTTTGAGTTGTGGATCGGCGATGCAGCCGAGATCCGAACCAAGCGGGTGCGCAAGCAGAAGACGGATCGCCAGGATGCACAGCTGATTCTGAAACTCATGCTGAAGGATGACTTTCCGCGAATCTGGGTGCCGAGCTGGGAGAATCGCGATCTGCGGCAACTGCTATGGCACCGGCACCGCATGGTACAAGCCCGCACGCGCATCATGAATCAGTTGCAGGCCGTGGCACTGAACGAAGGTCTGCGCTGCAAGAAGAGGCTGTGGCGCACCAAACGACCACAACTGGAATCATTCCAGTTGGCTCCGTGGGCGAGCCGGCGACGGCACGATCTGCTGGAGTTGCTGGATCGGTTGAACCCAACCATCGCGGAGCTAAGCCAGGCGGTGGAGCAGGAAGTGGAACGAAGTCCGGAGGCTCAACGGTTGGCGACCCATCCTGGTGTCGGTCCACTCACTGCGCTGGCTTTTGTGCTGATCATCGGGAAGGCGGAACGCTTTCAATGTGGGAAGCAAGTCGCCAGCTATCTCGGTCTGGTTCCGGCCGAAGAATCCAGTGGGAACCAGCGCCGGCTAGGTCACATCACGAAACAGGGCAGTTCGATGCTGCGCTTCTTGCTAGTGGAGGCAGCGCAGGTCACGGTGCGCAGTCTTCCGGAATGGCGCAGCCGATACTTTCACCTGATGATGCGGCGGGGACGGAAGATCGCCAAGGTCGCCATGGCCCGCCGTCTGGCGGTCCGTCTGTACTGGATGATGCGCCAGGGATCGGAGTATCAGCGGTCGAGCAAGTTCGGTTCGTACGCGGGGCAGCCCGGACATCGCCATGGTGTGCAGTAGAACACCGAGCATATTGAGTGGGCACCCTGCTCCTCTTCACGGAGGAGTTCGAACTGGTAATCATGATCGGAGTAGCGATCGAAGAGATGCTTGGGTCGGACCGAGTTTCCTGACCTGAGGGGATTACAAGGCGAGCCGTGGCTGGTTGGCACGGAGTTTTTTCAACTAGAGCGAAGTGGCGCTTTGTTTAAAGCGGATGCTGAACTACGCTCTTGACAACGCCGACATTGTCAGAGAGGCGATGTTGCAACAATTACGATCTGCGGGGCCCCTCAAGTTACGCTCATACGTTGGAAAAGCAGAATTCAAGACATGCACCGCTTACCACACAAGGTTGAGGTGGTAGGTGGTCAGCAACTCACGCATCTCCGATTTCGTCAGGCTTCTTTTGTCGCCGTGTGCGTCGATAACCGTGATGCTTTCGAGTTGGCGCAGATCGCTGTGTCGAAATCGAATTGCGCCCGCCCCGTCGGACTCTAGGGCGCGAACCGGCCCACCCTCTGGGTATCCGAGTGGCTGACACGACGGCACCACGCACCCTGGCGGGTCGATCCAACAACCTTCAAGATGAGCATGAGCGATGGGCTGATTCTCTGCCGTCCGAAGCTTCAGGACATAGTCATGCTCAGGTAGGGTCCACAACCGTTTGACTGTAATGTTTTGTTCGCTGCCGACAATTAGGTCATCTCCACCCACGATTGCCGTGCCGGTGGGACCACCTGCAACTTCCTTGAAATCCCCCGGGCCACGCGGCAAGTCAAATGCCAGCGCAGAGTCAGGTGCGATTACGTTGATCTCTCCGTCAGCGTTGGTAAAAAATTCCCCCAGTATTATCCCCTCGGTTACCCCACAGTGGTTGTAATTGGAGCCGAAGAGTGAGACCGAAACCCTCGTCCCTGCCAACGGCTTCCCGTCCGGATAGAGAAACCGGATCGTGCGTTGCGAAGGGCGTGGCAGCACCAACTCGTCGCCGGTGAAGTGACCAAGGCCCTTGAGGGCGGTCTTCCAGTCCTCGCCGCGGTTTTCCGCAGCTAGTGGCGCGGAAAGGTAAACCGTTCGGAACTGCTTCAGGTACTCAGGCCAGGGATCAGCACCATAAGCAAAATTAACGCTATAAGCATCATCCGTCTCGAATGAACTGGGCGCTTCAACCGCACGGTCTGAAACCGCCAACAAAAGCTTGTAATCGAAGGCCTGCTCCCAGTATTGCGGGAATTCAATGTTCTTGCGTTGCTCGAATTTGCCCTCTCGGATAGTGCCAACCAGAACGGCCGGGTAGGCACTCCAGCGGTTCGCAATCAGCCATGCCTCACCGCTCACGACGGGGTGCTTCGCATCCCCCAAGAAAATCCTCGCTGGATGTTCCGTCCCCCGGAGTGGGAGGGCCGCGGCCAGCAGAAGAATGAACATCGTTATCGGCTTCACGCATCTACGCGGATGGTATCGAACGCTCAGCATTTCACGATGCAGGATTCCCCCGCCCGGCGCACAAGGCACAGTATACCGCCGGTAAGTGTTGTTATCAGGCGATAGCACAAGCAATCCTGGGAGAGGCGCGGTTAGCGTAACCGCTGCCCAGTTGCAAGTAGTTTATTCTTCACATTCTTCGCGGCTATGTTGCCCGGATGTTGCCCAGCAAAGAAATTGGGTGAACCGTTTGGAGGGGAGGCCCCGGCTCTGGGCAGAGTCGAACTGCCGACCAACGGATTAGGAAATGTTGGGCAGGGCCTTCATCTCACTTGTATCAAGCACTTGCAAGCTGGATTCGGTTACCTCGGTGGGGGAAATCTTCCCATTCGGCTCTTAACTGTCAACGCATCTGTCACCGCGAAATCAGTTCCCCGGGACTCTCCTCGGTAGCGCCTTGGCCTCTCAGCGCACAGCCATGCCAGTGGATACGAACGAATCAAAAGCACGGCCGCTCTTCACATGAGCAAACGGCGTGTCAGAATCTGCGTGCAAAACCACCGCCGTTGCGGCTCGTTTAGTCCGGTGATGGTCTGTTGCGGTCGGATAGTCACGAATCGGTCACGCCGGAAGCCTTCCAGCCGAACGCCATTCCGCCAGATGACAAATACTGTTCGCCTTCCCTCCGGAATCGATGTTCACCTTCACCGGAATACCCACCGAACGTCTGGCAGCCGGGAGAATGGTCCGGCATTATGGTCAGAACTCTGCTGACCAAGCACTTCCGGTTTTCACACCCGCGCCAGTCCAATTCTTAGATTGTTTTGCAGGATAGCGCCTGGACAGTTGTCTTGAAATCGCCAAGTCGTACCCGATCCGAGGCCGAGCGTCCCTGGTCGGATCGGGTATGAGTTGGCCTGTTTGCAACAGGGATAACGCTTTTGATAAAGCAACAGGAGCTACGAGGCTCGGCAATTCGCGTTTACTTGTCATGGCAACATACTTTAAAACGACTCGGAGCGACTAGCTCGAACTCCTTCTGAAGGCTGCGAAATGAATGTTTCAACGCTGAGAAAGCCCAGCGCATGGATTCCACTTGCAATGTCATTGGCCGCCCTCGCCACAGTGTTGGGTCACATTGCCATTTTCGGCGCTGCCCGTGAGGCCGATGAGGGGTCCGCCACCCATATCTTTCAGCTACTAATGGCTACGCAAGTGCCGCTGGTGGCGTTCTTCGCCATCAAGTGGCTACCGCAAACCCCAAGGCAGGCGCTGCTCATATTGGCACTACAAGTGGGCGCCGCGCTGGCTGCACTTGCGCCCGTTTTCTTTCTACACCTTTAGGCCGAGATGCCGCCCGTTGTTGCCATGCAGTGGAGGCGAGCCTCTGGAGCGACGCGCCCACTAGGCTGCTGCATACATGACCGGTTCTCTTGAGAAGATGACCGATTAGTGGCGCGAAATCCCCATATCGCTCATTGAGGGGCAATGAGTGCAATCGCCTGTTCTCGACAATCATTCTTACCAACAAGGACCGCGCCGAGTAAAGTCCGTTGCAAACGATCTCGCGCTGGTCATCAGAAAAACGAGTATGAACATAGCTGCAATAGCGGGATCTCCGCGAGCGAGTTTTTCAACAGCTACTCCCCATTACACAAAGTAATTCGCACCGGAGACTCCCGCTCCGGCCGAAGAAAATATTCATGCGCTGAAGTTGCGTAAACGGGTGTATAGTGCCGGGCCATTGGAAGCTAGAACAGGAATTCCGGTCAAAAGGAGAATTGCCATGCCTGTGAATATATGGAAGTGGATGATTGCACTGTCGCTGTTCGCCACCTGCACCCTGGTTGCGATTCCGGCGATCGCCCAAGGCAAACCAGCACCACCGACACAGAACGTCCTGGTTGTAAATGGCGCAGGACAGCCGGTTCCCACCGCCTCGCAGGGCACAACCAACGTAGCGGGCACGGTGAACATCGGCAACACGCCGAACGTGAATGTTGCTAACACTCCAACCGTCAGCCTGGCGGGAGGAGCCAGCGTCAATGTCACCAATCCGCTCGACGGCCAGAGCAAGCCGACGCCGCTGGCCGTATTGGACGCCATTCAACCCTATGAGGACAGTTGCATAATCAGCTTCAGTGGTATCGCTGACGGGCTCTGTGACTTCCACGCAATTCCCTCAGGAAAACGGCTGGTGATCCAGGAATTCGACGCCTATGGGGGTATAGAAACAGGTTTGAAGCCGCTTAAAATACTTGTGCTCACCCCGGCGGTCTATCATAACTTCACTGCGACGTTCATGGGCAATGACGGCGGCTTCCATGACTTTTTTGCCACGCATCAGGAAACACACCTGTATGTGGCTCCAAGCCAAACGCCGGTGTGCCTTGTATCTTTGAATGGCAATTCGGGTGAATCCTATAATTGCGCGCTCTCCGGATTCTTGGTGGATGTGCCCCAGTAGCCCACGGATGGAACACCTGTGCGCTGGCATTTGATGGGGACAAGACTGTTTGCAGGCAGTCTTCTTCGCGAAACCAGACTTAATCTTGGCGTCCATAAAACAGTACGCTGCAGATCGAACAAAGCTGCACAGATTTTAGGGACGAGGGAAACGCAAGGCTGGACGACCCACCGTGGTTCTTGCAAAATTCGAGTTGCCGACAAGAGCCAACGGGAAAGGGCTCCGAATTGAATATCTTTCCCGGGGTGCCAACTCCATCTAGTCACGCATGAGCTGAGTCCCAAGTGGTCGGCTACTCAGAAGTTATCGTGAAGTGAGGTCGGCGGAGATAGCTGTTGTGAAATCACAAGTGATCGTGACCAGGGCTCTGTTTCGGGGATCGGTAGTGTCCTAAAGTTTTAGCACACTGCCCATTAACACAGCAGAAGGTGACAACGGGGATACCGCAACTCACAGGCTCCGGTTTTGTGACTCCTCGCCGGCCTCGAGGCCACAGGCGAGAAGTTGGACCAAGGGGTGACAATGAGGCTGTTTCTTGCTCCGTCTTACAATAGGCACTCCGGAGTTCTGTCATGTGTTGCCGTTACCGCCTGTCCCGACGCAAGCAACTGATACAGGAATATTTCGACACCGCCGACGAGGTCGATTGGGAGCCTCGGTACAACATCGCTCCGTCTCAGAGCGTCGGCATCATTCGCCAGGATCGGGCGAAGCCAGAACGCCGTTTCTCTCTTGGGCCCGGCCAGAGACAATATTTATGCGCTGGAGTCCCTAAACGGGTATATAGTGTCGGGCTGTTGGGAGCTAAAACGGAAATTCCGGATGAATTCGCCGTCCCAATTCAGGAGCGGTGGATTATGCAGGTACGCGAGGAAACCACGATGCTAAAGGCTTATCGCACACAGATTTTTGCTGGGATGGTCGTGATGATCGCGCTATTAACGACATCTCCGGCGTGGGCCCAATACAGTTACCAAACCATCAATGGGATCAACGATAAAGGACAGATCGTCGGCTTCTATGTGGGCGGGAATGGGAACACGGACGGCTTTTACGCCAGTGCCGCTGAAGGGATGATTTACACCGAAGTCGACGATTCTTGAGTGTGTATTCCCGAACCAGAACCTGAACCACAAAAGCCGCTTCCGGCCGCGTTTTGTGGGGGTTCTATGTCGGATGGTGTCCGGTCGGACACCCTGTACGCATCCAATCGATTCGGCCTTCTTGCCTACGACTTGACAACGCATAAGCTAAAACGGATCGGCGACTCGCTGGGAGGAACTGCGTTTGGATACGGCAATGACGGCTTCTGGTACGTGAACGACGATTTCACCGGTCGAGATCTGTATTCGATCAATGCATTCACACTTGCACGAGTGCTGATCGGGGAAGGTGCGCATCGTATCGAGGACATAGCCGCGTCGCCCGATGGTCGGTTGTTCGGGGTCGGAGAGGGACTTCTATTCACTATCAATCGTGATACCGCAGCTCAAACCGTGGTTGGTGAACTGGGCTTCGACGCCAAGGGACTGGCTTTTGATCTGAGCGGACGTATGCTGTCGGTACGAGGTACCACTCTGGTTGAAATCGACCCCGACACGGGTAACAGCGTCCCTCTTTTCCGCATACCGATTTCCGCTAGCTTGAATACTTTCGGGAATATGGCTTCGGAGCCGGCGCACGCGGTTCTCGAACCGACTACGCTCGGCCTTGCTGCGGCAGTCGGTTTCTCGCGCCGCAAACAATAAGCGATTGTGCGGTGTGGCCTAGTGTGCTGTCCCGCAAGTTCGTGCCACATGCTTGCGCCCATGTTTTGCTCGGCCGCAGCTTGAAAACACGGACCTTCGGCTATTTAGCGTGTGGGTCCCCAACGGCGACGCCGGCGCCGTGCTCGATGTCCCACGCAATCATGTTGCGGAGGAGGATGCTCTTGCCGACTCCGAGACAGCGCAGCTTGGAAATTTGGAGAAAGGTTCGCCAGGTGCTGGGCTGGACGGCGCTGAGCGCACCATCCCGCCCTTCTTTTGAGGCGAGTTGGAAACTTCCACGACCACCATCGATGATTTATTAAAATTCTGCAAAAAAGTGCTTGACATCTTGACAAAGGAGTTTCACTATGTCGTCACTTCGGGCCGAGAAATCCCGCTATTCGGCCCTATTAACGTACGACACCTCGTGACCCCTTTCGAGGCGTGGGCCATCAACTCTCAGATGGTATCGATTCAGGCAGGGAACTTCTGCATGGTATCCGCTGATCGTTTCGCGGAGCGGCCGGAGTAAGAAGCCTTCCCCCGGGCCTTACTGAAGTCAGCGCCGCTCTCGCCGTCCTTGGCTCTTCGCGGTGCCCCATTGTCACACTTCTCTTCGTGAGCCAGGGCGTCGGTCCCATCGACACTGAAGAATCGCGTGCTCCCTTGTGCGGGGCATGACTCCGTTGTACGCCACTTGCAGAAGTGGTCGGGCGAACACATCGACCGTATGTTTGCTGCGTCGGACTGACTACCGACCTTCGCGGCAACCTTGGTTAACTCGGCAAGGCGAGGTTGCCGCCGCTAATTGGAGCGCCCGAATTTGGCGCCACAGGAGAACAGACATGGCCAATCAATGCAGCACTAACTTGAAATCGTTGACGACAAAAATGGTTGCGGCAGGTATGAAAACCCTTCCCGTGCTGTCCGTGTTTGCCGCGGCTTTCTTTCTTTTCGTTGGAACCACCCGTGCGCAGAATCATTCCGAACCCTGCACCACGAGTCACTCGTATTGCCTTTTCATAAGTGATGTTGATAACAGCACGGTGCAACTCTGGACTGATGACGGCACAGCGAATAATCCCACCTTTCTTCAAGGAGGGGGAGCCGGGGAAGGAGTTTCATGTCTTTCCGGTAGCGCGAATGTGATCTATGGGGCAACATTTAATGGTGGGCCGAGGTATGAAATCAGCGTCTTCAACCTCACGAATGGAGGAACGGCCATTGGTAACTACCAGTTACCGTCGGGGAATATTGGATCCCTTGCTACTAATTCAGCGGGGACCGTGCTTTATGCGGGCAATGGTATGCCGAATAACATTTATGGGCTGGCTACTGTCATTCCCCCAAGAGCGCCGTGGCTCGAGCCGCTATACCAAGTCGCGGATAATCTCTCGCACGACGCCGATGTTGGCCCGAACGGGAACGTGTTCTCCACGAGTTACGGGTATCCCAATACCGGCATTCACGAGTACGCGCCTACTCTTCCGAATTCCTATACCCAGTTTCTGCCCGGCATCCCGAACAACCCTTGCGCTCTTTTTAATGGCACGCAGCATTGCTGGGACAATTTAGCTGGGATGGCTTGGGATGCGAAGGGGAATCTCTGGGTCGCTCGAAACAATCGCAGCGATTCCGGTAATGACGGCATCTTTACGTTTGACGCGAACGGGAATCCTTTGTACTTCACCCCCGATCCAAATGGGGGGCCCATAGGGGTCACAATCGCTCCCCCCACCGATCCCAGCCATCCAAACGCCGTGCTCATAGCCAACTTGGATGCTGGGGATATCCCGCTAATCGATCCCAGTTCTTGTATGGGCAGTGTAAACGCTCCTGGTACCTGCGTGTTGTCTTCATTTATCTCTCATGCCGCTTTCAATAGCAGACCAAAATACGTGACGTACTATACGGCCTGCCCTAACCCTGACAATAACGGTCATGTTGAGATTTGCAAAGCGGGGAACACCCGGTACCCACCCCCTAATCAGTTATACGATTTCACGGTCACTGCCCCGTTCTTCAGAAGCGGGCCCATTCAGGTTCCCCTTGGCGATTGCTCTGGACCTATCCAGGTTCCCTCCGCCACCCTCCCCAATGCGGACACGATTACGGAAACGCCGGTACTCGGCGTCCTGGTCTCCGATGTCACCGCAATCGCGTACAACTCATTGGGAATGGAGATTAATCAATTGGGGAGTTGGACGCTTCCCGACCTGAATGCCACCGTGGGAGTGCAGGCCGGCGACGTCTCGCTGGAAACTGTCGCAATCTTTACGAATTATATGGTGCAGAATGACGGTCAGTTGAAGATATGTAAGATCGCGGGTCAGCCTGGTGCACTTAACCAGTACTTTACCTTTACCGTGACCGACCCTCTGGGTCAGCAACAGTACATGATACCAGCGGGTCTGCCGGATCAGGGAGGCTACTGCGTGCTGGCTGACCAGTTCCCGGTTAACACCCAGGTAACCATTGCAGAAACACCTAATTCCTCCTTTCCCCTGTCGAATATTGCTGTAACGTGTGATGGTTGTACCTATACCGTAAATCTAGCCCAATACGACGTGACTACTACCATCGGTGCTGGCATCACCGAGGTGGATTTTACGAACGTGGCGACGCCCTGTAACGGCAACAATCTTCTCACCAATGGCAGCTTCGAAATGCGCGACTTTACCGGTTGGACGGAAGGCGGCAACTTCATGGATACCTTCGTGGTGTCTGGTGCGTTTTACCGCTATGGCGGTGCCGCCCCCGGCGGCGGCGCATATTACGCGGTGCTGGGCCCGGTGGGCAGCGATGGAACCCTTAGCCAGACATTTACAACAAATCCGGGTCAGCTCTACACCGTCTGTTTCTGGCTGAGCGCGGTTGGGGACAATCCGAGCGACTTTAACGCTTTCTGGGATGGCAGTCAATTCCTTAGCCTGACCGACCCCAGTACGGGAGCCACCAGTGTCGTAGGCATTTGGAAGCAATTTGTGTACGGCCCGTTTACCGGAACGGGCAGCGACACCCTCACGTTCAGTTTCCGGGACGATCCAGAATATATCGCGCTGGACAACGTGCAGGTGTCAGACCCACATGCGAGTCCGCGACCGTGACGTGATTCGCTTCCGCCTGGGTGCCCCGTTCTAGCCTGGGTTTGGCTAGGGCGGGGCAGTTAATAGATGAGCGCGTGCATCAGTGGCCGTAGCCCGCGCCGCGGCGTAATCCAAAGTAGAAAAGCGCTCGTGGGTACAGCTACGATGATCGCCCATGCTATACCAGCAGGGTAGACAAACAAGAATCTCATCGAGTCCATGATGCGCCTCTTCGCGGCGTGCATAGTAACGCCAGCCCAAGCGTTAGTACCACTCGTCTCATTGAGACATTGTGCCTTTCATAGTGACCTCCATTTGGTCATAGGTTGTGACGGCGATAATGCTCGGGGAGCGCGGAGCCGGGAGCGTTAGGGAGTTGCGAGTGTAACACTGAGAGCCGCTAGGCATTGCATCCGGGGTGGAAGGTTAGACCGTGTGGGCAGGGCTCGAACTTCTCCCGCTCTCGTGGTGGTTCTGCCGGGGCTGCTGGTAGCTGGTCGTCCCGGCCAGCAGACCTCACTCGACGTTGCTCGCTGACGCGCTGCTGGCGCTTCGGTGATGCTCCAACACCAGCTCGGGGGAGGCTGGTAACTGCTTCAGCTCCACATCTCTCCGCAATCCCCTCGAGTAGCCAATCGCGGAACGTCTGGCCGCAGGCAAGAGCCTCTATCCGCGCCTCTATCAGCAGGTCCGGTGGTACGTTCTTTAGACTTAGATTTGTTGCCATGACTCGGACTCTACTGCCGTCTCTTCTATTCGTCAATCCCGTCTTTCCCGCCTACCTCACCGCTGCTGGAGATGGTAGAAAGGTTGTAAGCGTAGACCGATGGCCGTCTAGACGGAGCTTCTCGTAATAGGCATTCTCCCTTTGTGGCGCGATGCGAGGTCGCGCTGACGAAAGAGGAGATCATGGACGGAATCTCTCAGCCTATTTCCCAGCCCAGAACCAAACGGCGCTATCGCAGCGCGGAGGAGAGACGGCGCATCGTCGAAGAGACGCTGGTGCCGGGCACGTCGGTTGCGATCGTGGCGCGTGCGCATGGAGTGAACGCGAACCAGGTATTTGGATGGCGCAGGCTGTACAAGGCTGGACTGCTGGGAAGTACGAACGCGACCTCGGTCAGCGAAGCCGGCATGAGCCGCGTGCGGTTGTTGCCGGTCAAGTTATCTGCGGAGAGGGAATGCGGGCCAGCGCAGACTACCGTGGCCCTCGATAAACAGGGAGAGAGAGATCGCGAACCGGTCAGTGCGCCGGGGGTGATCGAACTCACGTTGGCCAAGGCGCAGATCCGCATCACGGGCAAGGTTGAGACAGGTGTGCTGCGTGTGCTGTTGGAGTGTTTGCGGGGATGATCACGTTGCCGACGAACACGCGCATCTGGATTGCGGCCGGTGTGACCGATCTGCGCCGCGGCTTTACGGGGCTGAGCGCGTTGGTGCAGACAGCACTGGAACAAGACCCGCTCTCTGGCCACGTGTTTGTCTTCCGCGGGCGTCGCGGTGATTTGATTAAAGTTTTATGGTTCGACGGCGATGGACTTTGCCTGTTTGCCAAACGCTTGGAGCGTGGACGCTTCGTGTGGCCGAAGGCAGACAGCGGCACGGTGTCGCTGACGCGTGCGCAGCTATCGATGCTGTGTGAAGGGATCGATTGGCGCCGACCGGTGCGCACGGCCGACTCCCTGCTGGCGATCTAGGTACGTCAACGAGATTTGCACAGATTTTTGTGCAGCGCTAAGGGCGCGTGCGAGCTGTGTTCATGGCATACTCCGCCCATGCTTGCGATGTGCACAACGCTTCCGGATCTGAACTGTCTGGATCAGGCCGGATTGAAGGCGATCATCCTGGCGCAGCACGAGCAGTTACAGATCAAGGAGGAGCAACTGCTCTCGCGTGAGCAGGAGATCGCGCATTTGAAGCTGCTGCTGGCCAAGCTGCGGCGGATGCAGTTCGGGCGCAAGTCGGAGAAGGTCGCACACCAGATCGAACAACTGGAGTTGAAGCTGGAAGAACTGGAGGCGAATCGTCCTGCCGCCACGCCGCAGAGCGAACTATCACCCAGCCCTTCGCATACGTTCCCAGCGGTAGCCCAGCCGTCGCGGCGTGCGTTGCCCGCTCATCTGCCGCGCCAGATCAAGATTCATGAACCGAAACCAAGGTCGTGCCCGGAGTGCGGTGGCACGCTGAAGAAGCTGGGCGAGGATGCCTCCGAGATGCTGGAATGGGTTCCGGGGAGTTTCCAGGTTATTCGTCATGTTCGTCCCAAGCTGTGCTGCACGGGGTGTGATGCGATTGTGCAGGCGGCAGCGCCGAGCCGCCCGATTGATCGCGGTCTGGCGGGTCCGGGGCTGCTGGCGCATGTGCTGACGGGGAAGTTCTGTGATCATTTGCCGTTGTATCGCCAGTCGGAGATCTACGAGCGCGAAGGCGTCGAGTTGGACCGCTCGACCCTGGCCAAGTGGGTGGGAGAAGCCAGCCACTTGCTGCAACCACTGGTGGAAGTTCTGCGCTGCTATGTAATAGGGACTGACAAGCTGCACGGCGACGACACGCCGGTTCCGGTGCTGGCCCCAGGAAACGGGAAGACGAAGACGGGCCGACTCTGGACCTATGTTCGCGATGATCGCGCTTGCGGCGCTACGGCGCCACCAGCGGTGTGGTTTGCCTACTCTCCCGACCGCAAGGGAGAACATCCGCAGCAACATCTGAGCAATTTCCGGGGCATTCTCCAGGCCGATGCCTATGCCGGTTTCAACCAGCTCTACGAAGATGGTCGCATTCAGCAAGCGCCCTGCCTGGCGCACATGCGGCGCAAGTTCTACGACTTGATGGAAGCCCACCACTCGCCGACCGCGACCGAAGCCGTGGAACGGATCGCGGCTCTATATGCGATCGAGAAGGAGATCAGGGGCCGTTCCCCGGATGAGCGCCGACAGGTACGTAACGCCCGGGCCCGCCCGCTACTGGAATCAATGCGCACCTGGCTGGAAACATCCTTGTCGAAACTGTCGCGCAAGTCCGACACCACGGCGGCGATTCATTATGCGCTGGCGCGCTGGGATGCCTTCGTGCGCTACTGCGATGACGGTCGCATCGAGATCGATAACTCGGCGGCCGAAAGAGCCTTGCGTGCCATCGCGCTGGGTCGGAAGAACTACTTGTTTGCGGGATCGGATCGCGGCGGAGATCGTGCCGCTACCTTCTATACCCTGATCGGAACCGCCAAACTGAACGGCATCGATCCAGAAGCATATCTACGCTACCTACTGACGCACATTGCCGATCATCCTGTGAACCGGCTCGACCAACTGCTGCCCTGGAACATCGGCCTGGATCGGGCATCGACCCCGCAATAGCTCCCCACACCAAATCAACCAGGTTGTGTCCACGAAAAAGAATGTGGACACAACCTGGTTAAGACGGTAAAGCTTCAACGCTTACGAAAGGTTTCTTGTGCGCCGCGTTAGACCTTCGCTCTCCAGTTTAGCTTTTGTGGGTGCCGGCGACTGCCGGCCGGGTTCGGTCTGGTCATCGCTGGTTTGGCCCTTCCAGAGTGTTGCACGAGGCCAGGAAGGGTGCGAGCTCCGGCTCAGGATGGGAAGAGGAACGCCGTCGACCTCTAGGTTGCCGGCACCGGAGGGAAGGCATCGCCCCAGCGCCTAGGAAGTCTCCCCCCACTTCTCTCCAGCCCCACTAAGGAGATCATCACGCACAGCGGTTCTGCGCTGCGATTTGCCGCTAGTTTTCAGTACATTACGCGCAGCGCATCTAATTCTTGGACTAGCGGTTCAGGGTAGTGGGCTACTTCGAATCGAGGTCGGAAACTAGCAGCTCCGGCCCGCTTACTCAGAGTTTAAATGTTCAGCTTGCGGCGCAATACGCCAGCCAGTCCCAAGACGCCCGAGCCGAACAGCAGAATGCTGGTGGGCTCAGGGATGCCGATGTCCCCAATGCCCGTCAGAGTGAAGGATTCGGAGGGAATCGAGCCCACTTCGTTCTCATAGGCCGTCGACGGGCAGCCATACCATTCACAATCGATGCCGCTGTTCTCATCCCAATAGATCGGGGTGGAGCAGCCGGAGCCGGTGCAGGCATTGCCCAAGGTCACATAACCTAAGTCCAGCGGGCCTTGGCCGGGTATGCCGGTGAGGGTTGCCTCGAACAAGTAATAACCATACTGGTTTGGCATTCCACCATTCAGTAGTGTGTTGGTAGCGCCGTATTGCGTGAAGCCGCTGGTGGGGTTGGGATCCGTGGTGAAAGCCACGCCTACGTTACTCAGAGAATCCGAGCTCGAGGCATCCCAATAAACGAAATTCATGCCGGTGACGTAGTTGCCATCGATTAGGACAAACGAGTCGCTAACCGTGTAACCAAAATTAATGGGCCAGGCTTCGGATGTGCCGTTGTAGGGACCGTTGGTGTACAGGATGGTGGCCATAGCCGGAACAATCGCCAGCATCAGGCACAGAATCGTCAGGAGAGAAAGGAATGCAGTACGCATGAAAGGAGTACCTCCTTGGTCTGCTAGAGGCCATCCCCATTCTCATCCGCTGTACAGCCCTTCCAACACAGAATTGCTACGAAAGGGCATCGCGTTCCCGTTTTGGGGCTCACCCACAGAGATCCCCATGTCAACGCTATTTCTCACGCCGCTCTTTCCGCCGCCCTTCGCTCGTACTGCTTCCAGAGGGCAACGAGGTCTGAAACGTCCCACAGACGATCTGTGAAGCCAGCGGCGCGAGCGCCCGTCACAGCCCGCGATTTCAAAGTAGCCCACCACCACCGTTCAATCACTTCCGCGTGAAGTCGCCCCAAGGGTTTGTCGCTCATTCTCCGGTCCCGGCTGCAACATGTTTTGATGTGTGTTTCGCCAAACTGTCAGAGCATTACAATATCGCCGCCGCCCACCTCGACAGGCACCCCTAGCTCGACCGGGACCGCCGCGGGTTTACCCGAAGGCAGCGGTTCCGCCGGCGGACCTGGAGCCGGTTCGCTGGCCGTTAGCGTGATACCGTTTTCACCTTTCGGCGCCGGCGCCACCTCGCCCGCTTCCGTGTTTATATCGCCCGGTTTCGCCCGCGGATTCCGCCTGTTTCCGCCGCGGTTATCGTGATACCAATTTCGCCTTCGGAACCTGGCGCGATTTCGGACGGTTCCGCAAAGTATCGGCCGGTTTTTCGTCCTGGGAGGAGCCGCTCAACGAGCGATAACCGGGGACGCTTGCCTTGCTGGTGCTGAGACAGCGTGCCGCCAGCGAGGTTTCCGCCGGTTCGCTTCGGTATCGCGGTACAGAATTCCCGCCTCTGGCTCCTTCGCGATCTCGCCTGATTGCGTGAGAGTATCAGCCGGAGAAAATAATCCGGGCAAGCCGCGACCAATAAATTGAGGCACCCGATAAGGGTGCCTCCTAAGCGAAGAGTAGGATGAGACGGTTTCGGCCCCGGAGTCCTCGGCACGCCTCACTCTAACGATTCGCCCGGAATTTCCTGCGAATCACTCCACCGACGGTCAGCAAGCCGCTGCCCAGCAGCAAGAGGCTGCTCGGCTCGGGAGTGGTACCGCTGACCGGCGAAATGGAAACGTTGTCGAGGGCCATGTACGCCGGATCATCGCGCTCGTTGAATGAGATGGTGTCGGATCCGGTACCGACCACGTCAAACGAGAACTGCGTCCAACTGGATCCGGTATTGGGGTTGGTCAGGCTCAGCAATGAGGTGCCATCATAGGAAGCACCGAAATCACTGGGGCTGTCCCCAACTGAGGCGAACCAGAAGCTGAAGGTGTAGTGCTGGCCAGCGGTGTCGCTGAACGTCTGGCTGAAGATCCCATCGCTGCCGACGTCGCCCATAATGACGTAGAAGTTTCCGTCTTCCGCGCCAGAATAGTCGTAAAAGGGACCACTGAACACTTCGCAGAGGCCGCAGCTTGTGCTCCAGCCAGTAAAGTCGCCGGTTTCAAAGCTGCCGTTGGTGAGAAGGTTGGTAGCAAAGGCCGTTGGCGCTCCGACGAGCAGAACTGCTACGAGAGAGGCCACGACCAGCAGGGCTTTTTGTCGCATGTTTCCTCCGGCGTTGAGTTTTGGACCCACGGTGCGAAACAAACTTCTAGGTGTGTCGATGCAATTTCCGTTCCACTGCTCGGGTAATGGATTCATCTAGTTAGCTAACGATGGCGAATGTGAAGTTGCAGACTCTTGCGGTGTATGAGAAGCAAACTACAATGAACGCCCTCAACAGAAATCGGTCCGGATTGGCCTGCCTTTGCGCTTACCCACCCTGGATTTCGGGCCGGTCAGCAACTACGAGGCGCAGACAGCCCGAGAATTGGACTCCAAAAAGAAGCCTTGGCACCCGCGAGTAAGCTATTTATCCCCGGCCGGCTGGCACAGGGCCAGACCGACAGATTCCGCCGCTGGCGCTGTCGTCACATCCGGGGGATTCTGGGAGTGCCTCGACCTGAGACAGCGGTACCGCCGGCGTTTCAACTGGTTCGCTGGCCGTTATCGTGATACCGCTTTCGCCTGCCGGAGCCGTCGCCAGCTCGCCCGCATCCGTGTTTATATCGCCCGGTTTCGCGTCCTGGGGGGAGTCGCTTAACGAGCGATAACCGGGGACGCTTGCCCTTCGGCTGCTGTGGCAGCGGTCCGCCAGTTTGGTAGTGATTCCGCCTTCCGACGCTGGCTGCAAATCGGCTGTTTGCGGCATTCATTTCGCCCTGCTGTGCCCGATTCCCCCTCTGAGTTCGGATCGCACTCCCGTTCGCGCCTCAAATCGGGTGTTCCTCAGTCCGATCATATGCGGGACTTGACAGGTGCCCACTGAGGCTGACCACTAACAGCCACCACGTTGTCCGATAATCATTCGGGGGATCACATTCGAAGCCGGTGAGACCCTTATGAGACGCAGGAGGCCAGCAGACGTGCAGGCAGTCGCTCTGCCGGAGCCAATCAACCCTGAAGCAGCCCCATGAAAAGGAAAAGCCGTAGCTGGTTGGCCACGGCCTTGTGGTCAATCGCGGGAGGACTAGCGATTCAACCTGCGACGAGTAACGCCGAATGCTCCTACCAAGCCGGTCCCGAGCAACAATAGAGAGCTAGGCTCTGGTGTGGTCCCGCCGCTGCTGCTAAAGTTAGCGGCGAAGTAGTCCTGGAGCCCCGAGTAATCGTTCCATGTGCCGTTATACCACCAACCGTCGAAACCGGGATAGCCGGTCTGATTGGCCTGAAAGTATATGCTCTGCCCGCTGTAGCCCTGGAAATCGACTTCGGCGCCGTAGAGTTGTCCGGGTGTCAGCGTCAGATTGATGTTGGTAATGTCAAACAGGCTGGCACTTGTACCCCAGGACAGCGTTTTCGTGTACAAGGCACTGCCCATTGGCCCTCCAGCTCCCCATTCGAATATGTTGAACGTGACTTGTCCCGCAGAACTTCTTCCCGCCAACTCAAACTCATACTCGGTCAGGACATTACAAGAGGGCGATGGCGCCTCAATGGTTTGTGCCTGCGCCAGCCACCCGTTGGTAATGTTACCGTCCCAATACGGCATAGTGTTGATATTACAGCTGCTGGCATAAGCGGTTCCGAGACCGGTACCGAACAGGAGCGCCAATGCAACGAAGGTACCCAGGGTCAGACGCTGGAATGCACATTTGACAAACATGTCAATTCCCTCCCTCTTGTCTCTGCTTTTCACTTTCATCTGGACTTTGGGTCTAACACCATCAGTAGTTCCGCTGGGTTGCACGGCGGATCTATCCAGTGCTTGCGTCGCACTTTCGTTGCCAATGTGTGCTACTCAGCTTGAATGACTTGCAATGGTTGAACGAACAGCTTGTGCACACATTTGCGATATATGGGCAAGAGATTCGTCACCAGCCTTCGGATAGTGTCTTTGAAACGTGTGTTTGAAACCGCTGGCTTCCAGACGATGAGAGTTTGGCGTGGCGGTCGCCTGTCTTGTAGGCATAACTCAAACGGCGCTCGTGGCTGAGCTACGAGGTTTACAACGTAAACCTTGGTTGCCACAAAAATTCGTCACGAGATTTCCTCGGCCAAATCAACTCGGGCTGGGCGGGCGCCTGAATGACACCCCACCCCCTATCCTTCGCCTGGTGGCGGGGGCCGAAACAGGCCGGCCAAGGACGTAGTGTACAGCGAGGGACACGCGAAGTTTTTGGAGTTGTGATCTCCGACCCGGCGTCAGCCAAGATGTTAGGGTCTCCCGCTTTTGCGCTTTTCCAATCGGGCACCGGCAAGCCACCCGCGGAGTGTAGACAGGTTTCCTAGGGATGCGGTCATTCCGGCGCGATGGGCAGCAACAAGGACTGCCAGATCGGATGCGGTGGGAGTTCGGCCTTCCGTCCATCTGCTAAAGGCAATCTTAGGCACATCAGGAAAAAGCTTGTCTCGGACATCTATCGATCCGAGGTTCTGAAGTCTAGAGAGAACGGGATGGAGGGATTCAAATCCTTTAAGCAGCACCGCAGCTTGGTTGAGCGGTCGTATGAACCGGACCGTCGATAGATCAAGCTGAGACGCCGGACGACATTCCTGGCCGATCGACTTTCCGGCCATAAACGCCCGCCACTCCGCAAGATTAACGGAGGTGATTGGTTCCAAGTCCACCTCCCCGTCCGGCACTTCTGCTTCCCATAACTCGCCTTCTTTTTCGACCCACGCCTTTCTATATCCTGGTTTCGGCGGCACGGAGGTTGCTGCATTCTTGCGGCCTTTCGCATCTTTCATCCGGAAATCTCGGACTCGGAGTCGAACAAATCGACCGCGGTCACTTTCTGGAGTCCTTCTCATAGCATCCGGCAACGGACAAAGGAACTCGCAGAACTGTTCCAAATATGCCATTCGCCGATTGGGTTTTGCTCTGCCCAACGCTTCGCGAACAAGGCGTTCTACTAACGCTCGAATGACATCAGAGGTCATCTCGGAAACGCCCAGTGCTTCACAGATGCCCGCGAACGCTCGTTGCAGGTTACCAAACTCCAATTCTTCGTGCTGTTCGAACTTGGGAATCGACAGTTCGCCTTCAGCCATAGACCACTCCTCCCCTGCCAAACGACCCCAATTCCGGCGACGTTCACCTAGTGCTCCGGGGGTTTAGGGTCAGATTCAGCACGCTACTGAGAAGGATAGAACCTTATGGAAGAAAAAGCCCGAGTCATGCAGATGGCTTTCACTTACGGCGAGGCAGCCCGAGCAGCCGGAGTGTCGGAAGCACTTATCCGAAAGCTCGTGGCCACCGGAAAGCTAAGAATGGTGAAGATCAATCGCTGCGTCAGAATCCCGCGGCACGCGCTTGTACGCCTCTGCGGTGGAACAACAAGAGAGAGAGGTGGTCAATGATTCCGAACTCGCACACGTGAGCAAGTAACGATGTGGACGAATCTTCAATAAGAACGCCCCGGCCCGCCGATCCGCGGAGCCAGGGCTAGTGATAGGTGAAATCAAATGGAGTTTAACACTGCACGAGCATCGAATCCAACCGAATGTTGCCCTGTCGAGTCCTGCTGCCATCGCGGGATTCTACAAGAGGCCACGCAAGCGGCAAAGCTGCTGCACAGTATTCACCGGTGGGATGGGTACACCGTTCTCTGCCGGAAAGGTAAGAAATGGGAGCAATCCGTATTCCCGACCAGTGCCATTACAAGTACCACGCTTTCAGATTACGTCGGCGCCGTTGACTGTTATTTCAGCATCAACACGATGGCCGGCGAAAGGCGCAACAGTGCCAATGCGAAGTTTCTGACATCAGTCTGGGTAGATATAGACGGAGTTGACAAATCAGCTGCGCTCAATTTCCTTCAGGTTGAGCAGGACCTCCGTAAGCGGCAGATTGCGAAAACACTCCCGCCGTTTAGCTTTCTCGTGGATTCCGGGCGCGGGGTTTGGGCGATCATCCTGCTCAGAGCTGAGGATGGCGGACCAGAGATAGCAACACCCAAATCCAGGGATCGTCAGGGGCAGATCAACCTCGCACTAGCTTCGGTACTTGCTGGCCTCCGCACCGATAAAGGAGCCCGCGACACTGCTCGGGTGACGCGGATTCCGTCCTCGCTCAACAGCAGAACTGGCAAACCGGTTGTTTATCACCCCCAACCTGATGCAAGCAGACAAATTCCCACAAGCACATTGGCTGAGCTTGCGGCATTTTTCCATCTAGACCGAACGACCGCAACCGTAAGTTTGCCTCAAAACACCATGCAGCAGTCCACAAAGGAAGTGTGGACTTTTGACGAGCACGGCAAGAATCCAGATCCCCAGCGTAGCGAGTGGGGTCGAAAGGGACAACAGATCCGTTTTCAGAAGGAACTAGCCGCGATGCACAAGCTGGAAGAATTGAGAGGTGGCTTCAGAAAATACCAGCGCAGCAATGCAGTGTTCGTCCAGTCAATCTTATTACTCGCTCTCAAGCACAACGAAACGGAAATTGAGGCTCAGGCGTTGGCGCTCGGCTCGCGTTGCCGCCCGCCTCTTGAGGAAAAAAAGTGCTTGGTAATGGCCGCTGTACCTCATATAGCCAAGTACAGCCAATTCCCATGGACGCGGCGCAAGATTCTCCGTGAGTTGGGCGTGACACTGGGCGAGCTGTACCAGATTCCACAGTGGAAGCCCAAACAGAAACGCTGCCCGTCAAACTCTGAGAAGGGGACCGGAGACAGGCGCGAGTTTGTGTTACGTACCATCCAAGAGCACGACCCAATGTCGCTGTCCGAAATGCAGGCGCATCTCTCGGCTCAGCGGCACTTTGTTTCCCGCGAGACGGTCAGCCGCGATTATGCCGCTCTGGGCATTGTGTGGAAAGCAAAGCCGGGCAGACGAACAGCCAAGAACGGGAAAAACAGCGCCCATATCCCCTTCTCCCCTACGTTAGGGTTCCGTGTTGACAATTCTTTCTCTAGGGGAAGGAAATCGTCCCTTTTGTCGCGAGGCAGCTCACCAAAGGGATTAGGGTCGCTTCGCCCGCCACACGAAATTCGGAAATGTCCATGTGGAAATAACGCTGCGGATTCAATATCCAGCGCCATGCGGAGGACCGCCCGTGCTTGAGTCAACCGAGACCTCGAAAAGCTTAGCGCTTGGAGTCCTACGCACATTTGCTAGTCATCACCGACTTAAAGTCAAATTCGATGGCTGCGGCGATCCGATCGTCCTAGGTCGGCATGGCGAACTTGGAGAACACGGAGACGGTCGCCTCAACGCCTGTTTTCACGGCAAAGGAGCGGAGCCTTTCTCGCGTGCGCGTGCTGGCCGCATACGGCGCACGCTGGCCCTGGATGTCGGAGAGCTAATCAGCGGGAGTGCTGGAGCCGACGAGGCACTCTTTGCCTTCGAGTGGACAGACCGTAAGGCCGCAACCTGGTTCATCGACAGTCTGCGCATCCGAAGGCGCCGCTCCGTCAGTCCTGGAACGGCTGAGCGGTTGCGACGGTTCGCCAGGATGCGCCAGACCCTCGCAGGGAGGCCAGTTCAGGCCCGTAAAACGCCGGAGGGATGATGACGGCCCTCCAGGTAGGCCGGGATAGAAGTGGCGATCAACCAACGGTCGCTGCGGGGATTGCGCTAGAACCCGCGCAGGAAGTTTGATCCGCGGACGGCTCTCGGGCACTGGTGGGTTCAACTTCCGGCACCGACTCAAAAACGACTGAGCAGCGGTTCCGGCAACCGCTGCTCAGGTACCAGTTGCTTAGTGACTATGACTTACAGGAGGTGTTGCCCGAATGTTGCCCAAAGGCCATGAGAGAACGCCGCATTTTACAGGACTGATGGGCACCACCGAACAGCTGCGCACATCCGCCTATGAAGTGATTGACGCGGGCGAACTAGCGGAGCGGTGGAGCGTCCCAAAGAGTTGGGTAATGGAGCAGACAAGGACCCGGGCTGCCGATCCACTTCCTTGCGTGCGGCTGGGGCGCTATGTCCGTTTCGAGTGGGAAAGCCCAAGGCTTGTTGCATGGTGGGCGAAACGGCGGACGCAATGAATCGGAGGGATAATGCAAATTCTGCTCTGTCGGCTGAGATTCCTGCAATCCTCTCTATTTTCATCCTTGACATCTAACGTAGCGTCACGCATGATAGCTAACACATGAGAGCCAAGAAAAACCCGAACGCAGTAGCTCTTGGGAAACTGGGCGGGACGGCGAGGGCTGCAAGCATGTCCGCGAAGGAACGCTCAGAGTCTGCCAGCAAAGCCGGGTATGCTCGCAGCGAGAAGCTGTCGGCTGCCGAGCGGTCCCGCATTGCAACGCTGGCAGTGCAAGCCCGTGAGCGGAAACGAAAGCAAGAGAAGCGCAACAAGAAAGGAAGAAATTGAGATGAAACGTAAGCGAGAACAGTCGGGCCAGATATTCCAAAGGCACGGCAGTTGGTACGTGCGCTTTTACGAAAGCCGGGTCGTTGACGGCGAGGTCAAGCGCGTTAGGTTAGCAAAACAGTTGGGGGAAGTGACAACACGCGGGAAGCGACCGCCTGCCGCCATTGAAAGACAGGCAGAGGACATCATTTCCAGCGTGAATCGCCCGCACTTCATCCCCGAGAATGTGGTCAAACTCGGGGATTTCGTAGAACGGATTTACTTTCCCAGAATCGAGCAGCGTATGCGTCCATCCACGATGAAAGGCTATCGAGACATCTGGAAGAATCAATTGAAACCTCGCTGTGCACACGTCTGGGTGAAGGAAGTGAAAACCTATCATGTTCAGCAATGGCTGGATGACATCGGTCTGCCAGGGACGTTGAGCAAACGTTCGCTTCAACACATCAAGTGCTCTCTCAGCGCAATATTTAAGCTGGCAAAGCAGCAAGGGTATTTTGTGGGAGAGAACCCTGTCCGAGATACTGCCGTAGCTCCGAACGCCAAGGAACCGCAGCAAACGCACGCCTACAGCTTGGATGAGATCAGTACCATGCTTGCGGTGCTTCCCGAACCAGCAGCAACGATTTTCGCAACTGCCGCTTTCACCGGGTTACGTCGGGGAGAGATACGCGGGATGCGATGGGAAGACTATCGGGACGGGGAAATTCGCGTCACGCAATCAGTTTGGGAGGGACATACAACGGAACCAAAGACCTTTCAGAGCAGGGGAGCTGTGCCGATCATTCGTCCCTTAGCACGGATGCTGGATGCTCATCGCATGCGCGGCGGAAACCCCGAGTCTGGTCCGATCTTCGCTACAAGCAACGGCAAGCCGCTCAACCTGAACAATGTTTTGGGATGCACGATTCTGCCCGCTCTCAGGACGGCCGGGTTGGAGCAGCTATGGCATGGTTGGCACGCCGCACGGCGTGGATTGGGTAGCGTGCTGTACGCTCTAGGAGTCTCTGAAAAAACCATCCAGGCGATTCTGCGTCACGCGAACGTCAGCACAACAAGCACGTATTACATCAAGACCGCACCAGCCGATGCGACGGCGGCAATGGCGAAGCTGGAAAGCGCCGTTCCGCAATTGGGCAACGATTGGGCAACAAAAACGAGCGATTCGCAACTCCCCGTTGCGGTAAACTAAGGTAGTCCAACCTGTTACGACGAGTGGCCCTGTAGCTCAGATGGATAGAGCAGCGGTTTCCTAAACCGTTGGTCGGCAGTTCGACTCTGCCCAGGGCCTCCATTTTCAATCACCTACTGCATTAATCCTTCAGCGGCCTTTGAACACGCAGTGTGGTGTCACGCATCCCTAGAGGTTGTCTGTTAGGAGCTGCGATGAGCATACCCGTGGCAACCAGCGCTCCTCCAATGCCGGTGACCAGCAGACCAGTCCTATGGAGTATTGAAAAGCGGTCTGGCCAGCTCTTCCGGAGATGCCGACTCCGGGTGCTCCGCCTTCCAGCGCACGGCAGCGGTAATCCGGGTGCGTCCGCTGGGATGATCAAAAAAGATGAACTCCTCAACCGGCCCCGGATCAAGTTTGCGATATTCTCCCAGCATCAAATCCACGTTGGCCTCGCCGTCAGGTTGACGAGCAGCATTCAGACCGTACATGTCCGCCTCGAACTCCATGGTGCGACTGATCGTGTTGGTCACGGGTGTCAGGAGAAAGAAATAAACGGACAATCCAATAATCGCCAGCGGGAGCACCGCGACGTCGGTCATCCCTCGGATGCCCCACTGCTCTCCCCAGCGCGCAAGGCCAAAGTTGATGCACCAGCTCAGGAAGGCAAACCCGATCACCACCAGGACCCCAAACATGACCAAACCCTTGTACGCGTGGTTGAGAACATAATGGCCCATCTCGTGTCCCATGGTGGTTTCAATCTCTGGCAGGGTGCACCGCTTCAAGAGATTGTCGTTCAACGAAATTCGCTGCGTCCCGGCGAAGCCGCTGACGTTGGCGCTAACCCGGTTCGACTGCCGGGAGGCGTCGAACTCGTAGACGTCGGTGGCAGGGATTCCGTTCGCGCGCGCCATGCTGAGGATTGGATTTTTGATCCGGGAATCCTGTAACTTCGTGTACTTGTTAAATAAGGGGGAGATGTATACCGGTGCGATCAGGCTGACGAACGCCAGAAAAAGCATCGTTACCACAGCTCCCCACACCCACCAGCTTCTTCCCAGGCGCCGCACCAGCCCGAAGAGCGGAACCATCAGAATCCCACCCAACACCACGCCAACGGCCAGCATAACAGCCTGGTCCCGCATCCACGGCCCGAACGTCTGATTCAGCAGACCATACTTGCGCTCGCGGAAATAGCCTTCGTAAACGGAGAGCGGGAAGGTGAGCACAGACACGACGACAATAAATTGAACCCAGTAGAGCGCCGTCTGGAGTGGACGAAAGCGCGTAATGCGTTCGGCCAAATCACGCATGCGCATCGACCATCGCAACCTGAGCAAGAGCCACATCACAACGACGGTCGAGAGAAAATCCCACAAGAGCAGCCAATAGCCGCCTTCGAAATACGCGTTGGAGCGAGCCCGTTCTGCGGGAGGCATCTTCGCCAGATACGCATCGACGGCTGCGTTGATGTCGAATGATTCCGATGTTGCATGCCGATCGGCAACCGGCGGCGTGGACGCAGGGTTCCCGCCGGCACTCTGCGCCGTCGCTATAGCCGTAAGGACAGTACACAGTAGAACGAACTGAACGACATATCCCATTACGCGAACCATCTGTCCTCCCTTGTAATAGTGGCATGTCTTTTCTGTGAGGCGACTCTCAGCATAAACCTACGAAGGAATCCATGCAGACAGAAGGGGCTCAGAACGCTTCTGCGTTCCCCCGCTGGCAGAGGCGGCGCATGGATTGACAGGCCAGCGCACATCAAAAAAGGTGACAGGCATACCAAATGAGGGTTACGCGCGTTTGTTGTACTAGCCACGCCCCAGGCTCTCCAGAAGAGCTTGCACACTGTTTCGGCGGTCGGCGAACGAGACCAGTGGCGTGATTCGCGTCTCTGAAAGAGGCCATAGCGGTAAACCTGAAATGATCCGGTCCACGTCTTGTAACGAGCTTGCTTCCAGGATGAAACGCAACGCGATCCGGCCGGCGATGGGACCTCCTGCCAGGATCTTCTTTTCCGCGACCAACTGCTCGGCTTGCGCCAGGGTGGGAAGGATAATCTGCTGGATGAATGCGCGGCCCGCTTCAGATGTCAGCGGCGCGCCCGACTTGACGTGATCCAGTTCGACGAGAAAAAGCATTGGAACTCCTCCATGGGTTGAGGTGCTCACCGCCGTAAACGCGAAATCAAGCGGCACGTTGTTGGCTACGTGACGGGACGGCGACGTTCGTCCGCCGTAGCAGCAGTCGGAATACCAGACCATGGGTGATGAGAAGCAGCGGCACCAGGACAGTCGGGAGGAAATAGGCCGCACCCTGTAAGCCCGGCGCGTACGCAATCGAAGTGCGGTTCCCTTGGTAAAAGGCGCAAAGCAAATCGGCAGTTCCAACAACATTAAAGGCCCAGATCAGCACGGCTCCCGGCCTGCTCCGAAGAGTAGCAATGGCGAGCAGCGCCAGAATCGCGGTCGCCAGATCACCGTAGGCTGCCGGTCGGGCGAAGGCTGCCGATAACTCCGGAGAGACGACACCAGGTACCAGAAACGCCAAACCCACAAACCTGAATCCATGCAAGAGCAGGATAGGCCTCAAGGCGTCTGCACCCGTCCGTTTGCTGAGTGCCGGCCAAATATATTGCCAGGTGATCATCCCCCAGACGACGAAGCTAAGGGCCACACTGATTCCAAACAGCGCTGGAGAAGACATACTCGATCCTTTCCTCTCCGTTTGATGCTGACCGGAAGCGCAGAAATTCCGCTGCAACAAAGAAACAGGGCATCCCGCTGCCGGAATGCCCTGTGGTTGAGGTTCGTTACTGCATCCTCGCCAGGCCGTAAGGCTAAGCGAGAGATTTTTCTAGTTGCAGTTGGAGAACTTCGCGGAAGCCATCTGGGTGCTCCAGTCGAAGCTCGTGGTCACCATGTAGTACTCGGTGGTGTACCAGAAGGTGCAGTTGTCAACCGGATCAATGCGCATGGAGCTGTAGTCGCCCCACCGGTTGGAGGTATCCGGCTGCGAACCGTTGCCCTGGACCACCAACAGCTCTGCTTCCAGATTGTTGAGGCCGACAGGATCGCCGAGTATGCGTCCGGCTACATCGATCGCCGGGTGCGTGGCTGCGCTGGATACGCTGTAGCCCAACAGCATATTGTCTTTCTTGTCCGAAGTCACCGAGCCCATCCAACGCCAATTGGTATCGGGAGAGTACGTGCCTGCCTGGAAAGTGGTGAGACTGGTAGAGGTCAGGGTGCTGATACCGGGTACGGCGGGAGCCCGGAATTCATACCACCGTTCGGCGCCATTTCCACCAGAGGCTTCCACGGCATGATTCACGTACCAGTGTTGGGCGTGAGGACCGCCGCAAAGAGCGCACGCTACGGCGCTAGCCGGCGGGCCATCATTCCAATAGGCGAAGCGATACATCAGGCGGTCGCCCAAGGTATCCATAGGAGAGCCCCCAAGGCTGGGAACGCAAGCGCCGCCAAAGGAGCCACTGCAGACGCCGGTATACGTGGGCACTGCCTGGAGAATCGTGTTGGGGCTGCCATGGACGAACGAATTGGCGGGAGTCGTAAAGTCCGCGTGGAACTGATACAGCGACAAATGGGAGTTGTCCACATCGGCGACGCTGCCAATATAGAACTCATCTTGGGGAGTGCCAGCCGAGGTGTTCGGGGGACCGAGAATGGAATCGAGGTCGCCAGGCAATAAGCTGTCCTCGCTTGACGACAACTGGAAGCAAATCTGCGTCGGACTGGTAGCGTGCGCCAGGATGGCAGCGCGGTCATAGGCGCAGATCTGAGGACCACGGAAGCCGCTGCCGCCGGGGCCGAAGTTGTTCTGGGCTTGGTAATAGCCATTGTTGACGCCGCTGGTCGGCCAAATCCCGATCTTCGGGTAGTCAGGGAAGCCGTTACCGGGTACTGGGAACTGCCAAACATGCCAAGTGCCAGTCGCGTCGTTGGTGTCGGAGACAGCGATGCAAACCGCGTACGGCGAAACAAAGACGTTCTGCGACAGGAACCAGCGATCGGCCTTGCGGTCAAACTGCGCCAGTATGTCGCCGTCATTTTGTTGATGGCACAGGGCTGTCGCAGGGAGTCCGTTCACCCAAAGCGTGTTGCCAAGGATGGCCGGCCCGCAGGCGAGTGAAGTCTTGGAGCAGATGGTGTAGGAAACGTTCACCCATTGCAGCACCTGGGTGTCGCCCACCGCCATGTTGGTATCGGGAGGAGCGTCAGGAACGGTGTATCCGGGGAAGCCGTTGCCGACACCAAGGAAATTGGCAATGATTGAATAATTGGTTGACGGAGCACCAGTGCTGCTCTGTTCCACGGGATCCACGGCAGTTCCGAAGTTACGTTTAGGAATGTAACGAACCGGATTCGCTTCGTGGAAGCCGTATTGCTTTGGTTGTGGCAGCTGCATTAGTTCTCTGAGTGGCGCGGTCTGGCCATACGCCACGGCGTGGTTCACGGATATTTCCTGCGCAACCAGTGGCAGGATACAGAGCAACAAATACGCCCATGGCGAGCATGGACATCCCGATAATTTTCGCGGTATTTCTTGTCATATCGATCCCATTCTCCTTAACTGATCTACGCGGCGCATTGGGTATTGCTTGCCCGCAGTAGTCTTCGCAACTCGGCAGGTGTGATTGGTTGGAACACGGTTCTGCGTGCCTTCGTAGTTGAGCAGTTGAGCAATTGTGATTCGTTTACCTGTTTGAATTGTTCCTAGGCAGGTGGATGGATTGAAACACAAGGGATGGGCAATGCAACTATTATTCTCGTAGTTACAGGCTCCCGTCCTGGACCAGCCGCCCTCCTTGTCAAATCCGGCGGTTTCGGCGGAGTGCAGTCAAACCCTGTTTTCAAGGGGTTTTAAGCGAGAAGGGCACCGGAGTTCCCGTTCTTGGCCCAGTTTATATGAAAAAAATGTCACAGAAATTTTACAAATGCTCAGATCGCATGAGGGTAGCTCCGCATTCCCTCTTGGGCTGCACCTTGATAATGCGCAGCCGGCGTGTGAGGGCCTCCGTGCTAAACTAAAAAATTGACTGCCATCGGGGGGGATACAAGCTTTCAGTGCACGATTGGTTCCAAACCAATAGGACCGCAAGTCGTTGTTTTGACAAAAGCGTGGAAGAGCTTAATTTACAGGTGTTGCATATAATTGCACAATGTAGGAGTACAAGTTCACTTGTACTTACGTGAGGACCCGTGCTTTTCCCATCGTGGGCTGCCATGCAGCCCATAGGTGTTTTCCCAAATGTGAACTAGTTCACCACTATAGGAGGCCTGGCATGGAAGGGGAAAGACACGTGCGACAAAATCATGACTGTTACCTACCGCGTATTTGGCTCCGCTTTGCTTTCTTCGCAGTCCTGACGTGCAGTGCAGCGTCATTGTTGGCACAAAAGACCGTAGGCAGGATGCCGGAGGCGGCAGAAAGCTGGAGTTCGACTACAACGCCGCCGGCCAGGTGACGGAGCAACGCACCCTCGCCGCGGATGGCAAGTTGGAGCAGAAAGTCGATTACGAGTATCGGCCCGGATACTTCGTCGCTGACCAAACCACCACTTTCTATTGGCCGGACGGCAAGGTCCACAGGATCACCAAGAGCACCTACGATGCGAGCGCAAATTTCACCGGCGAATTCGTCCAGGAGTTCGATGAATCCGGCAAACAAATCGCCGGACATCGGTTGACCCACGATCCCATGACCAACGTCTACACTTGCGCGGATTGGAACACCGCCGCGCAAACCTACAAGTCTGTCGAGTGTCCAGCGGGCGAGGAATCAGGTGGTGGATCCGGAAGAGGTCAAGAAGTTCACGTATGACGAGGTTATGCAACATCTGGAGGCGGCCCGAAAAGCTGCCGGGAAGAACAAAAGCCGCAAGTCTTGAAGGCGCTGAAAGGCCACGCCATCAAGGCGAAGCAGGAGTTCGGGTTGGTGGTGCCGGCGCAGATCTATCCTGGCGAGCGAGTTTCGGGCAGCATGGTCGCAAACCCCGCCGAGTATGCAGGTCTATGGCAGACGTGACTGTCACCCGAGGTCGCGGTGCCGCATGAATCGGCAGGCGAAGCTTCGACGCTGGCGGGCTGGACTGTCGAAGTGCTCGGCGAAAGCCCGCAGCGCGCTGACCGACCGATCGCCTTTACCGTGCCGCGTAGCAGTTCGGAACTCAATATCACCTTCAAGCAAACGGGGAATTCCGCTCATTCCGTTTCCACAGCTAATAAGCTTTCCCCAAAGCGCGGTCAAGAAGCAGAAAGCGCCAGCTTCGTTTGAGGCGGCGGCGCTATGCCTGAAGGGCCAACTGTGTACCGTCCGTGGGCCGTTCAGCGGAGACAGCAGCAAAACCTTCGCCGCATTCGAGGACCGCCCGGCGATGGTCGTGGCCGAAACGTCCGGATGCCGCATACATCCGTATTCCGGAGCGGACCGAACCGGGCGCGCGGCCCTTGTTTATTGCGGAGGGCTCAAAGGTGGTCGCACTGCCAGTGGCAGTCGGCGAGTTCACCCTCAAGAACGGAGATAGGGAGGTGCAACCGGGGCAGAACATCGTGACTTGGCCGATTCTGGAAGGGCCGTCCGACATTTCAGACGCCGCCTGGCAGCCGGGAAACTTCCCCGCGACGAATCTTGAGGAGGCGCGGAAGCTGATGCCCGGATTTCAGTTACCGCGAGAAGATCAAAGGCGGCGCGAGCAGCAAGAGGCGGAACCCAAGCAAGAGTCAAAAGGGAAGCGAGAGGCGGACGAGAAAAAAAGGGGAGCGATCTTGCTGGTTGTCAAGAACATGACGCCTGAACAGGTTTCGATGCGAGGCGCCAAAGACCAGATGATCGTCTTCCATTTGAGTGATGAGTCGTTCAGCCGAGGCGAATTCAAGTACGACCTCATAGTTGAGGCCATCAAGTCGGGCCATTTTGATATAAGGGGCTACGTTATTCCTTTTTTGGCTCCGGTACGAGGGCAAGAGTTTTCCACCAGCAGCTCTGCCGGAAAGTAGAACGATTTCTGAATTGACAGCGCTCAATGCAGTCCTTACGCTAGTGAGGAGCGAGAGACAGTTTGCCTAGCGACGCGACAAACCGCGCGAGCCCGCACCCCATACTCGGTCCTTTGGAGATTCGCGTTATGGAGCTGCTGTGGAGCGCGGGCCAGAGCAGTGTGCGCGACGTGGTCGAGAAGTTGGAAACCAGGCTGGCGTACACCACGGTAATGACCACCCTGGACCGGCTGTTCAAGAAGGGAATGCTGGATCGGCAGAAGTCGGAGCGCGCGTTTCTATATTTGCCGCGCCTGTCCAGTCAAGAGTGGGAGCGCCAGCGCGCTGGCGACCTGATTGCCGGTTTTTTGGCCGGTCCGCAACCTGCCCGCGACGTGTTGTTGTCATCGCTGATTGATGCCGTTGGCCAACACGACGCCGTCCTGCTCGATCAATTGCAAGAGAAGATCCGGAAGAGGCGCAAAGAACTGTCAGCGGGGAGGAAGCTATAAGCCTTTCATACACTTTGCGATTACTCTGCCTATGTGGCGCCTCGTTTTTCATGATTCACTTGGCGCTTGCTGTCGCCACGCGATTAAGTGCCGGCACGGCGATGCGAATGGCGGAGCGACTGAAGCCCAGGTCCGCGGCGCGCCTGCTATTTGCGATGCGCATGCTTCCCTTTACGTTGACACTGTTGGCGGTGCTGGCTTTCTGTATTCCCAGCTATCTGTGGCTGGAGCCGGAAGCGACCGGCGAAAAAGTCGGATTCGTTTGTTTTCTTGCGGCGTTGCTGGGAGCGGCGATTTGGACGCTGGCCATCGTGCGGGTGGTCCATGCGGTCCGTGGCACGACGCGCTATCTGGATCGCTGTGAGCGCCACGGGAAGGAGATCGTAATGCCGGGAGAAACCACGCCGGCGTTGTTGCTCAAAGATCAATCTCCAGTGTTAGCCGTGGCTGGCGTAGTGCATCCCCGGCTGGTGATTTCGCATCGCGTCATGTGCGGGCTTACCGCCGAACAGATTGACGCAGCCCTGCGCCATGAACGCGCCCATCGCGCCTCGGGCGACAACCTCAAGCGCTTTCTCATGTTGCTGGCGCCCGATGTTCTGCCTTTCCTGCGCGGTTTTGTAGCTGTGGAACAGCGGTGGGCGAAAGCCGTCGAATGGGCGGCCGACGATCAAGCCAGTGCCGGCGATCCCCGTCGTGCTCTTTCCCTGGCCGACGCGCTCGTGAAAGTGGCGAAAATGGGCAGCCAGCCGCAGCTTTCCTATCTATCCAGCTCGTTGATGGCCGATGATCACGATCTGTCGGAGAGGGTGGATCGTCTGCTGCGTCCTCAGCCCATTGCCGAAAAGCCGGCGAAGCAATTGATCCCCCTGATAAGCGGGGCCGGGGTGCTGATGGGCGTGTCGCTGATGATTGTGGTTCTTTGGCCGGCTAGCCTGAGCATGGTGCACCAGGCGCTGGAGCAGCTTGTCCGCTAGGTTCGTTGGTCCGGCAACGCTGCGCTAATGCGCCGCTCTACCGTGCGTCAACGGCTCCCTCATCTGTGCGGCTTTGGTTCCTTCACCTTGCTCGGGGCTTCGTGGAGATATGCACGCAGTCCGGCAGAGACAGCGCCACGGGAGGCGCCAGGGCAGTGGAGCGATCGGCATCAGGCGATCGGCTTCCGCCTTTCGACTCGACGGCTAGTACTACTGTGTTATAAGAAGCCTCGCAGGCAGCAGGGACACCTGGGGGAGGGAGCGGGCCAGGTGGGTGGCGATCTGGCGGCGCAGGGTGGCAATCGAGGATGGATTATGCCGTTCGGTCCGCACCGGCAGCGCCGCGAGGCGTGTAGCTGGGTTGCGTACGGGGTAGGCGAAGCCGGAGGTCGACTGCCCGCAGTGGCGGCGAACCTGGTGCAGGGGGAAAAGGCACCGCTCCAGCACCAGGAAACCATAGGCGGCAATGCAAAGCGTGGCGTGATGATGAAATCCGCGCCAGTTGCGGCCTTCATAATGTCCCAGTCCGAGTTCCTGCTTCAGTTCCTCGTAGTCGCGCTCGATGCGCCAGCGCAGTTTGGCGGTAGCCACCAGCTGGCGCAGACTGATGGCTTCCGGCAGGTTCGACAGCCAGTATTTCGTCGGCTCCTTCTCTGTCTTCGGCCACTCAATCAGCAGCCATTGCTGAGGATGCGGCTCACTGCACCAGTAGTCTCGATGCGCCACGCGCAGCCGGGCAAAACGCGAGTGCATGGTGCCGCGCGTGCCTTCGCGCCAGCTTACTCGCCGGAGATCGCTGGCGCTCAGGCACAAAGCCAGCTCTTTCACCGAAAGCGGCTGATGTTGTTTATCCCTGCGCAGCAGCCTGGCAGGCCGCCCCATCCTGCTTCTGGCCTGGGGCGGAAGCGGTGCGATGCCCGGCGGCCAGACCGAGGTCGAAGATTGGATACCCACAACATATTCGAATCCCAGCGTTTCCAGCCCCTCGCGGAAGCCATTATCGTTGCCATAGGCGGCATCGGCTAGCACCACACCACGCGGCACATCCTCGTTCAGCAGCCAACGGATCTGTGCGAGTGCAATCTCAGGTTTGGCCTGGAACCGGACTTCTTCCGGCACGCCTGCTTTCCTGCGTCGTTCCGCATCGTTGGCCCAGGTTTCGGGCAGATACAACTGGTAAGTCGCAAGAAGACTGGTCTGCGCGGTGGCCAGAGACACGCTGACCGCTATCCGGCAGTTCTCCTGCTTACCCAACTGCCCACAGTACTGCCGCGTGACTCCCACCGAATGGCTGCCCTTTTTAGGGAAACCCGTGTCATCCACGATTGAAACGGTGTCAAGTAAAAATGGTTTGCGACCGGTGGATGAAAGTCTTAGAATCCCGGGCAGCTTATGACAGCCAAAGACGAACGGATTGGATTCAGAGTCTCCAGCGAAATCAAAGTTGCCCTTTTGCAGATTGCCAAGAAGCATCGTTTTGTAGAAAGGTGAAAGGAAAATGGAAAGTAGTGCACCTCGGAAAAAGAAACAATGGCGCTATTACCCGGCGCTTCCGACGGTTGAACTGAAGCAAACGCAGCGGAACGTCTCTCAAATATGCGAGCTCCTCTTAAAAGAGTCCATTGAGGCCACAGAAGAAGGAAGGCTTCAACTTCATGCATCGCCTGGTCGCCTAGCAGACGCTGAGGACGAAGTAAAGAACTTGCGCGCGCCTTGACCGATTACACGCAAGCACGAGGAAGCCTAAAAATTGGAGCTGCTGCCCTCAAAATTTGCCTTTTCCGCTAATTTGATTACTCAGCAGATTCGGTACCCTCGGTTTCGTATGTTCTTCGCCACCAGCGCGCGAGGTCTGTAACCGTTTGTTCTCGGGGTGGCAGTGACCCGTACCGCTTCGGCGGGGAGGTTGTCATGAGCCATAGGAAGACGGTTACCGAAAAGACGCTTACCGCAAACCGGCTGAACGCCGAACGCTCGACTGGCCCTCGAACCGACCGAGGCAAGAACACTTCAAAGTTCAATGCCGTAAGAACCGGGCTGTTTGCCAAACACGTGATTATCCCTCTTTGCGATGGCGAAGGAGTGAAGAACAATTCGCGCGATTGCTCGCTGACCTAGAACAGGAGTTCCGACCACAGGGACTGCTTGAGGAGTTCTACGTCGGGGAGATGCGAAGAGCATGTGGAGACTTCGTCGAGCGACCTGCGCGGAGAAAGGCTCGGTCCGACGGAGGAAGGTGCCAGATGTATATCTACGTCTGAAGACACAACCTATCACGGACGCAATCTGCATTGTGCAAAGCGCACAGATGGAGATCAAGACCACACGTACCCTCTCGCCAGCAGCTTACCCGGATCTAGCCGGCGTCTGTGCTGGGAGGGTTGATATTGCGAAACGCAGCCAACAAGTTCTTTGTTATGAATATTACTTCGCGCACACTCTTCTTTCGACATCCTTCAAAGCGTATTCGAAAGTGGCTACGAGTTAGACTTTTCGGAACGGGGCAAACAGCCAGCGAATAGCGAAAGGCGAATTGTTTCACCCTACGAGGAACGGGTTGCTAGAGCGCTCTTCGCCGATGGTGGTGAGCGGTCCATGTCCGGGCACGACGATGGTCTCGTCAGGCAGCGCCAGAACGGGGCCGTGCAACGACTGCATGATTTTCTTGTACGAGCCACCCGGCAAGTCGGTGCGGCCAATCGAGCCCGCAAACAAAGTATCACCCGCGATCAGCTTCTTCTCGGGAGCGAAATACAGGCAGATGCTGCCCTCGGTGTGACCGGGCGTGTGCAGAACGTCAGCAACCAGGCTGCCCGCGCGGACTTGGTCACCCGCACTGAGGCTGGCGTCGATCACCACCTTCTCCGGAGAAGACATGCCGAGCCAGGTTGCCTGCACCGGTAGCATCTTCAGTAGAGCGTTATCGTTCTGGTTGAGCAGAATGGGCGCGCCGGTTAGACGCTTCAGCTTCATCGCTCCACCCACGTGATCAATGTGCGCGTGGGTGACGACGATTTGCTTCACCATCAGACCATGACGCTGCACCACGGCCATCACGTCTTCGATGTCATCGCCGGGATCGATGACCATGGCCTCTTTGGTTTGTTCATCGCCGATCACCGAGCAATTGCACTGCAGCGGGCCGACCGGGAAGATCTCGTGGATCATGGTTCAAAACTATCACGAAGCGGGGTGAGGATTCATCGCTGCAGGGAAGCACCCGCTTGAGTCACGCCACGTTCTGAAGTAAACTGCGCAACTTAGTCTTGGGTATCAGCAGCCGAGGCTGTACCGGATCGCTGGACAGGAGTGGCATTGGATCGCATTCGGTTCATTACGCATCGGGACCAGCGCATCCTACTGGTGGATTGCAGCCATTGCACGGCGGCTGAGATAGCCACGATTGCCGACCTACTTCCCGAGTTCGTCACCCGCGAGCCACTGGGATCGGTGCTGTTGCTGGGCGATTTCACCGGCGCGCAATTCAGCCGCGAGGCGGTCGAGCATATTAAGATCTCAGCAGTTTTCCATCGCCCTCATTTGAAACGGTCAGGTTGGGTGCTGACCGAGAACCTTCCCAAAGCGTTCTACGATTCCATCCGCACCTTCTCCGCCCGCCAGATCCCGACCTTCGCCACCCGCGAGGAAGCGATGGAGTACCTGGTGAGTCCCGACCGGCAGACAGGTAACTCCTCCGAAACCTGCGCTTGATTTTCATCCCAGTTGCGCAGTGACAGAGCTCGTGCGAGAGTGAGCCGTGGCCCGGTTCACCTTCTTCGTCGGCAAAGGCGGCGTTGGCAAGACGACGGTTTCGTCCGCGTACGCGCTGCATCAGGCCGCGAAACGACCACGCCGGCCAGTCCTGCTCCTGTCCACCGATCCAGCCCACTCGCTCGCCGATATTCTGCAAACCAAATTCGGCGATGTTCCCAAGCGTTTGCCGGTGACGGGTCGCCTGTGGGTCCGGCAATTGGATGCCGAGAAACAAATCGATTCGTTTCTGAAAACGGAGCGCGAGGAAATCCTTGCCTTGTTGAACCGGGGCAGCCTGTTCACGGGCGACGAGCTAGCATCGCTGCTCGACACCAACCTTCCAGGTATGGCGGAAGTTGCGGCGCTGCTGGCGATCCATGAGCTGCTGGACAGCAAGTTCGGGGAGATCGTGGTGGACACGGCGCCCATGGGGCACGCCGTCAGGTTGTTCCAGATGCCGCAGCATTTCGCCCGGTTGCTCGACGTGCTGGAAGCGGCGGCGTCGCGCGACGTCGTGCTCGCCCGGCATTTCGGCGGACGCGTGCCGCGTGAGCCGGCTGTGGAGCGGTGGTCACAGATGGTGGACCGGGTGGAATCTGCGTTGTCCATGGAAGGTTCGAAGCTAGTGCTGGTCACCACGCCGGAGCCGTTTTCGCTGAATCAGGCTGCGCGTTCGGTTAGTTCATTTCAGGACGCGAAGCCGCAGAACCGGTTTGCTGCGGTTGTCCTGAATCGCGCGGTTGCGAACCAAACGAATTGTGCGCGCTGCCAGCGACGATGGAAGCAGGGCCAATCTGCGCGCAAGTTTATTCAGAAGCACTTTCGCGATGCGGAGCTGTTCTGGGGCGACGATCCGGGTTGTCCGATCCTCGGAGTGGAGGCGCTGCGCTGTTTTGGAGCACACGTATTCGAAGGCAAGCGACTGCCGAGTTCAATCCGTGCCAAGCCTGCTACACCTGGCCGCTTCCGGCTGGAACCGGCTGAGTGGCCGCCTCTGATTTCGCCGCTGACGCTGACACTGGGAAAAGGCGGTGTGGGGAAGACCACGATTTCGGCGGCTCTCGCCTACCATCACCGCAAGTTCTCAGCGAGCGAGAGCGTGAGTATTTGCTCCATTGATCCCGCGCCTTCGCTGGACGATGTATTCGCTGCAGAGGTTGGGAGCACGCTGCGTCCGGTGTTGGGAAACCGCAAGCTGCGGGTGGCGGAGTTCGATGCCATCGCCGAGTTCCAGCAATGGGCAGAACAATTGCGAACAAAGCTAGACCAGGCCATGACGGGCGAGGATCGCGGCATTCATGTCGATCTCAGCCTGGACCGAAAATTTTTGTTGGCGCTGCTGGATGTAGTGCCGCCGGGAGTGGACGAGATCTTTGCGACCTTTGGCATTCTCGATCTGCTGAAGGAAGAGCAAGGGGAGCGCGTGGTGATTGACATGGCGCCTACCGCGCATGCGCTGGAGGTGCTGCGAACGCCGGACCGCCTGCTGGCATGGGCCCGAGTGCTGTTGAAAACCCTGGCGGCGCACCGTACACTACCCATCGCTCGCGATGCCGGCGTAGAAATCGCGAAGTTGTCGCAGCGAGTGCGGGAGTTGTCGTCCATCTTGCGCGACAGGAAACGTTGTCAGGTTGTGATCGTCACGCTGGCGGAGCCGCTTCCGGATTATGAAACGCGCCGACTGCTGGAAGCGCTGCGGGAGTTGCGAGCGCCGCTGGGAGGCGTGTTTGTCAATCGGGTATTGATGGATGGAAAGGGCTGTCGGAGGTGTACGCTGGTGAGGGAGTGGCAGGCGGCGTCGCTGGCCAGCTTGCGCAAGCAGTCGGGCGAGACTTATGTGGCGCCGGAATTTGAGACTGCGATTGCTGGAGAGACAGCGCTGCGGCAGTTCACGCGAAAGCTGTGGCGGCTGGTATTAGGATGAGCGCTCGACCGAACACAACGCCGAAACCGAAGACAATGGCGGCCAAACCGAAACACACGAAAGCGGCCGCCGGTCGCGTGCTTTATCTCTACGCGATTGCCAAGGTCCCGAGAGGCCCGTTGCCGTCTATCGTCGCAGAAGGCATTGATGGCTCGGCAGCGATCGAGGCGGTAGTGCGCGAGGGCCATGTTTGCTGGATAAGCCGCGTGCCTCGCGACCAGTTTGCAGATGACCTGGCCGAGCGAATGCAAGACCTGGAGTGGCTGGCGTCGGCGGGGTTGCGGCATCAGCGCGCGGTGGGCGAGATTGCGGGCAAGCTGACCTCTCTGCCGGCGCGATTCGGCACGGTGTTTCTTAACGAAGATTCGATGGCCGCGCACCTAAAGGCGCGCAAGAGTGTGTTGCGCGCGGCGTTTAAGCGTGTGGCCGAGGCTGACGAATGGGGGATAAAACTTTTTGCACTTGCGCCAAAGAAGAGTTCTCCCGCCGTCACCGCCGTCAGTGGATCCGATTACCTGAAGAAGAAAGCGGAAGTTTTGCGGCCGCAGCAGAGTAAAACTCTCGACCGGGACGTGCGCGCGTTCATTGCGGCGTTGGATGGGTTGGCGGTGGCCTCCAGTCCGGGAGGAAAGGCCAGTGCCGGGCAGCCGGGACTGATCTGGCACGGATCGTTTCTGATTCGCAGAAAAGATCGCGCGAAGCTGGAAGGCATTCTGAAGAAGTACGCCACCAAATGGCATGGTAGCCGCCGCATCGACTGGAGCGGGCCGTGGCCTCCGTACTCGTTTGTGGGGGACCATGTCCACTGAGCCGGTGCCGCATCTCGGCCTCTTTGCTGGTGACGGACAGCGACGGCGATATTTCGCTGCTCGATATCCTCGACCACGTGCTCAACTCGGGCGTGGTGATCCACGGCAGCCTGGTGATCTCATTGGCCGGGGTCGATCTGGTGTATGTCGGGTTGAATGTAGTCCTGACCTCGGTGGAGACAGCGTTGCGTAACATTGATCGCGATGGCGCCGGACTACGCCCTTCCTCTTCACCTCGGGCCTCGTGAGCCGCTGAATGCCCTGCTTGCTCTATTGCGTCACCCAGCCGAACCAAATCGTGAAAATGGCCGCGGGAGTGTGCGACGGCGCGGTCCAGTCGCGTGAGATGCTGGGAGTGCAGGTCTACTGGAGCGAGATCGCCGATCCTGAAGAATGCCTGGGCTCGGCCGAATCGCTGAAAAAAGCGGCGCTGCAATTTCACCAGGTGCTGCGCGAGATCCTGGCGACAGCGACTCCGATTCCGTTTCGCTTTCCCACGCTGCTGGAAAACGAAGACGGAATGGAGCAGCAGCTCGCAGAGGAGCAGGAACTGTATCGCGAGGCCCTGGAGCGGATTGGCGATGCCGTGCAGTACGAAGTGGTGGGAAGCTGGGCTGAGGATGAGCAGGTTGACCTGGCGACACCGGTCAGCGGTCGTGAGTATCTCAAGCGACGTTCGCAGGCGGCGGGACGGATCGCGGCCATCGACAGCAAACTGAAAAGCGTCACCGCCGGCTCGGTGCGCGAGTGGCGGGCAAGGCAGGAGCGCAAGAGCCATCGCTGGTTTGCGTTGGTGCCCCGGGAGAGCCGCGACCGCTTCGTCGCGTCGCTGCGAAGCGCCGGGCCGTCCGAAGGGGTCCGGCTTCGCTTGAGCGGGCCTTGGCCTCCAGCCGAGTTTGTCACTCCGCGAGGGGAACATGGATAGCCCGAAGCCGTTAACTCCGAAGGACGTGGAAGAAGCCGTATCTCAATTGAGGCGGCAATTGCAAGGCATCACCGAGCCATCGCTGGAGCGCATTGACTGCTCGCCCGAGACCATCGAACAAGGTTTGGCGAAGCTGGTGCTCGGCCTCATCGAGTTGCTGCGCCGATTACTGGAGCGGCAGGCCATCCGCCGCATGGAGGGCGGCTCGCTCACTGACCAGCAAGTGGAAGAGATGGGACTTGCGCTGATGAAGCTGGAGGAGAAGATCAAAGATCTGGGCCAGCAGTTCGGCCTGAAACCCGAGGACCTGAACCTGGATTTGGGACCGCTGGGCAACCTTCTGGAATGAATTTGCGTCCAACGCGATACTATTAGCTGTATCCCCAAAACCTTCTTCCATCTTCACAACGCGGACAGGGGAAATATGGCGGATGAAGTGTTTCAACCAGGGACGCTGGTCCCGGAAGCGGGCGTGTATCAGGTACTGCATTACCGCCATCGGCTCTATCACGAAGTGACCATGCTGCGCGCCGGCAGCTTTCCAACTTGCTCCGAGTGCGGCAGCAATGTGCGGTTTCGGCTGGTGCGGTCAGCCCCGCTCCTCGAGGAAGACCGCAACTTCAGTGTCGCGAGGGGGCGCGGGGCGACGTAATCCCAACCGGCGCAACCCGCCTTCCGACAACAAGATTTTTTTTCGGATTCGCGGCATTATTTGTCTCAATGCAAGCAACCCGGCTGCATCTAACTCGTCAGGAGAGTACCGACCCCTGAGGAGCACGTAGCAGCTTCAGAATTTGGAAGCAGCGGCCGTGTTCGGCATTCTGGCCAATTGACACTTCGTTGCGTGTCCGCTAGGATACTGCCCTTGTGTCGAGGCGCGGTGGGGGACCGCCTTCGGCAGCCGGTACTCTCTATTCAAAGACCAAAGCATGGAACGTGTACCCACCGTCTCAGGAACAGCTAATCTGCTCGACATCCTTGACCGGGTGTTGGACAAGGGTCTGGTCATAGCCGGCGACGTGCGGATTTCGCTGGCCAACGTAGAGCTGTTGACCATCCGCATTCGTCTGCTGGTGTGTTCCGTGGACAAGGCGGAACAGATCGGGCTGAACTGGTGGAAGTTCGACCCCAATCTGACGCATCCGGCGGGGTTGCCGGCGCCGCGCGCATTACCGCGGCCGGGCCCAGGGGCGGAGTTGCGGGTCCCCAGCGTTCCGGCGAAGCGACGAGCGGGGAAGAAGTCGGCCAAGAAGAAAGCGCAAGCAACGCGCAGATAAGAACATAAGAAGCTAAGAAGAAGGAAAGCAGGAGGATCTGGCATGGCAGTCGAACGGCTTTCAGGCGGCTCCAGTCTGATCGATGTACTGGATCGGGTCTTGGACAAAGGCATCGTGATCGACGCCTGGGTTCGCATTTCGCTGGTCGGCATCGATCTGATCACGGTCGAAGCCCGCATCGTCGTGGCCTCCATCGATACGTACCTGAAGTACGCCGATGCGGTGGGTCTGACCGGGCTGGTTTCCCGTCCGCAGCTCGGGCCGGCGGAGGAAGAGGAAGTCACCATGGTGGAAACCACGCGCCGTCCGGTCCGCGCGCGTCGTCCGGCCGCTCTCCGTTCGGCAGAGAGGGAAGGACCATGGTGGAGACCACGCGCCGTCCGGTTCGTACCCGTCGTCCGGCCGCTCGCCACTAGGGAAGTTGACGTACTGGAGTAGTCTCGATGGCTTCGCCCCAGATGCGCATGCGCTCAGAGCCGCCCGAACCTGCGTGGAAGCGCCGCCCGGCGCTTCGCCTGCTTGGGGCCGAGCGCAGCGAAGAGATTTTTCCCGTCCTGCTGGAAGAGATTGTTGCCCTGGGCTACCCGCGCGCCCTGGTGGCGCGAGTGAACTTCGAAACCTCCGAAATCGTTCCCATGGCCTCGCTGAACTGCACCAAAACCTTCATCCAACAGTTTCGCAGTTCGCTGTATGCCATGGAGAACACGCTGGTCCGGGTGCTGCATGGCTTCGAGCCGGAACTGGTCCGGGGCAGGAGTAAGCGCAGCCCCGACCTTTACTATCATCCGCTGGTCTATCGCAACAAGACTGCCTGCTGGGAAGCTGAGCGCGCCCGGCGGAGCGACTGCCTCGCCATGGAAAACGACCACTCGCAGCGGCGCTTGCAATTACAGGAACAAGTCTGCGGCGTTTGCGACATGCGGGCCTACGCGGCCATGGTGGTGACGGAAGTGGGCCGCTCCGCCAGCACGGCACAGTCTCGGCGACTTGCGCGCGCTCATCGAGCTGGCCAATCGCTATCTCTCGCGCTTGTGCAAAGTCGAGCACTACTACAATCGCATGATGGACATGGAAACCGTCATTGCGCAGATGCAGACGGTGATGGAGAGCATGACCGATCCGGTCATTCTGACCGATCCGCAGCACCGCGTGATCACGCAGAACAAGGCAGCCGAGCGCTTCTTCGAAGTGCCGGAGGAGGTGAGCGCAGGCCGGGTGCGAGCCGTGGAGTTGAACAATCTGCTGTTCTCCGCCGCCTTGTCGTCCATGGTGGTTTCGGGCCACGATTCCTCGCGCGACATGACGCTGGTGGATGCGATTGAAGGCGACGAGGTCCTGTTTGAGGCGGTGTCTGCCCCCAGCTATGGTCCGGATGGGCGGCATACCGGCATGGTGACGGTGTTGCGCGATGTGACCGATTTGCGCCGCGCCGATGAAGAGTTGCGCGCCAACTACGATCGCCTGCGCCAGGCCGAAGAAGTGGTGCGCCAGGACCGCGACCGCCTGAACCTGATCATCGAGAATGTAGGCGATCCCATCGTGGTCTGCGACCGCGATGCCAAGGTAGTGTTGCTCGATCCCCTGGCGCAAGACCTGCTTGGGTCCCAGGAGGCCCGCTCCGCGCTGCATGTGCGCAACCAGTCCAAGCTGGACGCCTATGTTACCAAGTTCACCTACTCCTTCTCCGACCGCGAGAGTGCGCCCTCCGGCTGACCCATCCCGGGACGCATCAAGAGGTGGAATACGATACGCGCTCGGGCAAGATCTACGATGAACGCGGTCTGGTGGCCTACACCGTGACGGTATTGCGCGACCTGACTTCGGTGCGCCGCCTGGAGCAGTTGAGGCTGGAGCGGCGCATGCTGGAGATGGAAAAGTTTGCCGCCGCCGGCCGGCTGGCCGGCACCATCGCCCATGAGGTGAACAACCCCATGGAAGCGATCAAGAACTGCATCTTCCTGCTGACCGACCAGGTGAAGCCGGAGGCCGCACCGGTTTACGAAATCCTGAAAGCCGAGACCGAGCGCGTGGCCCGCATCGTGCGCCAGATGCTGGGCCTGTATCGCAACACCGAGCAGGTGGGCAACGTCGACGTCAACGCTGCCATCGAGGACACGCTGCTGCTGTTTGCGCGCCAAATCGAACGCGCCGGGGTCCGCGTGGAGAAGGAATTAGGCCATATTCCTTTTGCCCTGGGATCGGCGGACCAGATTCGCCAGGTCCTCTCCAACCTGGTGGTGAATGCCAAGGACAGCATGAGCCAGGGCGGCGTGTTGCGAATCCGCACCCGGGTTTTTCGCAAAGACGAAATGAAGGAGATGATCCAGATCGTGATGGCCGACACCGGCAGCGGCATCGCCGAGAACATACTGCCGACCATGTTCGAGCCCTTTGTTACCACCAAGGGAGAACGGGGCACCGGTCTGGGATTGTGGATCGTGAAGGGCATCATCGAGAACCACGGAGGCAAACTGCGCGTGCGCAGTAAACTGGGAAAGGGAACCGTGTTCAGCATCGCACTGCCGGCCGTGCGGTAGAAAGTTTTGCCTGTCTGATGAAGACGCAAATTCCACATCCTGGTCGTGGACGACGAACCCCATGTCCTGTTGACCTACGAACTGATCCTGCAGCAGCAGGGTTACGAAGTGAGTGCGGCCCTCTCGGCGGAAGAAGCGCGGAAGATGCTGCGGGAGCGGAAGATCGATCTTTTGCTCTGCGACCTCTCCCTGGAGAAACAGGAGAACGGATTCGATGTTATCGAGTTTGCGCGGCAGAAGCATCCGGAGATGCCGGCGGTACTGTTGACCGGCTATGCCACGCAAGATGCCAACGATCGCGCCGACGAAAGCGGAATTCCAGTTCTGTTCAAACCGATTGACATCAACCAGCTTTTGCAAACGATTGCGGACATGTTGAGGGACGCTTATGAGCAACGGAAGGCGACCGGCTAAGCCGCGGTCCGCTGCCAAGGCCGCCAAATCCGTAAGAAGGCCAAGGCCGTCAAGAACAAGGCCGCAAAGCGGAAGCCACTGCAACTGGAAGTGGCGGCTGCGCCTGCATCGGCGCCCAAACCTAAGGCGGAGATTCATTTCGTGCCGGGGCCGATTCCTGCGCCCGACGTTCGTCAGGAAGGCCGCTACGTGTACGGCATCATCCAGTCCAACGAGCCCGTCACCTTCGGCAAGATGGGCATTGGGGGAACCGGCGAAATGGTGTACGCCGTCACCCACGGTGACATCTCCGCCGTAGTCAGCCGCACCGGCGTGTTCATTTTCGATCCCACTCGCGAGAACGCGTTGGCGCACGAGCATGTCATCGAGACCGTGATGCGGACCCACACCATCATCCCGATGAGCTTTGGCACGGTGTTCCGCACCGATGACGATATTCGCGAGGTGCTGCGCAGCATCTACCCGTCGGTCAAGGACGTGCTGAAGCAGATGGCGGGAAAGGTGGAATTCGGCCTGAAGGTCACGTGGGACCGCGACCACATTGTCGAAGAACTACGTCGCGACCACGAAGAGATCCACCGCTTCCACCAGGAGATCACGCGGAAGCATCTGCAATCCACGTACTTCGCCCGCATGCAACTGGGCCGCATGATCGAAAAGGCGCTGACCGAACGTTCCGGGGAGTACCTGCGCGAGATCTACGAAGGACTGCGGGCCATCTGCGTGGCCTCGCGCGACAATAAACCGATTGGCGACAAGATGATCATGAACGCGGCCTTCCTGATCGAGCGCGAGCGCGAAACTGAATTTGACGCCGCCGTCAACCGTATCGCCAAGAAGTTCGGCGACCGGCTGAACTTCAAGTACACCGGCCCCTGGCCGCCTTATAACTTCGTGAACATCCGGCTGAAACTGGAGCCCAGCACTGCGGAGTGAGGACCGATGTTGTTGCTTGACGATCTACTGTTGTCGCCGATCACGGGATTCAAGTTCATCCTGCGGACACTGGCGCGCACAGCCGAAGAAGAATACACCGACGACGCTCCCATCAAGGAGCGCTTGCTGGAATTGCAAACTCTGCTCGAGGACGGCTCCATCACCGAGGAAGAGTACGTCGAGCAGGAGCGCGAGATCCTGGCCTTGCTGCGCGAAATTCAGAATCGCCGGATGCAGATGGCCGGAGTAACGCCCGAAGAAGCGGAGCGGATGGGCCGGCCAATGATGGAAATTCCGGTGCAGCTTCCCGCAAAGCGCCTGCGTTAGATCAAGTCGTCATTTCACATCCACAAATTCGTCATCGTCGTGCTCTCCGCCCGTCATCATTTATGATAAGAGTGCCCCCGGGAGGCAAACGCCGGCGTAGCCGTTACATTTCCCGGTACTACTACTGGCGCGCTTGTCGCGTTGGGACCGCTGCTCTTAGTGGCCAGCGGCAATGACCCTCCGGAAGGAGGCACATATGTCCCGGATTCGTTTTATCCTCTCTTGTGGGCTGCTGGCGCTGTTCGCCACCAGCGTGGCTTCGGCGAACAGCATCGTCAAGATTCGCGTGGATGACACCATTCAGCCCATTACGGCCGAGTACATCGACCGCGCCATCGAACACGCTCGCCAAACCAATGCAGACGCCGTCCTTATCGAACTGAGCACGCCCGGGGGCCTGCTGGATTCCACCCGTACGATCATCCAGACGATCCTAGCTTCGCCGGTCCCGGTCATCATCTACGTCGCCCCCGCCGGTGCGCGAGCGGCGTCTGCGGGCTTCTTCATCCTCGAAGCTGGCGACGTTGCGGCCATGGCGCCCGGGACCAACACCGGAGCGGCGCATCCTGTCACCCTCGGTGGTGAAAAGATGGACGACACCATGAAAACCAAGATCGAGAACGACTCGGCCGCCTTCATGCGTTCCTACGTCGGGCCTCGCGGACGCAACGTGCAACTGGCGGAGGCCGCGGTGCGCGAGTCGAAGTCGTGGACCGACCAGGAAGCTTTGCAGCAGCACCTCATCGACGTGGTGGCTCGCGATCAGAACGACTTGCTCCATCAGCTCGACGGCCGCACCATCAAGCGCTTCGATGGTAAGACGGCGAAGCTGCATCTCGCGGGGGACCCGATCGACGACTTGCCCATGACGCTGAAGCAGCGAATTCTGGATTTCCTGCTCGATCCGAACATCGCCTTCCTGGTGCTGGCGGTGGGTGCGCTCGCGCTCTACGCCGAATTCAATCACCCAGGTGCGATCGTGCCCGGAGTGGTGGGGGTGGTATTTATCCTGCTGGCGCTGTTTGCGCTCAACTTGCTGCCCACGCAGTACGCGTCGTTCACCCTGATCATTGCCGCGTTCGTGCTGTTTGCCCTGGAGGCCAAATTTGCGACTCATGGCATCCTCGGCCTCGGCGGGATAGCTCTACTCACGATCGGCGGCCTCCTGCTGGTGGATGGCCCGATTCCGCAAATGCGGGTGCAGCTCTGGACGGCGCTCGGCGTGAGCGTGCCTCTCGGTGTCATTACCATCTTCTTGATGACCATCGCCCTGCGAGCACGGCGCAGCAAGGTCGTGACCGGACTGCAAGGCATGATCGGCGCGGTGGGCGAAGCACGGACCGACATTGATCCGGAAGGGAAGGTCTTTGTCCAGGGCGAGCTGTGGAACGCGCACGCCCGCTCGCGCGTCGGTCTCGGCGAACACGTCGTGGTGCGCAAGGTCGAGGGTCTGGATTTGGAAGTGGAGAAGCGGTAGGCAGCAGCCAGTAGGCAGTTATCAGTTGCCAGCAGTATTGGCTGCGCTGGTCTTGGCGCGACTTTTACGTCTCGCAACGTTACATCTCGTCACAAGAGGCAGGGACGAACGACGCGTCACCTACCTCTGCATACTTCGCCAGGTTCGACAATCCTGCTCGGGGGTTTTGGCTGATAGCTGACAGCTCGCCTGTTACCAAGTTAGGTAACTCATCCAATTGGTTCTACAATCTTCCGTAGTACTCGTTTTACAATTCTAAGTAACTGGAGGCACCCCGTGCCCGGTATAGCTGGCATTGTTGTCATCGTCATTGTCGCTCTCTACTTCATCAACTCGATCAAAATCCTGGCCGAGTATGAGCGTGGTGTCATCTTCCGTCTGGGACGCCTGCTGGGGACGCCCAAGGGCCCAGGCATCATACTTGTGTTCGCGCCGATCGATCGCATCGTGCGGGTTTCACTTCGGCAGGAAGCCTTGGAGGTTCCGCCGCAAGACATCATCACCCGCGACAACGTCACGTTGAAGGTAAACGCAGTCATCTTTCTGCGCGTGGTCGATTCCAACAAGGCTGTGGTCGCGGTTTCGAATTACATGTACCAGACATCGCAGTTTGCGCAAACCACACTGCGTTCGGTGCTGGGCGAAGTTGAGCTCGACGAGTTGCTGGCCCACCGCGAAAAGATCAATTTGCGCTTGCAGTCCATTCTGGATCAGCACACCGATCCCTGGGGAGTGAAGGTGACCAACGTCGAGGTCAAGCAGGTGGATCTGCCGGAGACCATGACGCGCGCCATGGCCAAGCAGGCCGAGGCCGAACGCGAGAAGCGCTCCAAGATCATTCACGCCGAGGGCGAGTTTGCCGCGGCCCAGCGCCTGATTGACGCCGCTCACTTGCTTGCCCAGGAGCCCACCAGCATCCAGTTGCGATATTTGCAAACGTTGACTGAAATTGGGGTGGAGAAGAATACCACCATCATCTTCCCAGTGCCGGTGGACTTGCTGGCCGGACTGCTGAACCGGGTGCAAGCGGCCCCGGCGAAAGTGGCAGGCTCCGGGCCGCCAGAGAAATAGCGAGGAACATGAGGACCATGGCTTCTGACGACACTGAAATAACCTTGGGCATGGGAAAACTGCTGGGGCTATTCTTTCTGCTGGTAGCCATCTGCGGGGTCTTCTTTTCGATTGGCTACTCGCTGGGCAAAAATACAGGGCGCGAACAGGCGCTGAATGATCAGCCGGCGGCCGCTGCGACGGAGCCGGCGGCGAGTATCTCGGGAAGCAGTCAGAACAAGCCTTCGGCCGTAGTGGCGGTGAAGGCAGAGGCCGAGCCGGCGCCACAGGAGCAGTCGGCGACCTCCAATCCGCAAGGCAATCTCACGTTCTACAAAGCGGTGCAGCAGACGGGAACGCCCTTGCCGCCTAAGGAAGCACCTTCCCCGGCTCCGGCGAATGCGAAGGCAGCCCCGGAATCGGCGGTCGTGACAACGGCCAAGAGCGCAGCCCCGCCGAGTGCGGCTGGCTCCTCCCCGGCGACTCAAGGCAGCCGCCCAGCTCCCGTGACCGGTCCAGGGACAATCGTGGTGCAGATCGCTGCGATTTCAAGGGAAGACGATGCGGTCGCGCTGGCGGGTGCGCTGCGCAAGAAAAACTACAACGTCTTCGTGGTGAACAATCCCATCACCAACGACAAGCTCTACCACGTGCAAGTTGGCCCGTTCACCTCGATCCAGGACGCCGAGGCGATGAAGGTGAAGCTGACCGGCGAGGGCTACAACCCGATTGTGAAGCGATAGCTCTGGAGTCAGCGGTAGCACCCCGCCGTCTATCGAAAGACCCGGCGGCCTTCTCAACCTAGCCCGTGCTCCCCAGAAAAAGAAACGCCGAAGCTTGCGGCTCCGGCGTTTTTCGCCATCTGGCAAAAGGACTACATCTTCAGGTGGCGGCGCATCATGGCAGCAAATCCTAAGACGCCAGAGCCGAGTAACAGGATCGACGAAGGCTCAGGAACAGAGGATGGCAAGCCAGTCTCCAGAATAGAGGCGCTGTTAGGAGTGTCAACCGTGACATTTGTAGTGTTGTAGTCAGTCAGAACAGAGAGGAACACCGAACCTTGGGGAACGGCGCCGCTGTCGACAGAAAACGTGGGATCTCCCGACGCCGTCTTGTAGTCAAACGCGCCGAAGTCGTAGAGATAAACATAATAGCCGTTGGCGCCTGCATCGACCGACCGGGTGCTGGGCAAATAGGCGCTCAGCGGATGGGACGGGCCGCCGAAATCAAAGGTTGACAAATAGCCGCTTAGTTTCCCGCTATTCCATTCTGTCGAACTGAACAACGTTGCTGCCTCTGTAGGGTTGGCCGTGTTGCCGCCGTTCAGGGTGAGTGAAAAGCCGGTGTTGTAATTGTCAGAAACTAACTGAATCAGCCAGAAGTCTCCGTGTGCACGGTGCAAGTTACCGGCATAGCTAAAGGCAAACGTTGGCGGATTATTATTGGTTGGGGTTATGGTACCGTTATCGCTACATGGAGCCGCTGGAGAAACGCAGTAACCGTGTACCGTATCGGCGCTAGCAAGCCAAGCACCCATGATCATAACTATTGAGTATCACCTAATATAGTTACAGCGGGAACAACTCTGCCTGCTGCCAGAATGCGCATACCAGCATCGGCCGGCGCCGCATCCGCCGTAATGCTTGGCGAGCGTGGTAGCTGAGTTCTCCGTAGCTGTCGGGACAGAAGTTGGGCAGCTCATGGTGCTTCCAGTGCGCCCACAGGTACTCGACCGGGTTCAGTTCCGGAGCGTAGGCCGGCAGAAACTCCAACCACAAACGCCCGCGCTGCTGGCGCACGAAGTCCCAAACCATTCGGCTGCGGTGACTCCGCAGGCCATCCCAGACGATCAGCAGTTTGCCTCGCAAATGGCGCAGCAGGTGGCGGAGGAAGTCGATCACCTGCGGGCTGCGAATCGTACCGGGATAGAGCCGAAAATAGAAATTCCACCAGCTCACGCCTGCCATCGCTGACAGCGTCTTCCCGTTGAAGTGATATTGCAGCCCCGGCGTTTGTCCGCGTGGCGCCCAGGTCCGGCAGCGGTGCGGCCTTTGGCTCAGTCCGCTTTCGTCGATGAAGACGATCGTGCGGCCCTCGTTGTTGGCGTTTTTTTTAACTCCGGCCAGCGCTTCTGCTTCCACAGCCGAATCTTGTCCTCGTTCCGCTCTAGTGCCCGTCCGGTGGGCCGCTGGCAGCTCCATCCCAGTTGCCGCAGAATTCGCCACGCATGGCCGGCGTGGTAGCGGACCCCGCACTCTTTCTCGATCAAGTGGGCAACACGCGCCGACGTCCACAGACCGCTTTGGTATCCCAGAGCTTGCGGCCCTCGCTGCAGGCCGCGTTCGAGGCGCCGCAGGTCTTCCGCGCGCAGGCGCGCTTTGCGTCCTGCTCGTCCGGCCCGCTTCAGCGCCCGCAGTCCGCCTTCCTCCAGCTGCTGCGCCCAACGGCTGACGGATTGTCGATGAGCACCGACACGGCGGGCCACTTCCGCCTGGTGTACGCCTTGGCGCAATAGTTCGGCCGCCTCACGGCGACGCTGTTCCAACCCCACGAAGTCCCGGCGAACTCCTGCTAGATTTCCCATGCCGAGACAGTAGCACAGAAGATCAGAAATGTCACTATATTATGTGATTATCAATAGAACAAGACCAACTAGCGTGCGCAATACTCTCATACTTTTATCCATCCTTCCTGGAACTCTCGCTCTTTCGCCTTTTTGGGATGCCCCATCAAACTTCCAACATGCCGCAAGCTCTTAAAGGTGAGCAGAGAAGCACCGGCAAATCGTTTAATTTGGGGTGAACTCTTACTCACCAATAAGGATTGCCGTCAGGTTCGAAGCAATTTGTGTTGTTTAGCGAAACTTCTCGGCTCTTTCCTTCGACTCTAATTCCGCCAAGAGCTGCCGTAATCGAGAGCAGTTGACGAGGTAGTGCAGAAGTGGGAATCAGCTTGAATTCAGCAGCCGACTTCAGCTTCCGGAGCAGGGGGAGGGATACAAGCCTTCAGTGCACGATTGGTTCCAAGCCAGCAGGGCTGCAAGTCATTGCTTTGATGAAAGCGTGGAAGGGGCCACTTCACGAGTGCTGCATAGAGTTGCACAACATAGGAACATCGCTGTCCAAGTTAGCTGGGGACTCGGCTCGGCGCTGCTGAAATGCGGGACATAATCATCCTCTCCTGCCTTCGCACAAAGCAGGTTGGCCCCTTCGAAAATCGGTTCCCCTGATGGATGCTGTCTCGATTGCAGCTCCCGAAATGGTCAATTTGGCCACGATGTTTTCCTTGAGAAGTGGGCTGCTGTCCAACTACTGCCAGACCATCGCCAGTTGTTCCGGTAGCGATTCCGGCAACTCCGGGGCTGGAAAGGGATGATCGATCCACACCCACAAGTCACGGTAGACGAACAACTGCTGCCGCAGCAGCGCCACCAGATTGGAAAGCGACCAGCCGAAGGTGGCCTTCCACTCCGGTTTCAGCATCGCAATAGCTCACCTTGCGTAGCGCGTCTGGGTACACCGAGGCCGACTCGAAGGAAGACAGAATCACGGTCTGATCCGAGCAGACGCCCGTGCTCTTGTCCACCGGATGCGAGTAGCGCCGCTGCAGCAATAGGTTCGACTTGGTGCGCACCACGAAGAAGGCCGAGCTCAGCGTCAGCATGAACAACCGCTGGAAATCGACGTAGCCGCGATCCATGACATAGAAGGCTCCGGCTTCCGGCAGGATCTCGTCGAGCAGGTTGACGTCATGCACTTTGCCATCGGTAACGCGAATAAACCTGGGAATATTGCCGCGCAGATCCAGCAGCGTGTGCATCTTGACGGCACCCTTGCGTCGCCGAAACCGGGCCCAGGGAAACAGCGCCAGACACAGATCGATGGTGGTCGAATCCAGAGCATACAAGCTGTGCTCCAGATCGATGCCCATGGGCTCTCGGACATACAGTCGGCGTGCGGTTGCAATCAGCCTCTGCGCGAAGTCGGCGAAGATGCGCCAGTCCCGCGATTCGTTGGCCTCCGCCAGCGTGGAGCGCGCTACCTTGCCACGGAATCCCAAGTGATACAGCTTGCCCTGCAACGAACCCAAACAGGCTTCCATATCGCGCAGACTTTCCCGATAGGTCAACTGGGCGAAGCCCATCGCCAGATACTGGTCCCAGCAGGTGCAGCCGCGCAGCCGGAGGTCGCCCTGATAATGCGCGACGCAACGACGGAACTCCCGGTCGGGAAGAAAGCTGATCAACTGCGAGAAGACGGTGCGGCCCTGATTCATGAGCCATTGTCGGCTCTCCTCGCGTTCAAATCGGGGCAAGCCCGAAATGGCTTCAACTTGTTGCGCAGCTGTTACTTGCAGCCAGCACCCTGCCAGTTAACCGGACAGCAGTGGTTGTGGTCTATTTCACCGACGGATATGTCAATACCATCCAGGACAAGCTGTCTTGCTCTGGAACGCTCACTCTTTATAATTACGGAGGGTACGACTCCGGTAGTTCGGTCGACGTTTTCAATCCTACCACCGGAACCTCTCTTGCGACCTACGACGGGGTTTCCAATTGGACACCCTCGAACACTTGCCTGAAGAATGTGACCAAGTTTACTTCCGCAATTAATGGACAGCTAAAATCCCTGAATCGTACCAACGTCACCGCAGACGCCAAGTATCGGGCCCTTCAAACCGCGACCGCCATGCGCACCGAGAATCCCGGCATGTATATCTACTCCGTTGGGCTGGGGACGAGTGTCGATCAGGCTTTTCTGCAACAGATCGCTAACGATCCAGCCAGCTCCACTTACAACCCGAACCAGCCGGAGGGAGAGGCGGTATTTGCTTCCAACTGCCCATCCAGCCAGTGCAGCGCTCAGTTGCAGCAGGTCTTTCAGACTATCGCCGCTAAGATTCTCCTCCGTCTCACGCAATAAGGTCCGTCAACTCGTGGTTGATGGCACATCGCAGAATGACCATGCCGTCCAGAACCTCGTGACGGGGAATCAGCGCTTGGTTCTTAGCTCACTTTGCGGGCCGGACTTTTGCTTTCTTGCAGGACCTCTCGTATGGCCATGGGTGCGTCGCCGGACCCACCCTGACCATCGCGATCGAAGATGCGCGGCTGCCTTTTCGACGTACTCCATCGACGGAACGGAGATTGTCCTCGATTCGCCGGTGATCAGCCGCGCCGAACGCTCGTAGGTGAAATAGCTCCACGCCCACTGGAACATCACCACCACGCGGTTGCGGAAGCCGATCAGGAACAGGATGTGGATGAACAACCACGAGAGCCAGGCCAGAAAGCCGGAGATGTGCACCTTGCCGAATTGTGCGACAGCGGCTGCGCGCCCAATGGTCGCCAGAGAACCCTTGTCCACATAATGAAAAGCTGCACGCGGTCTGTCCGGCCAAATCAGCCGCAATCTGGCGTGCCACGCATCTGCCCTGCTGCATGGCCACCGGAGCGACGCCCGGCAGCGGCTTGCCCGCTGCATTCTTCATACTGGCGAGGTCGCCGATGACGAAGACCTCGCGATGTCCGGAGATGCTTAGGTCGGGTTCGACCAGCACTCGTCCAGCGCGATCGACCGGTGCGCCAAGCGCCGTCCCAAGAGGCGAGGCCGACACTCCAGCGGCCCATAGCACGGCGGCCGCGGGAACCACCTCCTCGCCGATACTAAACTGCGCCCGGTCGCACGTTGGTGACAGCGGAGTTCGTGCGCACCTCGACGCCGAGATTTTGCAGTTGCTTCACAGCGCTCTGGCGCAGATCGTCGGGATAGGCGCTCAGCACCGATGGTCCGGCTTCGATCAGCAGGATCCGGGTCTTCGCCGGCTGAATGGTGCGGAAATCCTCGGGCAACGATTTGCGCGCGATCTCGGCCAAGGTGCCCGCCAGCTCGACTCCCGTGGGCCCCGCGCCCACCACCGCGAAATTCAGCGGCCGGTGATGGCCGGTCAGTGCTGCTTCTCGTTCTGCCAGTTCGTAGGCCAGCAGAATGCGGCGGCGCATTTCCAGCGCATCTTCGATGGTCTTCAATCCCGGAGCGAACGGCTCCCACTCGTTATGGCCGAAGTAGGCGTGAGTTGCGCCCGCGGCAACGACGAGATAATCGTAGGGAAGCTCGAATCCCTGCAGCTTGACGATGCGCCGCTCCAGGTCAAAGCCGAGCACTTCGCTCAGCAGAACTTCCACGTTCTCATGCTTGGCGAGAATCTCGCGTATGGGCGCGGCGATTTCTGCCGGCGATAATCCGGCGGTCGCCACCTGGTAGAGCAGGGGTTGAAAGGTGTGATGGTTCCTGCGGTCCACCAGGGTGATTTGGACAGGCAGGCGAGCCAACGACTTGGCGGTCTCCAACCCGCCGAATCCCCCTCCCACGACGATGACGCGCGGACGTAATTTCCCAGCCATAGCTCTACGGAATGAGATGCGCGGCTATGGTCTAACGGAGCAAGGTTTAATATCGAGCTGAGACCATCGAAATCCTACTTAATGGCATAGCCGGCCGCTCGCCAGTGACCATCCTTCTCCAGCGTCATGGTAACCGTCTCAACCGCCTTTTTCTTGTGCTCGAAGCTGGTGTCATATTTCAAGAGGACATACTCTGCGTCCGGAACTCCCGGCAATTGCGTTCGGTATTCCACGGATTTCATCTCTCGGGAGACCACCGTGCCCAAGGGCGCTGCGCGTCGCCCGTAGCGTTTGTTCATAATTACCCTCGGTAACCTTAATTTTTAACGTGGTTGAGGCCTGCCGCCAACTCTTCGCGTAGGCGTCGAAGTCCAGTAGCTTCAACCAGTCGGCGGCGGCCTTTTCGGCCGCTTGCGTCTTGTCCGTCTTGTCCTGGGGGAATGCTGCGGTTGTAAGGGCGAGACAAAGTATCAGGAGCGAATAGTAACAGCGCTTCATAGCCGTTCTCCTTGTGCAATCCACGAACGATTGTGCGCCGGTGGCAGAGCAATGCGCAATGGTTTCTGGCGATGGCGGTCGCGCCGATTTTTGCTATGGTAGATTAGTGAGTGTGGGCCCGTAGCTCAGTTGGTAGAGCAACGCACTTTTAATGCGTGGGTCGCAGGTTCGATTCCTGCCGGGCTCACCATGCCGTTTTCGCTATTCACCCTTCCTTTTGATCATCACGCTGGTGTGCGTTGACTCCGTTGCGAAAAACAGATAACGACAACTTATTGACTGTGCTGTCCCTCAGCTTCGTTCTGGGGATGGCCGTGGCCCTGGCTGTCTACTTCGCGTGGAGGCTAAACGTGGGAGGACTTCAGGCGCACGGCTTCCTGACCGCGATCGGGTTGAGCATCTGCCCGCCTTCTGTGCTGTCACTGGTGATTGGACCCACTCCTGATTCCGATCTTGCGCTGGTGCTGGTCGTGGGCACCATCGTCTTCGCCAACGCGTTTCTCTACGCCGGGGTGGCTGCCGGCGGCTACTTCGTCTTCACGCTTGCGGCAAAGAAGAAAGTGCGGCGAATAGGGCTCTCGACTAACACTGCGATTACTGTCGCTTCTGAAGATCACTGGCCACGGAGGCTACGGAGTATTCGGCTACTGAGTCTACTGGTCTCTGACCGTACGCTGATCATACCGTGGTCGAACGTGACAACTGTACAACTGGCAACTAGGACAACTGACTTCTGACTACTGGCTACTGGCTACTGGCTACTGGCAACTGCTACGCCGGTTGCTGCTGCGTCATGCAGTGCAGCGCGCCCAGTCCCCAGATCAAGTCCCGGCAATAAATTCCGACAATCTCGCGATCGGGAAATACCGTGGCGAGGGTATTGAGTGCCACGCGATCGTTGGGGTCGCTGAATATGGGCGCGAGCACCAGTTTGTTGGCGATGTAGAAATTGGCATAGCTGGCAGGCAAGCGCTGTCCACGAAAATACACCGGAGCCGGCATTGGGAGCTTCACCACGCGCAGAGGATGGCCCGACTGGTCCGTGCTCTTCTTCAGCCAGCGGAAGTTGTCGCTCAAGGGCTCGTGGTTGGGATCGGCAGGGTCAGGCTCGTACGCCGTTACCACCGTCGTTGGCGTAACGAAGCGAGTGATATCGTCAACGTGCCCATGAGTATCGTCGCCGGCGATGCCGCGATCCAGCCAGATCACTTTCTCCACCCCCAGGTAGTCGGCGAAAATTTCTTCCAGTTCCTCCCGCGTCACGCCCGGATTGCGCTGCTGCACGTCGCTCAGCAGGCACTCTTCGGTGGTGATGAGCGTCCCGCATCCATTGACGTCGATGCTTCCGCCCTCCAATACCACCTGGCGCGGATGCCCGTTCACTTTGACTTCCGGCTCCCACGCCGGCACGCGCAGCCGATTGGTGATTTCACCCGCGATCATCGCGTCGAGCTTCCAATCGTTGTACTTGGCCCAGGCGTTGAAGCGCCATGCGGTGGCCGCCACAGCAGGGAAGTCTCTAGTCGCGCGGGAATCGCGCCGCAGAAAGATGGGGCCCGAGTCGCGTGTCCAACCGCGATTGGTAGGAATGTGGTGAAAGCGAATTGCCCCGGCAGGTTTGCCTGGCGTCGCGGATCTTTGCGGGAGAACGTGCGCGCGAATCAGCAGCTCGCGGACCTTAGCTTCCGCCGTCCACGTCCTCGACCAGAATGTTGACGCGCTCCACCCGCGCCAGATGCCGAACGATTTCCGCGTACACCCACGGGATCGGCTCGAACCTGCCCGGCCAGTCGGTCCGATTGTGCGGCCACGCGATCCACGTAGCCTCGTGGGCTTCCCACTCGGCTGGCATGCGGTAGCCGAGAGCGGCAGGGGTTTGCGAAAATTTCCGAGGCTTGGGCATTCGCACGGCTATACCAGGAATCTCTGCTGTAATCGGGCCGTACGCATCCACGCGGCGATCGCGCCAGAAGGGCCAGTTGCGGCGGACCTCCTCGATCCGCTGCAGGTCCACCTCCGCGATCAGCACCTCTTCTTTGTCGTGCGAGGCCTGCGCGATAACCTGTCCAAAGGGATCGGCGATGAACGATCCGCCCCAGAACTCAAGGCCCTTGCCGGGCGCCACGTTGCCGCGAACGTTGCCCGTCTCAAAGCCGACGCGATTGGGCACGGCGACATAAACTCCATTGGCGATGGCGTGCGCGCGCTGCATCGTCTTCCACGCGTCGTATTGCGCCTCACCGTACTGCGCCTTTTCGTCCGGATGCCATCCGATCGCCGTGGGATAGAAGAGCACGTTCGCGCCCTGAAGCGCGGTCAAGCGCGCTGCCTCGGGATACCATTGGTCCCAGCAGACCAGCGTCCCGATTTTTCCGACGCCAGTTTCGAAGGCCTTGAAACCCAGATCGCCTGGCGTGAAGTAATACTTTTCGTAATAGAGCGGGTCGTCGGGAATGTGCATCTTGCGGTAAATGCCGGCCAGCTTGCCATCCGCATTGAGAATGGCCGCAGTATTGTGATAGACGCCGGGAGCGCGCCGCTCGAACAGGGACGCAACGATCGTGATCTTCAGCTCACGAGCGAGATCGCCGAGGCGCGCCGTCGTGGGACCAGGGATGGACTCGGCCAAGTCGAAGAGAGCGATGTCCTCGCGCTGGCAAAAATACTGCGTCTGAAACAGCTCGGGCAGGCAGACAACTTCGGCGCCTTTAGCGGCCGCATTGCGAATGTGGGCAATAGCGCGTTCCAGGTTCTGTTCTGGCTCCGGTGTGCACGACATCTGCACGATGCCAATCTGAAAGTTTCGTTCCGCCAATACTTAGCTCCCGTGCGAAATGCATTTCAAGAATAGCATCCCGCGCGCGCTGGTCATGGGACCGACTCGATTGTTAATTGACCATGACAACTCTCCTTGGCGCGTGCCCGCGCATTGACGGAAGCCGCATTCAGCCTGTAGCTTCGATTGTTCGATAATGGATGCTGCATCCGCATTGTCGTAATCCATCGAGGTGAATCTTGGCCGACGAACATCACAAGACGCACGGCGCGGGCATTGATCGCAAACTCCACGATCCCATTTCCGACAAGCTGGTTCCGCTGGCGCCGCTCGATCTCTCGAAGATCCACACCGTGGATGACCTTGTCCGCGCCATGGGCAACACCGCATTTACCGGGCGGCAGGTGGGAGAAGGCGCTGAGGTCCTGGAAGCCATGGCTCGCGACAAGGACTGTTTCGTCGTGATGACGCTGGCCGGCGCCATGACGGTCGCGAAGCAAGGGCTGATCGTCACCGACCTGATCGATCATGGAGTGGTGAAGGCCATCGTCTCCACGGGAGCGCTGATGGCGCACGGCCTGGTTGAGGCCGCAGGGCGATCGCACTTCCGCTACGACCCGAAGATGGACGACACCGAACTCTACGAAGCCGGCTACAACCGCGTGTACGACACGCTGGAGCCGGAGACCAATCTCGATTTCGTGGAGACCATCGTCGCGCGCATTCTGAAAAACTGGGACCACAACGAGGTGCTCTGCTCGTACAAATTGAATCGTGAAATCGGCCGCTACCTGAGCGAGCACGTGAAAGATCGCGGCATCCTGAAGTCGGCCTACGAGAAAAATGTGCCGGTATTCGTGCCCGCGTTCAGCGATTCGGAGATCGGCCTCGACGTTGCCCTGCACAACCGCATGCGCCGCAAGAACAACATTCCTCCGCTGCGCTTCGATCCGTTTGAAGACCTGGAATATTACGCCGAGACACTGCTACAGCAGGAGCGCCTTGGAATTTTGACCATCGGCGGCGGTGTGCCCAGAAACTGGGCGCAACAATTTGGTCCATTCATAGAATTGCGCCATCGCCGCGGCGGCGAAGACCTGCCCCTGAAGCGCTTCCACTATGGCGTGCGCATCTGTCCTGAGCCGGTGAACTGGGGCGGCTTGTCGGGATGCACCTACAGCGAAGCCGTGTCGTGGGGTAAGTTCGTTCCTCCGGAAGAAGGTGGACGCTTCGCCGAGGTTCTGCTGGATGCCACCGTGGGACTGCCACTGATCGCGGGCGCAGTGCTGGAGAGGATAAGAAACAGTGGATAGTGGATAGGTTTCGTTTCTCCGGTTTTGTGATGGTCTGCAACTAATGACTATCCCCTGACCACTAATCACTGCCTTCCGGCTCCGGTTCAGGCCCGGCAAGGTCTAAACTCCGGAGCCGGCGCAGGCTTCCGCGGAAAAGTTGAGTACCGTACGTCGCCTCGCGGCGGGCGGTTTCGGGTTGTCCAATCGCCGTTGTTGCCGTACTTGAAACCCGAAACTCAAAACCCGAAACTAACCACTAGCCGCTAGCCTCTGCTCTTCACCTCGCGGAATGTCATGTTCTCTGCCTTGCAACCTGTTCTACGTTTCCAATCGAAGAAAAGTTCAGCATACGATTTGGTGATGTAGTCCGCCGGCTTCACGCCCAACTCGCGAGCGATGCGATCAATCCAGCGTGACTTGCCTTCGATCTCAGCGACGTCGCCGATGGGAGTGTGGTCCAGCACGACATGGCCTTCGTCGTCACTCCATTCCGCGCGAAACTTCTCGTACACGAACGACGGCGAGTAGCCCAAGGCGCGCAGCATCGCATCCATCTGCTTGCCGTCGGAGACACCAGTCTCCAACTCGCCCCGAGATTTGTGCTTTCCGAGCTTGACCTTGGCCTTGTGCGTCAGCCTCCATTTGCCGCCGTAGTTGCGCAGACGAAGCAACTCGCCCTTGCGGCGCAGCTTCTGGCCGGGAAGGTCGTAAAGCGTATTGACCTCGTGCGTGGATGGCGTCTCTTCGTGAAAGCCCAAGTCGCGCAGCCTTCGCTCAAGCGCTTTCAGATCGGAGACGAGGAACTTGATTTCGACTTCTTGGGGTGTGGCCATGAGGAAAGTGTAAATCAGGGGTCAGGAGCTAGGGGGCAGGGGTTAGTGGTCAGCTTTCGAGGTCTGCTTGAGGGCCGTAAATCATGGTGAATCCCTGGAAGCGAGAGGACTGGAATTTATGAATTTGTCATTACGAGCGCCTGGGTTGGGCGCGAGGAATCTGCTTTTTCCATGACCATTGCAAAAGCAGGTCCCTCGTTCCTCCACCCCAGCGAGTGCACAATCGGCACTTGCCGGGGACCCCGGCTGCGCTCGTGATGACAAACCTGAGCGGAAGAGAATGGGCGGCGTGGCCGAAATCAGAGACTCGCCCCTAGTCCCTAGCCCCTGCCTTCAGCTTTCCCGCTCCACCACAAATTCCGGCACCCACAACAGCACGCGCTTGATCTCGGAATCGGGGAAGGTGCAGAGGGCCTCGCGCGCTTTGTTGCTGAACTCCACCGCCCGCGCGTAGGCGGCGTCGATGGAGCCGTTGCGGCTCAAGATCGCGACGATGTCGGCCGGCGTGATGCCGTTGAAGCCGCCGTTACTCAGGACAGACTCAATCGTCTGGCGCTCCGTTGGCGTGCAGTGCTCCAGCGCGTGCAACACTGCCATGGTGGCTTTGCCTTCGCGCAGGTCGCTGGCAACCGGCTTGCCCAGCACTTCTTCGGAGGCGGTGAGGTCGAGTACGTCGTCGACGATCTGGAAGGCCATGCCGAGGTTGCGTCCGTATTCGGCAAGCCGCTGCTGATCGGCTTCGCTGGCGTCTCGCGAGGATGCCGCCCATCTTCATGCAGACCGAAAACAGGCAGGCCGTTTTGCGGTAGATGAGTTCGAAGTGCTCATCCATGGTGATGGTCTTGCCCAGCCGCTCGATCTGCAGCAATTCCCCTTCGACCATCGCCTGCGTCAGATCGATGAGCGCGTCGAGGATGTGAAAATTGCGCTCCTGCACGGCAATCTTGAATGCCTGCATGTAGAGCCAGTCGCCCGCGAGCACGCATTTGGCATTGCCCCATTGCGTGTTAGCGGCGGGGCGGCCGCGGCGCGTCTGGGCTTCGTCGATGATGTCGTCATGAACCAGCGTCGCGGTGTGGATGATTTCCACCACCGCCCCCAGCTTGATCGCCCCATGGCCGGTGTAGTTCATCAGCTTGCAGGAGAGCAGCAACAGCGCAGGACGCAGCCGCTTGCCACCGCCGGCGCGCAGGTACTCGCCGATTTCCGTGATCGCCCGCACGCTGGACACGGTGTCGCGGCCGAACTCGCGCTCGATAGCGGCGAGGTCGTCGTGCAGCAAGTCGAACACTTCTTTCGCGTTGCGGGTTACAGTCGTATTCAAACGGATTCGCCCCGTTCAGTTGGATCGATAGTTGATGAACTGCATGTCAATGCCGAAATCGCTCTGCTTCAGCAGTGCAATGATTTCCTGAAGTGTATCGCGGTCTTTGCCGCTGACGCGAACCAGATCCCCCTGGATCGCCGCCTGCACTTTCTTCTTCGAGTTCTTGATCAGTTTAACGATCTCTCGCGCCTTCTCGATCGGAATACCTTGCTGCAGGCTGACGCGTTGGCGCACCGTCGAGCCGGCGGCGGGTTCGATGGCGCCGTAGGTGAGCGCCTTGAGCGAGACCCCGCGCTTCACCAGTTTTCCCTGCAAGACGTCATTCACCGCCTTCAGCTTGTACTCGTCAGCCGAGGCGAGCACCAGGCCTTCCTTCTCCTCGATCTTGATGTCCGACTTCGAGTCCTTCAGGTCGTAGCGCGTATGGATCTCTTTCAACGCCTGCTGCACGGCGTTGGAAACTTCCTGCATATCCACTTTGCTGACGATGTCGAATGATTCGGCCATAAGGTTCAAGTGTAACAAGAGACGCGGCGTTTGCCGCAATTGCAAACCAGCGGCCCGGCACTACCGGGTAGGGAAGCGTAGCACCTCAGTTGGATTTTGTAAGCCGGAAAAAGTTATGGAAATTGGCGGTCGTTTGCTGTCCGACTTCCTCACAGGAAAGATTCCGTAACTGGCCCGATCTGGCGGGCCACTTCCACCACGAAGGCGGGTTCATTGCGCTGTCCGCGATAGGGCGCCGGCGCAAGATAAGGGCAATCGGTCTCGATGAACATGCGATCCAGCGGGACCAGGCTGGCCGCATCGCGAATGTTCTGCGCTTTGGGGAACGTGATGTTGCCGGCGAAGGAAATCATGAATCCCAAATCAAGCGCTGCATGGGCATGATCGACGGTCCCGGTGAAGCAGTGGAGCACACCGCCCAATCCGCTGGGTGCCCAGTTTTCCCTGATCAGGCGCAGCACATCGTCCCAGGCGTTCTCACTGTTATTGGAAGGGCGGCAGTGAATGACGATGGGCAGTTTGGCGGCGCGGGCCATCTCCATTTGCTGCTGGAAAACTCGTTGCTGCACGTCGCGCGGCGAGTGATCGTAAAAATAATCGAGGCCAATCTCGCCCCAGGCGATTACCTTGGGGGATTTCGCCAAGCGTTCGAGTTCGTCAAAGTCCGACTGTTTGGCCAGCTCGGCTTCGTGAGGATGAACTCCAACCGTCGCGTAAATCCAATCGTACTGGCTTGCGAGCTTGATGGCGCAGTCGAGCGTGTCCGTCCCAGGGCCGTCACCATTGCCGACCGCAAGCAACGTGCCCACACCGGCTTGATTGGCGCGGGCAATGACCTCAGCGCGATCGGCGTCGAAGCGCTTGCCATCGAGATGAGCGTGGGAGTCGGTGTACACAGTGGATAGTGTTTAGTGGATAGTGGATAGTTTCGAGTTCGGGAACCCGTTACTATCTGACATGAGTTTTCTTCCCGGAGAGTCTGCAGATTCCTCAAGTGCAGCTCGATCCCTTCCTGCAACAGCGCGCGAGGTTTCCCCCAGTGTCGCGCCAGCAACACCCAGCCCGGGAAGATCGGGCGCATAAGCTCTCCAACCTTGTCTTGGTCTTTTCAAACACGATGCCGTGAACCGCATAAAGTCCAAACCGGCTCTGACCCTTATGCGCCTCCTATTGAGAATCGCGATTAATAGTGACACGACCCAACGCGGTGGACCATCCCTTAGCTCACGAATTGTCATTACGAGCGCCTGCTTTTGGCGCGAGGAGTGTGCTTTTCCATCGAACGGGCAAAAAGCAGATCCCTCGCTACGCTCGTGATGACAACTCTTCCGGAATGTCACTATGTTCTGCAGTCCTCAATGAGAAATGGACCGACGACCCTAGCCACTAACCACTACTTCAGCTTCGCGCCCGCCGGCACGTCCTCCAAGAATCCCGCCAGCACTGGCTGGCCATCGTCGCCAATGGACGCAGCCACGATCATTCCGTTCGATTCCAGCCCGCGCAGTTTACGCGGCTGCAGATTGGCCACGATCACGACCTTGCGTCCAATGAGCTTTTCCGGTTCGTAAGCCTTCGCAATTCCGGCGACGACTTGCCGCACTTCGCTGCCGATATCGACTTCCAGGCGAAGCAACTTGTCGGCGCCCTTGACGCGCTCGGCAACCTTCACTTCGCCCACCCGCAATTCGACCTTCAGGAAATCGTCGATGGTGATCTGATTGTGGCTGGCCGCGGCAGCCGCAGTCACGCTTCCGCCGCCCTGGGCGCCTGTGGCAGGCGTGGTCTTCGGACTGACGATCGCACCGGACTCTTTCGGCGGCGCCGCAGGTGATGGCCCACCGGCCGCTTGGGTCGCAGGCTGTCCCGGCTGCGTGCCGCTTCCGATGGGCTGCGGTTCCTCCGCTGGCGTTTTCGTTTCACTCGCTTGCGCTAGATCAGCGGAGCGCTGCTGTTCCATCTGTTGCATCCTTTCGACGGTGCTCTTGTCGGCACGCGGAAATACGCCTTCGACCTTGCCCAGCTTGGCGCCCAGCGGCAAGTTTCCCCAAGCCAACGTGCGCAGGTCCAATTGGCCGATCTCGCCCAGCCCGAGCTGCGTCCAGATGCGGGCTGTGGCCTCGGGAATAATCGGATGCACCAGCGCCGTTACGACCCGCAGCGCCTCGGCGGACGTGTACAGAATGGTGGCGAGGCGGGCGCGCGAGTCTTTATCTTCGCGCTCGGCGACGGCCCAGGGTTCGTTCTCGACGATGTACTTGTTGACCGCGGCCACCAGAGACCACGCCGTTTCCAGCGCGCGCGAGAATTGAAATTGCTCGAACTGGGCGTGGAAGTCCGAGATGGTTTTCTGCGCCAGGGCAGCGATGGTTTTATCGGCAGGTGTGTGCTCACTTGGCGATGGATAGGGCACTTCGCCTTCAAAATAACGGGCGATCATGCTGAGCGTGCGGCTCGACAAGTTGCCCAGATCATTGGCCAGATCGGCGTTATAGCGCTGCACCAAGGCGTCGAAGCTGAACGATCCATCCTGCCCGAAGACAATTTCGCGCAACAAGAAATAGCGCAGTGCATCGCCGCCGAGCGTGTCGAGGATAGTTTCGCTGCGCACGATGTTGCCGCGCGACTTCGACATCTTGCTCTCCTCGAAGAGCAGCCAGCCGTGCGCGATGATCGATTTCGGCAGCGGCAGATCGGCGGCCAGCAGAAATGCCGGCCAATAAACGCAATGGAAGCGCACGATTTCTTTGCCGATCATGTGCACATCGGCCGGCCAGTAGCGCTCCAGTTTTTGCTGGTCCGCCGGATCGTCGGAGCCAAAGCCGATCGCTGTCAGGTAATTGGCCAGCGCATCCAGCCAGACATAAATCACGTGCTTGGGATCGCCCGGCACCGGAATGCCCCACTTGAACGACGTTCGGCTGACGGAGAGATCGCGCAGTCCGCTGCGCACGAAAGCGATCACCTCGTTGCGCCGGGTTTCCGGACGAATGAAGTCGGGGTTGTCGCTGTAGTACTGCAACAGGCGATCCTGCATCGCCGAAAGCTTGAAGAAATAATTCTCCTCGTGGACGGTTTCGGTGGGCCGCCCACATTCCGGGCAGGGAGCGCCGGCGCCGACAGCATCGACGTAAAGTTCGTCGAAGACGCAATATTGCCCGCTGTAAGACCCCTTGTAGATGTAGCCGCGCTCCTGCAGGCGCGTGAACAGCGCCTGCACACCGCGAACATGGCGCGGTTCCGTGGTGCGAATGAAGTCGTCGTAGGAGATCTTCATGCGGTCCCACAGCGCGCGGAATTCGCCCGAGATCTTGGCCACGAACTCTTTGGGTGAGCAGCCGGCAGCGGCGGCCGAGCGCTCAATCTTCTGGCCATGTTCGTCGGTGCCCGTCAGGAACCAGGTGTCCACGCCCATCATGCGCTGGCGGCGGGCAATGGCATCGCACACCACCGTGGTATAGGTGTGCCCGATGTGAGGCCGCGCATTCACGTAATAGATGGGCGTCGTGATGTAAAACTTCTCGGGATTATCCATTCTTCTGGTCCAGGTACAAGCGGATAGCTTCCTGCATCACCGTCTTCAACGGGACGTGATGCTCGACGGCGATGCGCCGGCAATCTTCGTATTCCGGCGCGTACTGAGAGACCGCGCCGTTGAGATGCGCGACCTTCATCCGCACCTCGCCCCAGGGCGTGACCACCGCCTCGTGCCGACGGGGAAGCGCATAACGCTTCTCATGACGCGTGCGCACGCCCAGCGTGCTGCTCTCGCGGAACAACAGCGCGCGCAGATGCGCCTCGTGCTCGGGCCGCGCCAGCACCGTCAACACTGTGCCAGGACGGTTCTTCTTCATCTGCACTGGCGCGGTGAAGACGTCCAGCGCTCCTTCGGCGAATGCCAGATCGACGATATAGCCGATCAACTGGGGATTCAGGTCGTCCAGATTCGCTTCCAGTATGGCGATCTCCTCTTCTTCGGTGTCATTCTCGCCGGCGCTCGCCAGCGCCAGTCACCGCTTCCTGGGCCTCGCCGATAGTGAGCCGCAACACATTGGCGATGGCCGGGAAAGTTGCGCGCTCCCGCGCCGCAGCCGATGCGTTCCGTCGTCATGAGCGGCCGAGGTCCGAAGCTTGAGACTAACACTTTGACGATGGCCGCTCCGGTTGGCGTGACCAGTTCCTTCTGAATGTCGCCAGAATAAATTGGCACGTTCTTCAGCAGTTGGAGAGTGGCCGGGAGCCGGGACGGGCATGACGCCGTGCGCGCAGGCAACCGTTCCGCCGCCCACATTCAGTGGCGAAGCGAGGAACTGATCGACCGCGAGCGCCTCGGCGCCAACGGCTGCACAGACAATATCCACGATCGCGTCGGCCGCGCCGACTTCGTGGAAGTGCACTTGCTCCACGCTGACGTTGTGCACCGCGGCCTCGGCTGCGCCCAGCGCCAGGAAGATTTCATCGGCAGTCCGCCGAGCGTACTCGCTGATGGGCGCTGCGGCGATGATGCGCAGGATCTCGCTCAGAGCTGCGGGCTTGGTGCCGGTCGTGGCTATGCTTATGCGCATGTTGCGCCTCGGATTCGTGCGGGCCGGCGTGCTGTTGCGCCCAGAACTCCTCGCGCGGCATGTCTTTCTGGCCGTTTACCACGACGTCGAATTTTGTTGCGGAGATGCCGCCACGGTGAACACGCGAGTGCTCCAGCTCAGCGCCGATGTTGAGTCCGGCGACCGTCTTCTGAAACAGCTCGAAGGGAACTCCGGCATCGAGCAGCGCGCCCAGAAACATGTCGCCGCTGATTCCAGAGAAGCATTCGAGATAGGCAATGCGCATGGGGGTGGCTCAGATTCTTCATCATAGGTAACGCCGAAACCAGCGTCAAACCCTGCGCGGCTCCAGCATTTGCTATTCTGTTCACGATCTGCTGATGTCCTCCACAATTCTTATTCACCACAGAGGCACGGAGGACACAGAGAAGAAATCGGGTTGTCATCATGAGCGCGCCAAACCGGGCGCACGTAATGACAATTCGTAAAGAATGAAGAGATGTGTACTTAGAACAACAAAAAAAACTGGCCAGCGATGTGCTCGCCTTTCTGCGCGAGAAATACCAGATCGACCTGGCCAACGTCGTCATCGAGCAGCCGCCTAAGGTTGAGATGGGCGAGTTCGCCCTGCCGCTCGCGTTTGAACTGGCGAAGCGGCTGCGCAAACCTCCGCGCAAGATTGCCGAGGAGATTGTCGCCGCATTGCCGCTGCCCGAGGGATTCGAGAAGCTGGAAGTCGCGGGCGCCGGTTATATCAATGCGCGATTGAAGCGGGACCTCGCTGCGCGCGCTCTTGCGAGTGGCGAGACGATCGGAGTTTCCGGTCATGCCGATGAGGGCGCTGCTAACGTCAGCGGCAAAATCCTGGTCGAGCACACCAGCATCAATCCCAACAAGGCTGCGCATATCGGGCATCTGCGAAACGCCATCCTCGGCGACACCTTCGTTCGCCTGCTGCGAGCGGCTGGGCACGCGGTCGATGTTCAAAACTATATCGACAACACCGGGGTGCAAGTTGCCGATGTCGTGGTCGGATTCCTTCACCTGGAGAAGAAATCGAAATCGGACATCGTCGAACTGATAACGTCAACGCCGCGTTTTGATTTTTACTGTTGGGACCTTTACGCGCGGGTCTCGCGGTGGTACGAAGAAGACAAAGAGAATCTTAAAGCTAGACTTGAAGCTTTACATGCCATCGAGACACGGTGGCAATGAGATGGCGTGGGTTGCGGAATTGATCTCGTCGGCCGTATTGCGCCGTCATCTGGAGACCATGGACCGTCTCGACATCGAGTACGATTTCCTGCCGCGCGAAAGCGAAATCCTCCGCTTGCACTTCTGGGATGCGGCCTTCCAGCAGCTGAAAGAGAAGGACGTCCTCTATTTCGAGACCGAAGGCAAGAACAAGGGCTGCTGGGTGATGAAGCGGCCGAAGCCCACCCTGTCCCTACGGAGACGAAGGATGGGGCACCCGACGGAGGAATCATCCGGCGCGGAGGAAGCATCCGGTCCCGACGAAGACGCCAAGGTCATCGTGCGTTCGAATGGAACTGTCGGGTACGTCGGCAAGGACATTGCCTATCATCTCTGGAAGTTCGGTCTGCTGGGCCTGGACTTCGGCTACCGCAAGTTCTACCGCTATCCGAACCAACACGAAGTCTGGATTTCGGCCGAGCACGGCGAGCCGGATCATCCGCACTTTGGCAATGTCGCGGCGATTTATAACGTAATCGACTCGCGCCAGGCCGATCCGCAGAATACCGTGATCGAAGCGCTCCGGCTGCTGGGTTACACGGAGCAGGCCGCGCACTATACCCACTTCTCGTACGAGATGGTCGCGCTCACTCCGCGCTGCGCGATGGAGCTGGGCTACGACGTCAGCGAGGAAGACCGCGCCAAGTCATACATCGAGGTTTCGGGCCGCAAGGGTTTCGGCGTCAAGGCAGACGACCTGCTCGACGCGCTGATCGCCGCGGCCAAGAAAGAAGTGGATAGCCGGCATCCCGAGCTGAACGATGAGGAGCGCGCCCGCATCAGCGGGCAGATCGCGATTGGCGCCCTGCGCTACTTCATGCTGAAGTTCACCAAGCAGTCGGTGATCGCGTTCGATTTCAAAGAGGCATTGGCCTTCGAAGGCGAGACCGGCCCATACGCTCAATATGCAGTGGTGCGCGCGAGCAATATTTTCCGCAAGGCGGGTGTGGATCCTGAACTGGCGCTTGCTGACCGAAGTGGACTACGCGCGCTTTTTTGCCGAGGAGAGCGGCACGGAAATCTGGGAGCTGTGGTTGCTGGCAGGGAAGACATCATTCGTGGTCGAGCAATGCATCGCGACCACGGAGCCCGCGTTTGCGGCCAAACACGCGTTCCAGCTCGCGCAGCAGTTCAACAACTTTTACCATCGCCACCATATCCTTACCGAAGCCGACGAGGGCCGGAAGAAGTTCCTGCTGGCCACCGCGGCTGTGGTTCGGCGCGAGTTGATTCGAGTACTGGGCGTGATGGGCATCACCGTGCCGCCCGTGATGTAGCCATGATGGCGTACTGAGCGTCGCGCAATATAGTGACAACCTCAAAGATTTGTCATCACGAGCGCAGCGAGGGATCTGCTGTTTGCCCGTCCGCCGAAAAGCAGATTCCTCGCGCCCAAACCCAGGCGCTCGTAATGACAATTCACTCTGCTTGGTCGGCTCCGTTTCTTGCAAACGTGTCACTATAATTTGCGACGCTCAATAAGCTGGGAGCGCTTGCTCTTGAAACACCAAGGCCGGCTTCCCTGCGGAGGCCGGCCCTGCGTGGAGGAAAGCAAGCAATCTTCAGGACGTTAGAACGTCGTCAGCGCCGTTCCCGGCTCGCGCCACGTGTACGACCCGAGCGTCTTGAGGTAATTTCCGCGGAGGAATGCCGCCGGGCTCTCGATGTTCACCAGGCTCATGCTGCCCCGCATCTGCTTCACCGAGACGTACTCGTGTTCTTCCATCCAGGCTCTCCATGCCGGCCAGCACCACGCCGATGTGCTCGATGCCGTACTTCAGCAGCGCCGACGTCATCATGGCCACGTGCGCGCCCGCCATCATGGACTTCAGCACGTCGCTGGCGTCGTGCACGCCACCGGTGATGGCGATGTAGGTCTCGACCTGGTGATACAGAATGGCGGCCCAGTGGAGACGGAGACGCAGCTCATGCGGGCTGCTCAAGACCAGGTTTGGCACTACCTCCATCTCCTCCAGGTCGAAGTCGGGCTGATAGAAGCGATTGAAGATCACCACGCCGTCGGCGCCGGCTTCCGACAAGCGCTTGGCAAAGTTGGCGCACGAGGTGAAGTATGGCCCCAACTTCACCGAGATCGGGATGTGCACCTGCTTACGAATGGCGCGCACCAGGTCGCAATAACGGTCTTCCAGCGCGGCCGCGGTGAGCAGCGGATCGCTGGGGATGTCGAAGATGTTCAACTCCAAGGCGTCGGCGCCCGCCTGCTCCATGTATTCGGAGTAGCGCACCCATCCGCCCGGCGAGCTGCCATTCAGGCTGGCGATGACCGGAATTTTCACCGCGGCTTTGCCCTTGCGCAGCAACTCCAGAGTAGCGATCGGGGCCGACATGATATTTCTGCATGTCAGGCAGATAGGAGGTGGCTTCGGCGTAGCTGTTGGCGCCGTACTCCAGCGCGCTGTCAATGTTCTCGCTCTCCGCCTCGATCTGTTCTTCGAACAGCGAGTACATCACGATGGCCGCGGCCCCGGCGTCTTCCATGTGGGGGAAGTTGTCCAGCTTCTCCGACAGAGGCGAGGCTGATACTACGACCGGGTTCTTCAGCTTCAATCCCAGATAGTTTGTCGAAAGGTCGATCACAGTCTCATCTCCTCGTGCTTACGCTTTGTCAAAGTTCATGGCGGCCATGTGCTGGTACAGCTTCCAGCGCTCGTTGACGTTTTCCTGCGCCTGCTTCAGCAGCTTCTTGGCCTCATCAGGATCGCTGTTCACCAGCATGGTGTAGCGTGTCTCGTTGTAGATGTATTTTTCCAGGGGAATGCTGGGGGCGCGCGAATCCAGCACAAACGGGTTCTTGCCTTCCTTGGCGAGTGCCGGGTTGTAGCGGAACAGCGGCCAGTGCCCGGAGTTCACCGCCGCCTTCTGTTGGTCGATGCCGTACACCATGTCGTAGCCGTGCGCGATGCAGTGGCTGTAGGCGATGATGATCGACGGCCCATCGTGCGCCTCGGCTTCCATGAATGCCTTCATGGTCTGCGTGTCGTTGCCACCCATGGCGACGTGGGCCACGTAGGCCCGGCCATAATTCATGGCCATCATGGCGATGTCTTTCTTGGGAGTGCGCTTGCCGCCGGCGGCAAACTTAGCCACCGCGCCCAGCGGCGTGGCCTTCGACATCTGCCCGCCGGTGTTGGAGTACACCTCGGTATCGAGCAGCAGGATGTTGACGTTGGCGCTGGAGGCCAGCACATGGTCGAGGCCGCCGAAACCGATGTCGTAGCCCCATCCATCGCCGCCGACGATCCACACGCTCTTCTTGACCAGCTCGTCAGCAACGGCCAGCAGATCGCGGGCTGCCGGTGCCTGGTTGTTCGCCAGCTTCTCCTTCAACGCCTGCACGCGTTCGCGTTGCGCGAAGATACCTTCTTCGCTGGACTGATCAGCGGAAAGAATCTCAACCGCCAGTTGTTCGCCGATGCTCGATGCCAGGCGCTCGACCAGCTGCTTGCCATACTGGTTCTGCTTGTCGATGGCGAGACGCATGCCCATGCCGAATTCGGCGTTGTCCTCAAACAGCGAGTTCGACCACGCCGGACCGCGTCCTTCGGAGTTCTTGCTGTAAGGGGTTGTCGGCAGGTTGCCGCCGTAGATGGACGAGCAGCCGGTGGCGTTGGCAATCATCGCCCGATCGCCGAACAGCCGGGTCATCAGTGAAATGTAGGGCGTTTCGCCGCAACCGGCGCAGGCGCCGGAGAACTCAAACAGCGGCTCCAACAGTTGCTGGTCTTTCACCTGGCCGTGGGAGAGCTTCTGGCGCGACAGCTCGGGAATCGACAGGAAGTAGTCCCAGTACTGGTTGTACTTCTCCCGCAGCGGAGGCTGCGCTTCCATGTTGATGGCCTTGTGCTTGGCTTCGCTCTTGCTCTTGGCCGGGCAAACCGCGACGCACAGTCCGCAGCCGGTGCAATCTTCCGGCGCGACTTGCAAGGTGTATTTCAGCTCTGAAAATTCGCGCCACTTGGGGACCGCTGTCTGGAAGCCCTCGGGCGCATGATTGATGCTGCTGGCGTCATAGACCTTGGCGCGAATGACGGAGTGCGGGCAAACCATGACGCACTTGCCGCACTGGATGCACAACTCCTCATCCCACACCGGAATTTCCAGCGCGATGTTGCGCTTCTCCCACTTCGTCGTGCCGGTGGGGAAGGTCCCGTCGATGGGCATGGCGCTGACCGGAACCTGATCGCCATCCCCGGTGATCATCAGCGCCTCGACGTTGCGCACAAAGTCGGGAGCGTTGGCGGAAACCGTCGGACGCATCTCGAACTTCGAGCTGAGGCGCTCTGCGGGATCTTCACTTCATGCAGGTTCTCGAGCGATGAGTCAACCGCGGCAAAATTCTTGCGCACGATCGATTCGCCACGCTTGCCGTAGGTCTTCTCGATGGAGTGCTTGATGGCGGCGATGGCTTCGTCGCGCGGCAGCACGCCGCTGATGGCGAAGAAGCAGGTCTGCATGACGGTGTTGATGCGGCCGCCCATGCCGGCGGCGCGCGCCACTTCCACGGCGTCGATCACGTAGAAGCGCAGCTTCTTGCTGATGATCGCCTGCTGCGCCGAGCGCGGCAGATTGTCCCAGACCTCGTCGGGACCGAACGGGCTGTTGAGCAGGAAGACCGCGCCAGGATCGGCAGCCTTGAGCACGTCGAGACGCTCCATGAAGCTGAACTGGTGGCAGCCCACAAAATTGGCGCGCGAGATCAGGTAGGTGGAGCGGATCGGTTGCTTGCTGAAGCGCAGGTGCGAAATGGTGACCGCGCCCGACTTCTTGGAGTCATAGACGAAGTAGCCCTGCACGTTCAGGTCGGTCTCTTCGCCGATGATCTTGATGCTGTTCTTGTTCGCGCCCACGGTGCCGTCGGCCCCCAGCCCGTAGAACATGGCGCGGACCGTCTCCGGTGCTTCGCTGGAGAACGCTGGATCGTAGGTCAAGCTGGTGTGGGTGACATCGTCGTTGATGCCGATGGTGAAGTGGTTCTGCGGATTGGATTTCTTCAGTTCGTCGAAAATCCGCGCCACCATCGCCGGCGTGAATTCCTTCGACGACAACCCATAGCGGCCGCCGATCACCTTGGGGAACGCAGCCATCGGGGCCTTGCCCGCGGTGAAGCCCTCAGTCAGGGCGGTGATGATGTCTTGATACAGCGGCTCGCCGATGCTGCCCGGTTCCTTGGTGCGGTCCAGCACGGCGATGCTCTTCACCGTCGGAGGCAACGCTTGCAGGAAGTGCTCGACGGAGAAGGGCCGCATCAAGCGCACCTTTCAGCACGCCAACTTTGCGGCCTTGCGCGGTGAGGTAGTCCACCGTCTCCTTGACCGCTTCGGCGCCTGAGCCCATAACGATGATGACGTGCTCGGCATCCGGCGCGCCTTCGTACTGGAAGAGCCGGTATTCACGGCCGACGATGCGGGCGAATTTGTCCATCGTGTTCTGCACGATGGTGGGACAGGCCAGGTAATAGGGATTTACCGACTCGCGCCCCTGGAAATAAACGTCAGGGTTTTGCGCCGAGCCGCGCAGCACCGGATGATCGGGCGAGAGGGCGCGCTCGCGGTGAGCGCGCACCAGATCGTCGTCGATCATGGCGCGCATATCGTCAAGGCTGAGCTGTTCGATCTTGGAAACTTCATGCGAGGTGCGGAAGCCATCGAAGAAATGCAGGAAGGGAATGCGCGACTCCAGCGTCGCGGCATGCGCGATCAGCGCCAGGTCCATCGCCTCCTGCACCGAGTTCGACGAGAGCAGGGCGAATCCGGTTTGGCGAGTCGCCATGGCATCGGAGTGATCGCCGAAGATGGACAGCGCCTGCGCGGCGATGGAGCGCGCCGCAACGTGAATCACCGTCGGGGTCAGTTCGCCCGCGATCTTGTACATGTTGGGGATCATCAGCAGCAAACCCTGCGATGAAGTGAACGTGGTGCCGAGTGCGCCCGCCTGCAAAGCGCCGTGCAACGCGCCGGCAGCGCCGCCTTCGCTCTGCATCTCGATAACGTTGGGGATTGCGCCCCAGATGTTCTTTTCGCCGACGGACGACCACGCGTCCGACGACTCGCCCATGGGCGACGACGGCGTAATGGGATAAATGGCGGCGATCTCGCTGACGTGGTAGGCCACGTAGGCGACGGCCTCATTGCCGTCGAGGGTCACTTGGCTTCTCGACCCTTTCCCCTTAACCAGTTCCTTGTCCTCGGGCGAAGGTTCCGCGGTATTGGTTCCACCGCGTGCCTGGGCAGTGTTGGCGTCATTGATGGCCGCGGCAGCAGGATATTCATTTGTTTTCACGTCGATTTCATCCCCCAGACCGGCTCATGCGCGCGGTCTGTCTGTGCTTAAGAATTCGCTACTGTTCAAGATAGCGGGCGGCGAGAAAGGGGGCAGTGATGGGGGCACTAACCAGTCTGTGACCGCCGTCACATACAGGTGTTTCCTGCTGTGGGGTGAAAACAGGGTGGTTTCCGCCTTTAGTCACACCTCCATGACGCTGCCGTCACAGAAGCGGGGACGGTGTCGGCCTAGAATGTAGAGTGCTGAAGTGTGCCGCGGTCCCTTGCCCGCGGCGCCGCCATCTTTGGAGGCATTGTGAAAGTTACCAGGCTGTTAACCCTACTTGGATTTCCTGTCCTCCTCATGCTATGTGGCAGCGCGCTCGCCCAGACGGCCCCGACGGCCCCATCCTTCTCGATGGGCGCTCCCATGGGTGCGGTGAAGTTCGATCACACGGCACACCTGAAAGTGGCCGGCAAATGCGAAATTTGCCACCACGCGTCCAAGCCGGAGAAGCCGCTGAAGGCTGCGCAGGAAGCTTGTACCGATTGCCATACCAACCCCGCCACTCCGCCAGTCACCACCAAGTTGCAGGCCGCTTTCCACAATCCCGACCGCAACCGCCGGACTCTGCATTGGTTGCCATAAGACACAAAACGATCAGGGCAAGGCTGCGCCGGTGAAATGTGCGGATTGCCACAAGAAGAGCAACAGCTAGCCAGTCGGGCGATCGCCTACTTCGGACGCTTCTTCTTTGTAGGCTCGGGAGCCGAGCCGCCCAACTGGCCGGTGACGCTGGCCAGCACCTTTTGGAACGCTTCTTCCTTCGTCAGTTCTTTCTTGGCGGTTTTGTTATGCCGGTACTTGTGTTCGTAGCTGCAGGTTCGGCAGCGCACTTTCTGCACTTCGTCCGCTGCCATCGAGACCACGGCGTGGTCGGTGGTGCGCTTGCAGCGCGAGCAGTAATCGTCAACGTAATCGCCTAGGCGCATGGTTCTCTCACTCGACTCTATTCCTTGGGCGGTAATCTTCTGATTTGCCCAGCCAGTTCCAACCATCACAGGATACGGCAATTGTGATGCGCGTGGCTCTTTTACCACTGAAGTGGTACGTACCGTACTGCGTACGGGGGATTTGCGCTGATCCTTTCCAATGTAACAATCCCTCCATTGGATCGAACCGCTGGCGAGAGCAGCGGACAGGGAAGGCGAGCGCGTAGCGAAGTTCGCGTCACGTTGCTTCGTTGCTGCATTTTCCTCCATAGGTTGGCGGAATTCTGGGCCGTTTCGATTTTCGGATGTGCAACTGGGCGCTGCGCTTCCGGACAGAATTCCGCCCTTTTTCTTGTCCTCCCGAAGCTCCTATCACGTTCCTACGTGAGTCCGGTCACACCGCGCGGGCCAAAATATGTTAAGTGTAACGACGTGGTAGGCGTGCGTTCCCACGCATGCTTTATAAGACACTTAGCGCCGCCGTGTATGGCATCGACGCCAGCCTGATCGAGGTTGAGGTCGATGTCGCTGCGATCAAGGCCGATCATGACACGTTCATGACGGTCGGGCCGCCCGACACCACGGTGCGCGAAAGCCGCGAGCGCATCCGAGCAGCGCTGAAGAACAGCGGCTACGATATTCCAACCACTACGACCACCATCAATCTGGCCCCCGCCGACATTCGCAAGGAAGGATCGGGATTCGATCTGCCCATGGCCTTGGGAATCCTCGGCGCTTATGGGGGCTTGAACAATAAGCCGCCGGACGACACGCTTTTTGTGGGCGAGTTGTCGCTCGACGGCGGAGTGCGCGGCATCCGAGGAGCCTTGCCCATTGCGGTAACCGCGCGGGCAAACAAAATCCACAGACTTGTCGTTCCCGAGATCAACGCGCGCGAGGCCGCGCTGGTGGATGGCGTTGATGTTTACCCGGTCCACTCGCTGATCGAAGTGGTCCAGCTCCTGAATACCGGCAACGGCATCCTTCCGATCAAGGTTGACACCCATGCGCTGCTGGAGACTTCGCAGCAATTCGGGGTGGACTTCCGCGACGTGCGGGGACAGCAGACGGCCAAGCGGGCCATCGAGATCGCCGCCGCCGGTGGGCACAACCTGCTGATGATCGGTCCGCCGGGCTCGGGCAAGACCATGCTTGCCAAACGCATGGCCACCATCCTTCCACCGTTGACGTTCGACGAAGCGCTGGAGACGACCAAGATTCACAGCGTGGCCGGGGTGCTGGATTCGACCAGCGGGTTGGTGGGGACGCGTCCCTTCCGCTCGCCACACCACACCATTTCGGATGCGGGGCTGATTGGCGGTGGCATGATCCCGCGGCCAGGCGAGGTGTCGCTGGCCCACAGCGGGGTGTTTTTCCTGGATGAGCTGCCGGAGTTTCCGCGCAATGTCCTGGAGGTGATGCGCCAGCCGCTGGAAGACGGTTGCCAGTGTAACAATCTCTGAGCCCACCGAAATCCGTTTGCCAATCAACTGGTAATGGAAGAAGACGGATTCTGCTTCTTGCATTCCGACCCCAAGAAGCGGCAGGACTTGCCAGTACCAGGAGGGAGGGCCGAAGCCCGGCGGATTTTGAGTCCAACCCATTCGTTTTCCAAACAGCACAGTTTCTTTGCTTTACACAGACTTGCGGTTATCCCTGCGTGCTGGCCTGTACGGTCCCGTTCGGTCTTGTGAAGAGTCAGTGGTCAGAGTTTGGGCAGAGGACGTGCGTGGGAACCTGCGTTCACAGCCGGCTACGCAGTGGCCACGCAACCACATGGGAGTGGTCGTGATCACCAACGATCCGTTCGACGGTGCCAGGTGAGAGTCTGATCGCTGTGAACGTCTGCCAACACAGTCCTTGAAACGGATTTCCGAGCCCATGTGTTACTTGAGGCGTTGACCCGTCGCAGGGTCGAAGACGGCGTTGCGCAGGAATTGTTCCGTGGACCAGGGAGGCGCGTCTCCTCCGAGATACTGATGGAACCACTCCAGGTGCGCAGTGTAATACAGAGCCATTTCATACCAACTGGGCCAGTGCCCGGCTTTGGAATAGATGACTAGCTTGGAAGGGACATTCATTTTTTGCAGCGACGTAAACATCTGAAGTGACTGGGTGTAGGGGATGCGATAATCGCGCTCGCCGGAGATGACGAGGCAGGGCGTCTTGAAGTTTTTCACGAAGTAGGAGGGGGAAAACTTTTCATATTGGTCGGAACTCCACGGCTGGCCCCTGAAATCCCACCCGGGATACCACAACTCTTCGGTTGCGCCGTAAAAGGAACGCCGGTCGAAAACACCCATCATGGAGGCGATTGCCTTGAAGCGGTTGGTGTGACCTTCGAACCAGTCCATCATGTACCCCCCGGCGGACCAACCCATGGCTCCGATGTGGTCGGGATCGACGTAAGGAAGCTTGATCAGTTCGTCGGTGACCTTCATCAGGTCTTCAAAGACCTTGCCCCCATAGTCTCCAGAAATTTCAGCCGTGAAGTCCTGGCCATAGCCGGTGGATCCATGTGGATTGGCGAAAGCGACGACGTAGCCGGCGCCGGGATAAACCTGCCAGTCACCGCGAAAAGCATCCTGCCACTGATACTGGGGTCCACCATGCACGTTGAGGATGAGCGGATATTTCTTGGACGGATCAAAGTTGTGGGGCTTGACAACGAAGACTTCGATCTTCGCTCCGTCGGCTCCCTTCACCCACATGCGCTCGGCCGGACGGAGGTCCACCTCATTGGCGACTTCGTCGTTGAAGTGAGAGAGGCCTTGCGGCGTCGAGGACTTACCGTCGGCCAAGTCCACCGCAGAAATTTCGACCGGGTCGCCGACGGAACGTCGGGTGTAGATGACGCGGCGGTTGTCGGGGGTGAGTTCGAAGGAGTCGATGGCCCTATCCACCAACACTTGCTGAATAGAGCCGGAGTCGAGGCTCACGCGGAAGATGGGATTGTCGCCTTCGATAGGAGCGCTGAAGTAGAGAGATTTCGAGTCTGCGGCCCATTGGAAGGTGTCTACCCAGTTGCGAAAGGACTCGGTGAGCACGCGTGATGTACCAGTAGAGCGGTCGTAGATGGCCAGGCGAAAGAGGTCGGATTCATAGCCGGGCTGCTTTTGCAGTTGATAGGCAATGTATTTTCCGTTCGGCGAGTATTTCGGATGGCCGTCGAAAGCAGGATTCGAAGCGGTAATGTTGCGCGGCGGCTGACTGCCAGATAGCGGGACGATCCACACGTCACTATTGGTGGACGAAGCGAGGTCGCGATCGTGATTGGAGTCGAAGGCGAGTTCCGTGCTATCCGGGGAGAAATCGTATCGCAAGGATCCTCCGAGTTGAAAGGGAGGCGAATCGAAGTCACCCGGCGTCAGGTCGTGCACCGCACCAGTAGCAACGTCGGCAAGCAGGACGTGTGTGCGCTTGCCATCTTTCCATTGCGTCCAGTGACGGTAGAGCAGCGTATCCGCCACATGGGCTTGGAGCGGACCCTTGCTCCAGCGCTCGTCGATCTTCTTATTGCAAGCATCGTCGGCGCCGCATTCCGGATAGACGTCGCTTGAAAACGCGATCCATTTGCCGTCCGGAGACCAGAGCGGGTCGGAAACCCCCGTGGAAATCCTGGTGAGTTGCCGGGCTTCGCCACCGCTGGTGGAGATGACGTAGAAATTGTCGTCGCCATCGCGCGAGCTGATGAAGGCAATCCACTTGCCGTCGGGTGAGAGGATGGGCGATGATTCACCCTTTTCGCCAAACGTAAACTGATGCGCGTTCTTGCCGTCAGCGCCCATCAACCAGATGTGCTTTATGCGCTTTGCCTTCGCCAAGTCGTCCGTGCGCAGGGTGAACAGGACGGTTTTGCGGTCGGGAGATACGTGCAAGTCTTCTATTCCGCGAATTCGGTAAAAGTCCTCAATGGTGAAGGCGCGTTTGGCGGCACTGCTGGGGATGGCCAGCAGCAAAAAGCAGACTACGACCGAGAACAGTCTCCTGTGCATGAAGCCCCTCGTCTTGATCAGAGTATCGTAACCGAAAGGGTAGGAAAACCTCATGTCGACTGATGACAACTTTGAACCCTATTGGCTGGACGAAGAAGATTGGCTGGTAACGATCTGTCCCTTGCCAAAAGACGAAGACGATCCCGAAGGTAATCTCGAAACTTTGAACTGGATCGGAAGATTGTTTGGGTTTGCCACGGCGACCAACACGCGGATGTTGGCATTGGTCGGTGATTCTGAATTGCCTACATACGAGATCCTGTTTTCCTTCGATTGTATGGAGAATCACGAGGAGTTTCTTCGCCTGGTAGAGGCGGATGGCTACGCTGATGCTTCCGAATTCACGGTTCCATCGCGTGATGAAATAGCTGAGGCGCGACCGGTTGGTCGGGTATTCCCTGGCGACCAAGCCGAACTAATCACTGGCGTCGGATTGATTACGATGCAGAGTCTTGCGATCGATGCAAGTAATTCTGACGCCTGAGCAGCACGAAGTGAACATCAGCTGGTCCGCGAAGCCGGGGGACGCGGGTGCGTGGGAGTCGCCGCGAACATGGCTGAAGCACCTTGTGGTACCTTTTTCAGGTGGTTCTGGCATTCATCCGCTAAGCCAGGCTCTGAAATAGCGGCTGGATCAACTTTCCGTAGAAATGATTTTGTCCTCGAGGTTCTGATGAGATGCATTCTTGTTCGCGGTGTCGCGATTCTGTTCGTTTTAGCTGCAGTCATTTCGGGTCAGGCGCAATATACGGCGAACCCCGCGCCGCAAGCTCCAGCTGCTAAACCTGCGAACCCGGCTGCTCCGCCGAACCCGCCCGACATGGTTTGCTTCGGCGAAGGCCCCAAATGGAGCATCCAATTTGTCTCGTGGGGCGCGAGGTATCTCGGCATCAATGAGCCGGACAAGGACTTCCTTGGCGGATTCTTCTGGGTGCCGGACCAAAAGGTCTGGGTGTGGCAACGGAAAAACGGCCTCGCTCCGATGGGCGGCGGATACGCGCTGTCGGCTACCATCCAGAAGGCGTCGTGCACTGATCCTGAACGCAAGCAAACGTTTCCGTACTCCGCCCAGGTCAACTTACCGCAGGGAGACATGGTGAGTGGCTGCTGCCGCAAGTTGAAAACCGGGGAAGCTCCCGTCGGACCGCACGGCGTGCCGTCTAATAACACTCCGCCAGAGTGATGCCGTAGCGGCGCCAAAGCTCGGGCGAGGTGGCGAGGTCACGCCCTCGTCGGGCACCGACTTGTCGAACCTGAGGCTTTGCTTGCAAATTTCACCGTAGAACCTCGCCAATGTCATTTTTGCGGTGTGAGGATACGCTCGATTTGCCGAATGTGATTGAGGTCGTGACCGGCGAACATTCGCACGATATGCTCCACCGTTTCTACGCCACGTTCGGAATGGACTCCATGATGCTTCCACTGTTCGGGCGTGAGTGACTTGAGCAATGCAAGGTTTGCTTCTCGGAACGCCCGGAATTGCTCCACACTTTTGCGGGGATCGCGTTTATCGTAATGCCCGCTGGTGACCCAGGCGTCCTGATTGAATCCCGCGATGGGCGTTCCAGGTGCTCCGAGAATCATGCGTATTCGGAAGCCGCCAACGATTTCTGTGTCGGCGAGATGGGCGAGGATTTCGACGACAGACCATTTGTCCGGAGCAGGGCGTTTGCGCAGTTTGGACAAGGAGACTCCCTTGATCAGACGCTCAAGCTTCTTTGGAGTAGCAGCTTGCACTTTTAGGGGCTGCTGGCCTTCGACGTAACCCGTAATGCGATTGATGTATTCCTGCGGCGTTTCTTTCATCGTTGTCCTCACCATTTTCCGTTGAGTTGCCCGGCAAGAATCTTACCAGCATCTCAGCATCTCCAGTTGGATCGGCAAACCTGCCCCACCGGGAAGACCAGTAGGATTTTCTTTACGACAAAATCACTGCTGTTCATCAGTCTTGGATACCGGGGGTTTGTCCTCAGGACGCAAACTCTGCTCGCGCTTCAACCGTTCCACCAGTTTCATACGTGCCTCGCTCGCATCGTCCATGGCAATTGATTGCACCATCGGATCTAGATCTGGGTTGTATCGATACCTCCGCTTCCAGGGCTCCCTAAGCCAGACCGTCGGGTTACGATTACTTTCGTTTCTGTGTACCGCTCTCTCTGGCTTACCGTTTTCAATTGTTTTGATTCGCTTAACGATCAATCCTTCCGAAGAACTCGACAGCGTTGCCTCGAACGAGTTAAGTTTCACAATGTAACCCTGAATCTGGCGTGACTCACCGGTCCAGGCTTCCTTCTTAACATCCCAGATTTTCTGCATGAACCGGATCTCGTCACCCAATGCCAAGTCTTCGGCTTTAACCCACTTAGATTCTGGCATTTGTTACCTCCACCTCACTCCTTCGCATCCCGTCGCTTGCTGTCATCGTTGGGCGTAACTTGATGCCTTTTAACTCGAGTATTTCCTCAAGATTGGCGTTGATCCGTCCGCGTGCATTGGAGAGTTGTATCTGACGGTGCGCCGTGGCCCGCGGCACGCGGAGGAGCTTGAGCAGCTTTTTCCACTCTCCGTGTTTGCATACTGCTCTGAGCCGTGCAAGCACCTTTCCATGCTGAATCACGGCTTTTTCTCCCTGCTCGACTGCACACTTCAGATCGCCGATCGCCTCCTCGACAGCCAATCCGTCTTTGGGCGACATGTCTTTCTTAATCTCCTCGACCTCTTGCCAGGTTGGAATCCGGGCCATAGCAAAAATCTTCTGCACAGTATTATCTTCCTCTAGTAATTTCCCCCCTTCTATTGCCTCCTGTTCGTTAACGTCAGGGCGAGGCCCGTTGTTCCGACAGTGGTCTAATAAGGCGCTGGCTTGAGGACCGGACAGTTTCTTTAGTTCCGTTCTCGAATATCCAAACGCCGCTAATACTCTCTTCTGTTTTTCAGTAGCAAGCCACGCACATTTCACCTCCCGCCCGAAGAGTGCAACCGACGGGGTCGTTCTGAAATAAAACGGAAACTTCCGGTTTTCAGTACGTTTCGCCACTACCGAAAATCGTGCCGCTCAATCCAGCCAACCCGTAGCAGCCGAGGAACATCATGCAAGTGAGGGATATCGCCCAGGGAGGAAACGAAATGCATATCATCCGATCCATTCGGTGGTTGTTGCTCCTACTGGTAGTGGTCTGCGTGTCGATGGCATCGTTCGCGCAGGTTGGCGTATTGGTCACATTCGCTCCGCCTGCATTGCCCGTGTACGAGCAGCCACCTTGTCCCGCCGCCGGTTATTTGTGGACGCCCGGCTACTGGGCTTACGGCGATGAAGGCTACTTCTGGGTGCCGGGTACGTGGGTGATGGCTCCCGAGGTTGGTCTGCTCTGGACTCCCGGTTATTGGGGCTGGGGCGACAACGCCTACATGTGGAATGACGGCTACTGGGGTCCGCAGGTCGGCTTCTACGGTGGCATCAACTACGGCTTTGGCTATGGGGGTTCCGGCTATCAGGGCGGACGTTGGCAGGACGGACAGTTTTACTACAACCGTTCGGTGAACAACGTGAACGTCACCAGCATTCACAACGTTTACAACCAGACCGTAATCAACAACACTAGGGTGAACCATGTCAGCTATAACGGCGGCACCGGTGGAATTACCGCCCGCCCGACCCAGGCAGAAGAAACAGCGGCACACCAGCAACACAGGCCGCCAACGGCGCTGCAAACCCAGCATGTGCAGGCTGCCCGTACCAACCACGCACTCCTGGCGTCCGTGAACCACGGGCGACCGGCAATCGCTGCAACTGTGAAGCCTGCTGAGTTTAGCGGTCATGGTGTGGTAGCGGCCAAGCAGGCGGGAGCACCTTACAAGGCTGCTGCCGCCGAGAATAAGGCAGCTGCGAATAAAGCAGCTGCAACCCGTACGAACGAGAACAAGGCGGCTGGGAATAAGGCAGCCGAGACGAAGGCCACCGAGAACAAGACAGCTGCAACCACCCGCACGAATGAGCACAAGGCGGCTGAGAATAAGGCAGCCGAGACCAAGGCCACCGAGAACAAGACAGCTGCAACCACCCGCACGAATGAGCACAAGGCGGCTGAGACTAAGGCAGCCGAGAACAAGACCACCGAGAACAAGGCAGCTGCAACCCGTACGAATGAGAACAAGGCGGCTGGGAATAAGGTAGCTCGTGCGCCCGCTGAGACGAAGACTGCTCCACAGCAGCATGCTCAGGCGCAGCCGCAACAGCGTGCCCAGCCTCAACCACAGCAGCATGCTCAGGCGCAGCCGCAACAGCATGCCCAGCCACAGCAACATGCGCAGCCACAGCCACAGCAGCATGCGCAGGCGCAGCCACAACAGCGTGCCCAGCCACAGCCACAGCAGCATGCGCAGGCGCAGCCACAACAGCGTGCCCAGCCACAGCCACAGCAGCATGCGCAGGCGCAGCCACAACAGCGTGCCCAGCCACAGCCACAGCAGCATGCGCAGGCGCAGCCGCAACAGCGTGCCCAGCCACAGCCACAGCAGCATGCGCAGGCGCAGCCACCAAAGCCTGCGCCCGAAGAAAAGAAGAGGTAGCAGCGATCCATAGGGTTCAGTCGCAGCCAACGGATGGGCGGGGCTTCGGCTCCGCCTCTTCCTTTCGCCTGGATTGAATAATCCGAGGTAAGCGCGAATAGATCCCGGTTCGTCGTCAAACCGTAAGTTATCCCAGCTCCTTACGGCTCCACTGCGAGCTGTTCTTGCGGTATCTTCGATGGAACGTTTATGGCTAATGTTGCGTCAGGTCTCGCTCAGGACATCCTTAAAATTACTATTGATGAAGAGCGTGTGTGGATTTTCCGTCGGCGACGGCTTGCAGTTCACGTATGTGGCTCGATTAACGCGGAGCAGAAGGAAATCCGTCCTCACTTGAGATCGCCCTACCCTCTGCGATATCTCCGAAGCAGACTGGCGATCTAAGAAAACACTATTTGGTTCTCTAATCTGGAGTTTTCAGATGGAGCCCTCACAAGAATTCTTGAAGGAGAGAAGCCTGATCAGCTTTCGCTAGAGCGCCAGTTCAAGCAAATTGACATGGGAATAGTTGAACCGAAGCACGTGATCAACGAGACGAGTGTACTCGAAGCACAGGTTGGTAAAGACCTACGGACCTACTATCAAGCGAATGGCGGTCAGCGAAAACGGACGATCCTGCTGGTAGGAAGGAAATCGAAGCAAAAGGTTGATCTTAAGAGGATCAGACAGTTTGCTCGCCACTAGTATTTAAGAGTAACAAAAATGGAAATGCAGGTCCAAGTGGGCCGAGGAGGTAGTCCTTATGGCAAGACTAGGCAAAAAAATGGTTCGGTTTAATCACGCTATGCAGGATCATTGGCTCCAGAATGGCGGCAATTGTTCGCTCCCGGGCGTCAGTTGGTAGCAATTAGCCTGCATTAGCCCCGCAAGCAATTAAGACGGGGCAAATCCGCTGCCGACTCAATGGTGATGTTTGCCGCCACCGGAATGGCCGCCTCCACCGGAGTGCGAGTGCCCACCGCTGAAACCCTTGCCGCCGCCAAAGCCCTTCGGGGCATGGCCGCCTCCATAGCTCTTCGGCGCGTGCCCGCTGCCAAACATAGGGCCGGGGCCGCTCGAACGCGGCGGCTTGCCCGAAGATCCCGCAAAGCCCCGGCCGAAAGAAGCCCTGTAAGACTGCTGCCCGAAGTTACCTCGCGGATAGCCTGTCGTCTGCGCGCGATAGCTGGGCTGCTGCCTGCCAAATGGCGACTGGAGCCGGTTATGCGCCTCCAGCGATGGTCGGGCGATGCTGGCGGTCTGGTACCCGCGGCCGAAGCCGCCTTCTGGCCGGTTCGTCGCATAGCTGTACGGTGGCCGGTGGACGAATCCGTTGCCACGAGCCGCGTTGTATCCGCCGCCAGTCCGACCGTAGGTGGTCGGCGGCCGGTGTACGAATCCGCTGCCAAGCCGGTCATAAGTGTTCGGAGGCCGGTGGACGAATCCGTCTCCACGTGTCACGTCATATCCGCGCTGTACTCGGTTCGGTGGCCGGTGGACGAATCCGTTACCACTTGCCACGTTGTATCCACCGCCTGGTCGGCCATAGCTGTTCGACAGCCCGGCAAACTCTCCCCCTCTCGAAAAAGCGCGTGGTCCGCCGTGCGGGAAGCCCCAATCGGCCACCGAAGTGCTTTGCGAATAGTAGTTCTCATGATTGAACAGCACGGACTGGGTCAGCCAGCTCAGGCCCCAGGCCAGCCAACCCCAGGGCGTGTTGCTGAAGGCCGTCATCGCGATCCCAAGCCCATAACTCACGGGCGATGAGCCGAAAAATGACCCCAGCGCACCTAGCAGCGAAAACCCTGGGTAAGGCGAGACCGGGTGTCCGTAAACGGCCCACGGGTTATAGGCTGGCACGTATACCACCTGCGGATTCACCGGGGCCAGTTCGATGTTGCCCTGGTCGTAGCTCACCGATTCCTGCGGAGTGCTTTGCAGGTTTCCGGCCGCTTGCGCGCGCTGGCGCATCACCTGTACCGCCTCCAGTACGTCCTGCGGCTGGTTGTAGTAGGCATTGCCTAGGTCGGTGGTCCACTGCAGGTTCCGGTCCATCTGCGCCAGCACCTGCGGAAACGCCGTCAATGCCTTCACGCTCGGGTCCCAGGTCTGCGCGTCGGCTCCGGCTACAATCTGGTTGGGAGACGCATAGCCCTGCGCCTGCCGCCAATGGTCGGCGTTCACCACCTGCGCGGGGTATGTGGACACGGCCAGCACCTGCGCCACCAGCGTGTCCGGATAGAGTGCGATCGGCGCCACCAGCTGCTTCAGTTGCTCCGCGTCGCGCGGCTGCGCCAGAGGTTGCGCCTGCCCATAACCCTGCTGCGGATACACCTGGCCGGAGACCGGGTAAGGCTGTTGCGCATAAGGCTGCTGTCCATCGCTTGATTGCTGGTCCGGCGCGTACTGTCCGTTGTACGGATCGTTCTGCGACCATTCCTGTCCCGGTGGCGGTGCCTGCTGCGCGAACAGCTCACCCTGTCCCAGCGGCAGCAGAAGCAACGCCATCGCCGGTGCGACCTGACGTGTAAGCACCTGCGCCATGCGTCTGGTCGTGCCTGTGTCGGGAGAGGAATCGTGGGGTGAATCAAGCGGCAAGCAAGAAAACCTGGCGGTGCGCGATGCGTACAAGAACGTTCGGGATCTCATCTTCCCTCTGACTGGCCCGCATAGGCTCGCCCCGAGGCGAAACCTATGTTCCAAGCTGCCTTAGGCTGCTCTTCCGGCCCGCGGCAATACACCGTACGCTTTGTCGTGCTCCGGTCCGTCCGGCGCCAAAGCAAGCCCGGTTCGCGGAAGAAGAACGCTTGCTTAACATGAACCCGGAATTCCGGTGTTAGTTGCAGAGGCAAGTAAGAGTGAGTAGTTGCAGCATCGTGTCTCCACCAAGACTGGGGAAGATATGCCGCAAGGCCGCAGTGGGCTGCTCAGAGGAGTAACGACCATTTCCCATCTGGCCGACTCTCTTCGTCATTGAAACTTCCGAGTAACGGACAGCGGGGCGCTGTCCGTGGTACCAGAAACGGAATCAGAGTGAGATGCTGACTGCGACGTACCCGGCAGTCAAGGCCGCGGCAAATATGGTGCCCCTGTGCCCGTTTCCGAGTATGGCTCCGGTTTCTGGCGATCAGAGAGTTGGTGGCAGTCGGCTGACTTTGATCAGCTGGCTCGACCCCGTTGGAGAGATTCATAAACCGATTCGCAACCGGGCCGGGTCCGTCTGACTTCAGTTGGAGGGATCACTCTATGCCGAAAGGCCCGAAGCAACCAAACAAGCGAAAGACGACTGCCGGGAAAGTGGATCCGACCGAAGGACTTCCACCACTGAATGTAAATGCAGCGGGGATCGATGTGGGAAGCGCAGAACATTACGTGGCCGTACCCACAGACCGCGACGCAGCACCGATACAAAGTTTCGGCAGCTTCACCGCCGACCTCCATCGGATGGCACGCTGGTTAAAGAACTGCCGAATCCAGACGGTAGTCATGCAGGCGACCGGCGTGTACTGGACAGCCCTGTACGACGTGCTGGAAAGTTACGGGTTGGAAGTGAACGTGGCGCATGCTCAGCACACGAAAACCCTGCCGGGACGCAAGACGGATGTCCAGGAATGCCAGTGGTTACAGAAGCTGCACACCTTTGGGCTTTTGAACAAGGCATTGCGACCGGCCGAAGAGATCCGCGTGCTGCGCAGCTATCTGCGCCCGCGAGAGAATCTGGTGGCGGCAGCGGCGATGTGTGTCCAACACATGCAGAAGGCGTTGACCGAGATGAACATCCAGTTGGCCAATGTGATCAGCGATATCAGTGGTACGACTGGAATGGCCATCCTGCGAGACATCGTCCGGGGAGAACGTGACCCCGAGAGATTGGCGCGACATAAGCACGCGCGCATTCGCGCCAGTCACCAGGAGATCGCCCGCAGCCTGGTCGCATAAATGTATCTTTTCTTGATAGGTGTCATAGAGTTCCAGGCTCTGCCCCACCACGAATAGCAACTCCTCGCGCCACGTTCCCTCGCCGATCCTGGACGGCGTGCAATCTTGAATTATCGAGCGCCCGCCGCTTGGAAAGAAACCTGTGTCCCAATCCCGCACAGTATCGCGGAAGGGAACATTCTTTCCTCATTGGGCTCTGCCTCCGATTCCGACCGTGTGATCTAACCTCCTGATAACAAGGCATCTCACTTGCTCCCTCCTGGTGTCTTGTGGACATTCACGTGCCTTACCCATTTTGTTCCCGAGAGCCATCCAGATGACCGTCTGGCTAGTGAGGTAAGCCACTTCGTCCACGGGGGAAACGGGGAGAGGTGGCCCCTCGCTAGGCTCTTGGGAACCAGGTTAGGTGTTTCTCATGCGCCTGGAGCTTGGAGCCTGGTACCCCGTTTCCCCGGGGAAGCGAGGGAGGGTCGTATTGACGCTAACGTCGCCCTTCCTCGCATCTTGAAATTCCAGCAGCAAGAAGCACAGCCCTTGAGGTGAGTCACCGGCCGTGGTTGACGAGCTTCCAGAAACGCTCGACTCCGATGACGATTCTCGCGAAGAGCAACATTCTCTTCGCGCACCTGACACTTGCGCAACCTGTGCCGAGAGGGGACGGCCAAATGAGCCTGTCTACAAGATGGAGATGTGCGAATTTTGCTATAAGGGGCGGCCACATCCCAAGGCGACCCGAGAGCAACTAGTCACAGAGAGAGTGGGTGGAAGAACTGGCAGAAGACATCCTCTTCCGGACGATAAGGCCTGCTCCAACTGGCTGACGAGATCATCGGCCAACCGGAAGTAGCTCCCACAGATAGATGTTGCTTTTCGGAATAGTGGATGACCTGGCCGGTTGTTGTTGTACGAACCTTTTTCGTAGCCTTCGAGTCTAAAGATCTAGAAGCGGGGGTATCTTGCTCGAGAGGCTTCACCCGAGGTCGCCGCGCAGCCGCGCGTAATCCCCGGTTCATCCTTGGGCTGGGGGCGAGAGGAGGGTTATGAGTCTGTTCGATTTCGTCTTCGGTTGTTCGCATCAACGGTGCAGCTTTCCTATCACGGTGAAAGCAAAACTTCGGCGCAGCGCGGCGGCTGCAGTCACCGGCACCTATGTCGTCTGCCTGGATTGTGGCAAGGAATTTCCTTACGATTGGACGGAAATGAAGATGGTTCGCTCCAAGCCGGACAGTTCGACAACTCCCAACCCGATCACCGTCGCACCGGGCAGCAAGGCGGCATAGTGGCCGATGTAGGCAAGCCGACTCTTCTCGACGGGTCCGGACTGTCCATTGGCAACTTCAGGTGCAATGCAGCTTGAAAGACTTGCATCGCGAACATCATCTCGTCAGGATCGAGGGAGCGACGCTGACAGCGTAACCACGTGTTCTACTGCGGCGGCTCCCGGTTGGCGGGATTCAGTTGCTCCTGCATTTGCTGCTGCTGTTGCTGCATCTGCTGCAATTCCTGCAACAACTGTTCCGGAGTCTTTGCGCCGTTGGGTTGCGTGTTGTCTGTGTTGCTGTCGGGCGTTGGCTGCGGCTCTGGCGGCTGCGGGTTGACTGCCTGGGGCATCCGACCCCGCATGTTTGGCCTGTTGCGAATCTGGGAAGGCTCTGGCGGCTGCGGTCCGGGTTGGGGTTCGGGCTCGCCGTCGTCCTCCTCCTCTTGCGGTTCCTCCGGCGGCTGCACTGCATTATTCTTTGCTGTGTTCATCGTGGACGCCGGCTTCGATGTAGTCAGGATTACCTTCTGTACAGCGCCCGGATTGCCGATCACTCCCAATATGATGTAGTTGAACTTCGAGCCGTTGAGCAGGGCGTTGAGCACGTCGAGTGGCCGCCCCGGACCGAGCTGTCCTACAACCCGTTCGCTCGACACGCCCGCCGGCATCTCGATGGATGCCCCCGTCTGCGATTGCACCAAAAACAGCACCTGAGACAGCGTCGCATTCTGGGCGATGATGGTGAGCTGCCCGTCGTTGTAAGTTACACGCGGTGGAGTCGGAGGCGTTTGCTCCAGCGTCGGGGATACATGCGAATCTCCTCCATCCGTGAATCCTACCTTGATTGTGCAGCCCTGTCGCCTGCCCCCTGAAGACCCGATCCTTTTGCGTGGCAATATGGTGCAACCAAGTAAGTCGAAACAGGTCTGACATTCAAACTGCCTCACCACCTTCTGCGCGATAGCAACGCTTTTTTTGGGCGAGGTACTTGAGATAGGGGTTCAGGGAAAAGAAAGATGAGGCTTTTTCTTTCATTCTTGCTGCGGCATGATCCCAGAAGGCCACGCACACGTAATAGCCCTCCACCGTCAAATCCTCGACAATAGGAAGAAAATCCTTATCTCCCGCGACCAGGATAATCTCGGAAGTTGCTTTGTCCATCGTGGGACGGTCTTTCCCAACTTCGTATCCGATAGCGACATCGACCTTTCTCTCCTTGCCAAAGCTGCGTTCGTAGGTTTTAACCTTAGAGCCTTTGCGCTCGACCATCTTCCAGAAGCTGTCGGTTGGTGGCGGCGAGCCCCAAAGCTTGGCACACCCGATTTGCTTTTCCTCGCCGCAGATAAGCGCGTGGAGGTTTCCATAGTCAGGTTGCCAAGAGTGGTCGAAGATTTTGCGGTTAATCGCATCAGAGATGTCAAGCGCCATGCCTGCTTCTACCGCGGCAACCCGCTGGCCCTCGATAAAGAAGTTGGAGTTGTCAACGTAGGTATAGGTGAGTTTTTCCATAGAATTTGCTCCGATGCCGGCATCCCGGCGCGTTCACGTGACGGTCAGGTTTCATCCTCGATAGAATTCATGGGCGCCCAAGCAATGGGACGCACCGCAAAGCCGCTGTCGTCCTCCCTCTCGCTGAACCCGGCCACCCGGAATCCGTTGACGTAATTGAAGCGTCCTCTGCACCTGACGACTTTGTCCGTCCCCGGTTCCAGCAACTTCAACCAGACAAGCGGGGAGTAGCGGCCCCGCTCGGGCATTGCATCAGTGATTAACTTGCGTTGCTGGCTGGTCAGCGGGTCATTTACCTCGTGCCATGCGGTTGAGTCGTCAGCGTCGATGGGCTCACCCGCCAAGTCCTTCGCCCTGGCCGCCAGAAATTTCTCCCGTGCCTCCTCCGCCGTGAAAAAGCGGGGGCGCTTACCGTTCGAAGGGTCGTTTGCCATAGGTGTCCTCCATTAAATGCCGATTCCCAGGTCATTGATGAGCCCCCGCACCGCCGGTAGGGCCGGGGAGCAGCGGTACATATATGAGTTGAGTTTCGGCACTGTCGTGAACCGTAGCCCTGCGGATATTTCAACGACCGTTCGCGCGAATGCCACTGCACGCCCATGATTATCCAGCGGTATGTGTCAAAGATTTCCGGCCCGCTGCTGCACCGCATTGACATTCACATTGACGTGGCCTTCGGTGAATTATCGGGAGCTGCGAGGCGGCGTTATGCCGGAGAGTTCGGCCGACATCCGCGCCCGCGTGGTTCGCGCCCGCGAGACACAACTAGTGCGCTTCGGCAGCGAAGGCGAACGCATTTACGCCAATGCGCAGATGGGCTCGCGTGAGATCAGGAAATACTGCGAGTTGGGTACCGACTCCGAGCACCTGCTGGAACGAGCCATGCGAAGCAGGGGCTCAGCGCGCGCGCCCACGACCGCATTCTCAAGGTCGCGCGCACGGTGGCCGACCTTACCGGAGCCGAGTCCATCGAACCAGGACACATTGCGGAAGCAATCCAGTATCGAACGCTGGACCGCACGTTCTGGGCGTGAGCTGGGATCACTAGTAATTGGCAGTCCTCGACAGTTATCGGCAAAAGACGGAGAATCTGTTTGATATGACCGATGACTTTGTAACCTGCCCAGTTTGGCTTCTTGAGGAACGTCGAGCGACGGGGCATCGGTACAGGCCATATTTTGGTGCAGAAGGTGTGGCATTATGGTCGCGTTGACCGATGAAATAAAGAGGCAAGTGGAAACAAATCGAGGTTTAAGAGTATTGTGTTCGCAATGCATCGACTCCGAGTATGTCGAGTCCAGCCGCACGTCAAAACCTACTGCATCCTGATCTTGAATCCCCGATCATCTCCATCCCGCTTACACAGAACTAAAGCTACCTATACCCTTGCCGCGGAATAGATTATCTTGCGATCGATCGCCGCCATCCACCCACCCGCTACAATCGTTCAGGAACTGATCGATGAAGCAGCATGCCACCAAGATCGTTCGCGAGCTACGCGGGCGCGGCTTCCAGGCCTATTTTGCCGGAGGCTGCGTGCGCGACACGCTGCTGGGAGTTGAGCCCGCCGATTACGACGTAGCCACCGATGCCACGCCCCCGCAGGTGATGCGCATCTTTCCTGAAACCTACGCCGTCGGCGCGCAGTTCGGGGTGGTGCTGGTGCCTTCGGCGGATGCGCCCCCCAACGATGCGCCGCTATCCGAGCACCCGAACTACGTCGAGGTGGCCACCTTTCGCAATGATGGAACGTACTCCGATGGGCGCCATCCGGACCAGGTGAGCTACGCGAAGGATCCGCAGGAAGACGTGCAGCGCCGCGACTTCACTATCAACGGATTGCTGATGGATCCCTTGGACGGCAACCGCGTGCTCGATTTTGTTGGCGGGCGCGACGACCTGCGGGCGGGAGTGATTCGCGCCATCGGCGATCCGGAACGCCGCTTCAGTGAAGACAAGTTGCGCATGTTGCGAGCGGTACGCTTTGCGGCCCGCCTCGACTACACCATCGATCCGGCAACGTTTGCGGCCATTCAGCGGCTGGCGCCACAAATTCATCAAGTGAGCGCCGAACGCGTGCGCGACGAGTTGACCAAGATGCTCACCGAAGGCAGGGCGCGGCAGGCGTTCGAGCTGCTCGACAGCACCGGCTTGCTGAGGGAAGTGCTGCCCGAGGTGGACAGAATGCACGGGGTTGAACAACCGCCGCAGTTCCATCCCGAGGGCGACGTGTGGATTCACACCCTGCTGCTGCTGGAGAAACTGCGGCCTCGTTGTTCGCGCACGCTGGCCTGGGGCACGCTGCTGCATGATGTTGGCAAGCCGCCAACGTTTCGCGTGGCGCCGGACCGCATCCGCTTCGACGGACACGTCGAAGTGGGGGTGCGCATGGCTGAGGAAATTTGCCATCGCCTGCATTTCCCCAACGAAGACACCCGGCAGATTGCCGCCTTGGTGGCCAACCATATGCGCTTTGCCGATGCGGAGCGCATGAAGGAGTCGACTCTCAAGCGCTTCCTGCGATTGCCGAAGTTCGACGAGCATTTGGAATTGCATCGCATGGATTGCCTGAGCAGTCATGGCGACCTGTCGCTGTACAACTTCGTCCGCGAGCGCTTGCAGCAGACTCCGCCGGAGGAGATCAGGCCGCAGCCGTTGCTGAACGGGGAGGACCTGATCGCTCTCGGCTACCAGCCCGGCCCGCAGTTTCGCGAGATGCTGGCAGCGATTGAGGACGCGCAGTTGGAAGGGACGCTCAAGAGCAGGGAAGAGGCGCTGGAGTTTGTACGCCGGGAATTTCCACGCGCTGGCTGAGGTGGTTGCTGCAAGATGTGAACCGGGGGAGTTTTGAAGGGGCGCACCTTTAGAGCCTGCCCTGAGCCTGCCGAAGGGTGCGCCGGTGCAATCCCCTTATCTTTTGTCATCACGAGCGGGCTTTGGCCCGCGAGGGATCTGTTTTTCTCCCCAAAGCAAAAGCAGATTCCTCGCTTCGCTCGTAATGACAATTCCAAGCAGTGCTTTCGAAGGAAACTGCCCTAGTTATTTCGTTCGTCCACCTTCGATCTTTAGCTCGGCGCTTGCGCTGGCCTGCGCCGCCGCGAGGCGAGCAGTCAGCACCCGAAATGGCGAGCACGAGACATAATTGAATCCGAGCTGCGCGCAGAACTCGACAGACGAAGGTTCGCCGCCGTGTTCGCCGCAGATTCCGATCTTGATGGTCGGACGCGTCTTGCGGCCTTTTTCGACAGCCATCTTGAGCAACTGCCCGACGCCTTCGCGGTCGAGCACCGCGAACGGGTCCTGCTTCAAAATTCCCAGCTCAAGGTACTTTGGCAAAAATTTATTGATGTCGTCACGCGAGAAACCGAAGGTGGTCTGCGTGAGATCGTTGGTGCCGAAGCTGAAGAACTCGGCTTCTTTGGCGATCTCGTCCGCAACCAGGGCAGCGCGCGGCAACTCAATCATCGTTCCCACCAGGTACTCGACCTTGTACTCCTTCTCGGCAAATACCTCGTCTGCGACCCGGCGGACGATGGCAGCCTGGTTGGCCATCTCGTTCAATCCGCCGGTGAGCGGAATCATGACCTCCGGTTTCACCTTCACGCCTTGCTGGGCGACCTTGACGGCAGCCTCGAAGATGGCGCGCGACTGCATTTCTGTGATTTCGGGATAGGTGATGCCCAGCCGGCAGCCGCGATGGCCGAGCATGGGATTGACCTCGTGCAGTTGCTCCACGCGGTTCAGCAGTGTGCGCAGCTCTTTCAGCTTGGGCGATTTCGGTTTGGTGATTTCCAGCTTGGCGATTTCCACCATCAGGTCTTCGCGGCGCGGCAGAAACTCGTGCAGCGGCGGATCGATGGTGCGGATGGTGACCGGAAATCCATCCATGGCGCGGAAGACGCCGACAAAATCGTTGCGCTGCATGGGAAGCAGCTTGCGCAACGCATTGCGGCGGTCCTTCTCGGTGTTGGCAAGAATCATGGTCCGCATGTGCGGAAGGCGATCTTCGGCGAAGAACATGTGCTCAGTGCGGCAGAGCCCGATGCCCTCAGCGCCGAACGCGCGCGCCTGCAGAGCGTCGCGCGGGATGTCGGCGTTGGCACGCACACCCATGCGGCGGAAGGGCTCGGCCCAGCTCATGAGCTTCTGCAGTTCTGGGTCGTCAGGCTTGGCGGGGACAGTGTTGAGCTTGCCATTAATGACTCGGCCCGATGCGCCATCAAGCGAGATCCAATCGCCCTCCTTCAGCACCTTGCCGCGAACGCGCATCTCACCGGCCTTCTCATCTACATCGATGTCACCGGCGCCAGCAACGCAGCACTTGCCCATGCCGCGGGTGACAACGGCGGCGTGGCTGGTCATTCCACCGCGCGAGGTAAGAATGCCGGCAGCCACTTCCATTCCACCAATGTCTTCGGGCGTGGTTTCGCTGCGCACCAGGATTAGCTTGGCTTTGCTGTCCTTGTTGAACTTCTCCACCGCTTCGTCCGCTGTGAATGTGATCTGCCCGACCGCCGCGCCCGGTGAGGCCGGCAATCCGGTTGCGAGCACTTCAACGTCCTTGCCCTTCTCATCGAGACTCGGGACCAGGAAGTCATAAAGCTGGTTCGGTTCAACGCGGAAGATGGCCTCCTCTTTCGTGATCAGCCCTTCCTCGACCATCTGGATGGCGACCCGAACGGCCGCGCGCCCGGTGCGCTTGCCGTTACGAGTTTGCAGCATGTAGAGCCGCCCGTCCTGGATGGTGAACTCAAAGTCCTGCATGTCGCGATAGTGTTTCTCCAGCCGGGTCGTGATTTCGCGCAACTGGTTGTAAACGTCGGGCTGGATTTTCTCCAGTTCAGAAATGTGGATCGGGGTGCGCACACCCGAGACCACGTCTTCACCCTGGGCATTCATCAGGAACTCGCCGTAGAACTCCTTCACGCCGGTTGCGGGGTTGCGAGTGAAGCCCACGCCCGTGGCGCTGGTCTCGCTCAGATTGCCGAAGACCATGGCCTGCACATTGACCGCGGTGCCCAGCATGTCGTCAATGTTGTTGATGCGGCGATAGGTTTTGGCGCGATCATTCAGCCAGGAACGAAACACGGCGTCGCGCGACATCACCAGTTGCTCGTGCGGGTCCTGCGGAAACTCGCGCTTGGCGTGCTTCAGCACAACTCTCTTGTATTCGGCGATGACTTCCTGCAGCGCCTTGGCGTCGAGTTCGGTGTCAAGCTTCGCCTTCTTCTGCTTCTTCTTGCCGTCGAAGACTTCTTCAAAGGCGTGCTTGGGAATGTCAAGCACCACCGAGCCGAACATCTGAATCAAGCGGCGATAAGAGTCATATGCGAAGCGCGGATTGTTGCTGCGCTTGGCCAGGCCCTCGACCGACTTGTCGTTGAGGCCGAGGTTGAGAATGGTGTCCATCATGCCCGGCATCGAGAACTTTGCGCCCGAACGAACGCTTACCAGCAGCGGATTGTCGGCGGCGCCGAGCTTCTGCCCTTGCAATGATTCCAGGCGGCGCAGCGCCTCATCCATCTGATGATTGACTTCCTTCGAGACGGAATTGTTGCGCATGTACTCGCGGCAGGCCTCGGTCTGGATGGTGAAGCCGGGAGGCACGGGCAGGCCAGCGTTGGTCATCTCGGCGAGTCCGGCGCCTTTGCCGCCCAGCTCGTCCTTCATCTTGCCGTGGCCTTCGGCATGTCCGTCGCCGAAGAAGTAAACGTACTTGACTGCTTTGGTGTTGGTGGTCGCCGTGGATTCAATGTTGGTGGTAGGAGTGCTCATGATGGTGTCCTTTGCTGATTGCTATTGAATGTTGCGCTAATCGTACTGCGAAATCATTTCTTCTTTATGAATTGTCATTACGAACGCCGGGTTGTAGCGTGAGGAATTTGCTTTCCCGCAAACTGCCCAGAAGCAGATCCCTCGCTACGCTCGTGATGACAACTCTTCACAATACGTGCTTCTATTGCTTACCCATCAACCTGCCTTGTTCTCGGTAACGATCTCACTGAAATCGGCGATGGTCGAGAATTCGTTTAACAGGTTGTGCAGCAGTGCAAGGCGATTGGCACGCACGGTCTCGTCGTCAACCATCACCATGACCTTGTCGAAGAATGCGTCCACCGGCTGCCGTAAGCGACTGATCTGAACAAGAGCAGGTCCGTAATTCCCTTGCTCGCGCAGCTCGCGGACTTGGGCCGCGATCGCAGGCATTTGCGTTGCTAGTCGCTTCTCAGGGTCTTCGGTGAGGGCGGACTCGTCTAGTTTCGCAGCTATCGCCTTGTTGGTCTCGCGCGCCTGGCGGAGGATGTTCTTAATGCGCTTGAACGCGACCGAGATGGAGGCAAAATCCTCCGAGCCGCGAACTTCAGTCACGGCCTCCGCACGCGCGATCGTATCCACCACATCGCCGCTGCCCGCAGCCAGCACCGCGTTGACCACGTCATAAGCAAATCCGCGCGCATCGCGCAGGTAAAATTCCAGGCGCTCGCGCATGAAGTTCGCAATGGCTTCGTCGAAGTTAATCGTCTTTGGCAAACCGGACGTTCAGCTTCAGAGCCGGCATACTCGGCACGAGCGTCGGAGAAAAGCTTCGAAATTGGCAGCGGCAGCTTGTGCTCGGCGATAATTTTCACGATGCCATTCGCGGCGCGGCGCAGCGCGAAGGGATCTTTCGAGCCCGTCGGCTGCAGGCCAAGCGCAAACATTCCAGCAATGCTGTCCGCCTTGTCCGCGATGGCGAGAACCGCTCCTTCGACGGAACGCGGCACGCGGTCGTCCATCGACTCAGGTTTGTACTGATCGTAGATAGCGTCGCCGATAGCCTCCGCGGTGGCGGCGGGAAGTATGGGATCGAGCTGCTGAACCTTGGCATACAATCCGCCGACGATCCCCTGTAGCTCGGTGAACTCTTTCACCAACTCGGTGGTGAGGTCGGTCTTGGCAAGCAGCGCCGCCTTGAAGACGACACCCGACCTTACAGGCATGCCGGCATTTCGGATCGCCTCGGAAATCAGGCTGCCCAGCTTCTGCACCCGCATCGTCTTGTCGAAGTAGCTGCCGAGATCTTTCTGGAAGGTCACCGCCTTCAGCATTTCGACGCGCTGGCGCAGCGGGATCTTCTGGTCGGTCTGCCAGAAGAAGCGCGCGTCGTTGAATCGGGCGCGCAGCACGCGCTCATTGCCGTGGCGAATCAGTCCATCCGGATCGCCGTCGGTGTTGAGCACCGCCAGGAAATGCGGCAGCAGTTTGCTGCTAGTGTCTTCCAGGGCGAAATACTTCTGGTGGTCGCGCATCACCGTGACCAGAACTTCATCGGCGAGCCCGAGGAACTCGGGATCGAAGTTGCCGAGCACGACCGACGGAAACTCGGTGAGATTCACAACTGTGTCGAGCAGGGACTTGTCTTCGCGCCAGCGCGCGCCGGGGATGGTTCGAATGGCCGCGTCGAGCGCCTTGCGGATACGCTGCTCGCGTTCGGCGGCACTCGTTACCACCGAAGCCTTCGCTAACGCGGACGAGTAATCCGACGGCCGACCGATGGACAGCGGTCCCGGCGACAGAATGCGATGGCCTTCGCTGGTGTGGCCGGCGCGAATGCCGGCAAACTCCAGTGGCACAACTTCGCCGTCAAGCAGCGAAACCAGCCAACGTACCGGACGCACAAAGCGCTCCGCCGACTTGCCGCGCCAGTACATACTCTTCGCCCAGTAGATGCCGGCGATCTCTTTGGGCAGCGACTCGGCAAGGACCTCCGCCGCCGGACGCCCTTTCTTCTTTACTGTCGCACCGAGGTATTCGCCTTTCGGAGTCGTGACCTTCTCCAGCGAATCGACGGGGACGTTTAGCTTGCGGGCAAACGCCGTGGCTGCAGGAGTTGGCGCTCCGTCTTTATAGGCGACCTTGAGCGAAGGCCCGGTGACCTGTTCTGTTATGTCCGGCTGTGCGGAAGAGACCCCGGACGCGAAGACGGCGAGGCGACGCGGGGTGGAATACGTTTGCAGCGTCGGGGTTTCGACAAGCCTCTCGCGCTGCAAGAGGTCGCTCACCCGGCGAGCCAGTTCGTCGCGCGCGCTATCGATCATGCGCGCGGGAATTTCTTCGGTACCGATCTCGAGCAGGAAGTCAGGCATAAGAAGCAACTAGCAATTAGCAACTAGCAACTAGCAAAAACTAAAACAAACTTTTCGGCGTTCGTGCGCTAGGGATGAGTACATCGCCGACTGGCTACGAGCGGCTCGCTGCCAAGCGCTCGGCTTGGGGCGAGCCATTTTCCTCCGATGCAGCAGCGCTGCCTTCCTCGGCCTTCTGTTGATCGACGTACGCCTTGGCTACGCCGACCGCCAGCGCTCGGATACGCGCGATCACGCCAACCCTCTCCGTCACGCTGATGGCTCCCCGAGCGTCGAGGATGTTGAACAGGTGCGAGCACTTGAGGCACAGATCAAATGCAGCGAGCACGGGAAAACGGCGACGGTCCGCATTTCGCTCTTCGCCGGAACTGCCGGACTTCTCGGCAACACGCTCTGCGTACTCGTCCAGCAGCGCCTGGCATTCAGCCTCGTAGAGCCCGAGGTGCTTCCACGCCTTGTCAACATCCGCGCGTTCGAAGTTGTAAACCGAGAACTGCAATTCGTCCTGCAGCCGGATCTCGCCGTACTTCACCGCGCGGCCGTCAGGGCCGACAACCCAGGTGATGTCGTAGATGCTGTCCACGTCCTGCAGAAAGGCCGTAATGCGCTCCAGACCGTAGGTCAGTTCGGCGGAGATGGGATCGAGATCGATGCCTCCGCACTGCTGGAAGTACGTGAACTGCGTGATCTCCAGCCCGTCGAGCATCACCTGCCAGCCGATGCCCCACGCGCCCAGCGTTGGCGACTCCCAGTTGTCTTCTTCAAACTTGATGTCGTGCTTGCGCAGGTCGATGCCGAGCGCGGCCAGCGATTCGAGGTAAAGCTCCTGCACATTGACCGGCGGCGGCTTCAGGATGACCTGAAACTGCAAGTGCTTGAACAGACGGTTGGGATTTTCGCCGTAACGGCCGTCGGCGGGACGGCGCGATGGCTGCACGTAACCCACGCGATACGGCTTGGGGCCCAGCACCCGGAGAAAAGTCTCGGGGGCCATGGTTCCCGCGCCGACCTCGACGTCATACGGCTGCTGGAGGACGCACCGGTGTTCGGCCCAGAAATTCTGCAGGCGCAGCACCAGTTGCTGGAAGGTCAGCGGATTTTGCGAGGAAGACAAATGGTTTTCCTGACGGGACTCGTTACCCAGAGCTCATGCCCCCTCGGCTAACATTATTTCGCCATTTCGCCTTGTGGGCCTGAGTTAGACACTACATTTACTATTTAAGTTATCATGTGCAACATATTGTGCAGCCATCTTGTGCAAATCGTTCACAGCTTCGCCAGCATGCTGGCGGTTACCAGCTTTTTCTCGATATGGCGCTCCAGAATCTGCACCAGAAATTTTCGCAGATCGGCGCCCTGACCCACCGCCCAAGGCTCCTCCGCAAATGTGTCCACTGGAGCGCGAAACATCTGAGTTGCCAGCCCGCGCGATTCCGCGCTGAGTTCCGATGACGCCAGCCGCTTGTGTTGCACGCACATCAGGCCGTCGGCCAGCGCATGATAAAAGGCGCGGCTGCCATTGAGGGCCTGTCCGCAAGCGCTACACTCGCTCAACTCCGGCAAAAATCCAACCAGCCGGACCATCCAAAGCTGGAAGTACGTCAGCGGCATCCAGATCGAACCCGAGCGCAGCTGATGCAGCACCGAAACCGCCAGCCGAAAGATGGCGTCATTCGCTTCCCGGTCCGGCAGCAACTCATCCAGAGTTTCTGCGACGTGCTCCAGCGCCACAACTCGCGGATAATCCACCGTTGCCGACAGCGGTGACTCCAGGATGTCGCAGGAATCGAGCCGCGCCAACTCCTGTCCTTCGCGGTCATCGTAATACGCCCGCACCCACGTCAGCGGCTCCAGCGCTCCGCCAAATCGCCGCTTCGACTTCTTGGCCGCGCGGGCAATGCCCTTGACTTTGCCCTCGGCCCGCGTGAACAGCGTCACCAGCAGATCAGCCTCGCGCAGCGGATAAGTTCGCAACACAATCGCTTCCGACTGCTTCAGTGACATGGAGGTTCAATCGAATGCCGTCAAGTCTCGATTCTACTGGCAGCGATTGCGATGTGCAAAGCGGGGCAAAAGGGTAGTCTCAAGTTTGTATTGTTCGGGTAGAGCAGGTCTTCAGGCGCGCGTCCAGCATTCCTCATCCCAAATACTTCAGGAACCTGGCCGGCTGATTGTCAAAGCCCGGAAACACAGTGTTCAAATGTGCGTTGCCGAGATGCCGCGACAGTGCTTCGCCCAGCACGCAGCGAAAATCGGTGGTCAGCGCCAGATCGCGGCCTTCATTGAGTTGCGAGGGATCGAGGCCCGGCCAGCGTCCGTAAACCCGCCCGCCGCGCACCGGACCACCGAGGATGAACATCACATTGGCGTGGCCATGATCGGTGCCGCGATTGCCGTTTTCGCGCGCCGTGCGTCCGAACTCCGACATGGTGACGACCACCGTGTCTTGCGCCAGCGGACCGAGATCGGTCCAGAATGCGGCGATGGATTGCGCAAAGTCGCGCAAGACATTGGCGAGCTGACCCTCCACGGCGCCTTCATTCACATGGTTGTCCCAGCCGCCGATATCGGTGAACGCAATCTGCACCCCGAGGTTCGATTTGATGAGCTGCGCGGTCTGGCGCAACGCGTCGCCGAAGCGCCCGCGCGGGTAGTTGGCGCCAGGTGCAGGAGTGTAGTTTTGCGGATCAGCGGACTTCAACATCTTGACCGCCTCGAAGGTCTCGGTGGCCGTGCCGTGAAGCACGCTGTCCACTGACTGCGCATACATCGCCTCGAATGTATTGCCCAGTGGCGCACTGGCGGGATTGCCTCCGGCGATCCCGAATCCGTTTACGTTGCTGACCGCAACCGCTGACGCTTTGCCGGAAAGAATTCGTGGCAGGGAAGTGCCGAGCGCGATCGCGCGGAATGGCGAGTCGGCAGCGGTCGGCTCGGACTGCAGCGTTCGGTTGAGCCAGCCATCGCTGGTATTCTTCACGCCCGGAGTACCCGACTCCATATAGTCCTGGGCGTCGAAGTGCGAACGTGTAGTAGCGGGCGAGCCCGCCGCGTGCACGATGGCGAGCTGACGCTGCTCCCAAAGCGGTTGGAGCGGCGCCATCGCAGGATGCAGACCGAAGAAGCCGTTGAGATCGATTACCTGTTGCCGCGGAATGTTGATGCTGGGACGCATCGCATAGTAGGCGGGCTCAGCGTGAGGCACGACAATGTTGAGCCCATCAGCTGCCCCGCGCTGGAAGATCACCACTAGCCGTTTATTGCTTGCGCTGGGGCCGACGGCACCCCACGCCGCTCGCGTGAGAAAGGAAGGAATCGCGGCGGTACCGACGATCGCCATGGCCCCGCTCTTCATAAATACTCGCCGTGTGATGCCCATGGTGTATCCTTCCGCGCCGTTAATCAGTGCGTCCTGTGCGAAGAGCTAAAAGCTGGCTGTTTCATTTCCGTTGGAATTCCGGCGAGCCCAGCAACAATCCAACGATGACGTTCACATTCATTTGCCGATTCGGGTTGGCGAATTGCGCCACCACATCCGGGCTGACAATCTTCGCTTCAATGGTTTGGTGCGTCTGTTTCGAAACCTCCCCGGAGAGCAGCGTTTGCTCCAGATCGAGCTGCACCTGGTAAGGATCAGCATCCGAGGTTGCGGCCCGATTCGTCAGTTGCGCAAGGTTGAAACTGGTGCCCGGCAAGCGATTGGTCGAAAGCGCCAGACCGAAGTTCATGCGGTCGAGCAGCGCTGCCGAGTTTACCCAAACATCTGCCTTAGTCGAATACCCAGTCGGCGGCTGCGCGCCGTACAGTGGCATGCCCATTCTGTTCAGTGTTCCCAGGAGCGCCTGAGGATCAGCGATATCAACTTGCGTGGCGCGCAAAGAGGAGACGACAAACTCAAACGGCGTCTTTACCCGTGCGCGATAAGCTGCGGGCGCCCAGAACTCGGGCGAGCCGAACATAGTGCGCAGGACTTCGCGAAGGTCACCGCCGGTCTTCAGGTATGTTTTCGACATCGCGTCAATCAGCGATTGCGGCGGATTGTCGGAGACGAACCGCTGGGCCAACTCAGTGGAGACGAAGCGCGCGGTAGAAGGATTGTGCGCGAGCATTTCGAGCACTTGCATGCCTTCTCTTTCGCCGCCCTCCTTGATGGTGCGCCCCAGCACGGTCTTGCTGCCCGGCTCGTGCAGTCGTGGCCTGAAGACGAACCCGCCGCCCTGGAACGGCTGGTCGATGGTCCATCCGGTGAAGACGCGCGCCACTTGAGTCACGTCCTGCTGCGTGTATCCGCCGTTGACGCCGAGCGTGTGCAACTCCATCAGTTCGCGGGCATAGTTCTCATTCAGCCCGCTGCTGGGCTTCGCCTGCTTGTTTTGCGGATTGGGTCGCTGCTGCTGCGCAGGATGGGGCCCAGGATAACCTGGCCATCGCCGCGGACCGAGCGGGCCGTTCGTGCGGGCCGTTTGGGCTGCGCGGGCATGGTCAGGCACGCCGCGGGCAGCATCGGAATCGGGCCCTTCACTCTGCCAGTTATCCAGGTAAAACAACATCGCAGGACTCTGTGCGGTCGCGACTAACAGGTCCTTGAGCCTGCCCAACACGTGCGGACGAATGACATCGCGCTCATATGCGGTGACCAGATAATGGTCAGCGCCCTTGCCGATGAACACGTTGAAGTGGTTGAACCAGAAATCGGTGAGCACTTCCTCCAGTTGGCGATCGCTGTAAACCGCGCATAGCAGCTTAGCTGACTGCACTTCGTTGTTGATGACACCTTGCGGATTGTTCAACGCCAGCACGGTCTCGCGCTGTTCGGGCGAGAAACCGGAAAACAGCGCCTGGCGTTTCTCCAAGGAAAGGCCTTGCGTCAGACCACGCTGTTGCGCCACGGGCAAGTTGAGGATGCGCTGCATGCGTTGGTCGGAAGGCAGCAGGATTAGATCGTCGATCATCCCATGCGCGTCGCGGCGGTTTTGTTGCCGCTGTAGCGAGACCGGGGCTGAAACATTTTTTGCCTCAGCGGTACCGGCATTCGCGGCGGGTGCGTTCTGCTGTTGCTCCCGTCGCTGCTGCATGCGGTCGATCGCGGCTACATAGATGGCGCGCCGGTAGGGATCCTGCGGCATCGGCAACTTGCCAGCCTGCATGGCCTTAATCACGGGATCGGGCGGGAAGTTGAGCAGCATCTCGCGCGAACTCATTTGCAACGTGCGATACCCAGAGAGGCGCGCCGGCATTGCGCTGTTGTCGATTTTCTCGGGATGGAGTTGCTGCTCGATCCACTTGTCCACGCTGATCGCGGCGACCGATTGAACATCGCCGGGACGTGGCCCAAAGGTCAAGCGATCGAGCGCATGCAGCGCCCGCTTTTGCTCAATTTCAGGATCGGAGCTCTTCGGTTTCTTGGCGGCCCAGAGACTTGCCGCCACGACGCACGACAAAACCGCTGCCGTAATCCAGCGCGATTTGCCCTTGCTGGTTTTGCGCTGTGCGCGGCTCATTCGCGGCCTTCCTCTCCACCGATGTCAGTGCTTATAAACCTGCGGTGAGGGGAAAGTTGCTGAAGGAAAAAAGACACACGGCGTACGATCGAAGCCCCATGTCACGGCCGCAGTCACGATAGGCAATGAGCGTGAGATCAGGATCCAAATCTCTGCACGGCGCGGGCCTTTGCCTTCGCAGCCTCGTCCGCGCGGTTCTTGGGCGCAGCAGTGGTTTCGAGAGAGCGGAGAAGGCGAGTCGAAATGCCGGCGATTTCATCGACGGCAGCGTGGAAGGCCGCTTCGTTTGGCTTCGACGGCTTGTTGAAGCCGCTGATCTTTCGGACAAACTGGAGCGCGGCGGCTTGGACTTCTTCCTGAGCGACAGGCGGGTCAAAATTGAAGAGGGTTTTGATGTTCCTGCACATGGCGTTGTATCCAGAAGTTAGACGCGACAACTTTAAAGGAAGGCGCAGAAACCGTTGGCCGCCGTGCCTCGTCACCTCGATGCGAGCGGTTATGTCGGAACCGGATCTCAGACCTAGTGCCGCCGCTAGACGCGAACCGCTGGGGAGCACCGTGCTTGTTATCACAGACAGCGCATGGCTCGCGCTGCTATGTTTCCCGACAGTGGCCGTTTTTTCTGTTCGGCGAAGGAGGAAGGAGGAGAGATCATGAGTAGCTCCGCAGTCATGGCATCCGCGCCCACATCAGCACCGGCTTCGCCGCAGCCGGCTTCACTGCACAACTATTTGCTTTTAGCGGGCGGGTACTTCTCGCTGGCGTTCGCCGCTTTCCAAATGAGCGCGATATGGTGGTCTCCGAGCGCGGTCAGATATTTCGGAGGTCCGGCGGAGTTGAGAATAGAACGGCCGATTCTATATGCCTTGCTGTGCCTTACAGTAGGAGCAATCGTTGCGATTTTTGGTGTGTACGCTCTGTCGGGCGCCGGAAGGATTCGGCGGTTGCCGCTGCGCGCACGGTCCTGATCAGCGTAATGGCGATCTACCTGCTGCGAGGTTTGTTGTTCATTCCGCAGTTGCCAGTCGTGCTGAAGCACCCTGGACTGGTTCGATTCCTGGCGTTTTCAGCGATTTCGTTGTGTCTGGGCATGGTTCACTTGGCTGGGGTCGTGCAGCTCTACCGGCACGGCCGCCCCGGCGACGCGCCAGCTTCGCGAACTTAATGCCGCCGCTGGCGCGGCTCTGCTTCGTTTACGGCCGCCCAACCGTGGGCTCCGCCCACGGCTAAAGCAAATGCCGCGGCTGCGCCGCTGTCGGCTCGAGGCTGAAAGCGGATGGCTGATGTCCGAGGGGCTCCCTACAGCGCACTCATGTTGGACAGGAACTCGCTGTTGGAGCGCGTCTTGCCCAGCTTGTCGATCAGCAGCTCCATGGCTTCTACTGGCGACAGCGGGTTCAATACCTTGCGCAGCACCCACACGCGCGCCAGATCTTCCTTGGGAATCAGCAACTCTTCCTTACGCGTACCCGAGCGCTGAATGTCGATGGCCGGGAAGGTGCGCTTATCAACCAACTTGCGGTCGAGAATGATTTCCATATTGCCGGTGCCCTTGAACTCTTCGAAGATAACGTCGTCCATGCGCGAACCTGTTTCGATGAGGGCGGTGGCGATGATGGTGAGTGAGCCGCCTTCTTCGATGTTGCGGGCGGCGCCGAAGAACCGCTTGGGACGCTGCAGCGCGTTGGAATCAACGCCGCCAGAGAGCACTTTGCCGGAGGGTGGCACAATCGTGTTGTAGGCGCGCGCCAGACGGGTAATGGAATCGAGCAGGATGACCACATCGCGTTTGTGCTCGACCAGGCGCTTGGCCTTCTCGATGACCATCTCGGCCACCTGAACGTGGCGGGCTGCCGGCTCGTCAAAGGTGGAAGAGATGACCTCTCCCTTGACGGAGCGCTGCATGTCCGTCACTTCTTCCGGACGCTCGTCGATCAGCAGCACAATCAGCACAATTTCCGGATGATTGGTGGTAACCGAGTTCGCCAGGTTCTGCAACAGCATGGTCTTGCCGGTGCGAGGAGGCGCCACGATCAAGCCGCGCTGCCCTTTGCCCACCGGGGTGAGCAGGTCCATGACGCGGGCGCTGATGTTTTCCTTCACTGTCTCCAGCTTGATCCGCTCCTGCGGATACAAAGGCGTGAGGTTGTCGAACAGGATCTTGTTGCGCGCTTCCTCGGGAGACTCGAAGTTGACGGCCTCGATCTTGACCAGCGCGAAATATTTCTCGCCCTCATGCGGAGGCCGGACCTGGCCGCTGATGGTGTCGCCGGTCTTCAGGTCGAACTTGCGGATCTGCGAGGGAGAAACGTAAATGTCGTCCGGCCCGGGCAGGTAGTTGTAGTCGGGGGAGCGCAGAAAACCATAGCCATCGGGCAGGATTTCCAGCACGCCCTCGGCAAAAATATGGCCTTCTTTTTCGCTTTGGGCCTGGAGGATCTTGAAGATGAGGTCCTGCTTGCGCAGGCCACTGGCGCCGGGCAGCTCAAGGGTGCGAGCAATTTTGGTCAGCTCGGTGATGTTTTTTTCTTTTAACTCTGAGATTGTCATGTTCACCTACGGGGAATGTACAGAAAGGCGGGTCGGAGGAACTGCGGGAATGCGCCGAAGGGCGCGGCGCGTTATGCTGCGCGCCGCTGCGCTTCGGAAGCCGTCTCCGGTTCGAGAATTACGTCCTGCCGTTCGGAATCGGCAATAAGGTTTAACACGTCGTTGGTGGTGTCCTGAATCCGCGTGTTGGGTTTATGGAACTTGCGCGTTGCTTTCGAAGCAAGCTGACACAGCGTGTAGCGGTTGCGCAGTGTGTGGACAGCCTCGAATACTAGTTCAGACCGCATCAATTTGTTCTCCTCGTGTTTATGAATGAATGTTCCAGAGCCCGGCCAGAAGAACCACTGCTCCTGGCTATGAAAAATGGGCGGTAAGGGTCACCGATTGCGACGGCCCGTGACAGGAGCTAAACCTTTGATGCCGCGGTCGCCGCTTCGGTTACTCAATTTTTTACCTTTTCCGTCCGGCCCAAAATAAAACTACAAAGCCTTGTCAAACAACTACTTACCTGACCCGCTTCATAGCTCAGCACAATGCTTTTGCCGGGATGTGAATTCCTGATTGCCTTGGTAATGCGTTCCAGTGTGGCCGTTCGGGGCAGGACGCCTTGGACTGGTTGTCTAGGGATGACGCCTTACGTGAAAACAGTAAGGTAGTCGCCCCCGGCCCTTGCGTCAAGCAAAATCTTTGCCCGCGATTGCCGACTTGAGAACTTTCGGCAGCCTGGCGCTTAGACGTGAGACCGCCGCAAAGGTTCGCAATATTTTCCTAACCCGTGGAGGTCAATAAGTTGCTGGTTGTCGCAAACCCGTGAGTTGAAATCCAGTCACCACGACGGGCCACGTCGTAACATCAATACTTTCAACGCTTTATCTCCAATCCGCCCTACGGTCGCCAGTCTAATTCCGGGTGTCCTCCCGGGCTTTGAAGGGGCCCGGAGAAGCCGGTCGTAACCCTGATCCACGCTTTACAATGGTTTGGTGCCCGACGCTTACATTCTCGGCATCGAGAGCTCGTGCGACGAAACCGCCGCTGCGGTGGTGCGCTCGGGGCAGGAACTGGTCTCCAATGTTGTCTATTCCCAGTTCGTCACGCACCGGCCCTATGGTGGCGTGGTACCCGAACTGGCCTCTCGCGAGCACCTGCGCGCCATTGTGCCCGTGGTGCGCCAAGCGCTCGACGATGCAAGCCGGTCTTACCGGACAATTGATGCCATCGCAGTCACCAAGGGTCCGGGGCTCGCCGGATCGCTGCTGGTTGGCTTGAGTTATGCCAAGGCGCTCGCCTATGCCGTCGAGAAACCGCTCATCGGAGTCAATCATCTGGAGGGGCACATCCACGCAGTTTTGTTGGAGGAGCGCCAGAAAGGCAACCACGAGCTGGAATTTCCCGTGCTGGCGCTGGTGGTGAGCGGAGGTCACACTCACCTTTTTCTGGTCGAAGGGGAATCGGGGGCATGGCACTACCGGGATGTCGGACACACCCGCGATGACGCCGCCGGTGAGGCCTTCGACAAGGTCGCCAAGCTGCTTGAAATGGGATATCCGGGTGGCCCGGCCATCGATTTCCTGGCCAGGCATGGCAATCCGCAGGCGGTAAAATTTCCCTTCGCCCAGATCAAGCACTACGACCGCAACCCGCAGAATCGCCACTCCGATGACGAGTCGCGCGTGGATTTTTCCTACAGCGGAATCAAGACCGCGGTCCTGCGCTACGTGGAGACCCATGACATGCGCGAGGGTATTAAGCGGCGTCGCCAGGCGCTGGCGGTGGTGGCAAGTCCGTCGCGCGAAGATTACCTCGCCGCCTGCGACCAGGCCACGCTGGACCTGGCCGCGTCTTTCCAGCACGCGATGGTGAATGACCTGGTTAGCAAGACGCTGCTGGCTGTGCGCGAACAGGATGCCGCCACGTTGCTGGTGACGGGCGGTGTCGCCGCCAACAGCGAGTTGCGGGCGTCGTTCGAACAGCGCGCCTCGGAAGAAGGTTTAGGGGTGTACTTCCCGTCGCGAAAACTTTCCACTGACAACGCGGCCATGATTGCAGCCGCTGCCTATCCGCGATTTCTGGCGGGTGAGTTCGCCGCGCCAGAATTGTCCGCCGACGCCGCGCTGCGGCTGCGGTAGCCTAGAGACACCTCTGCGCTGTCACCCACCTTCAACGTGGTTCGAGCTTCCGACCTATTCGCTTTGTGGAGAGATTTTCGACTCGATATCCATGTCGCGGAGTTCACTCGATTCGAAGACTTCGCGGCATTCCATACACTCGACGTATTCCTCGTCTTCATCTCGAGAGACAACCTGGACATGGGGATGCCGACACGGCTGGTCCATGGATTTGCTCTGCGGGAAGTTTGGAGTTCTGTTGGCCGGTTGGCTGACGTTCATAACGTGCGCCCTGCCTGAACGGGGCATCGGCTCGGTTCCCGGTATTTTAGACCGGAACCAACCGTTGTCAAGCTTTTCCCGCAGACGAAATGTTAAATCTGGTACATGGCTTCCCCGCTCAGGCTAGTATCCGCTTGCATGGGCGGTGCGGCCTTCAGAGACTGTATTCGCGGCCTCGCATCAGTTTGTCACCGTACAAAGCAAGCACACCGAGGCAGCCCTGAATGGGGCGAAAGAGATTGGCCCAGCGCTTTAGCGCTGGGTGAGCATGTCATTATGAAATCCGAGTCTCGTAGGGACGGCAGAGCGTGCTGAAGGCCCGCACTTCCGAGCGGGATCCAAGTTCAAGTGCGCGCCGGTCGACCGGATCTAATATCCGACACTTTCCATCGCCAATCCTTAAGCCATTCCCTGCCCATTACTTACCGATAAATGCGGCGAATCGCCTTTCGCTGTCCCCTCTTGCGCGATGGCTTCCGTCCGGGGTAGAATCTAATTGCGACTGAATTGGTCGCATATTCATCTGACTGACTGACGCTGACTATGTTGAAGCTGACCAAGAAGGCGGACTACGGACTGATCGCCATGCGGCATTTGGCCGAGCACGCCGACTTAGGAGCGTGCAGCGCCAAAGACCTGGCCGAGATGTACAGCATGCCGCAGGAAGCGCTGGCAAAGATCCTGCAGCGGTTGACCAAGGCTGGCCTGCTTGTCTCGCAGTACGGCACAAATGGTGGCTACACCCTGGCGCGCAATCCGCGGCAGATCAGCGCGTTTGAGGTGATCCGGGCGATTGACGGGCCTTTGTTCATCACCTCGTGCAGCTCGGCGACGGAAGATTGCGAACAGAGTGATCGCTGCACCGTCCGCGGGCCGCTGCGCAAGGTGAGCCGCAGCATCGAAGAAGTTTTGAACCGGCTGACGATTTGGGAGATGACCGAGCAGGAGAACGAATCCGCGCCGGAACTGGTCACCCTGGGCTGGACGCCCAACAAGATTGAACACGTTTAGGAGATGGCACAAGCAATGAGCACGAATGTGATTTCGGGCAATGGGAACAACGACGTGAAACTGCCTATCTACATGGACAACCATGCCACCACGCGCACCGATCCGCGCGTGGTGGAAGAGATGCTGCCGTACTTCACCGAGAAGTTTGGCAACGCCGCCAGCCGTAACCACGAATTCGGCTGGGTGGCCGAAGAGGCCGTGGAGCAGGCACGTGAGCGCATCGCCAAGCTGATTGGCGCGACCTCCAAGGAGATCATCTTCACGTCGGGCGCGACCGAGAGCAACAACCTTGCCATCAAGGGCGTCGCCGAGATGTACAAGGAAAAAGGCAATCACATCATCACCCAGGCCATCGAACACAAGGCTGTGCTCGACACGTGCAAGCGCCTGGAGAAATACGGTTTTCGCGTCACCTATTTGCCGGTGCAGAAAGATGGCCGCATTGATCTCGACGATCTGAAGCGGGCGATGGACGACAAGACCATCCTGGTGACCATCATGACCGCCAACAACGAGATTGGCGCGTTGCAGCCGATCCGTGAAATTGGCGCTCTCTGTCATGAGCGCGGCGTGCTGTTTCACACCGATGCGGTGCAGGCGATCGGCAAGGTGCCGTTCAACGTGATCCAGGACAACGTGGACCTGGCGTCGCTCACGGCGCACAAGCTATATGGCCCCAAGGGCGTCGGCGCATTGTACGTCCGGCGCAAGAACCCGCGGGTTCAACTGGTGGCGCAGATCGATGGCGGCGGCCATGAACGTGGCATGCGCTCGGGCACGCTGAACGTTCCGGGCATCGTGGGCTTTGGCAAGGCGTGCGCGCTCGCGAGCGAAGGCATGGCCGAAGAAGCGGTCAAGCTCGCGGCTTTGCGCGACCGCTTGAAGGACGCCATCATGAGCCAACTCGACGAGGTTTACATCAACGGTTCGGTGGAGCACCGGCTGCCCGGCAACTTGAATATCAGTTTTGCCTATGTGGAAGGCGAGTCGCTGCTGATGGGCATCAACGATATTGCGGTTTCCAGCGGATCGGCATGCACCTCGGCGACGCTGGAGCCATCTTATGTATTGAAGGCCCTCGGCGCGGGCGATGACCTGGCGCACAGCTCCATCCGGTTTGGCATTGGGCGGTTTAACACGCAGGCCGAGGTGGATTACGTGGCCGCGCGCGTGGTCGATACGGTGAAGCGTTTGCGTGAGTTGTCGCCCTTGTACGAGATGGCGAAAGAGGGAATTGATTTGACAAAGGTGCAATGGGCGGCCGAGCCGACGCATTGATACGCGACAAAAAAGCTTGGGAGTGAGGAGATAACGCATGGCTTACAGCAACAAGGTTTTGGACCACTACTCGAATCCGCGCAACGTGGGTTCGCTCGACAAGAACAGCGCTGAGGTGGGTACTGGTTTGGTGGGCGCACCGGAATGCGGCGACGTGATGAAGCTGCAGATCAAGGTTAATCCTGCGACCAATATCATCGAGGATGCCAAGTTCAAGACGTTCGGGTGCGGCTCGGCGATTGCATCGTCTTCGCTCGCCACCGAGTGGGTGAAAGGCAAGACCGTGGACGAAGCGCTCACGATCCGGAACACGGACATCGTGAAGGAGCTGTCGCTGCCTCCGGTGAAGATCCACTGTTCGGTGCTGGCGGAAGACGCCATTCGTGCCGCCATTGGTGACTGGAAGAAGAAGAATGGGCACAGCCAAGTCCAGCCCGCGGTCCAGCCCGCGCCGGTTGAACAGCGGGCGTAAAGTGTTATTGAGGGCCGGTGTGCCGCATCTCTCGGTCCGGCGCATCGGAACACAACCATGAGCACGGTCAACATTGAAAATCCGGCGCAGGCGCCCGCCCCCGCTGCCAAAGGCATTCAGGTGACGGACAAGGCGCTGGCCCGCATTCGTTTGGCGATGGCAAGGGAAAACATCTCGCCAACCGAGGGCGGACTGCGTCTGGGGTGCAGGGTGGTGGTTGTTCGGGACTGAGTTACAACATCCGTTTCGACACGCAGCCGCGCGAACGCGATCGCGTCTTTCAGTTCGAAGATGTTCGCGTCTTTGTCGATCCGAAGTCGTTCATCTACCTGCACGGCATGGTTCTCGACTACGAAGAGACCCTGATGCACCAGGGCTTCTCCTTCCAGAACCCGAATGCCAAGAAGTCTTGCGGCTGCGGTACTTCGTTTTCCTAAGAAGCGGTAACGGCGCCCGAATGCGACCGGCTGAATCGATAGGGATTCCGCGATTGTGGAATTCCGGGGTGCTTGGTTCGCCCCGAGTGAGGACGAAACAATATTAGCCCAGGGCGTAGGCCCTGGGGCTAGGGCGAGAGAAATTGACGAGTCCCTTCAGGGACGGCACAAGGTTTGTTGCAGGCGATAGGGATCCTTCGACTCCTCGCTACGCTCGTCGCTCAGGATGACACGGCGGAAAACAATGGCTTTGACTGACCACAAAAAACCCGCGCAACTGGACAGCGGCATTTTAGTTGTCAACCAAAGCAGGCCGACCAAGGTGAATTGTTGGTCGTGCGGAGCCATGCGCGCTGCTCATTTCTGTCAGGAGTGCGGCAAAGTGCAGCCGCCCACGCCAGTGGACTATTTCACCTTCTTCGGGCTGCCCTTCAGGCTGAACCTGGAGCCGGAAAAACTTGAAGGCGAGTTCTACGCCTTGAGCCGGCACCTGCATCCCGACATCAATGCCATCAATAGCGATCGCGAACAGCAGTGGAGCCTGGAAAAGAGTTCGCAGCTCAATGACGCGTACCGCACCCTGAAGGACCCCATCACCCGCACCGAGTACCTGCTGCGATTGCAGGGGGTGCAATTGGAAGAGCAATCGAAGGCCGCGACCGAAGAGGCGCGCCGCACCGGCAAGCTGAAGAAGCAGGTGGTTCCTCCCGATCTGTTGGAGCAGGTTTTTGAACTGAACATGCAGCTCGAAGAGATGCGCATGAACAAGAAAATGGGAGAGCCTGACCGCACCCTCGAGCGTGAGCTACAGGACTCGAAAAAGCAGTTGCAGGACAGGTACAACGGCCTGCTGGAAGAGCTGCACGCAGCTTGGAACGAGTGGGATGCCTTGATTGACCGCGCCGAGCAGGGCGGAAGCGTTCTGGATGATGATCGCATCGCGGTGCGCGACAAGATGGTGGATGTGCTGAATCGCCGCAGCTACCTGCGCAACCTGCTGCGCGACATCGACGAGGTGCTGGAGAACTGAAAGGACGCTTTTCGCCTTTCGCTCTTCGCCAGAACATCGGCAGCATGAAGCTAGCGAATTGCAGAACCCGACTGATACCAAATGTCTTTCAATGGCAAGGATGTTGGTTGGCACCAATCTGGCGAACAGCGAAGAGCGAAAAGCGAATGAGCAATGAACGCATCGTCGGAATCGATCTGGGCACCACCAACTCGCTGGTGGCGTACATGGAAGGCGACCGTCCGGTTGTGATCCCCGGCGAGGACGGACTGAACCTGGTGCCTTCGGTCGTCGCGCTGGACGAGAACGGCCAGATCGTGGTGGGCAGCGCCGCGCGCAAGTATCTGATCGAGACGCCGGAGCGCGCCGTGTACAGCGTCAAGCGCCTCATGGGCCGCGGCGTCGAGGATGTACAGGACGAATTGAAGCTGTTCCCCTTCCGGCTGGCTGACGATCTCGCCGCCGGCGAGGTGCTGCGCATCAAGCTCGGCGACAAGACCTTCACCCCGCCGGAAATTTCGGCTTTCATCCTGCGCCAACTAAAGCGCAACGCCGAGCGCTACTTCGCGGCGCCGGTCACCAAGGCGGTCATCACGGTCCCCGCGTACTTCAACGATGCGCAACGGCAAGCCACCAAGGACGCCGGCCGCATCGCTGGCCTCGAGGTCTTGCGCCTGGTGAATGAACCCACGGCGGCATCGCTGGCCTACGGTCTCGACAAGAAGAACGCCGAAACGGTTGCGGTTTACGACCTGGGCGGCGGCACTTTTGATATCTCGATTCTCAAGTTGCACGAGGGTATCTTCGAGGTGATCGCCACTAACGGCGACACCCACCTCGGCGGCGATGACATCGACAACCTGCTGATCACGATCGCGCTGCACGACATCCAGGGCGATCTGGCGGTCGATGTCCGCCGCAACGCCGAGATCGTGCAGGCGATTCGCAAGGCAGTCATCGACGCGAAAATTGCTTTGTCGTCCGAAGAGAAGACGGCGCTGGACGTCGAGCTTCCCTAGCGGCAAGCGCTATCAGCGTGAGATCACGCGCGCGCAATTCGAGCAACTAATCCAGCCGGTCATCGATCGCACAATTGGGCCGGTCCGGCAGGCGATGAAAGATGCCGGCCTGACCCCAAAGCAGATCAACGAAGCCGTGCTGGTAGGCGGCTCGACGCGCATTCCAAAGGTCCGCCAACTGGTGCGAAGAGCTTTTCCAGCGCACCCCGCACAGCGGATTGAATCCCGATGAAGTGGTTGCGCTGGGCGCGGCCATACAGGCGCACATCCTGGCGGGCGGCTCGGAAGCGACCAAGGAAATGCTGCTGCTCGATGTGACGCCGCTGTCGCTCGGCATCGAATCGTTGGGCGGAGGCGTGGTCAAAATCATTCATCGCAACTCGACGATTCCGGCGTCGGCGACCGAGCACTTCACCACCGGCGTGGAAGGCCAGACCAATGTTGCCGTCCACGTTGTGCAAGGCGAGCGCGAACTGGCAAGCGATTGCCGCTCCCTGGCGCGCTTCGACCTGAAGGGCATTCCGCCCATGCCGGCGGGGCTGCCGCGCATTGAAGTGAAATTCCTGATCGACGCCAACGGAATTCTGCACGTCTCCGCGCGCGAGCTGCGCAGTGGCAAGGAAGCCGAAATTCAGGTACAGCCCAGCTACGGTCTGACCGACGAGCAAGTCGAGAACATGATCCTCGATTCGTTCGATAATGCGGAAGAAGATTTCCGCCGCCGCCAGGTGATCGAAGCGCGCAATGAAGCTGAGACGATGCTCACGGCGCTGGAGAAGGGCCGCAAGAATCCCGCGTGGCAGCAGTTGTCGTCGCAGGAGCGCAGCAACATTGGCAAGTTCGAGACAGCGCTTCGTGCGGTGATGAAGGCCGACGATTACCAGGCCATTCGGACTGCGATCGATGCCCTGAACCAGGGAACTATGCATCTTGCCGAGCTGATGATGGAATCCGCGGTGGGCACGGCGTTGAAGGGACAAAACATGGACACCGCCGACGTAGGCGAGGGACCCGAATCGCCGCATCCCATCGCGCAGGCAGAGATTGAACGTTAGCAGCGAGCTTGAGGAATTATGCCAGACGAAAAAACACAAGGCGGCGCAACCGCAACCGTGGAAGCTCCCGGACCGAATACCGTTCGGGTCACCTTCCTTCCCGAGAACAAGACCTTTGAGTTTGAACACGGCAAGCTCCCCTACCAGGACCACGGCAAGCCGGAGTCGATCCTCGATGTGGCCATGAATTTCGGGCTGCATCTGGAGCACGCCTGCGGCGGAAACTGCGCCTGCACCACCTGTCACGTCGTGGTGAAAAAGGGCAAGGAGCTGCTCAACGAGATGGACGATGACGAAGCTGATCGTCTCGACATGGCCGCCGACTTGCAGCTAAACTCGCGGCTGGGATGTCAAACTGTGATAGAAAAGCCAGGCGAAGTGGTCGTCGAGATTCCGTCCTGGAACCGCAACTATGTTTCGGAAGCGGCGACTCACCACGATTGATCGCCGACAATTTTCATCTTCGAGGGACTCTATGGCTGCTGAACTGAGATGGGATGACGCGGAAGACATCGGCCTGATCATTGTCCGACAAGTTCCCCGAGTTGAATCCTCTGGAACTCCGCTTTACTGACCTGCATCGCTACGTTACCGAATTGCCGACCTTCGTGGACGACGCGAAGATGTCCAACGAGGGCAAACTCGAAGCCATCCAGATGGCCTGGTTCGAGGAATACCAGGACAAAACTCGATGAGCGGCTGTCCCTATTTCGCAGGTCAAAGCTTCTTCTTCCACGCTATCGCGTAAAATCGTCGCCATGCCCACAGAGCAGGAAGCTGCCTCGCTCGCCGTACTGAGGCGCGTGCCCATTTTCTCCAGCTTGACGGAGCAGGAATTCGCCTTCCTGACCTCGCACCTCTTGCAGCGCAAGTACGCTGCCGGCGAGCTGATCTTCGGCGAAGGCGATGCTTGCGCCGGTCTGTACGTGGTTCAGTCGGGGAATGTGCGCATCTTCAAGAGCTCGGCCGGTGGCCGCGAGCAAGTCCTATCCATCGACGGTCCGGGCAGCTCAATTGCTGAACTGCCGGTTTTCGACGGCGGAAACTATCCCGCCTCCGCCCAGGCGGTCAGCGATAGCACGCTGCTCTTCTTCAGCCGTCAGGATTTTCAGGCCCTCTGCTTGCAGCATCCGCAGGTCGCGTTAAAGGTCCTGCGGGTGATTGGCGGCCGTCTGCGCCGGCTGGTGAACATCATCGAAGAACTTTCGTTCACCACGGTCCGCCACCGGCTGATCGCGCTGTTAGTCCGATTGGGTAAGGCGGAAGGCACGCGGAACGGCGATGCCATCACACTGACGCTGCCGGCGAACAACAGCGAACTGGCAGCGCAAATCGGCACGGTGCGCGAACTGGTGTCGCGCAATCTCAGCCGCCTGCAATCGGAGGGCTTGATTGAGGTGGACAACCGCAAGCTCGATATTCCTTCCCTGAAGCGCCTGGAAGCGGAACTAGAGGCTTCCGGCGGTTGAGCCGCTGGGGCTTGCCGCTACAACACGTGTAACGCAGCCGGTCGTCGCCATTGCGGCGGAGGTACATCGTGCCCCATGTAGTTTTTAGGCACATACGCGCAGCAGGGTTCTTCCGCCAGCGGATCGCCAGTTAGTGCGAAGGCGCGGGCTCGCGACCCTCCGCAGATGTGGCGAAATTCGCACGCCCCACACTTGCCGCCGAGTTGTGAATCATCGCGCAGCTGCTGGAAGATTGGCGACTCGCGATAGATACGGCTGAGCGAGCCGGAGCGTACATTCCCCGCGGTAAATGGAAGGAAGCCGCTGGGAAAAACCTCTCCCAGGTGTGAGACGAAGACGAATCCTTTGCCGTCGTTCAAGCCCCGCGGCGCACGGCCAATGGTGTCCTGCACTTTAGATGGGATGTCTGCGCGTTGCGCGCTGCCGTTGCGCCGCTCTGCTACCTGCTGTTGCAGCACATAACGCCGGTAATGTTGCGCTTCGGTGGTCTTGATATGGAAAAGGGCGCGCCGCGACAGCTGGTACAGCATGGCGAAAACGGCCTCGAACTCTTCCGCCGACAAAAGATCGGCGATGTTGCCGCGACCGGTGGGCACAAGAAAGAAGACGCTCCATAGGGCGATCTTCTTGCTCTCCATCAAGGCTGCGATATTGTCGAAGTCCGCGACATTCCTGCGGCTGAACGTTGTGTTGATCTGCACCGGCAGGCCAACCTGGTTGGCCCACTCGATGGCTTCCATGGTGCGGACGAACGAGCCCGACATTCCGCGGAAGGTGTCGTGCACTTCGCGATCCGATCCGTCGAGGCTCACCGCCAGCCGCGCCAGGCCAGACTGCTTCAGGCGGTGAATCACTTCGCGCGTCAGCAGAGGCGTAGCGCTAGGCGTCAGAGAAACGCGCACGCCAACTTTCTTGGCGTGTTCAATCAACTCAAACAGGTCAGGCCGCTTGATCGGATCGCCTCCGGTCAACACGAAAACCGGCACCTGCATGTGTGCGATCTCGTCGATCAGCTTTTTGCCTTCGTCGGTGGAAAGCTCCAGGGGATTGCTGTTGGGCTGTGCACTCGCGCGGCAATGCACGCAGGCCAGGTCGCAGGCCTGGGTCACTTCCCAGATCACGATGTAGGGCCGTTCGGAGAAGTCTATCGAAGGAACTGCGGAGCTCATGCAGTGATTTCAGCAAGCCGTCGCCGCCAGCGCAGTGACTAAAGTCTCAGCCCGTCAATTTCGCTATGAACTTTCACAATCGTCGTCGCCCGTGACAGAAGTCATAGCTGCTGCGCGGCAGGGCCACTAGTCTGTATTTGAGGATGGCAACGGCGCAAAGACCCGCTGCTCACAGGAGGAAACAGAAATGACACTAACAGCGACTAAAACCGTGGGCGAGATTGCCGCCGAGACGCCCAGTGCAACGCGCGAATTCGAAAAGCTCGGAATCGATTACTGCTGTGGCGGAAGCCGCACCCTGGGCGAGGCATGCGCGGAGGCCAAGATCTCGGTTGACGAAGCTCTCGCACGCCTGGAGAGAAGCCTGGCATCCACCCAACCCACCGACAACAAGGACTGGCAGAAGCAGCTACTGGCCGATCTGATTGACCATATCAAGACCACTCATCACGTGTTTGTGCGCGAAGAAAGCTCGCGCATCCAAGCGCTCGCCGCCAAGGTTGTCAGCGTGCATGGCAAGAATCATCCCGAGCTGCTTCAGGTACAGGAAGTGTTCTCCGATCTGGCTGCGGAACTGAGCGTTCACCTGATGAAGGAAGAGCAGGTCCTCTTTCCGTATATGATCCGTATGGAAGAAAGCGCACTGGCCGGCGAACCCGCACCCCCAGCGACGTTCGGCACGGTGGTAAACCCCGTGCGCATGATGATGCAGGAACACGACGGTGCTGGCGATGCGCTCCGTGCGCTGCGCACAATCACCAACGATTACAGGGTCCCGGAAGACGCGTGCATCAGCTACCGCACGCTGTATCAGGCGCTGCAGGGCTTTGAAGCCGACCTGCACCAGCACATTCATCTGGAAAATAACATCCTCTTCCCGCGCGCTGTGGCCATGGAGGCCAGGCGATAACCAGCGGCAATTGGGAGGAGGTAGCCGTGCCAGGGGTGCAGCACAACCATTTCGGATCGCGAGTTTCGAGCCTGAGTGGAATCGAGGAATCCACCAACCCCGCCACGCCCTTTCTCGTCGACGCTGACAACGGTCCCACCCCCGCACGCAAGAAGCTCATCCGCCGCCACGGTCGTGAGTACTCGCAGCCGCTACGCATTACCGCACAGCTTTTCCTGGTGGGGTTGAACTTGTGGATCGGGATTCAGTTCTACCTGTGGGTGCGCTGGGCGGAAAGCGGTGGGCGTGCGATGGAAGTCTCGCGGCCAGCCGGAGTCGAAGGCTGGCTGCCCATCGAAGGGCTGATGCAGTTGAAGTACTTCCTGGGCACCGGGCAAGTGCCGCGCATCCATGCCGCGGGCTTCTTCTTGTTTGCGTCGTTCCTGGCGATTTCGTTCGTCTTCCGCAAATCGTTTTGCAGTTGGCTGTGTCCGGTGGGGACCATCTCTGAATACCTGTGGAAGCTGGGACGTTCCACATTCGGACGGAGTTTGCCGCTGCCGCGTTGGGCCGACATCGCGCTTCGCTCTGTGAAATACGTCCTGCTGAGCTTCTTCGTCTACGCGGTAGCCGGCATGTCGGCGCCGGCCATCGCTGAATTTCTGGGCAGCCCGTATGCGCTCATCGTCGATGTGCGCATGTTGAACTTCTTCCGTTACCTGGGCGGCACGACGGCATTCGTCATCCTTGGAATCGTGGTCGCGTCCGTCTTCGTGCAGAACTTCTGGTGCCGCTACCTGTGCCCCTACGGAGCGTTCCTGGGACTGGTCTCGCTGTTGAGCCCGGCGCGGATCACGCGCAATCCAGGGACCTGCATTGACTGCGCCAAGTGCGCCAAGGCGTGTCCCACGGCGCTGCCGGTCGATAAGCTGGTGCAGATTCGTTCGGCCGAGTGCACTGGATGCCTGGAGTGTGTGGCCGTTTGTCCGGCGAAGGATGCACTGGCTATGAGCCTGCCTGCGGGTCTGCGAAAGCGCCGCGCCATTCCGGCCTGGAGCATGGCCGCGGGGATTGCCATTCTCTTCTTCGGCCTGGTCGGCTATGCCAAGTTTGCCGGTCATTGGAATACAGACCTGCCCAAACAGGTCTATCTCCAGCTCGTGCCAAATGCGAGCGAACAGCAGCACCCTATGCCAGGTGCGCAGTAAGTGAGAATCTAACGGCGAGGTCGCTTTGGCCAAATGCCAAGTGCCGGCTGCCAAACACTTCTAATGCGGTGGCGGTTGCGGTGGCGGGGCCGTTGTTCCTGTCTCGCCGCCCGGCGGATGATCGGCCGTCACCGGTTGCGCCTCGGCCCTCTGCGGAGGCAGTGGGTAGTATCCATGCTTGGCGAAAACCTCCAGCCCCGGGCGCCGCACCCGCACTTCGATCTCGCGGTAGTTGCTGGAGAGTTGCTGCGGAGTGTTATAGCCCAGCGTGTACTGGTTGCGGGCTTCCATGGTGATGCGCTGGTAGGCGCTTTCGATGGACTCCTTGGAGAACTCGTTCAGCACGTCGCCGCCGGTGGCGTTGGTGTATCGCGGAAGGATGTTGCTGTATCCGAAGCCTGGAATTCGCGCCTTTTCGATCTTGTTGTAGAGCGGCATCGCGGCTGAGTCCACGCCGATCGCATAGACCGCGATCTCGTCCGTCAGCAGCACCTTCAACACCTGGGCATAGCTGGCCCGACTGCCCAGTTCCTGACCGTCGCTGATGACAAAAATGATCTTGCGGTTCTGGCGGGGACGATGCGCCAGGTTGTGAGCGGCCGCCAGGATCGCATCGTTTAGCACGTGCGACTCTTTTTCGGGAGTGACCACCAGCTTACCGCCCGGTATGGGCTTGCTATTGGTTACCGGGCCTGACCCAAAAGGTCCGCCCACCACCGGTGGGCTCGGATTCTTCGCCGCGCTCATCCCTAATCCGCTGCAGAGCAATCTCCATGCGCGTGGCGTTGCCGAAATCCGACCGTTGGTTGACCGTATTGCCATACGTGAACACGGCCACTTCGTCGAACGGGCCAAATGATCCGCCCAGGGCGGCGAAGGTCTGGTTCACCTTCTTCAGCGTCAGGTCCGACATGCCCTGGTCGATGATCAGCGCGGCGGAAAGCGGGAACGGATCGCTAGTAAAGAGCTTGACCTGCTGCTTGGCGCCATCTTCGTAAATGCTGAAGTCGCTCTGCAGCAGTCCATCCACCAGTTTGCCTTCGTTGTCTTTCACGGTGACCGGAACGGTGACGAAGCTGACCGTGCGCTGCAGCCGGAACAACTCATCGCGACCGCTCTCCCCGGTGTTGGAAGCGCTGCCGGCAGGCACCGTCTTGACTCCCTCCGAGCCCGGAGGCGGGGCCTGTGGGTTAGTCGGCTCCGGAGGCTGCTGGGCGCCACTGCGAGTATTTGGCGGCGCTTCGGGGTTTCCACTCGAAGACGAACCCTGGTCGTCAGGTGTCGCCTGCGGTGGCAGGTTGACGCTGGGAGCGGGCGCATTGTTCTGCGGCGTGGGAGCGTCGGGTAATTTCTGCTCTTGCGCTGCCCCGTAACTGGCAGCGAAACTCAGGGCCGCCAGCATTACGGCGGATTGGATCCACGGGCTCAAGCGGCGATTGAACATGTATCTCTGTCGTCTCCCAGATTGCCGGAACTCTGGACAGTATAACCGCACCGGGACGGCTCGGCAGCCCTCATCGCTGGGAATCGTCTGGCGGTGCATTACAATGGATGCATCCAACAGGAAAGAGAAGCTAATGTTGTTCCACCGATTTCGCCAATTCGCTACCGTCCTAGGTCTCATCCTGGCCGCCAGTCTGGGCATCGCGGCCCAGTCGCAGAATCCGCCGTCGCAGCCCGCGACCCGAGATCAGCAGTCCCAAGCTCCGGCCGAAGACGATAACCTGCAGACCTTCAAGGCGGAGGTGAATGTCGTCAACCTGTTCTTCAACGTGAAGGACAAACACGGCATGCTGATTCCCAACCTCACCAAGACTGACTTCGAGGTGATGGAGGACGGGAAGCCGCAAACCATCAAGTATTTCTCGGCGGAATCGAACCAGCCTTTGACCTTGGGCATCATGATTGACACCAGCGCCAGCCAGGAGCGCGTGCTGGACATTGAGCAGACCTCCTGCGCCGAGTTTCTGCGTGCCGTTCTGCGCCCCAAGGACCTGGCTTTCGTCATCAACTTCGATGTGGATGTGGACCTCGATCAGGATTTCACCAACAACGTGCACGATCTGACGCGCGCGCTGAACAAGGTGCAGATCGGCGCCAGCATGAGCGGTGGCCCGCCGGGATTGGGCGGTGGTCCCATCCCAACCACGCCGCGGGGCACGCTGCTGTATGACGCCATCTACCTCGGCGCCAACGACAAGTTGAAGAACGAAGTCGGACGCAAGGCCATGATCGTCTTTACCGACGGCGAAGACCAGGGCAGCCGCTTGCGCATTCAGGACGCCATCGAAGCCGCGCAGAAGGCCGACACCATCTGCTATGTGATCCTGATTGCCGATCGCGGATTCTACGGTGTCTTCGGTTACAGCGGCGACTATGACATGAAGAAGCTGGCCGAACAAACCGGCGGCCGCGTCATCGAGGTCGGCAACAAGCAGGAGAAGTTGCGCCAGGCCTTCGACCAGATCCAGAACGAATTGCGCAGCCAGTACAACCTTGGCTACACGCCCACTAATACCAAACTCGACGGCAGCTATCGCAAAATCCAGCTCCGTGCCAAGGCCGGAGAGTATAAGGTGCAGGCCCGCCAGGGCTACTACGCCATGGCCAAGGACAGAGACTAGTGGGCAATGGATAGCTACACTAGAAGCCCACCGCCTTTTTGGCGGTGAGCTTTTAGCGATTGTGTCGCGACCGTCATTGGTTTGCCGCGGTGGAACGAAGCACACAAGAACCAGCCCCGAAGGGGCGAAAGAGCTTAGCCCAGCCCGCCGCGGCGGGCTGGGTGGAGTGGGAATTAAGACCGGAGTCCCGGAGGGACGGCAGATGTTCCGCGATCGAGACGTGCGTTTTATTCGGAGGGCTGTGAAGAATTCCCGATCACGGTCGTGTTTGATTCCTCCAGCCGCTGCCGAATGTAGCCCCAGTCGGGAATGAACTGTTCCCTCGCTTCGCGGGCCGCCTGCTCGTCCTTGCGCTCCACAAAGCTGGCCCGCCACCACAGCAGAATCGAAATCAACAGCAGGAACACGGGCAAGTAATAACCGGGGAAGCCGACATAGGCGCTGAAGGCGGCCAGGCACATCACCAGCCAGGATCCGAGATAGTTCTTGTAGCGTTTCTCCGCCTTGCGTTTCAGTTCGTCGATCTGGTTCCACTCCCACAACTGCGCCTTGGCCATTTCCATGGCGAGCCTCTCCGCGTCCGCAGGGCTGAGCACGATGGGAGCCGTCAGGTACTCGCCCGACCTCGACAGCAACAACGCGGTCTGGTCCAGGCAGAGATCGAGCCCGCGAACTTCGGTGCGTATCACGCTGCCTCTTTCGGACATGGGTTCCTCGTGGGGTGGCAAGCCAGAGCCAGACATTGGCTCTTCTAATTGTCAGCGCTCTCTCAGGTGCAGAACGGTTGCGATTCCAACGCCTAAGGAGACAGCGCCGGAATGGGGAAAATCGTCTTTCATGCTGCTAATTGCTAACTGCTAATTGCTAACTGCTGGCTAGCTACAGGTCCTTCTTTCCCACCACCGCAATCCCCAACTCCTTCAACTGCCTCTCGCTCACCGGCGTGGGCGCGTCCACCATCAGGTCAACCGCCTTCGCGGTTTTGGGGAAGGGAATCACCTCGCGCAGGCTTTCGGCGCCCGCCAGGATCATCACGATGCGGTCGAGGCCCAGCGCAATGCCGCCGTGCGGCGGCGTGCCGTATTGCAGCGCCTCCAGGAAGAAGCCGAAGCGCGCCTGCTGCTCCTCCGGAGACATGCCGAGCGCCTTGAAGATTTTCGCCTGAATGTCCTGGCGATGAATACGAATGGAGCCCGATCCCAGCTCGGTTCCGTTCAGCACCACGTCGTAGGCGAGCGCGCGCACCGCGCCGGGATCGCTCTCCAGCTTGTCCATGTCCTGCTCGTGCGGCGAAGTGAAGGGATGGTGCGCCGCGTTCCAGCGCTGCTCCGTTTCATCCCACTCGAACATGGGAAAGTCGGTGACCCACAGCAGGTGGAAGTTGCCATGCTTGTAAGCGCCGTGCCGCTCGGCATACTTCTGTCCCAGCGCAAGTCGCAGTTGCCCGGCTGCGGAATAAACTCCATAGGCCTGTTGCCGGGACTTCGCCACATTGGCGGCTTCCGTGCGCTTTGCGCCTGCGACCACGACCACCAGGTCTTCGGCATTCGGTTTGGCAAGCTCGCGAATCTTCGCAACGACCTCGGGAAACGATTTCTCCAGCCGCTTGATGTCCTCGAAAACTTTCGTGTCCTTGCGATCGCCGAAGAGTGTCTTGATCTCGTCGCGCTCCTTGCGCGAAAGCTCGCCGACCTTGGGAATGACAATTGCGACAAGCGGCAAGCTCGGGATCAACGTGCAGCGTTTCCAGGTTCTCCGCCGCGAAAGCCTCGCGCACGTCGGCCATCGCGGGCAGGCGCAGATCGGGCTTGTCGATGCCATAGAGCCGGATGGCCTGGTCGTAGCTCATCTGCGGAAACGGCGTCTGCAAGTCCACGCCGATGGTCGAGAACGCGGCCTTCAAAAAGCCTTCGACCACGCGGAAGACGGTCTCTGGTCGCGGAAAACTGATCTCCAGATCGATCTGCGTGAACTCCGGCTGGCGGTCGGCGCGCAGGTCTTCGTCGCGGAAGCAGCGCACGATCTGGAAATACTTGTCGAAGCCCGAGATCATCAGGATCTGCTTGAAGAGCTGCGGCGATTGCGGCAGCGCGTAGAACTCGCCGGGATACACGCGGCTGGGCACCAGGTAGTCGCGCGCGCCTTCGGGGGTGGAGCGCGTCATGAACGGGCGTCTCGATCTCGTAGAAGCCCTGCGCGTTCAGATGGTCGCGAATGGCGATGGCAACCTGGTGGCGCAGTTCGATGTTGCGATGCAGTTCGGGCCGTCGCAGGTCGATATAGCGATACTTCAGGCGCACCTCTTCGTTGGCCAGCACCGTATCGCCGGGCGAGAACGGCAGCGGCTTGCAGTCGTTCAAAATACGCAACTCGTCGGCAATCACTTCGATCTCGCCGGTCGGGATGTTCTTGTTGACCGTGTTGGGCTCGCGCAGCTTGGCGTGACCGATGACGGCAACCACAAACTCGGAGCGCACCGCGGTCGCCCGGTCGTGGACTTCGGCTCCGGCATCGGCAGTGATCACAACCTGCGTGATCCCGCTGCGGTCGCGCAGGTCGAGAAAGATAAGATTGCCGAGATCGCGCCGCTTGTTCACCCATCCCATGAGCACAACTTTGGAGCCGGCGTCGGAGGCGCGCAACTCGCCGCACATATGAGTACGTTTCAGGTCACCTAAGAAGTCGAGCATGAATTCAGATTACCTCAAGGTCGGGTGTAATGCTGTCGCCGCGAAGTCGCGTTCCTCCAGTAGTTGAGCTTCGAACTGCGTCAGGCCCCAGTAGTCACGCCTGGCAGCGATCCTTCCGCCCTGCAATTCAAAGACCCCCATGCTGGGCACGCTGATTTCCCTGTTGTTGACCAGAAAATGATCGCCCCGCTCAGTCAAGACAACGTTCCCGTCAGCCACAATGTGCCGTATTTCCCACGGTAAGGCCGCCATTTTCTGGGAGCCCCTGCGCAGCGTTTCCCGGATGGCATCGCGGCCCTTCACCGGCGGCCATGGCGAATTCCACCAAATAGCATCCTCCGTAAAGTAGCTGGCAAATTCATCAGGATCTGCTCGGACGCAGGCTTGGATGAATTGCGAGATCAGCTCGATGTTCTTTTGCGGGGCTTCCACCGCTTACGCTCCTGCGTGTTACTTACTCTTCGTGCGATGAAATGGGGAACTCAGCAGACAGATAACCCGCCGAGTCTTATTCGCGACTGCCACATTTGATGCAAGTCCTATGGCTGCTGTAAATGCGCCGCAAGCGCTCCGCGCGCCACCTGCACCTGCTGCCCGCTCGCCAGGTCCTTCACCGCGAATTGCTCCGCCGCCACTTCGTTTTCTCCGACAATGACGATGAATCGCGCTCCGGCTTTCTCCGCAGCTCTCGAATGACTTCTTCAGCCGGAATGTCTCATCGCCGATGTCGGCGCTGATGCCCGCGCGGCGCAACTCGCGCGCCAGTTTGAGCGCATGTCGTGTTCATCCCCGCGCCCAGCGGAGCGATGTACGCCTGCACCTTCTCCGCCGGCTTCTCGCCCTGCGACTGCAAGGCGAGAATCAGCCGGTCTTCCCCGATGGCGAAGCCGATGCCCGGCGCCTTCGGCCCTTCGAGCGACTCGGAAAGTCCATCGTAGCGGCCGCCGCCCAGCACCGCGCTTTGCGCGCCCAGCCCGCCGTGCGTGAACTCGAACGTGGTGCGCGTGTAATAATCCAGCCCGCGCACCATGCGCTCGTTGATCGTGTACGGAATGCCGACTGCATCCAGCATCGCGCGCACCGCCGCAAAGTGTTCGCGGCAAGGCTCGTCGAGATACTGGCTGATCTTGGGCAGCTTCTCGATGATCGGCTGGTCCTCCGGCACTTTGCAGTCCAGCACGCGCAGCGGATTGGTCTCCGCCCGCCGCTGGCAGTCAGCGCACATCTGGTGCACCACGGGCTGCAACGCCTCGCGCAGCGCCTGGTTGTAGCGCGCGCGGTCTTCGGCGCAGCCCACCGAATTCAACTGCAACTGCCAATCGCGCAAGCCGACTTCATCGAGCAGCGTGGCCAGCATCTCCAGCAATTCCGCATCGCGCAACGGCGATTCGCTGCCTGCGCTTGGCGGCCCGATGATCTCCGCGTCGATCTGATAGAACTGGCGATAACGTCCCTTCTGCGGACGCTCGCGGCGGAACTGCGGCCCAATGCAATACAGCTTCTGCAGCGTGCCTTTCTTGTCCAGACCGTGCTCGATGTAGGCGCGCACCACGCCCGCGGTGTTCTCCGGACGCAAGGTCAGCGACTGCGCCTTCTCGCTTTGTGCGCGGGCCTTGTCCTCCCAGGTGAACATCTCCTTGGAAACGATGTCGGTCTCTTCGCCGACGCTGCGCGAGAACAGCTGCGTGTCCTCGAAGATCGGCGTGCGGATCTCGTGGAAGTTGTAGCGCGCGAAGACGTCGCGCACCTGCGCCTCCACCCGGTTCCACAGGTCGGTGTCGGGCGGGAGAAGGTCGCGAGTTCCACGGACTGCCTTGATCATGAGAATCAGTTGTCAGTAGCCAGTTGCCAGTTGTCAGAGCGTTCAGCGCTCAGCATTCAGCCAATCAACTTGCAAGGGCTGAATGCTGACGGCCGAGTGCTGAGGGCTAAACTACTTCTTCCTCTCCGCCAGATAATTTTCCTTGTAGCCCAAATAATTCCGCGCGTAGCGCAGGATCGTCTCCTGGTCCGCCTCGCCCAACCGCTTGCGCACCTTGCCGGGAACGCCCATCACCAGCGAGCCGGGCTCAATCACCGTGCCCTCGGGAATCACCGTGCCCGCCGCAATGATCGATCCCGCTCCGATGCGCGCTCCATTCAGGATGACCACGCCCATGCCGATCAGGCAGCGGTCCTCGACGACGCAGCCGTGCAGCGTGACCGAATGGCCCACCGTCACCCAATCGCCGACGACCACCGGCCACTGGTTCAACATGCCGTGCAGCACGCTGCAATCCTGGATGTTGCTGTTGGCGCCGACCCGGATGAAGTGCACGTCGCCGCGCAGCACGGCGTTCATCCAGACGCTGGCGTTCTCGCCCAGCACCACGTCGCCGATCAACTGCGCCGAGTCGTCAACGTAGCACGACGGCGGGATGGTCGGGCTGATTCCTTGGTAAGAGCGGATCATGGCGTTTCGCCGGTAAGTCTTTGAAAATACCATGCCCGAAGCGCGAAGCGAAATGAAGACAGCCCAGTCTGATACCACGTCAGGCGGAGCTTATTGAGGGAACAGGCTTTGCGGTGCTTCTTCGGTGTGAGCGAAATCGAAGGCTTCATTTTCCGGGTGCACAAGAAATGACCCTCGGGATTGCCTCGCGGTAAAGTAGCAAACTTTGGCATCAGAAAGATTAATGCTCGGAGAGCCGATAAGTCCTTATATATCAGCTATCTAAAAGCCATCTACGACGTTTTCGGCATGGGCAAAACCACGATCTTCGGATACAAGAGCAATAGCGCCTCGTTCGCCGTAAACGTGGCAACAATTTTAATCGCCTAGGCACGCCTTGATACTGAAGAGCAGCACCGACGCCAGTTCGCACTTAAGAATCGAATCTACAGTGGAAGAATCGGGGAATTGGATGGATGCAGTTCGCCAGAAGACGGTGCTCTGTGTTGATGATGAGACCATTGGTCTGCGAGTGCGAAAGATCATGTTGGAGAACCATGGGCTCCGGGTACTCACCGCCAGCGATGGGCAGCAGGGGATAGCTCTCTTCGAGCAGAACAGTATTGACCTGGTCGTGCTCGACTTCTACATGCCGGGTCTGAACGGGGGACAAGTAGCGGCCGAACTGCGCCGCCGTCGGCCCAGCATTCCCATCATTTTCTTGTCGGCATACTTCTCCCTGCCGTCCGACGCGCTGGAGATTGCCGACGCCTTCATTACCAAGGGCGAACCGCCCGAAGTGCTCATCGAAAAAATTGAGCAGCTCATGTGAAGGGAATGCGGGCGGTCCCCGAACTGCTTGCTCCCTGCAACTAGCCTTCACTCGCCCTTCCACTGATACGCGTCGGGTTGCGGCAGTCCCACATGCGCCAGGACGCGGTTGACAAACTCGCGCGCGATCTCGTCGGTCGAGACCGGGCGGAAGTAAAACGCCGGGATGACCGGGAAGATGGTGGCGCCCGCCTCCGCGGCCAGAGTCATATTGCGCAGGTGGATGAGGTTAAACGGGGTTTCGCGCACGCACAAAATCAGCGGCCGGCGCTCCTTCAGGCAGACATCGGCGGCGCGCTCGATGAGCTGGATCGCCATTCCATGCGCGATGCGCGCCAGTGTTCCTACACTGCAAGGCAGCACGATCATGGCGTCAGTCCGATAGGAACCGCTGGCCACGTTGGCCCCGATATCTGAATTGTTCTGCTGGCGGATTTTCTGCGACGCTCGCCCTAGCAGTTTGTCGATCAACTCGTTGCGGCCCGATAGTTGGAGTTCTTCGGCCATCACTCGCAGGCCGCTGTCGGAGAGAATAAGGCTGACGGTGGCGACGCGCTCGTCGCGGTCCAGCGCATCCAGCAGGTGCCTGGCAAAGATGGAACCGCTGGCGCCGGTGATGGCGACGGTCAAGGTTCGAGGTGCTGTGGGGGTCTGCGCGAGCATCTACGCTTCACATCGTACCACTCAGTCGTGGCGGGTTCGGCAACCACACCGATGGGCCCAGTACAATCCTCTGTCAGGACTTGCAACTTGAGTCTCGAAACTTGAAACTTGAAACTTTCTTCCTGACAACTGGCAACTGGCTACTGGCAACTGTCCCATGACTTCCGACGCCATCAAGAAACTCTTCGACCAAGTAAAGCGAGGCAAGCTCTCTGCCGAGGAAGCGGTGCAGCGGCTGCGGCATCTTCCCTTCGAGGACCTCGGCTTCGCCAACGTGGACCATCATCGGACGTTGCGAGTTGGCATGCCTGAAGTCATCTTCGGACCGGGAAAAACTCCGCGGCAGTTTGCGGAGATCTTCGCGCGACTGGCGCATCCTGGCCACAACGTGCTGGCGACGCGCGTTTCGCCCGAGCAGTTTCGCGCGGTGAAGCGCAAGTTTCGCAAAGCCGAATTCCACGAACTGGCGCGCGCTATCACGCTCACGCAGGACGAGACTCTCTACGGCAAAGGAAAGATCGTCGTGGTGTCCGCCGGGACCAGCGACATTCCGGTCGCCGAAGAAGCGGTGGTCACGGCGCAGGCTATGGGCAACGAGGTGCAGCACGTGTACGACGTGGGAGTCGCCGGCATCCATCGGCTGCTGACCCGCCGTGAAGCGCTGACCCAGGCGCGCGTCGTGATCGTTTGCGCGGGAATGGAAGGCGCGCTGCCCAGTGTGGTCGGTGGTCTGGTTGGCGTGCCGGTGATTGCGGTGCCCACCAGCGTCGGTTATGGCGCTTCCTACGAGGGAATCGCAGCCCTGCTCGGCATGTTGAACTCCTGCGCCTCGAACGTCAGCGTGGTAAACATCGACAATGGCTTCGGCGCAGGCTACGTCGCTTCCATCATCAATCGCCTGGATTAGTTCAGTTGCCAGTTGCCAGTAGCCGGTTGCCAGTTGTCGGCTAGCCCTTACCCCCTGCCTTCCCCCCAAACACCCGCTGAAAGATCTTGTCCACATTTCTGAGCGGGCGCTGCAGATCGAAGGCGTGCTCGAGCGTCTCGCGCTTTACCTTCGACGTAATCTCGGGATCGCTCAGGATCAGCTCGCGAAAGTTAAGGTCTTCCTTCCATGCTTTCATGGCATACGACTGCACCAAGCGATACGCATCTTCGCGCAGCACGCTCGCTTCGACCAAATCAAGCAGCAACTGTCCGCTGAACACCAGTCCACCAGTGGACTCCAGGTTCTTCAACATGCGCTTGGGATAAACCAGCAGCGTGTCGATCAGCGTGGTCGTCTTGCTCAGCAGGTAATCGAGCAGGATGGTCGAGTCGGGCAGGATGATGCGCTCGACCGACGAATGCGAGATGTCGCGCTCATGCCACAGGGCGACATTTTCCAGCGCCGCCTGCGCATTGGCACGCACGACCCGCGCCAGGCCGCTGATTTGCTCGCAGGTGACCGGGTTGCGCTTGTGCGGCATGGCCGACGAGCCCTTCTGCTTCTCGCTGAAATATTCTTCCGCCTCGCGCACTTCGGTGCGTTGCAGATGGCGAATCTCGGTGGCGATCTTGTCCAGCGTCGAGGCAATTACGGCGAGGGTTGCAACATAAAACGCATGGCGATCGCGCTGAATGACCTGCGACGAAACCGCCGCCACGTTCAGTCCCAGGCGCTGGCAAATATTCTCCTCGTATTCCGGTTCGAGGTGCGCCGCGTTTCCCACCGCTCCCGAGAGCTTGCCCACCCGCATCTGCTCGGCCGCCATTTCAAAGCGCTCGATGTTGCGCTGCATCTCTGAGTACCAGTTCGCCAGCTTCAACCCAAAGGTAATTGGCTCGGCGTGAATGCCGTGGGTACGGCCAATCGCCGGCGTGTCCTTGAACTCCCAGGCGCGGCGCTTCAGCACCTCGCGCAATTTCTTCAGGTCCTCGCGGATAATGCCGGACGCCTGCTTCGCCAGCAGGGCCTGCGCGGTGTCCACCACATCGTTGGAGGTGAGCCCGTAGTGCAGCCAGCGCGACTCCGGGCCCACCTTCTCCGCGACGGCGGTTGTGAAGGCGATGACGTCGTGCTTCACTTCGGCTTCGATCTGGTTGATGCGCGCCAGGTCGAAACCGCCCTTTTCGCGGATGGCTTTGGCGGCCGCCTGAGGAACGATTCCGGCCTCGGCCAGCGTTTCCGTGGCGGCGAGTTCCACCTCCAGCCAGGTGCGAAACTTGTTTTCGTCACTCCAGATGTGCCCCATCTCAGGGCGGGTATAACGAGCAATCAAGCTAGCTCCTTGGCAACCTGCGATTTTGCGGAAAGGAAAACTCTTCATTGTAACTGCTGGCACAAAGTGGGTTTCAGTTTTTGAGCCAAACTAAAGCTGCTGGAGTTTTTGCCGATGAGTGGGGAATGAAGAACACGATTGCGCGAAACGCTACGGCGCCGGCCGCACCTCCTCCGTGCGTGCGGCGCCGGGAGAACCGGATACGGGTCAACATGCCCGTGCGCATCACTTATCAGGTTTGCTGACGGAAGTCTCGCAAGATGGAATCTGCACCGACATCAGCGAAACCGGCATCGGTTTCGAAACCCAGGCCGGTCTGTATGTTGGGGAAGTCGTCTACTTGGAATTCCCGCACCAGAACGCGGTCCCCGTTCGCTTCCAGGCGAGGCTGCTCTATAAAATGGGGAACCGCTATGGCGCCTATTTTGTATCGCCTGGTTCGACGTCCAACGAACGCTAGAAGCACCAGGGCTTCATGCCCCATTCGGCAGCAGCGGGATCCCAGTCGCCACCGGCTGAAACAAAGCGCACACTCCGCGAAACAACCCCTTCTCCTATATATCGCAATACGATAATATCGTATCGATCTATTACCATGGCCTACAACGACCTGACGTTGACGGACTACCAGGCCCTGGCCGAGTTCCGCTACCAGCTGCGGCGGTTCCTGCGCTTCAGCGAAAAGGCAGCCAGGGAAGCGGGGCTTGAGCCGCAGCAGCACCAGCTCATGCTGGCCGTGAAGGGCGCTCCCGACGCGGCAGGACCGCGCATCTCTTATCTGGCGGAGCGCCTGCAGATTCAGCACCACAGCGCGGTCGAACTAGTGGACCGGCTCGCCAGGAAAGGACTGATCAGGCGGAGCCGGGGCGGGGAAGACCGGCGCGAGGTGAACGTGCAGCTTACCGCCCGCGGCGAACGCGTTTTGGGTGAGCTGACGCGGCATACCCGGGCCGAACTGCGCTCGGCGGCCCCCGCGCTGGTTGCCACTCTTCGCCAGTTGACCAACGCTACGAAGTCGCCTAAGCGTGCGCGGCCAAGGGGCGCTAGAAAACCTGCGGCAATCAACCTTCGTCCATGATCCCCTAGCTCCCGCGCGGGCAGCGAAAAAGGGAGCGTTTTCGCTCCCCTTCTAGCCGAGGCTGAAGCCTCTGGGCAATTTTTTGCCTAGCCGCGGACCTGAAGGTCCGCACTGCGCGACCTAGTTGCTGTACAGCAGCACGCCCTCGGTCTTCTCCTCGCCGACAGGTCGATAGAAGAGCTGGTTGATCTCCAGGTACACCTCGATGAACGTGGGCCGCTGGGCGAACGTGCCCTGGATGAGGGCCTCTGACAGCGGGTCCTCGATGTACTTCTGCAGTGCCCGGCGCAACGGACGCGCACCGTAGCTGCGGTCCACAATCGTTTGGTCGAGGATCCACTTGCGGGCCTCTTCCGCCACGGTGACCGTGATGGCGCGCTGCGCCAGGTTCTGGTTCAGTTGCTGCACCATCAACTCCACGATCTGGATCAGGTCAGCCTCGCTGAGCGCGTTGAAGATGATGACCTCGTCGAGACGGTTGAGGAACTCGGGATTGAAGGTGCGCTTCACCTCGTTCTTCACCATGTCCTCGACCTTGGTGGAGATCGTGTCTTCATGCTCCGACTGGAAGCCCATGCCGGTGCGCTTCTGCAAATGACGCGCGCCGATGTTCGAGGTCATGATGATGATGGTGTTCTTGAAGTCCACCGTATTGCCCAGCCCGTCGGTGAGCTGGCCGTCCTCGAACACTTGCAACAGGATGTTGAACAGGTCAGGGTGCGCCTTCTCCACTTCGTCGAGCAGCACCACCGAGTAGGGCGCGCGCTTCACGCGTTCGGTCAACTGGCCGCCCTCTTCGTAGCCGACATATCCCGGAGGCGATCCGATCAGCTTCGATACGGAATGCTTCTCCATGAACTCCGACATGTCGAAGCGGACCAGCGATTTCTCGCTGCCGAACATGAACTGCGCCAGGGTGCGTGCGACTTCGGTCTTGCCAACGCCTGTCGGACCCAGGAAGAGGAACGAACCGATAGGACGGTTGGGGCTCTTCAGGCCGGCACGTGAGCGGCGGATGGCGCGGGCCAGCGCGGTGATGGCGCGGTCCTGCGAGATCACCCGCTTGTGCAGCTCTTCTTCGATGCGCAGCAGTTTCTGGCTTTCTTCTTCCTTGATGGAAGCGATAGGCACGCCGGTCCAGCGCGACACCACATCTTCGATGTCTTCGCGTCCCACGACTCCGGTGGACGACTCGTCGAGGTGATACTTCTCGCGCAGGGCGCGCAGGTTCTCGCGCTCTTTGCGCTCCTCATCGGAGTAGAAGCGGGCCTTCTCGAATTCGTGGTTGGCGATGGCGTTTTCCATGCGGTGCACGATGAACTTGATCCGCTTCTGTACTTCGGTGATGTCCTCGGGAAGCGAAGTCTGGCGCAGCTTCACGCGGGCGCCGGCTTCGTCGATCAGGTCGATCGCCTTGTCGGGCAGGAACCGGTCGGGTAGATATCGGTTGGAGTGCGAAACTGAGAAGGTAATCGCGTCGTCGGTGTAGGTGACGGCGTGGAACTTCTCGTAGCGCTCCTTGATGCCGAACAGGATCTTGACCGCGTCCACTTCATTCGGGGGCGGGACCTTCACCGCCTGGAAGCGCCGCTCCAAGGAGCGATCTTTCTCGATGGACTTGCGATACTCGCCCGGCGTAGTGGCGCCGATGCACTGAATTTCGCCGCGCGACAACGCCGGCTTCAGGATGTTGGCGGCATCCAGCGAACCCTCAGCCGAACCCGCGCCCACTAGGGTATGCAGCTCGTCGATGAAAATGATGGAATTCTGCGACTCCATCAGCTCTTTCATGATGGTCTTGAGGCGCTCTTCAAACTGGCCGCGATACTTGGTGCCGGCAACAATCAACGAGAGGTCGAGCGCGAGGATGCGCTTGTCCGCCAGGAACGACGGCACTTCACCGTCGGCGATGCGCTGCGCCAGGCCCTCGACAATGGCCGTCTTGCCCACCCCCGGTTCGCCGATCAGCACCGGATTGTTCTTGGTGCGGCGGCACAGAATCTGGACGACGCGCTCCAGTTCGGCATCGCGCCCCACCAGTGGGTCGAGCTGATTATCCATGGCCGACTGGGTGAGGTCGCGGGAAAATTCCGACAACAGCGACGACTCGCGCGAACGTTGCGAGGGCTGTGCCTTCTCTTGCGAGGTGCGCGCCAGTTCTTCGCGAATGGTCGAGAGGCGCAGTCCGCGTTCATGCAGAATTTCAGCCGCGAAGCATTTCTCTTCGCGCAACAGGCCCAGTAGCAGATGCTCGGTGCCGATGTGCTTGTGCGACAGCCGCTCGGCTTCCTCGGCAGCGTAGGCCAGCACACGCTTGCACTCATTGCTTAGGGGCAGGTCCACGGAGGTTGAGACCTTTTCGCGAATGGTGGTGTGACCCTCGATCTGCTTGCGAATGGATTCCACCGAAGCGTGGGACCGAAGGAACCGATTGGTGAGCGCTTTGTCTTCGCGCAACAAACCCAGCAGCAGGTGCTCCGTTTCGATGTAAGGAGAACCAAACTGACTGGCTTCGTAGCGCGCGAAGAAAATTACTCGCCGGGCCTTTTCCGTGTACCGTTCGAACATTGAGCCTCTCCAAGGACCCGGCTGGAACGTTCCCCTCAGCGAAGGAACAGTCACCCGCAGCGTCCCGTTGCCTGTCGCACCTGTGATCGTCGGCCAGCAAAATTCTGTGGCCGATCCAGAAGGACCTCGCCGGTCCTTTCCATCTACTTACTACGTACAAACCCGCCTGTCGCCTGCCGGTTGCATCATGCCAGCAACGACTGCGGAGACACTTCGACGACCCGTCCGCGCTCTAACCGCAACACACGGTCGCAGCGCCGTGCGAACCCAAGATTATGAGTAACGATGAGCGAGGTCAGACGATAGTCGCGATGTAGCTTGGCGATCAAATTAAACACCACGTCCGCTGTCCGGTTGTCGAGGTCTCCCGTAGGTTCGTCGGCCATCAGGAGCTTCGGCCGGGTGATCAAGGCGCGGGCCAGCGCTACCCGTTGTTGCTCCCCGCCCGACAACTCGCCGGACCGATGACTGGCACGGTCCGTTAACCCAACCTCCTGCAACCAGTGCAGGGCTTGTTGCTCAGCTTCCCGCCGCTTCCCACCGCGCATCACCAACGGCATGGCCACATTCTCAACCGCGGTAAACTCCGGCAACAAATAATGAAACTGCCACACGAACCCCAACTCGCGGCTGCGAAACTCCGCCGCATCTTCTTCCGAGAGTTTACCCAAATCGAGTTGGGCGAAGTATACGTCACCCTCGGAAGCCCTATCAAGCACTCCGAGTATGTGCAGCAAAGTACTTTTGCCGGCACCAGACTCGCCAACAATGGCCAGCATCTCGCCGGTCTGCACCTGGAACGACAGGCTCTCAAAGAGCACTAAATCGGAGTCGCCCGAGCGGAAAACCTTTTTCAGGTTCTGCGCTCGTAACAGCACATCTTGAACGATTGGATGCAGGTGCGCTCCGGTACGTCACAAATTCCGGCCAAGTCGCTGCAACTAAGCCCGATTCGGAACTCAGTATGCCAACCCACGGCCTATAGGAATTAGATCACGTCCGGGCTGCGAAGTCAGCGACTTTGCCACGGAAGGGGTAGGGAAACGAGTTCCATTTCGGAGTTCTGGAGGCGGCAAGGCCTGGAGCCGAAGGGGTTGGGCTCTGGTCTAACAACCGCCATTATCAATCTCGCGCTTACAGGCCGACGGCTGGCAAACGGACCTGAAACCTGGTATCGCCCGGAGTTGAGGTCACATTGATTGATCCGCGATGTTTGCGGACGATCCGCAGCGTCGTATCCAGCCCCAGGCCCGTGCCTTCTCCCACTCCCTTGGTGGTGAAGAACGGTTCGAAGATGCGCGACTGAATCTCCGGCGGGATTCCCGATCCCGAATCTGCAATCTCAACCACGGCACTGTCGCCTTCCAGAAAGGTCTTGATCCGCAGTTCGCCCTCCCCGTGCATGGCATCGACGGCGTTGTCGATGATGTTGGTCCATACCTGATTGAGCTCGCTGCCATAGGAGTTAACCAACAGCGGCCTGGGATGGTAATCTCGCTTGATGGTCACGCCCTTTTTCAGCTTATGGCCCATGATGATCAAGGTATTCTCCAGGCCCTTGGTCAGGTCAACGTCCTGCACTGCTGCCTGGTCCATGTACGAGTACTCTTTAATCGCGCGAACCAGATCGGAGATTTTGGAGGTGCTGTTGTCCAGCTCGGCCAGCAGGTCATTGATCTCAACCAGCGCCGATACTCGTTTGAGCGCGGGCCCTGCCACGTCGCCGCGCACTCCGCTGAGCATGATATTGAGCGGACCGGGTTGAACGCCGGATTCCACCAGCGCCGATGCATACTGCCAGCCATCCTGGATTCCATGCTGATGCAGAATCGCCTCGACCTCGTCTTGTAGTTCGCTTGCCCTCAGCACGTCGGTCTCAGGGGCGTCCACGCCGCAGGTGGATTCGAACGTCTCGATGGCCGCCGTCTCAACCGCTGTGAGCTGGAGCGCCCCCAGCTTGCTGGCCGAGCTGCGAAACTCAGCCACCGAACTGCGCAGTCGTTCGGCAGCGCGACGGGCCGCAGCCGCGGGATTGTTCGAACTCGTGGGCCAGCCCGGCTGAGAGCTTGCCCAGCGCGGCCAAGCGATCGCGCTGCTGCTCGCCTCGCGTGGATTCGCGCGTCCGGTCCACCATGGTCGCCACCAAGCGGCGGCCCAATTCCGGCAAGTGGCGGAGCAGGTCGTCGAACTCGGCAGCCGGGAATACGAGGATTCGCGAAGGTTTGACCGCCCTGCCGTTTGCAGGAAAGACCTTCATTCGGGAGTACGGCAGCACCCCAGAAACGGCGCCAGCCTGGGTGGTAAACACGTTCTCGTTGGCTCCCTCAAATCGCGCCTGCAGCTCGCCTTCCAGGACCACAATCATTTTGTCCGCAACATCGCCCGCGCGAACATAAATCTCGCCCGGCTGCATGCGGGCCTCGGTCGCATGTTCGAGGAACCAGTCCAGCTGCTCGTCCGGAAGATCGTGGAAGACCTCCACGGTGCGTAGCTCTTCTCGGGTGACGTTCGACATTGGCTACACCTTCGCCATATAACGATGGATGAACTGCACCGCAATTGCTCCCTCGCCGACCGCCGACGCCACCCGCTTGATGGAACCGTGTCGCACGTCGCCCACGACAAACACACCGGGCACGCTGCTCTCCAGTAGAAAGGGATCGCGGTCCAGCTTCCAGTCAGTGGGAAGCTTCCCGTCTTTCAGCAAGTCCGGTCCCGCCAAAACAAAACCTCGCTCATCGCGGGCAACCGTTCCCTCCAGCCAGTCCGTCCGGGGCAGCGCACCGATATAGATGAACATGGAACTGGCCGGCACTCGCTCCACCGTATTGGTGTCGGAACATTGCACCGAAATCTCTTCCAGATGCGTGTCCCCATGAACTTCGATGATTGCGGCATGCGTCCAGATTTGGATATTGGCTGTCTTCTCGATCTGGTCGATGAGGTAGCGGGACATGGTTGCCGAGAGCGAGTCGCCGCGGACCAGCATCACCACCTTCTCCGCATACTGCGCGAAGTTAAGCGCAGCTTGACCGGCTGAATTTGCGCCGCCTACGACGTAAACGATTTCGCCTTTGCAGGAGATCGCCTCTTGACTGCCCCCGCCGTAATAGACTCCCGCCCCTTGCATCCGGTCCATCCCCGGAACCTCAAGCTTGCGCCATTGAACGCCCGTCGCGATCAGAACGGCGTGGCAGGAAATCTCATTGCCATCGGCGAGCTTCAGGATGCGGTACGGACCTTCCGCACGGAGTTCCACGACTTCTTGCGGCGCCAGGATCTCCACTCCGAAGCGTTGCGCTTGCATCACTGCCCGGCGCGCAAGATCACCACCACTCAGACCTGACGGAAAGCCGAGGTAGTTTTCGATCCGCGAACTCAGCCCGGCTTGGCCGCCGGGAGCTTCGCGGTCGAGCATCACCGTCTTCAGGCCTTCAGACGCGCCGTACACCGCTGCCGCCAGGCCTCCAGGACCGCCGCCGACGATGGCGAAGTCATAGAACTGGGTGTCGGCGCGCGTCTTCAGTCCAATTTTTTCAGCCAGCTCAGCCGGACTCGACTGAAACATCCGTGTGCCATCGGGAAACAAAGTCAGCGGCAACTTGGCGGCATCATCGCCGATGGACGCAATGAGCTGCTTCACCTCTGGATCTTCAGCCGAGAGCTCAACATCGATCCACTGATAGGGAACGTGGTTCCTCGCCAGAAAATCCCGCACCTCGTATGCTTTTGACGACCAGCGCGTCCCCAGTACTCGGATTCCCTCGTAGGTTGGCCGGTACGCCGCCGTCCAATCTTCCAGCAGGTCGTCGATGACCGGATACAGATGCTGGGCGGGCGGGTCCCAGGGCTTCAGAAAGAAATAATGAACGTTCACTTCGTTAATGGCGTTGATGGCGGCGCCGGTGTCGGCATACGCCGTCAGCAGGGCCCGTTTGGCGTTGGGATAGACTTTTCTGGCTTCGTTTAGAAAACCAATGCCATCCATCTGCGGCATGCGCTGATCGGCCAACAACAGCGCCACCGCGTCATTGCGGACCCTAAGCTCGCGCAATATTTCCAGACCCGAATCGCCTGAGTTGGCGCGCAGCACGCGATAGTTCTCGCCGTAGCGAGCTCGCAGGTCCCTCTCGATTGCCTTCAACACGTTGGGATCGTCGTCCACCGTCAGCAGTGTCGGTTTGGCCATGCCCAATTCACCTTTCTCCGTTTACCAGCAGCGTTGCTTTTTTCTTAGATAAGAAAATGGGGTCGCGCGACTCTGCCATGGAGGGTCGTCCGGACGAATTTATTTCCAAAAATATTATTTTCGCAAGCGCAGCTCGGAAAGCCCCCGTGGCCGCCAGGCAATCCGCCCACGCGCAGCTATAATAGCCAGCCATGTTTCCCTATGATCCAACTCTGCTCGCGGCGGTCACGGCCACCCCCGAATCCATCGACGAGGTTGTTCAAATCATGCGGGTGATTGGCGAGACCTGCACGGACGGGGACGGCCTGAAGTGGTTCAACGGTCTATACCTGCAAGTCACCCAAGCCGTGCAAAGCCGGATCGCCTCCGGTGGATTCAGCGATCCGCAGTGGCTTGCCGGACTGGACGTGCAATTTGCGCGGCTGTATTTCGGCGCGCTGGCGTCGTCGCTTTCGGGTCAGACCACGCCGGACTGCTGGCAGGCTGTGTTCACCAGTCGCAGCCAGACCCTAATCGCCCGCATCCAATTCGCCCTGGCCGGCGTGAATGCCCACATCAATCACGATCTGCCGCAGGCGATCGTAACCAACTGTCAGGCGACGGCCGCCATTCCGCAGCACGGTACGGCGCAGTACAACGACTATACGGAGCTTAATACCACGCTAGACAGCCTGATTGAAACCGCCAAGCGCGAGTTACACGTCCGCTTGCTTGGCGATCCGCTCCCACCATTTTCCCGCCTGGAAGACACCATCGCCGCTTGGAGCGTGAGCGCGGCGCGTGAATCCGCGTGGAACAATGCCGAATTGCTATGGCATCTTCAGTCAACGCCCCGGCGCGCTTCAACTTTTATGGATACGCTCGACGGTCTAAGCACGGTGGCGGGTAAAGCTCTGCTCGTCCCAGTTCCGGACTTGCCGCTCAATTGATTTTCAGTCGTACGGCGCGGGCCAGCTTGCGCTGCTGCTTGTCGAAGCTGTAGAGCCAATCCACGCCGAGCTCGAGTGCCGCCGCCACATGCAGAAGATCTGCTGTTCGGGTACCGATCCGTGTGGTGGTTTGCCGCGATAACTGGCGTGCGCGTTCAAAGGCCTGCTCCGGCAACCGGCGCAGTTGGAGGACGCCATCCCGCAGGTCCTTCTCGAAGTCCTCCAAGGAGGACTGGGCTTGTGCGGCTGACACCTCCTTGCGAAACACGCGGAGTCCTAGGGCATTCACGACTTCTAATTCCCCTAAAGTTGTGATCAAGCGGTCTCCCTTGGAGGCGTGCATCGCGCGGGCGGCGGTCCCGGAGTTGATATCCGGACTGTACAACGAGATGAGAAAGCTGGTGTCGAAGTAGATCTTCAATACCTACTCCGATCTTTACTTACCAGGTCAGCGCCGCTGACAGCCAACACCTTGTTTCCATAAATAGCGCGCACGCGCGCTCGGAAGTCGGGAAGCTCAGCGGGAGATGGAGTGTTTTCAGGAACCAGGCGAGCAATCACATGCCGGCGTTTAGTGATCTGAACCTCTTCGCCCTGACGCAAGAGCCGCTCAATCTTCTTAAACTCGTAGCGAAGGTCACGGAGTGAAGCTTTCGTCATGTGATACATTTTAGCATCACATTGACTGCCGCGTCATTCATAGCGCAACGCTTCTGCGGGCAGGACGCTGGCGGCCGACCACGAGGGGTAGAGGGTCGCAATGAACGAGACGCCGACGGCGACAATCGCCACCAGAATTCCGTCGACGACGCGCGGCGCGAAGGGCACATAGTCGATGGAATAAACCTCGGCGGAAAGCGATACCAGGTGGTAGTGCCCGGCTGCCCAGGAGAGTGAATACCCCGCGATCAGGCCCAGCACCGTTCCAATCACGCCGATCAGGATGCCCTGGTAGATGAAGATGCGCCGAATCTGCCGCTTCTTGGCGCCCATCGAGACCAGCACCGCGATGTCGCGCGTCTTCTCCATCACCATCATGATCAGCGAGATCAAGATGTTGAGTGCGGCGACAAACACAATCAGCCCGATGGTGATAAACGTCACCACCCGCTCCAGCCGAAGGGCATGGAAGATGGCGCGGTTCTGCTCCATCCAGTTGGTTGACATGAAACCCTTGCCAGCCGCGGCTTCCAGCTTCTGCGCGATTTCCGGCGCCTGGTAGATGTCGTCGATCTTGAACTCCAGCACGGAGACAACATCGCCTAGGTCGAAGAGTTTCTGCGCGTCAGCGAGCGGGATGAAGGCCCAGGAGCTGTCGTACTCATAGAAGCTCGACGAGAAAATTCCCGCCACTTTGAAGCGCTTGTACTTGGGGACAATGCCAAAGGGGGTGAGCTCGCCTTGCGGGCTGGTGACGGTCACCAGCGATCCAACCATAGCGCCCAGTTGGTCGGCCATGTCTTTGCCCAGAAGAATCGGCGGCAGGGAAGCGGTGACGCGCGCGGAGAGCGGATTCGGTTCGTCGGGGTCTGGAGGCGAACTCGTGCCCTGATCTTCTTTGCGCACCTCGAGGCTGTCGGCTGAGCCGCTCTTGACGGTATCGAGAATGTCGCTGACCCTGCGCTCATCCTGCGGCAGGATGCCCTTGAGAATCGCTCCCTGAGCGCGCGCGCCGCGCGAGATCAACACCTGCTCATAAATCGCTGGCGCACCGGCGAGAACGTGCGGCTGCTTCTGCGATCGCGCCAGCAGGTCTTGCCAATTGCGGATGCCATCGCTTTCCACGCGCAGCAGGTTGATGTGCGAGGTCGAGCCCAGCAGCCGCTCCTGCAAGTCCTGGCGGAATCCGTTGTTGATGGCCAGCGCAATGATGAGCGAGGCCACGCCCGCCGCCACTCCGACAATGGAGATGACGGTGATGACCCCGATGACGGCCTGTCGCCGTTTGGCCCGCAAATAACGCGCCGCGACAAAGAGTTCAAATTGCATCAGGAACTCAGCGAAGGTTCATTGTAGCGAAAAGCGGGTCAGGCACGGTCGAGATCAACTTTTTCGGACTCTCGGTACGACGCCGGGCACGCGCTGCCGATACGCACGAAATGCTTCCCCGAAGCGCGCTTCCAGTTCGCGGTCTTCCATTCGGATCATCACCGCTCCGGTGATCATGGCGAAGATCGCCAGCACATACAGCGCGACCAATCCGGTTCCGATGCACCAGCCGATAATCTCGCAGAGGTGTCCCAGATAAATGGGATGGCGCACGTGCGCGCGGATGCCGGTGGTGATCAGTTGCTGGCGATGTCGGCCCGGCTCAAGTTCGGCCAGGCCGGAAACCTTCGTCCGGTCGAACTTCTGGAATGCCGCGCGGTAAATCGAGAATCCCAGCAGGAAGAAGATGGCCGCGGGCGCCCAGGCAAACCAGTTCGCATAAAAGTGGGCCGAGCGAAACGGCCACATCAGCAGAAAGGCGATGGCGATAAATCCGCCCCACACCGGCACGACGAAGGCGTAAGTGCGCCGCCCGCGGGTGCGCCAGCGCTCCACAAACGGATGCACCACAAACCAGAACAGCGGGATCGTCCCGTACACCGAGCAGGCCAGCAGCGCGAAGAGATCGACAATAGCGCGAGGGTTCATGGAGATAGGCAATGGAACGGAAGCAGGCTTTAGCCGGAGTATTAAGTTCCGAGGGTTTGAAGGGGCACGGCTTCAGCCGTGCCGTAAGCTGCCCCAGAACCCTGGCTTTAGCCACTGAGGGAACTTGCCATTTCAGGAAATACGACGTCCCTCCGGGGCTAAAGCCCGACTCTCGGTATGCCGGTAAACAGCACGGCTGAAGCCGTGCCCCTTCAAGGCTGATCGTCTTAGCTCTCGACGCTATGGTTTATTTTCAGATTTTGCTGTCGCTCTTACCACACTTTTGCTGATGCCCATGTTCTCAAAGCGATCGTACACGCGGACGACAAGCGTGTGCTCCTCCGCTCCCCTAGCGGCGACTCGCTTGCCCGCTTCGCTCTCGCCTGCTGCCGCAATCGGCACATTGAAATCATACTTCTCAACCTTGTAGTCCGAGATCCTCCCCACCGGATCGACAGTTTGCCAGTCGCCCGCATCCAGCGAGTACTCGGCGCGGCTAATGGGCGAGAAACTGTCCACCGCGCGGAAGGTCACGTGTAGCTTATCTGCCTCAACCTTCGTGTTCAGCGACTCAATACGCGGCGGGGTGTTGTCCACCTCAAAGCGCGGGCTGGTGCTCTCGCCCGTCAAAGTGTCCTCGGGCGAGTGCGACGGCGCATCCGAGGCGACCACGCGAATGGTGTAGCCGCCATCGGGAAAAAGGTCGGAGTCGAGGTTGACGAACCGCTCCTCAATGCCGTCGCGCAGCAGTTTCCACCGGCTCTCGCCGTCGCCGCGATAATAGACGCTATACACGAGTGAGTCGTCGTTTTCGTCCAGCGCCTTCCACTTCACCGCAATGGAGTGTTTGTCGCGGACCATCGGAATAGGAGGCGCATAAGAGCTCGGGCCGGAACTCTCCGGCTCGGTGTGCGTGCCTGCCGGGATCCGCGAGCCGACAACGACCGAAACCTCGTCCACCTCGGGGGCGACGTTCTTGGGCAGGTAATTGAGGGTTATGCTCTCGATGGCCGCCGCTGGCTTACCGGGATGCAGTACCGCCTTCCACTGAATGAAGCGGGCTGAAGGCGCATCCACTGGAAGGTCTTTCTGCAGATCGACCTGCTTCCACAAGCTCCAGTTGCGGTCGGGATTGTCCACATTGCCGCTGCGCGCGAACAGATCGAAGGCGCCGCTGCCGCGAACTTCCACGCGTCCCCACTGGGAGAAGTTTCTTGCGTCGAAGACATCGCTCTCGTACGTGCCTTCCGCCACCGGATTGGGGCCGAGCAGAAAAATCTTCCCCAGATTGCTGGTGGCCGCATACAGTCCGCCCTGGGGCGCGCGCGCGAAGGCGGTTACCTGGTTAGCGCTGGCCTGGGCCAGGTCGGTGTATTGATTGCCGACGATGACGAAAATCTTGCCGCGGTTCCCCGTGCCCGCGAGCAAACGTCCCGCCTGATCGAAGGCGAGCGCATAGACCAAATCTTCATGCGATGACCATATCGTCTTCGGCGAACCGTCCGCTCCAATTCGGTACACCTCGGAGCCGCCAACGCTGGTCACGCTGGGGTAGGGAATCGCGGTAAACGTGGAAGTGGAAGCGCCGGGGGTCGCCGGACCTTGCGGTCCTGGCGTGATGGCGGCCCCACCGCTAGGCGACGTTGCGGCGACAAAAGGAACGCCCGGTGCCAGCGGCGATGTTGCGCCGCGTTTCTCCCCAGCTCCGGCTGCGTAGATATTGCCGTGCCCATCGACGGCGAGGGCAGTGATCTCCTTCTTGGGCGCGCTGTACAGGACGAAGCCTTCCCCCTGCGGAGAAATGCCATAGATCAGCCCGCTGCCGTCAGTCCCGGCGATCAGGTTGCCGGAGTTGTCGAAATCGAGAGTGCGAATTTGCGCCTCATCGCTCTTGAAGAACAGTGCGCCGTTGCCGGCACGATCCACCCGGAAGATTTCCCCGCGATCGCCGGTGCCGACGTACAGTTGCCCCTGGCGATCGAGTGCCAGCGCCCAAATGTATTTCGTCTTGGGATCGAAGAAAACGCTGGCACTGTAACTGGAATCGACAGCTACGGAGGGCCGCGGAGATTCGCCCGTCGGACTGAGCTTGCGCCCTTCCTGCGCTGCCGAAACTTCCGCCGTCGTGTGCGATCCTTCAGGACTCTTCCCCGGCGCCGGGCCGCCGTGGACGATCTTGTACACCTTGCCGTCGGGCGAGGTGGCCGCATAAATGGCGCTGCTCGGGTCCACCACCAGCGCCTGCACCTGCAACTCTTGCGGAGCAAAAATGATGCTGGCCTTGCCCTCAGGCGTCAGCTTATAGACGCGCGCCGGCGATCCCGCTGCGGCATAGGCATTGCCCTGCGCGTCGGCAGCCAGTTCCCAAAGATAGGAGGACGGCGAAGTGTAAAGCGCGCTGAAGGCAGGCGCGAGCGTAAGCCTTCCATCGCTGCTGATGGCGACCCCGTGGCTGGTGCCCTTCTCGAATTCGTCGTACTTGGTCTGTTCCCAGGTGCGCGTTCCTTGTGCCCAACACATCGCAGCAAGCAACGGGCAGAAGAGCGCCAGTCGAAGCACTTTCATTATGATCCTGATTAGCCGATTGGCAGGAATAAGAAAAGCGTAACACAGGCGGGGGCCGAATCGTGCGGAGTCAAGCGCGAACAGTTGCTTCAGGTGTTGGTGTCCGGCAGGAAAACTCACAGGTCAACCTTGCGTGGGTGTCCCGTGAGGCGTCTGATCTTTGCCCCGAAACCACGCCTCCTGCACCACTGACTACTGGCTACTTACAACTGATTCGCTACTTAATCGTCAGCGTGATGATCTGCGAACCCGTCACCACGTAATCCACGGGAGTGGACGCTTCATCCACGGCGGATTCGCCCACGACGATCATGTCCTGCGTGCCGCGCATGCCATCCATCACATTCATTACCGACAGCGGCAACGTCGGCATCACCTTGTCGTCCACCATGGCTTGCGGGTTGGCCTCCAGCAGAGACTGTAAAGCTCAGAGTTGGCATGCTCTTTGTTGACAGCGCAATGGTTGAGCCCAGATCCAGCCGCCGGCTCATGGGTCCAGACACGCGGCGCATCTTGTCGAGAATGTCGCCGTCGCTGACCAGAATCGCAGCGCGCCCCTGGGCGTGGAGGTCGGAATTTCACCGGAATCTGTCGGAGAATGCTTTCTCCGCGGTAGGGCCGCAGCAGAGTCTCGA